>DATBJF010000013.1:0-136751 GCA_036556545.1 Candidatus Methylomirabilota bacterium
GTCTCGTAGCGCCCGGGGTTCTCCCAGTGCTCGTCGAGACGCCACAGCCAGAACGGCAGCCACGACCCGTTGCCCTCCAGGAACGCGACGCGCAGTCGCGGGAACCGCTCCAGGACGCCGCCGAGCGTCATGGCCTCGAGCGCCAGCATCTGCTCCATGCTGTGCGAGCACGCGTGCTGCAGAGAAAAGAGATCGCCGGCGAAGCGGTCGTCGCCGGCGGTGGGCATCCGTGACGCGACGCCCTCGTGGAACCCGACGGGAACGTCCAGATCCTGAACTTCGGCCCACAACGAATCGAATTCGGGCTGATGCCAGTAGACGCCGCGACGCGGCGGATTGGGCCGCAGGAAGACGGCCTTGAAGCCCAGGTCCCGCACCGCGCGTCGCGCCTCCCGGATCGCGGCCGCGACGTCGTGGATGGGCAGCATGGCCGCCCCGTACATCCGGCGCGGATCGCCGTCGCGGCAGAAGTCGGCCAGCCAGTCGTTGTAGGCGCGCGCGATGGCCTCGGAGAAGGCGGGATCGAGCTCGGAGATGCTGTGCACGAAGAGGCCGCGCGAGGGATAGAGCACCGTGACGTCGATGCCCTCGCGGTCCATCGCCGCCAGCTGGGCGCGGGCGTCGAAGCCCCGCGCGATGTCGTCGGCGAACCGGGCGAGCCCGCCCTGGAAGCTGACGCGCGCGATTTGCGCCGACAGCGTGAACGCGTCGGCGCCATCCACCGTGACGCCGACGTCCATCGGTGTCCGTGTCGTGCCGCGCGGCGCGCGGTGGCGAAAGGCCGGATCGATGTAGCGCTCCCAGAGGTCGGCAGGCTCCAGCACGTGCATGTCGCTGTCGAAGACGCGGTAGCCCTCTTTCATGATCGGACTATACTCCGGGCGGTCACGGAGGGGCGTGGCGATGAAGCGGATCGCGATCTGCTGCGACGGCACGTGGAACAGCGCCGATCGAACGGACGACCAGGGCCGACTGGCCGTCACGAACGTTCGCAAGATCTTCGAGGTCATGCGGGAAGCGTCCGGCGTCCAGATCAGGCGCTATTACGCGGGCGTCGGGTCGAAGGCGGGTGAACGGGCCCTCGGTGGCGTTCTCGGCTGGGGGCTGTCAGCCGCGATCAGCGAGGCGTACCAGCAGTGCGTCCGGGACTTCGACCCCGGCGACGAGCTGTTCCTCTTCGGGTTCAGCCGCGGCGCGTATACCGCTCGGAGCCTGGCCGGGTTCATCCGGAATTCTGGACTGCTGAAGCGAGAGTATCTGACGGACGCCCGCGTCGACGAAGCGTACGAGCTCTACCGCGATCGAACCTCCGAGTCGCATCCGAACTCGCCCCGGGCGAGGGAATTCCGCGCGCGGTGGTGCCACGAGACGCGAATCAAGTTCATCGGCGTCTGGGACACGGTCGGGAGTCTCGGCATTCCGAAGATCGGCATGGGGCTCATCAACATGGCGTTCAGCGACCGCTGGTCGTTCCACGACGTCGACCTGAGCACGTTCGTCGATTTCGCCTATCACGCCGTGGCGATCGACGAACGTCGGGGGCCGTTCACGCCGACGCTGTGGCGCCAGCAGCCGGGCGCCGTCGGCCAGACCATGGAACAGGTATGGTTCCCCGGGGTCCACTCGGACGTCGGCGGCGGGTACTTCGAGTCGGCGCTCTCCGACATCCCGCTGCTGTGGATGATCGACAAGGCCGCCGCCTGCGGCCTCGTCTTCGATCACGACCTCATCGAGCAGCGAGTCAAGCCCGACCTCACGGCTCCCGCACACGATTCGGCCGGCCTCTTCTACAAGACGATGTCGGCGCTGGCTCACGTCGTCCCATGGCAGAACGGTCGTCTCGCGCCCCGGGAGATCGGCGTGCACCGGCGGGCGAACGAGTCGGTCGCCTCGACGGCAGTGCAACGGATCGGCTTCGGCGAGCCGAAGTACTCCCCGCCAAATCTCGAGCGATTTCTCGCGCGCGGCGGCAAGGTAACGGAGGTCCGGGCACACTGCAATCGCTGGCGGTGACCTAGGGTCTACGACTCCGGTCCGCGCAATGGACTGACGCGAGAGGAGAGCGCGCGATGCGATGGTTGTTGCCGATCTACGTCCTCGTGGTGTTTGCCGGCTGTTCCGGCTCGCTCCAGCCAGGCCGTCTACCGTCGCCGGAGGAGCTCTGTGCCATACAGCGTGGGGTGTATAGCGCCGGCGTCTGCCACACGAGCGGCGGAGCCTGACGCGTCAGAGCGTCAACGCGACCTCGCGTCCCTCCCTCAACGACTCCTCCGCCGCGAGGCACACGACGATGCGCTTCCTCGCCTCCTCTCCCGACACGATCGCCCGCCGCCGCGCGAACGCGCTCACCACCTCGCGCGCCTGCACGCCCAGCTCGACCAGCTCCCCCGAGGACTCCACCGGCACGGTCTCCACGCCCTTGCCCCGCCGCTCCAGGCGGAGGTCGAACGTCGGAGTGAGCGTCCGATCGAGCGTTCCGGACCACCACGACCGGATCGCGCCCTCGCTGCCACCGACGTGCAGGGTCTGGTGGTACTCGAAGCCGGCCAGCGTCTCCGTGATGACGGCGTGGGCGCCGCCCGTGAATCGCAATATAGCGGTGAAGTGATCCGACATACCCGCGCCGCGCCGCTCGGCATTGCCGAGCGCGAGCACGGACACCGGGTCGCCGAGGCGCTCGAAGTACCACATGGCGAAGTCGAAGAAGTGGACGGGCTCTTCGAGGATCCAGGAGCCGACACGGGCGGCGTCGTAGCGCCAGCCGCCGGAGCCGGGGCGGAAGGGGAAGCGGAAGAGCGAGAACGCCAGGTACTGGGGGACGCCGATGTCGCCGGCGTCGATGAGGCCCTTGATGCGACCGTACTGGGCGGAGAGACGCAGCTCATGGCCGATGCTCAGCGCGCGGCCGCCGGCGCGGGCGGCGGCGATGAGGCGATCGCAGTCGGCCACCGTGGTCGCCATCGGCTTTTCCAGCAGGACGTCCTTGCCGGCCTCGAGCGCGGCCACGCCGACTTCCGCGTGCAGGTGGTTGGGGACGACGATGGCAACGGCGTCGATGTCGGGCCGCGCGAGCAGCGCACGGTAGCCGCGCTCCACCGGCACCGACGGAAAATCGCGCGCGGCGGCGGCGGCGGTCGCCTCGCTCGCGCAGGCGATGGCGGCGAGGGTGGCGCCGGGCGCGGACGCGATGGCGGTGGCGTGGTGGCGGCCCCAGAGGCCGTAGCCGATCAGGCCGAAGCGCAAGGCGAGGCGACAGTAGCCGACCGCGACGCTCTTGACAATGCTTGCCGGCTGGGTAGTAGTGCCCCCACGTCGCTCGCCCGCGGCGGAAAGGGGTTCAGGCCTATGCAGACGCTCGTCGTCGCTCTCGCGCTCATCCTGGCCGCCGGCGCCGCGCACGCGGCGAACGACACGCTCGTCTGGGACATCGCGGCCGGGCCCCAGTACGTCGACCCCATGATGGGGACCACGGCGCAGGCCAACGTGATGGTGCTGCAGAACGTCTACGAGCGGCTCGTCTGGTACGACGGGCCGGGCACGCAGCCGATCCCGTGGCTGGCGACGGGCTGGGAGGTCAAGGACGGCGGACGCCGCTGGGTCTTCAAGCTGCGGAAGGGAATCAAGTTCCAGGACGGCACGGAACTGGACGCGAACGCGGTGAAGTTCAGCCTGGACCGCTCGGTGCTCATCGACGATCCGACGGGGATCGGCTCCTTCTTCCCGACGGGGACGGCGGCGCCGGGCATCCTGAAGGGCGCGTGGGAGTTCAGCAAGTCGTTCGGCGCGGGCAAAGACTATTCCCAGGCCGCGGTCGACCGCTACATGGCCGCGGGCGGTGTGAAGGTGCTCGACCCGCTCACCGTCGAGATCAACCTGGCGCAGCCCTACGGGGCCTTCCTGAGCGACATGGCCACGTTCATGGGCTCGATCGTCTCGCCCGCGTACGTGACGAAGAACTGGAAGAAGCCCACGGATGCGAGCCAGGGCCACATCCCCGGGGTGACGGCGGGCCAGCGCGACGACTTCATGCTGAACAACGCGAGCGGCACCGGGCCCTACATCCTCGAGCGCTTCGACCGCGCGGCGGGCCACGTGGTGCTCAAGGCGAACCCGAGCTACTGGGGCGGGCCGAAGGGCGACATCAAGCCGAAGCTCAAGACGATCCTGGTTCGGGCCACCGCGGACCAGGCGACGCGGCTGCTGAATCTCAAGGCGGGGACGGTGGACGTCGCGGACATCACGACGGCGGCCATCTTCGACGTGATCGACAAGAAGAAGTGGCTCGACGACAAGAAGATCGAGCCGATCATCCCGGGCGTGGCCGTGCCGGGGCCGTTCCCGTGGCTGACCGTGTTCTTCGCGAAGATGAACCTGAAGATCAAGAACCCGGACGGCTCGCTGGCCTCGCTCCAGCCGTTCGCCGACATCCGCGTGCGCCGGGCGTTCGCCTCGGCGCTCGACACGGCCGACATCCGGCGCAACGTCTTCAATGGCTTCGCCGAGCCCAGCTCCTGGGGCCTGACGCCGGCGCAGTTCGGCTACGACCCGAGCATCAAGCCAGGCTACAAGTACGACCTCGAGACGGCGCGGAAGCTCTTGCTCGAGGCGGGCAAGGAGCTCGGGTTCGGGCCCGACAAGCCGCGGGACATCGTGCTCATCTCGAATGCGACGGCGCCGTGGCAGGGGTACATCGCGACGCAGCTGGCCTCCAACATCAACAAGCTCAATGTCGGGCTGAAGCTGGACGTGAAGGCGCTGTCCTTCACGGAGTACGTCAACTCCTGGCGCTCGCACCTCACGGGATTCAGCATCCACTCGAGCTTCTCGCTGACGGCCGATCCGAACCCGTGGCTCAGCGCCTTCGGCACGACCACCGGCTTCTGGGCGCGCACGAGCTCCTACAGCAACCCGAAGGCGGACGAGCTCTACAAGCAGCAGTTCCAGGCGCTGGATCCGAAGCAGCGCGCGAAGCTGATCTCCCAGCTGATGCAGGAGGTCAACGACGACGTCGACTGGGTGTGGATCGGCGCGGCCACCGCGTACGGGCAGCCGACCTTCAACCCTAACGTGCTGCGCGCCGCGGTGAAGGGCTTCTACTACAACCCGACCTATCAGGGCTTCTACTTCCCTGCGCTCTGGAAGGAGTGAGTGGGGTTCCTGTCGTACGTCCTGAGACGGCTGGCCTTCCTCGGGCTGGTGCTGCTCGGGGTCAGCATGGTGGTGTTCTTCGTGCTGCGCGGCATGCCGGGCGTCGATCCGCTGGCGGCGTACATCGCGCCCGGCCTGCCGATGAGCCAGGAGGCGCTCGCCTCGCTTCGGCGGCAGCTCCACCTCGATGAGCCGCTGCCGCTCCAGTACGTCTACTACGTCGCCAATCTGATCAAGGGCGACTGGGGCTACTCGCGCACCGCCGCCGAGCCCGTGCTCGCGGCGCTGCTGGCGCGCCTGCCGGCCACCGTCGAGCTCGCCGTCGCCGCCGTGCTGCTCAGCACGGCGATCGGGATCCCGGCCGGCATCGTGGCGGCGCTGCGGAAGGACCGCGCGGCCGACGTGGCGGTGCGCGTGGTCTCCATCACCGGGATCTCGTTCCCGGTGTTCTGGCTGGGGATCATCTTGCAGCTGGTCTTCTTCTACTACGCGGGCCAGCTCGGGCTGCCCACGTTGCCCTCGCGCGGGCGCATCGGCGACACGATCGCGCTGCTCGATCCCATCGCGCCGGTGACCGGCCTCTACCTGGTGGACAGCCTGCTGGCCGGCAAGCTGGCCTTCTTCGGCAGCGCCCTGCGCCACCTGGTGCTGCCGGCCTTCGCGCTGAGCCTGATCAGCCTGGCCGCCGTGGTCCGGATCATGCGCGCGAGCATGCTCGAGGTGCTGCGGCAGGACTACATCCTGCTGGCGCGCTCCAAGGGGCTGCCGACGCGCACCATCGTGCTGCGCCACGCGCTGCGCAACGCCATCACGCCCGTGCTCACCACCGCCGGCACCACCCTCGGCATCCTGCTCGGCGGCGCGGTGGTGGTGGAGACGGTCTTCTCGTGGCCCGGGATGGGGAGCCTGGCCGCCCAGGGCATCCTGAACAACGACAGCATTCTCGTCGTCGGCTTCGCGCTCTTCGTGGCCGCCATGATGGTCGGCGTCAATCTCATGGTCGACCTGCTCTACGCGGTGGTCGATCCCAGGGTCCGGTACTGACGATGCTCGCGCAGCTCGCGGCCATCCGGCGCAGCACGCTGGCGAGCACGGGCGCGCTCCTGTTCCTCTTCATCTTCTTCGCCGGCGCGGTGGCGCCGCTGCTCATCCCGGCTTCGGTCGTGCGCGACGTCCAGTTCGGTGCGCGCCTGTCGCCGCCGAGCGCGCAGCACTGGTTCGGCACCGACGACTTCGGAAGGGACCTCTTCTCGCTGGTGCTCCTCGCCGCCGGCCTCGACCTGCGCGTGGCCCTCGGTGTCGTGCTGGGCGCGCTGCTGATCGGCACCGTGCTGGGCGCGGTGGCCGGCCTCGTGAGCCGGCTCGACGAGCCGATCATGCGGGCGACGGACGTCTTCCTGTCCATCCCGAGCCTCGTGCTGGCGATGGCCATCGCCTCGGTGCTGGGGCGCAGCGTGCAGAACCTCGCCATCGCGCTCGTGTTCGTGTCGTGGCCGATCTACTGCCGGCTCATGCGCGGGCAGGTGCTGACCGAGAAGCAGAAGCCGTACGTGAAGTCGCTGCGCACGCTCGGCGTCGGGCCCGTGCGGATGATCTTCCTGCACGTCGTGCCGAACACGCTGTTCCCGGTCATCGCGCGCGCGCCAGCGGACGTGGGCCTGATCCTCATCACGCTGGCCGCGCTCAGCTACATCGGGTTCGGCCCGGGGCCGTACGTGCCCGAGTGGGGGAGCCTGGTGGCGGCCGGCCAGGCCTACATCTTCCAGGCGCCCTGGCTCGTGTTCTTCCCCGGCGTGGCGATCTTCCTCACCTCTCTCTCGCTGAACCTCGTCGGCGACTGGGCCCGCGACATCTTCGACCCGCGGCTGCGGAGCTGACGTGGCCGTTCTCGACATCCGCGACCTCTCGGTCGAGCTCGGCATCGGCGGCCGGTGGATCCAGGCGCTCGACCGCGTGGGCCTCACGATCGAGCGCGGCGAGGTGCTGGGGCTCGTCGGCGAGTCGGGCTCGGGGAAGTCGCTCACCGCGCTGTCGATCGCCGGCCTGCTGCCGGCCAACGCGCGCGTCGTCGGCGGCTCGATCCGGGTGATGGGCGAGGAGGTGCTCGGCAAGAGCGAGGCGGCGCTCAACCGGCTGCGCGCGCGCTCGGTCGCGCTCGTCTTCCAGAACCCGACGTCGTATCTGAACCCGGTGCTGACGATCGGCGACCAGATCGCGGAGATCTTCGGCCTGAGCCCCGAGCTGCTGGAGGCCACGGGCGCGCGTGCGCGCCGGCGCGAGGCATGGCGCCGGAGCATCGAGGCGTTGCGGCTGGTGCGCATCCCGGACCCCGAGCGCGTCGTCCGGCGCTATCCCTTCGAGCTGTCGGGCGGCATGCAGCAACGCGCGGTCATCGCCATGGCGCTGGTGCGGCAGCCGGACCTGGTCGTCGCCGACGAGATCACCACCGCGCTCGACGTCACCGTGCAGGCGCAGATCCTGAGCTTGCTGGCCGAGCTGCGGCGCACCGTGCGCCTGACGCTGCTGCTGATCACGCACGACCTGGGCATCGTGGCCCAGCTCGCCGACCGCGTGGTCGTCATGTACTCGGGCAGCGTCGCCGAGTCGGCGGACGTGCGGACGCTCTTCAAGGCGCCGCGGCATCCGTATTCGAAGGCGCTGCTCGAGACGGTGCCCACCATCGACGGCGGCCGCACGGTCTTCCGCCCCATCCCGGGCGCCATGCCCCCGCTGACCGATCCGCCGCCGGGCTGCCGATTCCACCCGCGCTGCCCGGACGCGTTCGACGAGTGCGCGCGTCGCAAGCCGGAGCGCCGCACGCTCGCGGCCGGCCACGCCGTCGCCTGCCACAAGTACGATGAGTGACGAGCTGGTCCGGCTGGACGGCGTCGCGAAGCACTTCCCCCTCGGCGGCGGATTCTTCGGCCGCGCGGCCGTGCACGTCAGGGCGGTGGACGGCGTGAGCCTCGCGGTCCGCGAGGGCCAGACCTTCGGGCTCGTCGGCGAATCCGGCTGCGGCAAGAGCACGATCGCCATGCTGCTCGTGAAGCTGCTGGAGCCGACGGCGGGGCGCCTGGCCTTCGACGGGACCGACCTCGCGGAGCTGAAGGGCGGCGCGCTGAAGACCTTCCGCCGCCGCGTGCAGATCGTGTTCCAGGATCCGTACGGCTCGCTCGACCCGCGGCAGACGATGCTGAAGGCGCTCATCGAGCCGCTCTTCACGCTGAAGGTCGTCCCCGACCGCGCGGCGGCGCTGGCGCGGGCGGAGGAGGCGCTCTCCCTGGTCGGGCTCGACCGCGAGGTGCTGAAGCGGCTGCCGCACGAGCTCAGCGGGGGACAGCGGCAGCGCCTCGTCGTCGCGCGCGCGCTCGCCGTGCGTCCACGCTTCGTCATCCTCGACGAGCCCACCTCGTCCGTCGACGTCTCGCTGCAGGCGCAGATCCTCGGCCTGCTGGCGGATCTCAAGCGCCGGCAGCGGCTCACCTATCTCCTCATCTCGCACAACCTGGTCGTCATCCGCTACATGAGCGACGTCGTGGCCGTGATGTACCTCGGCAAGATCGTCGAGATGGCGACCTCGGAGGATCTCTTCACGCGGCCGCTCCATCCGTACACGGTCGCGCTGATCTCGGCGATCCCGGTGCCCGACCCCGAGGCGTCGACCATGGCGGCGCTCGCGAAGGGCGACGTGCCGAGCCCGGTGAACGTGCCGCGCGGCTGCCGATACCATCCGCGCTGCCCGTATGCGGAGGCGGTGTGTCGAGAGCAGGAGCCGCCGCTGCGCGAGCTCCATGCAGGGCACTACGGGGCATGTCATTTTCCGGGGGTGGCCGGCGGCAGCGTGACCGCCGGCGTTCGCGCTACGATGCCGTCGTGACGGACGATCTCCTGATCCGCGGCGGATACGTGCTCGACGGCACCGGCGCCGCCGGTCGCGAAGCCGACGTCGCCGTGCAGGGCGGCCGCATCACCGCGATCGAGCCGCGGTCCAGCCGGGCGGCGCGCCGGCTCATCGACGCCCGCGGGCACGTGGTGGCGCCCGGGTTCATCGACATCCACACCCACTCGGATTTCACGCTGCCCGTGAATCCGCGCGCCGAGTCGAAGATCCGCCAGGGCGTGACGCTCGAGGTCACCGGAAACTGCGGCTTCTCGGCGGCGCCCGTCCTTCGCGGCAAGGCGGAGATGCTCCGCGAATATCTCGCCTCGAGCGCGCCCTGGCTGCCGTTCGCCGAGACGTCGTTCGCGGCGTACGCGGACGCGTTTCCGGCCACGTCGGTCAACGTCATTCTTCAAGTCGGCCACAACACGCTGCGCCTGATGACGGCCGGGATGGACAATCGGCGGCTCACGCCGGACGAGCTCGCGACGATGGAGCGTCTGCTCGAGGAAGCGCTCGGCGCCGGGGCCTGGGGGCTGTCGTCGGGACTCTTCACCGTGCCCGGCAACTTCGCCGACGAGGCCGAGATCCACGCGCTCGCTCGCGTGCTGCGGCGTCAGGGCGCGGCCTATGCCTCGCACGTCCGCGACGAGGCGGCGGGCGTCTTCGACGCCGTGCGCGAGGCGATCGCCGTGGCGGAGACCACGGGCGTGCACGTGCAGATCGCGCACCTGAAGCTGTCCGGCGTCGACGGCTGGGGCGGTGCCGCGCGCCTGCTCGGTGAGATCGAGGCCGCGCGCCGGCGCGGGCTGCCCGTCGACTGCGACGCGTATCCCTACGACACGGCGTCGAATCCGCTTCGCAATCTGCTGCCGCGCTGGGTCCTCGAAGGCGGCATCGCCGCGATGCTCGAACGTCTGCGCGGCCGCGACGTGCGGGCGCGAATCCGCGACGACATCACGAAGAACGGGTTGACGAACTTCGGGCGGATTCCGTCGTGGGACGGGGTCACGATCGCGATCTCGCCCCACCTGCCGGACAACGCGGGCCGCACGCTCGCCGACATCGCGCGGAGTCGTGGCGCGGATCCCGTCGACGCGCTCTGCGACTACGTCATCGCCGACCGCGGCGAGACGCGCATCCTCGTCACGTCGATGAGCAACTCCGACGTCGACGAGATCACGCGCGCGCCCTGGGTCACCGTCGGCTCCGATGGCAATGCGCTCGCCACCTCGGGCGTCACCAGCCAGGGCAAGCCGCACCCGCGCTTCTACGGCACGCACGCCCGGGTGCTCGGCCGGTACGTGCGCGAGGCCAAGCTGCTCACGCTGCCGCAAGCGGTCCACAAGATGACGGGCGCCGCCGCCGCGGCCCTCGGCCTTCGCGACCGCGGCGTGTTACGAGCGGGCGCGTGGGCGGATATCGCCGTGTTCGACCCGGACCGGATCGCGGACCGCGCGAGCTACGAGGATCCGCATCGCTACGCGGTCGGCGTGTCGACGGTCGTCGTCAACGGCGAGGTCGTGATCGACGGCGGGGACCACACGAGCGCGTGCCCCGGCCGCGTGCTCCGGAGACCGCCCGGGGGCTAGCCGTGGCCGGCGCCTCCTGGCGTCCATCCGAAACAAAATGTCGCGAAAACACAGGCGTTTGTGAAAAGATCCTGGCGTGAGCGCCGGTGTGCGCCATCGCGGCCGAGCGCAGCGCATGTGCGCGCGCGGCTGAGCCGCGGACTCTCTTGTCGCCACAGGCCAATTTCGGCCATTGACTGGCACCCTGGCGTGGACGTGGGTCCGGACGCCACGGTTCATTGGGCGGCGCAATGTCGAGACGGCGGTCGGCCATCGTGGTCGCTTTGCTCGCGACCGTGGCCCTGATGATCATGATGCTGGACGACGGAGACAGCGGCGCGACTGAAAGTCCGGTGCTCCTGGACCTTCAGGAGCGGACCTTCCGCTTTTTCTGGGAGACCGGCAACCGGGAGAACGGACTGATCCCGGACCGGTATCCGACGCCGTCGTACTCGAGCATCGCCGCCGTCGGCTTCGCGCTCACGACGTATCCCATCGGCGTCGAGCGCGGCTACATCACGCGCGAGCAGGCGCGACAGCGGGTGCTCAAGACGCTCCGGTTCTTCGCCGGCGCGCGGCAGGGGCCCGAGGAGCGCGGCACCACGGGACACCGCGGGTTCTTCTATCACTTCCTCGACATGAAGACCGGCGAGCGGTTCGAGGACAGCGAGCTGTCCACGGTGGACACGGCCCTCCTGCTCGCCGGCGCGCTGTTCTGCCAGTCGTACTTCGACGGGCCGGCGCCCGAGGAGGTCGAGATCCGCTCGCTCGCCCAGGCCATCTACGGGCGCGTGGACTGGCGGTGGGCCCAGCCCAAGGCGCCGGCCATCAGCCTCGGCTGGTCGCCCGAGGAGGGATTCCTGGCGTACGATTGGCGCGGGTACAACGAGGCGATGCTGGTGTACCTCCTCGCGCTCGGCTCTCCGACGTTTCCCGTCGCCCCGGACGCGTGGCGAGAGTGGACCAGCACCTACGACAGGCACTGGGGGACGTTGTTCGGGCAGGAGCATCTCGGCTTCGGGCCGCTGTTCGGCCATCAGTACACGCACGTGTGGGTGGACTTCCGCGACATCCGCGACGCGTACATGCACGGCCGCGGCCTCGACTACTTCGAGAACAGCCGGCGCGCGGTCTACGCCCAGCGCGCCTATGCCGTCGCCAATCCCCGGCGCTGTCGGGACTACGGTGAAACCGTGTGGGGGCTCACCGCCAG
Source organism: Candidatus Methylomirabilota bacterium (assembly GCA_036556545.1). Taxonomy (GTDB): domain Bacteria; phylum Methylomirabilota; class Methylomirabilia; order Rokubacteriales; family CSP1-6; genus AR12. Next base: position 11,813 of record DATBJF010000013.1, read on the forward strand.
CGACGGGCCGGTCGACATCGTCATCTCGAATGCCGGCGGCCCCGCCCGGCGGTTTCGCAGCTACGCGGCGCGGGGGATCGACGCCACCGGCATGCGTGACGATTGCACGCTGGCGCCGACCGCCGTCGTCGCGTCGCTGCCGTTCGCGCCGGAGGTCGTGATGCCGACCATTCTCGACATGCACCGTCGCTTCGGCCAGCACATCTATTCCGACTACGGCTTCCTCGACGCGTTCAACCGGACGTTCACCTACGATGTTCCGCTCCGGCACGGCCGCCACGTGCCCGGGTTCGGGTGGGTCGCCGACGACTACCTCGGCATCGACCAGGGCGCGATCCTCGCGATGATCGAGAACTACCGGAGCGCCATGGTCTGGCGCGTCATGCGCACGAACCCGCACTTGCGCCGCGGTCTCCAGCAGGCTGGCTTCTCGGGTGGTTGGCTCGGTCCCCGACCGTAGAGCGCGGACCCGCCTGTCCCGGGCCACTCTCCTCGTCGTCATCGCCACGCTGCCGCTGGCCGCGGGCTGTTTCGGCTCGCCGGCGGGGGAGACGGTCCTCCGGTTCTGGGCGATGGGGCGGGAAGGCGAGGTGGTGGCGGAGCTGCTCGGCGAGTTCGAGCGCCGCCATCCCGGCATCCGGGTCAACGTCCAGCACGTGCCGTGGAGCGCGGCCCACGAGAAGCTGCTCACCGCGTTCGCAGGCGACTCCACTCCGGATCTCTGCCAGCTCGGCAATACGTGGATTCCCGAGCTGGTGGCGCTGAACGCGCTCGCGCCGCTCGATCGGTACGTTGCCGGCTCGCCCGTCGTCGTCGCCGACGACTACTTCGCCGGCATCTGGGACACGAACCGCGTCGGCGGAACCGTCTACGGCGTCCCCTGGTACGTCGACACGCGTCTGCTGTTCTATCGTCGCGACCTGCTGAACCGCGCCGGCTTCGCGGAGCCGCCGCGATCGTGGGACGAGTGGAGGCGGATGCTCGCCGCCGTCGTTCGCGCCGGTACGGACGGCCACGCCATCCTGCTGCCGCTCAACGAGTTCGAGCCGCTCCTCGCGCTGGCCTTGCAGCAGGAGGACACCCTCCTGCGCGAGGACGGGCGGTGGGGCAACTTCGAGTCGGCGGGCTTTCGGCGGGCGCTGACGTTCTATCTCGAGATGTTCCAGCGTGGCTGGGCTCCCCTGGTGGCGAGCACGGCCATTTCCAACGTGTGGACCGATTTCGGGCGTGGCCGCTTCGCCTTCTACGTCTCGGGCCCGTGGAACATCGGCGAGCTGCAGCGCCGGCTGCCGGCCGATCAGCAGCACACGTGGACGACGGCGCCGCTGCCGGGGCCGGACGGTCCCGGCGCCTCGATCGCCGGCGGCGCGAGCCTCGTCGTGTTCAGAGCGTCCCGCCACCAGGCGGCGGCGTGGCGCGTCATCGAGTTCCTTTCGCAGCCGTCCGTCCAGCTCCGCTTCCATGCGCTCACGGGCGACCTGCCGCCGCGACGCACGACGTGGGCCGACCCCGCGCTGGCGGCGGACGGCCACGCGCGGGCCTTCCGCGAGCAGCTCGAGCGGGTCAGGCCGGCGCCCAAGGTGCCCGAGTGGGAGCGCATCGCCAACGAGATGCGCGTGGTGGCCGAGCGTGCGGCGCGCGGCGCGCTCTCGGTGGAGCAGGCGGCGCAGGAGCTGGATGCGCGCGCCGATCGGATCCTCGAGAAGCGCCGGTGGATGCTGGCGCGGCACGCGCCACGGTGAGACGCGGCGCCGGCGCCTGGTGCTTCGTCGCGCCCGCGCTGCTCGTGATCGGCGTGTTCTTCTTCGTGCCCGTGCTCGCCGCGCTGGCGCTCAGCCTCACCGATTTCGACATCTACGCGCTCGCCGACCGCGGCAATCTGCGCCTGGTGGGGCTCGGCAACTACGCGCAGCTGCTCCAGACCCCGCTGTTCTGGCACGCGCTCGGGAACACGCTCTACTTCGTGGTGGTCGGCGTGCCGCTCTCGATCGCCGTCTCCCTGGGGGCCGCGCTCCTGCTGCACTCGCCGCTGGTCCGGTTCCGCGCCTTCTTCCGCACGGCGCTCTTCGCGCCCGTCGTTACCACGCTGGTGGCCGTGGCGGTCATCTGGCGCTACCTGTTCAATCCGAGCTACGGATTGCTCAACTACGCGCTGGGCGGGGCGGGGATTCGCCCCATCGACTGGCTCGGTGATCCCGACTGGGCCATGCCGGCCATCATCGTCTTCGCCTTGTGGAAGAATTTCGGCTACAACATGGTCATCCTGCTGGCCGGCCTTTCGACTATTCCCGCTCCGCTGTACGAGGCCGCCCGGGTCGACGGCGCGTCGGCCTGGCGGCAGTTCCGCCACATCACGCTGCCGATGCTGGCGCCCATCGTGGCCATGGTCAACGTGCTCACCGTCGCCGGCTACCTCCAGCTCTTCGCCGAGCCGTACGTGATGACCCAGGGCGGCCCCATGCAGAGCACGGTCAGCGTGCTCTACTTCATGTACGAGGAGGGGTTCAAGTGGTGGAACCTCGGCTCGGCCTCGGCCGTCGCCTTCATGCTGTTCCTCTTGATCCTCGGCGTGACCGCGATTCAGCTCCGGCTGTCGCGCTGGCAGTACGCGCCGTGAGCCGGGGGCCGGCGGCGCTCGTGGTGAACGGGGTCTTGCTGGCGGCGGCGGCGGCGGCGATCGCGCCGCTGGCGTGGATGCTGTCCGTCTCGCTGATGGCCCCCGGGGAGGCCGCCGCGTTCCCGCCGCCGCTGCTGCCGAGCCGGATCACCTTCGACAACTACGCGGAGCTCTTCGCGCGCGTCGGCATCGGGCGCGCCGTGGTCAACAGCGTCGTGCTGACGGCGGCGGTGACGCTCGTGTCGCTGCTCTTCAACGTCGCGGCCGGCTACGCGTTCGCCAAGCTTCGCTTCGCCGGCCGCGACCGGGTGTTCAAGCTGCTGCTCGTGGCTCTCGTGATCCCCGCGCAGGTCGGGATGGTGCCGCTCTTCCTGATGCTCAAGCACCTGGGGCTGGTGAACAGCTACGGCGGCGTCATCGTCCCCGCCATGGCCAGCATCTTCGGGATCTTCCTGGTGCGCCAGTACGCGCTGTCCATTCCCGATGAGCTGCTGGAGGCGGCGCGCCTCGACGGCGCCGGCGAGCTCCGCATCTTCCGCTCGGTGGTGGTGCCGCTGCTCGGGCCGATCATCGTGACGCTGGCCGTCTTCACCGCGCTCGGCACCTGGAACGATTTCATGTGGCCGCTCATCGTGCTGAGCGACCGCGAGCTCTACACGCTGCCGGTCGCGCTCGCGAGCCTGTCGCGCGAGCACGTGCAGGACACCGAGCTGATGATGGCGGGCGCCGTGCTCACGACCCTGCCGGTGCTGCTGGTCTTCCTCGCGCTCCAGCGGTTCTACATGCAGGGCCTCGTGCTCGGAAGCGTGAAGGAATGAGAGCTCTCACACGGCTCGGTCTGGCGCTCGTTCTGTGGGCGGGGCCCCACCCGGCGCACGCCGCGGACGCGCCCGCGCTGCGCGTCCTCGATTCGTTCGACGACATCGCGCCCTGGAAGGCAGGGGCGTCCGACGGCGTTCACGCGTCCGTGTCCCAGGCGGACGGCGTGCAGGGCAGGGCGCTGCGCCTGGATTTCGACCTCGCGCGCACCGGGGGCTATGCGCTCGCCCGGCGCGCGCTGCCGCTCGACATCCCGCGCCGCTACGAGATCGTCTTCTACGTGCGCGCCGACGCCGGGGTGAATCACTTCCAGGTCAAGCTCGTCGACGCCACCGGCGACAACGTCTGGTGGTTCAACCGGCCGAACTTCCGGTTCCCGCACGAGTGGCAGCTCGTCAGGATCAAGCCGCGCCACGTCGAGTTCGCCTGGGGGCCGACCACGGACCGCACGCTGCGGCGTGTCGCGGCCGTCGAGTTCGCCGTCGCGGCGGGGCGCGACGGCGGACGCGGCTCCGTCTACGTGAGCCAGCTCGCGCTGCGCGTGCTGCCCGACGAGCCCCCCGCCGTGCCGGCCGCGCTCGCGCGCGCGTCGTCGTCGTTGCCCGGCGCCGATGCCTCGCGGGTCCTCGACGGCTCGCCGGCGACCGCCTGGCAGAGCGATCCGGCGACCGGCCGCGCGCAGACGCTGACCCTGGACTTTCAGCGGTCGCGCGAGCTCGGCGGCCTGATGCTGCGGTGGCAGCCGGCCGCGCACGCTGCGCGGTACGACGTCCAGCTCTCGGACGACGGCGTCCGCTGGACCACGGTGCGCCGCGTGCTCGATGGCCGTGGTGGTCCCGATCCCGTGTGGCTGCCCGAGGCGGAGACGCGGTTCCTGCGCCTGGCGCTGCACGACGGTCCGCAGCGGACCTACGGCCTGGCGGAGCTCGAGATCAAGGACCTCGCGTTCGGCGCCTCGGCCAACGCCTTCTTCCAGGCGGTGGCGCGCGAGGCTCCGCGCGGCACGTATCCGCGCGGGATGTCGGGCGAGCAGACGGCGTGGACCGTGGTCGGGGTCGACGGCGGCGACGCGAGCGGCCTCCTGTCCGAGGACGGGGCGCTGGAGGTCTCGCCGGGCGGATTCTCGATCGAGCCCTTCGTGGTGGCGGATTCGCGCGTCGTCGGCTGGGCCGACGTCGAGGCGCGACACTTCCTCGTCGACGGCGACCTGCCGATGCCCGGGGTGGCGTGGCGCCGCGACGGCTGGGAGCTGCGGGTCTCCGCCTTCGCCTCGGGCTCGCGCGGGGCGTCGCGCCTGGTCGCGCGGTACGAGCTCGCGAATCTCACGCGCGAGCCGCGAGCGCTTCAGCTCGTGCTCGCCGTCCGGCCGTTCCAGGTGAATCCGCCGTCGCAGTCGCTCAACCTTGTGGGAGGCGTCAGCCCCATCCGTCACGTCGCCTGGGACGGCGCGACGCTCTCGGTGAACAACGACCGCACGCTGTTGCCGCTGCGGGCGCCGGACGGCGTCGCGGCATTTCGCTTCGACGCCGGCCCCGTTCCCGGCCTCGTGGGAGCGCTTCAGGACGCGCGGCCGATCGAGGTCCACGACGAGCTCGAATTGGCATCTGCCGCGTTCGCCTATCGCGTGACGCTGGCACCCGGCGCCACCGCGACGGTCGGTGTCGTCGTGCCGCTGTCGGGCCCGCCCGTCCGGCCCGCGCTCGACGGCGAGCGTGCCGAGGTCTGGATCGAACGCGAGCGGGCGGCCGTCGCCGCCGCCTGGCGCGAGCGACTCGACCGCGTGGCCATCGCGCTCCCGGAGTCGGGCCGGCCGCTCGTCGCGGCGCTCCGCACGGCGCTCGCTCACATCCTGGTCAGCCGCGACGGGCCCGTGCTCCGGCCGGGGACGCGATCGTACGCGCGCTCGTGGATCCGCGACGGTGCCATGATGGCCGAATCGTTGCTGCGTCTCGGCCACGCCGGCGTGGCCGCCGACTATCTGCGCTGGTATGCGCCGCACCAGTTCGCCAGCGGCAAGGTCCCGTGCTGCGTCGACGAGCGCGGCGCCGACCCGGTGCCGGAGCACGACAGCGCCGGCCAGCTCATCTTCCTCGCCGCGGAGCTGCACCGATACACGGGCGATCGCGCGCTGCTGGAGGCGATGTGGCCGCACGTCGAGGCGGCCGCGCGCTATCTCGAATCGCTCAGGCAGTCCGAGCGCTCCGCGGCCAACCTGACGCCCGCCACGCGCGCCTTCTATGGCTTGCTGCCGCCGTCGATCAGTCACGAAGGCTACTCCGCCAAGCCGATGCGCTCCTACTGGGACGACTTCTGGGCGCTGAAGGGCTACCACGGCGCGGTGAGGGCGGCGGCGGCGCTCGGGCAGGACGCGGCGCGGGGCCGGCTCGAGCGCCAGCGCGAGGAGTTCTGGGGGGACGTCGCCGCATCGCTCCGGCACGCCACCGCCGCCCACGGCATCGCGCATCTCCCCGGCGCCGCCGAGCTCGGCGACTTCGATCCGTCGTCGTCGACCATTGCGCTCGCGCCGGACGGCGTGCTGCATCGCCTCCCGCGCGAGCTCGTCGAGGCGACGTTCGAGCGGTACTGGCGCGAGTTCGTCGCCCGGCGCGACGGCGTGCGGGCGTGGGAGGACTACGCGCCCTACGAGCTGCGGACGGTGAGCGCGTTCATCCGCCTGGGATGGCGGGAGCGCGCCCACGAGCTTCTACGATTCTTCCTCCGCGACCGCCGTCCGGCCGCGTGGAACCAGTGGCCGGAGGTCGTGGGCCGCGATCCGATACGGCCGCGCTTCGTGGGCGACATGCCCCACGCCTGGGTGGCGTCGGACTTCATCCGCGCGGTGCTGGACCTGTTCGTCCACGAGCGCGAGGGGGAGCAGGCGCTCGTGCTCGGCGGCGGCGTGCCGCCCGAATGGGTCGAGGGCGCGGGCGTCAGCGTGAAGGACCTGCGCACGCCGTACGGGCTCGTGACGTACTTGCTCAGGCGCGACGGCGATGCGCTCGTGTTCGAGATGCAGGACGGCGTGCGCGTGCCGCCCGGCGGCTTCGTGCTCGTGTGGCCGGGTGCGACGTCGCCCCCGGGCAGCACACGCGTGAACGGACAGCCGGCCCGGTGGCACGGCGCGGAGCTGCGCTTCCACGCGCTGCCGGCGAAGGTGGTCGTCGGACCGGAATGATCGAGTTCCCGCGCGATTTCCTGTGGGGCACCGCCACGTCGGCCTACCAGGTCGAAGGGTCGCCGCTGGCGGATGGCGCAGGGCCGAGCATCTGGCACCGCTTCTCGCACACGCCGAGCCTCGTTCGCGACGGCGCCACCGGCGACGTGGCCTGCGACCACTATCGCCGGTACCGCGACGACGTCGCGTTGATGCGGAGCCTCGGAACGAACGCCTATCGGTTCAGCGTCTCGTGGAGCCGGGTCATGCCGCGCGGTCGCGGCGCCGTCAACGCCGCCGGTCTGGAGTTCTACGACCGCCTAGTCGACGCGCTGCTCGCGAGCGGCATCGAGCCGGTGGTGACGCTCTATCACTGGGACCTGCCGGCGGCGCTGGACGACCTGGGCGGCTGGCTCAATCCCGAGGCGGCGAAGTGGTTCGCCGACTACGCCGCCGTGATGTTCCGGAAGCTCGATGGGCGCGTCAAGATGTGGGCGACGCTCAACGAGCCGTGGGTGGTGACCGACGGCGGCTACCTGCACGGCGCGCTGGCGCCGGGGCATCGCAATCGCTTCGAGGCGCCGATCGCCTCGCACCATCTGCTGCGCGCGCATGCCGAGGCGGTGAAGGCCTACCGCGCCGAGGGGCGCCATCGCGTCGGCATCGTCGTGAACCTGGAGCCGAAGTACGCCGCCTCGGACAGTCCGGACGATCGAGCGGCGACGGCGCGCGCCGACGCCTACATGAATCGCCAGTATCTCGATCCGCTCTTCTTCGGCCGCTATCCGGACGAGCTCCGCGAGATCTTCGGCGAGGCCTGGCCCGAGTGGCCGGCGGACGACGTCGCGCAGATTCGCCAGCCGATCGACTTCCTCGGCGTCAATTACTACACGCGCAACGTGACCCGGTTCGACCGCGACGCCTGGCCGCTGCAGGCCGCCGCGGTGCGCCAGACGCGCGCAACGTATACCGAGACGGGATGGGAGGTGTTCGCGCCGGCGCTGACGGAGATGCTGCTGTGGGTCAAGCAGCGCTACGGCAATCCACCGACCTACGTCACCGAGAACGGCGCGGCGTTCTTCGATCCGCCGGTGGTCGAGGGCGATCGTCTGGCCGACCCGCTCCGCGTCGACTACCTCCGCACGCACATCACGGCCGTTCACGCGGCGATGGCCGGCGGCGCCGACGTGCGCGGTTACTTCGTATGGTCGCTGCTCGACAACTTCGAGTGGTCGCTCGGCTATTCGAAGCGGTTCGGCATCGTGCACGTCGACTTCGAGACGCAGAAGCGCACGCTCAAGGACAGCGCCCGGTTCTACGCCGGCGTCATCGCCTCGCGGGGAGGAACGCTCAGAGCGCCCGCCTGACACGACGGTCTCTTGACCTCGTCGCCCGACGTCGGTACGTTGCAGGTGCGCAGTGCCAATCCGAGCACGAATTCGTCGCACCCCTGTCTCGAGGAAGGCGGAGTCACGCGCCGGAGGCGCGCGTCTGCTCGCCGCCGTTGCGCTGCTGGCGGCGCTGGTCGCCGCGGCCGTCGAGGCGCACGCCTTCGGCTTCGACGACGTCACCCGGCAGGCCGAGAAGCTGGCCGCGGGCGCCTACCAGAAGCCGGGCAGCGCGCTTCCGAAGGGCCTCAAGGCGCTGAACTACGACGAGTATCGCGATATCCGCTTCCGGCCCGAGGGCGCGCTCTGGCGCACCCTGAACCTGCCCTTCGAGATCATGTTCTTCCACCGCGGGTACTTCTACGAGGATCCCGTCGCGATCCGTGAGATCACGGCCCAGGGCGTGCGCGACATCGTGTTCCATTCCGACGCGTTCGATTACGGCAAGAACAAGATCGATCCGAAAGAGCTGCGCGGGCTCGGGTTCGCCGGGTTCCGCGTCCACTTTCCCGTCAACACGCCGACATACAAGGACGAGGTCCTCGCCTTCCTCGGCGCCAGCTACTTCCGCGGACTCGGACGCGGCCAGCGCTTCGGGCTGTCGGCGCGCGGCGTGGCCATCGACACGGCCGAGAGCACGGGGGAGGAGTTTCCACGGTTCGTCGAGTTCTGGATCCAGCGTCCCACCGCGAAGGCGAAGGATCTCACCATCTACGCGCTCCTCGACTCGCCCCGCGCGGCCGGCGCCTACCGGTTCGTCCTCAGGCCCGGCGCCACGACGGCGCTCGACGTGGACGCCCGGCTCTTTCTGCGCCGGAACGTCGCGAAGCTCGGCCTGGCGCCGCTGACCAGCATGTTCTTCTTCGGCGCCAACCAGCCTGCTCCTCACGAGGACTTCCGTCCGCGGGTCCACGACTCCGACGGGCTCTCCGTCCAGACGGCCACCAACGAGTGGCTCTGGCGCCCGCTGGTGAACCCCAAGCGCTTGCTCATCACGTCGTTCGCCGTCACGAACCCGCGCGGCTTCGGCCTCATGCAGCGCGCGCGGTCCTTCGGCGACTACCAGGATCTGGAGGCGCGCTACGATCTGCGACCGTCCGCCTGGATCGAGCTGAAGGGACCGTGGGGCCCGGGCCGGGTCGAGCTCGTGCAGATTCCCGTTCGCGACGAGACCAACGACAACATCGTGGCCTACTGGGTTCCGGACTTTCAGCAGAAGCCGAAGGAGGTCCTGCCCTACTCCTACCGCGTGCTGTGGCAGAAGGACCAGGAGACCCGGCCGCCCGTGGGCTGGGTGGGCGAGACGCGTCGAGGCCGCGGCGGGGTGAGGCCGAAGGACGGCAGCCTCATGCTGCACGTCGATTTCGAAGGGCCCACGCTGAGCCGCATGCCGCCCAACGCCACCGTGGAGGCACAGCTGTGGACGGACTCGAACGGTCAGGTCGTGGAGCGACAGCTCACACGCAACGAGGCGAGCGGGGGCTGGCGCTTCACGATTGGCATCCGTCGCGTCGACGCGAGCAAACCCGTCGAGCTCCGCGCGCATCTGGCCAGCGGAAACACTGCCGTGTCGGAGGTTTGGAGCTACGTCGTGCCGCCGGAGTGACGTGCGCAGCCCTTTGAAAATGCGTTGCGGTCTTGTGCGAGGTTGCCGGCTCTGAGATTCTAGGAGAAACGTGAAGTCGCAGAACCGCAGTCCCGCTCTCGTGTTGCCGACCACGCCTCCGGTGCGGCGCACGCCGATGGCTTCAGAGGGTCGGCGCCGAGGCTTCTCGCCCCCCGGTCAGACCGCAAGTACGGACGGCTGGCGAGTCCGTGGCGCCGCGCTGGTGCGGCGAGTGCTCCTCACCGGGCTCGTCCTGGCGCAGACCGGAGCCTTCGTCCACGGGATGGCGACGCACGTCTTGCCGTACCACGGCGCCCAGCCTCTCGAGCTGGCCATCCTCGCCCTGTCGGGCATCCTCTTCGGCTGGGTGTCCCTGGGGTTCTGGACGGCGATCACCGGGTTCGTGCTGCTCTGCCGCGGAGGGGATCGCCACAACATCACCCGGTCCGCGCCGCCCGGAACGTCGATCCCGGACGATGCGCGAACCGCCATCGTCATGCCGATCTGCAACGAGCACGTGGCGCGCGTGTTCGCCGGGCTGCGGGCCACGTACGAGTCCGTGGCCAGGTGCGAGGCGCTCCGGCATTTCGACTTCTTCATCCTCAGCGACAGCAGCGAGCCCGACACGCTCGCCGCCGAGCGGCACGCCTGGCAGAAGCTGTGCAAAGACGTTCACGGCTTCGGCCGGATCTTCTACCGGTGGCGGCGGCACCGCATCAAGCGCAAGAGCGGCAACATAGCCGACTTCTGCCGGCGCTGGGGCAGTGAGTATCGCTACATGGTCGTGCTCGACGCCGACAGCGTGATGACGGGCGAGTGCCTGACGACGCTGGTGCGGCTGATGGAGGCGAACCCGACCTCGGGCATCATCCAGACGGCGCCGCGTGGTGCGGGGCGCGAGACGCTGTACGCGCGCGTGCAGCAGTTCGCGACGCAGGTCTACGGGCCGCTGTTCACCGCGGGGCTGCACTTCTGGCAGCTCGGGGAGTCGTTCTACTGGGGACACAACGCCATCATCCGTGTCGCGCCCTTCATGCGGCACTGCGCGCTCGGACGGCTCCAGGGGCGTGGACCCTTCGCGGGCGAGATCCTCTCCCACGACTTCGTGGAGGCGGCGCTGATGCGCCGGGCGGGCTGGAAAGTCTGGATCGCGTACGACCTGCCGGGCAGCTACGAGGAGATGCCGCCGAACCTGCTCGACGAGCTGAAGCGCGATCGCCGCTGGTGCCGGGGCAATCTCATCAATTCCCGGATGCTCATCTGGGCCGGCTTGCATCCAGCGCATCGTGCGCTGTTCGTGACCGGGATCATGGCGTACGTGTCGGCGCCGCTCTGGCTGCTCTCGCTCGGACTGGCGAGCGCCTTCGCGGTGCTGCACGTCCTGACCGAACCGGAGTACTTCGTCCAGCCGCGTCAGCTCTTTCCGATCTGGCCGGAGTGGAATGCGCACGCCACCCTCATGTTCGCCATCGGCACGTTCGGAGTGCTGTTCCTGCCGAAGATCCTCGCCGGCGTCCTCGTGGTGATGCGCGGGGCCCGTCGATTCGGCGGCGCCGCCGCCGTCGCGTCGAGCGTGCTGCTGGAGCTCCTGTTCGCCTCGGCGCTCGCTCCGGTGCGAATGCTCTTTCACACGCAGTTCGTGATGGCCGCGCTCACGCATCTCAGGATTCAGTGGAAGAGCCCGCCTCGCGAGGACGCCGAGACGTCGTGGGCCGAGGCGATTCGTCGCCACGGCCTCCAGGCGCTGCTGGGGATCGGCTGGACGCTCGCCGTGTACTGGCTCACCCCCTCGTATACGTGGTGGCTGCTGCCCATCACCGGCGCCCTCGTGATCGCGATGCCCGTGTCCGTCTACTCCAGCCGAGTCTCGCTGGGACGCGCGGCGCGCCGGGCGCGGCTCTTCGTGATCCCCGAGGAAGCCGATCCCCCACGGGAGCTTCGCACGGTGCGAGCCCACGCCGAGCCCGCCGAGCCGATGCCGGGATTCGTCGACGTCGTCGTGGATCCCGAGCTGAACGCGATGGCCTGCGCGGCGACGCCGCGCTATCCGAGGGCGTCCGACCGCATGCACAGACGCCGGTCCCGGACGATCTCCCTGGCCGTCGAGGGCGGACCCGACGCCCTCAGCGAGGCGCAGAAACACCTCGTGCTCGCGGATCCGTCCATCCTCTCGGAGCTGCACCGCCAGGTGACGAGCTCACCGGCCGCGCACCGGAGCTGGCGTGCCGCACGCTCCGGCGACGCCATCGCCGCGACCGCCGCCGTCGCCGCGGCGGTCTGAGGGCGGCGCCCTCACACTCCGTCGAGCGCCGGTCGCCGCCGATGCCACTCCGTGGCCTGCTCGTACGCGTGAGCCGCCCGCAGCACGGTCGCGTCCTCGAACGGCCGCCCCAGGAGCTGCAGGCTCAACGGTAGCCCCGCCGGATCGAATCCGCACGGCACGGCAACCGCCGGCACGCCCGCCAGCGCCGCCGGCGCGCTGTACGCACGCCGCGTGAAGAACTTCCCCGCCGCGTCGTCACGGCTCTTCACCGCCGACGTGCTCTCCGCGATCGTCGGCGCCGCGCGATGGCCGGTCGGCGCCAGCAGCAGGTCGTGGGTCCCGAGAGCGGCCAGCAGGTCGCGCCGCAGCGCGGCCCGCGCGCGCGTCGCGAGAAGCTGGTACGCCGCGGGCAGCAAGCTGGCAGTGAGAAGCCGCCGGCGCGTGCCCTGGTCGTAGTCGGCGGGACGACTGCGGAGCCACGGCAGGTGGAGGCCCGCACCCTCCGCGTCGGCGCACGCCATGAAGATGGCGCCGGCTTGCGAGAGCAGCGGGATCGACACCTCCTCGACGACGGCGCCGAGCCCCTCGAGCACCTGCGTCGCGTCGGCGACGGCGGTGCGCATCTCGGGCACGGTGTCCGCGCCCGAGGCGAACTCCCGCAGCAGCCCGATGCGGAGCCCGCGCACGCCGCCCGCGAGCGCCGCGCGGTAGTCGGGGACGGGGCGCCGGCTCGTGAGCGGGTCGGCGGGATCGTGGCCGGCGATGGCGCCAAGCAGGACGGCGGCGTCCTCGACGCTGCGGCCGAGCGGACCGGCGGCGTCCATGGACCAGCACAGCGGGAAGCTGCCCTTGCGCGAGACGAGGCCCCAGGTCGGACGGTGGCCGACGAGGCCGCACCAGGCGGCGGGGATGCGCACGGAGCCGCCCGTGTCCTCGCCGATGGAGCCGGCGCAGAGCGCCGCGGCGGTGGCCGCGCCCGAGCCGGACGAGGACATGCCGGGATCGTGGTCGAGGTTCCAGGGATTGCGCGGCTGGCCGAAGGGCGGGCGGATGGTGCCGCCGAAAGCAAACTCGGTGAGGTTCTGCTTGCCGAGAAGAATCGCGCCCGCGCCGGCGAGCCGGGTGACGATCGTCGCGTCCTCGCTCGGCACGCGGTCGGCAAAAATCTTCGACCCCAGAGTCGTCCGCACGCCGGCGGTGTCGAACTGGTCCTTCACGCCGACGGGGACGCCGTGGAGCGGGCCGAGCGGCTCGCCGCGCATCACCGCCGCCTCCGCGCGCCGGGCGCCCGCCAGCGCCTGCTCGCGGCAGACCGTGATCCAGGCGCGCAGGCGGCCGTCGAGGCGGTCGATGCGGTCGAGGTACAGGCGGACGAGCTCCACCGGCGACACCTGCTTGTCGCGCACGAGCGTGGCGAGCCTGGCGGCGCCCATGAACGCCAGATCGTCGTTGTGCGTCGTCATGACGCGGGTCCGAAGGGAATCGGCGCCACGTTGAACGGAACCGGCTCCGCGGCGTCCAGCGGCAACGCGGCGAGCGGCGCCAGCGCTTCCAGGAACGCGTTGAGCCGGTGCGTGACCTCGACCAGGTCATCGGGCGTGACCGGCAGTCCGGCCGCGCTCGCCAGCGCCGCCACCTCGGCTTGCGTGAGATCGGGCATCGTCCACCTCCGAAAGGGTGCGCGGACTCTACCACTGTATTGGAGCGCTGTTTGCGCCTCTTCCGTGGGTGGCCTGAGAGAGGCGGTCGTGGCTCCGTTGTATTGGAGCGCTGTTTGCGCCTCTTCCGTGGGTGGCCTGAGAGAGGCGGTCGTGGCTCCGTTGTATTGGAGCGCTGTTTGCGCCTCGTGGCTCCGTTGTATTGGAGCGCTGTTTGTGCCTCTTCCGTGGGTGGCCTGAGAGAGGGAGTCGTGGCTCCGTGCTATGATCCCCGGCACTTCAGCCGGGAAATCGCGACGATGGCCCTTCTCACCGTCCGGGACCTCCGCGTGGAGTTCGACACACGCGAGGGGATCGTGCGCGCGCTCAACGGGGTCTCGTTCGAGCTCGACAAGGGGCAGGTGCTCGCCCTGCTCGGCGAGTCGGGCTCCGGCAAGAGCGTGACGCTTCGCTCGATCCTCGGCCTGCACCCGGCGTCGGGCGCTCACGTGGCGGGCGAGGTCATCTTGAAGGATGTCGACGTGAACCGCCTCGGCGAGGGCGAGCGGCAGGCGCTCCGGGGCCGCGTGGTGTCGATGGTCTTCCAGGAGCCGATGACGGCCCTCGATCCCGTCTACACGCTCGGCGAGCAGATCGTGGAGACGCTCGTGCGGCACCGCCAGCTCGGGGGCGGCGAGGCGCGCCGGCGGGCTCGCGAGCTGCTCGACCTGGTGCAGGTGCCGGCGCCCGAGCGCGTGCTCGGCAGCTATCCGCACGAGATCTCCGGCGGGATGCGGCAGCGCGCCATGCTCGCCATCGCGCTCGCCTGCGAGCCCGAGCTGCTGCTGGCCGACGAGCCCACCACCGCGCTCGACGTCACCGTGCAGGCGCAGATCCTCTGGCTCCTGCGCGATCTCCAGCGAAGGCTCGGGCTCGCGGTGATCTTCGTCACCCACGACCTCGGCGTCGCCGCCGAGATCGCCGACGACGCCGCCGTGATGTACGCGGGGCGCATCGTCGAGCAGGCGCCGATCGCCGAGCTCTTCAAGCGCCCGGCGCACCCGTACACCGAGGGCCTCATGCATGCCACGGTGCGGCGCGGCCAGAAGGGCATCCCGCTGGTGCCGATCCCGGGCGCGCCGCCCAATCTCGTCGCGGCCGCGCCGGGGTGCTCGTTCGCGCCCCGCTGTGCCCTGGTGCGCGACGAGTGCCGTCAGGTCGTTCCCGAGCTCCATCGCGTGGGTCCCGGACACCACGCGCGCTGCCATCTCGTACCAGAGCGCTTCGCTCATTCAAGGAGGGTGTCATGAGACGGTTCGTCACGGTGACCGCGATCTTCCTCTCGCTCCTGGTCGTGGCCGGCGGCGCCGCCGCCCAGGGCACGCTTCGCATCGGCATGACGGCGAGCGACGTCCCGTACACCGGTGGCCAGACCGACAACGGCTTCGAGGGCTTCCGGTTCGTCGGCTACCAGATCTACGAGCCGCTGATCGCCTGGGACCTGACGCGCGGCGACCGGCTGCCGCCGCTCGTGCCGGGGCTCGCCGAGTCGTGGGAGGTGCGGAAGGACCAGCCCACGAAGTGGGTGTTCAAGCTGCGCCGCGACGTGAAGTTCCACGACGGCAGCCCGTTCAACGCCGACGCGGTGGTCTTCAGCTTCGAGTCCATCAAGAAGAAGGACGCGCCGCACTTCGACTCGTACGGCTCCGGGCAGGTGACCTTCCGGCTCGCCTCGCTCAAAGCCATCAAGAAGATCGACGAGCACACGGTCGAGTTCGAGACCGACAAGCCGACGAGCTTCGTGCCCTACCAGGTCGTCTACATGCTGATCGTGTCGCCGACGCAGTGGGCGAAGTTCAAGGACTGGCGGAAGTTCGCCGAGCAGCCGTCGGGCACGGGGCCGTTCAAGGTGACGCGGCTGGTGCCCCGCGAGCGTCTCGAGCTCGAGGCGAACAAGACCTACTGGGACGCCAGGCGCCGGCCGAAGGTCGACAAGCTCACGCTCTTCCCGATGCCGGAGCTGACGACGCGCCTGGCGGCGCTGCGCAGCGGCCAGGTTGACTGGATCGAGGTGCCGCCGCCCGACGCCATCCCGCAGCTCAAGTCCGCCGGCTTCCAGATCACGCTGAACTCGTATCCGCACAACTGGACGCACACGCTGCGGCTCGACAAGGAGCCGTGGAGCAACAAGCTTCTGCGCAAGGCCGCCAACTACGCCATCGATCGGGTCGGCATCTGCAAGAACCTCCTGAACGACACGTGCATCCCGGGCACGGGCGTCGCGTACAAGGGTCATCCGTGGTTCGGCGACCCCAAGGAGACCTACACGTACGATCCGGCCAAGGCCAAGGCGCTCCTGAAACAGGCGGGCTACGGCGACGGCAAGGCGCCCGCGAAGGCCGTGCACCTCATCTCCACCTCGGGCTCGGGCCAGATGCTGCCGCTCGCGATGAACGAGCTCATCCAGAAGAACCTCCGCGACGTCGGCTTCGACGTCGACCTCCAGCCGGTGGAGTGGAACACGCTGCTGACGCGCTGGCGCGCCGGCTTCAAGACGCCGGACAACGAGGGGCTCAACGCCTGGAACATCTCCTGGAACTTCCTCGAGCCGTGGAGCGGCTTCGGCCGGTTCTTCCACTCGAAGTCCGTGGTGCCCGTCTCGGTCAACACGATGCCGTACATCAACCCGGAGATGGACAAGCTCATCGAGGAGGCGGAGCGCACCTTCGACCTGAAGAAGCAGGACGCCGTCCTGGCGAAGGCGCACGAGATTCTCGTGGACGACGCGCCGTGGATCTTCGTGGCCCACGACCTGAATCCACGCGCGCTGTCGCCGAAGGTGAAGGGGTTCGTGCAGCCGCAGTCCTGGTTCGTCGATCTCACGTCGGTGAGCGTGACGAAGTAGGAGATGTGGGCGTTCGTCGCGCGACGGTTTCTGCTGGCCGTCCCGACCTTGCTGGGGGCGAGCATCATCGTGTTCGCGATGGTCCACCTCGCCCCCGGCGATCCGATCGCGGCCGTCATGCCGGCGGACGCGAGCAAGGCGGAGATCGAGGCGGTCAAGCGCGCCTACGGCTTCGACGCCCCGCTCCCGGTGCAGTACGTCCGGTGGCTCGGCCGGGTCGCTCTGGGCGACCTCGGCCGGTCCATCGCCACGCGGCGGCCCGTCATCGACGACGTGCGCGACGCGCTCACGAACAGCCTCGTCCTCGCCGTGTCCTCCTCGCTCCTGGCGTTCGGCCTGGGGTTCGTGCTCGGGCTGGTCGCGGCCTTCCGCCAGGGGCGCGCCGTCGACAAGCTCGCGAGCGCCATCGCCATCGTGGGCGTTTCCGTGCCGCATTACTGGGCGGGGATCATCCTCATCATCGTCTTCTCGGTGCAGCTCAACTGGCTGCCGGCCATGGGGGCGGGCATGGACGGCGGCGTGCTCGAGTACCTCCGCCACATGGCGCTGCCCACCGTGGCGCTGGCGCTCATTCCGCTCGGCGTCATCACGCGCGTGGTGCGCTCGGCGGCGCTCGACATCCTCGCGCAGGACTTCGTGCTGGCGCTGCGGGCGAAGGGCCTGTTCAGCCGGACGGTCTTCGCCCACGTCGTGAAGAACGCGGCGCCCCAGATCCTGACCGTCGTCGGCCTGCAGTTCGGCTTCCAGCTCGGCGGCTCGGTGCTGGTCGAGGCGGTCTTCTCGTGGCCGGGCACGGGCTATCTTCTGAATCTCGCCATCTTCCAGCGTGACATCCCGGTGCTCCAGGGCGTCATCCTGGTGCTCGCCACCTTCTTCGTTCTTCTCAACCTCGCGGTCGACGTGCTGCAGTCCGTCGTCGACCCGCGGATCGTCCGGCACTGACGTGGCGATCAACGTCGCACCCGCCGACGCCCGGCTCGTCGTCGGTCCGCCCATGGGGTACTGGCGTACGGTCGCCTGGCGACTGCGGCGAGACCCGACGACCATCGGCGCCGGCATTCTGCTGCTCGCCATCGTGCTCGCGGCGGTGCTGGCGCCCGTGCTCGCGCCGCACGACCCGACGGCGGGGTCCATCCGCCTGCGACTGGCGCCCATCGGCGCGCCCGAGCACCCGCTCGGCACCGACGAGCAGGGGCGGGACATGCTGAGCCGGCTCCTCTACGGCGGCCGCATGACGCTCCTCGCCGGGCTCACGCCCGTCGTCATCGCCTTCGTGCTGGGAACCGTGATGGGCATCGCCGCCGGCTACGCCGGGGGCCTTCCCAACACGCTCATCATGCGCACGATGGACGTCTTCTACGCGTTCCCGGCGGTGCTGCTCGCCATCGCCATCTCGGGCTCCCTCGGGCCCGGGCTCTGGAACACGCTGATCTCGCTCTCCGTGGTCTTCGTCCCGCGCGTCGTGCGGGTGGCGGAGTCGGCGACGGTGCAGGTGAAGTCGCTCGAGTTCGTGGCGGCCGCCCGCGCGAGCGGATCCGGGGTCTGGCCGATCATGCGCCACCACCTCCTGCCCAACGTGCTCGGGCCGGTGCTGGTCTTCTCGAGCACGCAGGTGTCGCTCTCGATCATCCTTGCCGCCGGGCTCAGCTTCCTCGGCCTCGGGGTGACGCCGCCCGCCGCCGAATGGGGCCTCATGCTCAACACGCTGCGCGGCTCCATCTACGTCAACGCGTGGGTGCCGGCGCTGCCCGGCGTCGCCATCTTCCTCACGTCGATGGCCTTCAACCTCCTGTCCGATGGATTGCGCGACGCGATGGAGGTGCGCGCCTGAGCGCGCCCGTTCTCACGGCCCGCGGGCTGAGCAAGCACTTTCCCGTCCGCGGCGGCTTTCTCCTCCGGGCGCAGGCGTGGGTGCGGGCGGTGGACGACGTCTCGTTCACCGTGGAGCCGCGGGAGACGCTGGGCGTGGTGGGCGAATCCGGCTGCGGCAAGTCGACGCTGGCGCGACTGATACTTCGCCTGCTCGAGCCCGACGCGGGGGCGGTGACGTTCCTCGGCGAGGATCTCGCCTCGGCGAGCCCGCGGCGCTTGAAGCGCCTGCGCCGGGACATGCAGCTCGTCTTCCAGGATCCGCACGCCTCGCTGAATCCGCGCATGACGATCGACGACGCGGTCGCGTTCAGCCTGCTCGTGCACGGGACGTCACGGCGCGAGGCGCGCGCCCGCGCCGCGCGGCTCCTCGAGCGCGTCGGCCTCGATCCCCGGCTCTACGGGCCGCGCTACCCGCACGAGCTCTCGGGAGGCCAGCGCCAGCGGGTCAACATCGCGCGGGCGCTCGTGCTCGATCCCAAGCTGCTGGTGCTCGACGAGCCCGTCTCCGCCCTCGACAAGTCGGTCCAGGCCCAGGTCCTCAACCTGCTCCAGGATCTCAAGGCCGAGCTGGCGCTGACCTACGTGTTCATCTCCCACGATCTGAACGTGATCGAGTACATCGCCGATCGTGTGCTCGTGATGTACCTCGGCCACGTCGTGGAGACCGGCAGCGCGACCGCGCTGGCGGAGGCGCCGAAGCATCCGTACACGCGCGCGCTGTTCGCCTCGGCGCCGAGCATGGACCCCTCCCAGCGTCTCCTCGAGCCGCCGATCAGCGGCGACCCGCCGAGCCCCGTCAACCCGCCCTCGGGGTGTCGGTTCCGCACGCGCTGTGCGCACGTGATGCCGCGATGCTCGGAGGCGGTCCCGCCGCTGGTCCCGCTCGCCGCCGATCATCACGTCGCCTGCTACCTCTATTCCGCGTGATGGAGGAGCTGGCGCCACGCCACCGGATCCTGCTCGGGCCGGGCCCGAGCATGGCCGATCCTCGCGTGCTCCGCGCGATGGCGCTGCCGCTGCTCGGCCAGTTCGACCCGGAGTTCACCGCGATCATGACCGACGTCATGGCGCTGTCGCGGCTCGTGCTCGAGACCGACAACGTCCACACGTTTCCCGTGTCCGGAACGGGTCGGGCGGGCCTCGAGGCGGCGATCGCCTCGCTGGTCGAGCCGGGCGAGCGCGTCGTGGTGGCGGAATGCGGGCGCTTTGGCCTGCTGTGCGGAGACATCGCCGAACGGCACGGCGCCGCCGTCACCCGCGTCCGGAGCGAGTGGGGCACCATCGCGGATCCGGACGCGATCCGCGCCGCGCTCGGCGCCGCGAAGACGAAGATGCTGATCGCCGTGCACGGCGAGACGTCGACCGGCGTGCTGCAGCCGCTCGAGCCGCTCGCGGGTCTCGCGCGCGCGCACGGGGCGCTGCTGATGGTCGACGCCGTCGTGACCATCGGCGGATGCCGCGTCGCGGCCGACCGGCGCCAGATCGATGTGGCCGTCGGTGGCTCGCAGAAATGCCTGAGCTGCCCGTCGGGGCTGGCGCCCGTGACCTACAACGACCGCGCGGCGGAGATCCTCCGCACACGCCGCACTCCGGTCGGCACCAACTATCTCGATTTCGCCCAGCTCGCCGAGTACTGGAGCCCGAAGCGCTTCAACCATCACACCGCACCGACGAGCATGGTCTACGGGCTGCGCGAGGCGCTGCGCGCGGTGCAGGCCGAGGGCCTCGAGGCGCGCTGTGCGCGTCATCGTCTCCACGGCGACGCGCTGCGCGCCGGCATCGCGGCGCTGGGTCTGCGCCTCTTCGGCACCGAGCCGCCGGAGCACCGGCTTCCGATGCTCACTCCCGTCGTCGTCCCCGACGGCGTCGACGACGCGCGCGTCCGGCAGCGCCTGCTCCACGACTTCGGGATCGAGATCGGGGCGGCCTTCGGTCACCTCCAGGGGCGGATCTGGCGCATCGGCACGATGGGCTACTCGGCGCAGCCGCAGAACGTGTTGCTGTGCCTTGCCGCGCTGGAGGTGGTGCTGCGCGCGGAGGGTTGGAAGTCGGAGCCGGGCGCCGGTGTCGCCGCAGCCGCCGCGCACTACGCCGCTCACGCGTCGGCTGTGTAGGATCTCCGCTGACCGAGCGACCCCAGCGGCGGCCGCGCCTCAGCCGGCGGATCTCGTCAGCGCGACGGATGTTCTTCGGCCGCGAGTCGATTGTCCGCGAGATAGCGGACGAGATGATGCCCGAGCACGGCGGTATGCCGGGTGACACAGGTCATGTGATCTCCGGGGATGACGACCCTGCGGACTTGGGGCGCCACTCGGCGCCACCCGAGCGTGCGATCGGATACCGAAGCGCGATGGTGGCCGTCCCGTGCGACCATCGCGACCACCGGCCCGGAATACGGCGATGGCGTGTAGCTCCTGACGATCCGCGAGTACGTTTCCCACTGGCTGCGGCGCCACGCCGGCGTCCGGCCAAACGGCGCGCCCGGCTGCGGTGTCGCGTCGTGCACCGGTGCCGAGGCGCGCGATCGAGCCGGTGCGCTGGTGATGGTGCCGGCGAGGGTGCGGACGCGCGCCAGCCGCCGTCTCCACCTGCGAAGGGACCGTGACGTTGGCGCCAGGCCTCCGCCGGGATAGGCGAGCATGTCGACCACGGCGACGACCGGCACTGCATGCCCTGCCGAGGTCAACTGACGGGCCATTTCGAACGCGATCAGCGCGCCGTGCGAATAGCCGCCGAGGCAGTACGGTCCCTCGGGCAGCAAGGCGCGGAGCGTCGCCACGTGGTCGGTCGCCATCGCCTCGATCGTCGGCGGGATCGGGCCGCCCTTCGTCCCGTGAGACGAGAGCTGGTAGAAAGGCCGCTGCGGGCCGAGTACGTGAGCGAGCCGGCGACAGTAGAGCGCACCGTCCCCGAACACGTCTCCGTCCACCATGATGAACGGCAACCACCCGCGGTCACCGGCCTGGAGCATCGTGAGCAGGCTGCTCGGCGCCGGCGCCGAGGCTTCGATCATCTTCGCCAGCTCCTCGATCGTGGCGCCGTCGAAGAGTGCCGAAGGAGGGATCGCGCGGCCCATCGCTTGCTCGACCTGGACGATGACAGCGGCGGCGAGAAGGGAGTCGCCTCCGAGGTCGAAGAAGTCCTCGGTGACACCGATCGGAGCAATGCCGAGCGCCGCCTCCCACAGCCTCGCGAGGCGAGCTTCCAGCTCGGTCCGTGGCGATATCGGCGGAAGCCGGCCCTGTGTCCTGTCTCGCCTGGTGACTGGCGGCAAGGCCCGGTAGTCCACCTTGCCGTTGAGACCGACGGGCAGCGCGGAGAGGGTGACGAATGCGGCCGGGATCATATATGCGGGCAGCCTCGCCCGGAGAAACTGGTGCAACGCCTGTGCTGAGGGACCCGGCTCGGCATCGGGCACGACGTACGCAACCAGCCGTGTTTCTGGATCCTCGCCCGTCGACGCGACCACAACGGCCTCGCGGACGGCCGGATGGTCGGCCAGCGTGCGCTCGATCTCCCCCGGGTGCACGCGGTACCCGCGGATCTTCACCTGATGGTCCTTGCGCCCGAGAATCTCCAGGCAGCCGTCCGGCCGCCGCCTCCCGATGTCGCCCGTGCGGTACGTGCGTCGCTCACTGTCTGTCGGATCGGCGGCGAACGCGGCATGGGTGAGATCGGGCCGTCGCCAGTAGCCCTCGGAGAGATACCGGCTTCCGATCACCACCTCTCCGGGCTCGCCGGCGACACAGTCATGTCCGTGCTGGTCGACGATGCGGATGTCCACGCCTTCGAGCGGATACCCGGCCGGGATCAGTCCCGCCGGCAGTGCCGAGCCTGCGGTGATGCGGTACTCGGTGATCCCGGTCGCTTCGCTGGCACCGTAGGCGGCCACCAGCAGGCAGTCCGGGGGGAAATGCCGGCGCAGCCGCTCGACATCGCGGCGATGGAGCGGCTCGCTTCCGAACCGGACCCCGCGCACGGAGCTGAAGGAGCGGTCGGGCTCCAGCGTGGCGAGGAAGCGACGGAACATCGTGACGACCATGCAAAGGACGGAGACGCGCTCCTCGTCGATCCACGCCGCGAGGGCGCCGAGCCCGGCCCGGCGGACATCGAAAGGCAGCAGGGTAGCACCGCCGAGGAGCGCGGCGAGCACGTCACGCAGGCCCCCGCCGAAGCTTGGTGAATGGAGGGCACTCAGCCGGTCGGCGGGAGTGATCCCGAAGCTCGCGATGGCGCAGCGCGCCCGGTGCAACAGGTTGCGATGGCTCTGAACGATGCCCTTGGGCTCGCCCGTCGAGCCGGATGTGTAGAGGAGGCACGCGCGCGTGTCGGGCCTGACCCTGGCCGAAAGATCATCGCGGCGCGCCGCGTGATCGACGGACTCGACCTCGATCGTGTGCTCGACCAACCTCCGGCTTCCGGGGACCCGCGCGATGCCTGCGGCGTTTCCCACCAGTACGGTGGCCCCGGAATCCCGCAGGATCGCTTCGAGGCGCGGCGGAGGTGCCGTCGAGTCGAGAGGCACGCAGAGCCTACCCGACTTCCACGTTGCCAGCATCGCGCTGATCATTCCGACGTCGTCGGTGACGAGCACAGCGACGGGCGCCTCGCGAGGCGCACGGCTCACAATGGCCGTGGCCAGCGCATCGGTGCGCTGATCCAGCTGCGCGTACGTCAGCTGCTCCGTGGCGCCGGCGATCGCGATCGCGGTGGGACGGCTCCTCGCGACCCGGGCATACCGCTGGGACAGGGAGGACCTCTCGACCTCCGCCGAATCGAATTCAAGCAGGCAGCTCCCCGTGTCGTCGCCCATGACTCCCCCGTCTCTTGAGACAACGGCGCGCATTCTTGGGCCATGTACGGCCGGCCGTCCATATGTCGAGCGATCCAACGAGAGAAAGGCGGCCCCCGGAGTGTCAAATTCGCGCGCCGGATGCCAAACAGCCCGTCGCTGAACCGTCATTCGCCTCTCTTTCTCCGCCGAATCAACGTCTTACGCGTACGGCCGGACGTTTGCTAGGCGGTGGGCGTTCAGCCGGATCGCCGGACACTCAAGGAGGGGCAATGGTGGAGCTGATCGAGCGCATTCCAGAACCCTGGCGCCAGCAGCTGGAGCTGCTGCTCGCGCCGCTGGCGTGGATCCCACACCTGCAGCAGGCGCTGTGGGACTTTCTCTTCGCTCCTGGTCCGCTCTGGCTCGTGATGGGCAAGTGCATCTTCCTCTTCTTCCCGGCTCTCCTCGCCATCGCGGCGGTCTGGTGCACCCAGCTGTCGCTCTACACGCTGCCGTTCCGCTCGGCGCGGGCGCAGTTCATCCCCACGCTGATGTTGACGTGGTGGGATGCCCTGCACGCCGTGTGGCTGTTCTGGGTGGGGATGTTCCGGTTCGTGGGGGTGGCGCTCGGATGGGCGGCCGCGTTCGGCACCTTCGTGGCGAAGCTCGTGCTCGAGGTCATCCGCCAGGTCGTGATGATGCCGTTCACGATGACGGGCCGGATGACCCAGACCTACTTCAGTCCCGGCGTGCCGTGGGTCGCGTTCGTGATGCTCGTGTTCTGGTGCGTCCTCGAAGCCGCCATCTTCAGCTATACGCTGACGCCGACGGTGACCGAGCTCCTCGCCGACCTCGTCGGCGGCGAGTCGACGCCGCGCCTCACCGCCCCCATTCTCTACTTCTTCCTGCTGCTCCTCATCATGGGTAGCTTCGCGTGTGTCCAGACGCTGATGGACGCGGTGAAACGGCGCCAATGGAAGGGCATCGTGCAGATGGTGGCCGTGGAGCTGTTCGTCATGTTCTTCGAGGTCATGTTCCTCTACCGCGAGCTCATCGACACGCTGACGCCGTGGATCGCCCAGCAGACGGACGTGAAGATGGGCCTCACGGCCACGCTGGCGCTGTCGGCGTTCGGATGGATCGGCATCCGCGGCATGACGTGGTTCCTGTTCGGCCAGTACGGGACGCCGCAGATGCTCGCCTTCATCTCGCGGAAGCCGATGGTCGAGGACGAAGGCCACCACGCGCGGCCCGCGCCCGCCGAGCCGGCGCCGGCCTGGTGGCGGCAGCCGGTGGCCGAGCTGAAGCAAGAGATCGAGTGGCTCCACGCGAAGAGCGAAGAGCTGATCGACTACCTGGTGCTGCCCGTCTTGCAGGTCGCGGCCGCCGCCCTCAACTTCGGCATGGTGCTCGTCGCCTCGCGGCAGGTGTTCAAGCTTCCGTTCAAGGACCGCACCGAGATCACGCAGACGTGGGAGATTCTCAAGGCCCTGCACGTGCACCCGGCGCCGCGGAAGCAGGCGACGCTGTGAGTCGCCTGGGACGCTCGTTCGTCGCTCGCGTGCTGGCGGCCCTTCTGATGAGCGCCGCCGTGGTCTCGGACGCGGCCACGGAGGACAACAAACCGCCGCGGTCGAGCCTCTTCGTCGGCATCGACACCAGCGGATCGTTCCGCGAGCCCTATGACGACGCCCTGCTGTTCGTCGCCCACTACCTCTACGGTCACATGCACGCGCTCGGCGGGCTGTCCAAGCCGCGCGATCTGTTCGTGACGGCAATCGGAGGAAAGGACACCAGCGAGCCGAAGCCGTTCCACCCGATCCACGACTTCAACGACAAGGACGTCAAGCAGATCGAGGCGAGCCTCCGGAAGTGGTTCCCGCCCACCGACACGCTGACCGACTTCAACGTCTTCTTCGAGCAGGTGGCGCGTACCGTGAAGGAGCGGAACCTGGTCCTGGCGCCGATCACGGTGATGGTCGTCAGTGACGGCGTCCCCGACGTGCGCGACGCCAGGATCAAGTCGGGCTCACCGGCTTCCTACCGGCGAATCGACCTGAGTCCGCTCGACTATCTCGCGAAGAACGTCACCGTCCGCCTGGTCTACGCGAGCCCCAAGGTCGGCGACAACTGGCGAAAGCTGGTGAAGCGAGACCGCGTGCGCCTGTGGGCGGTGGAGCACGACGTCATGAAGGGGTGGCGAGCCCAGGTGAAGCCGGATGCCTCGCCCGCCGACCAGGATCGCCTCTGGAAGTGGGTGAAGGACAACATCGACTACCGCGTGCGGCGCGGCGCCTGATCGGATGCTGGAGTCGGGACGCGCCGTACGGCCGGTTACATCATCTTCGCGACGGCTTGTTCGGTCTCCTGGCGCGTGAAGGCGCGCAGTGTCTCTGTCCGGACGTTGCCGAGCGCTCCGATCGAATAGATCAGCGCGCTGAGGACGATATCGTCGGGGGCCTCGAGCACGGCTGCCATGTCGTAGCGGCCCATCGTGCGGTACACGTCCCGCACCTGGGCGCCGACCTTCTCGCATTGCTTGCGGAAGGCATCCTCCCGCTTGAGCGAGTCGCGGACGCTGCGGATTCCCTGGTCGGTGAAGCTACCGAGCACCAGATAAGTCGGCATGACCTACTCCTCATGCACGCCCCGTCTCCAGCGCCGCTACCGTAACGCAACGGCTCGCGCAGAGCCAGCGCCGCTCCCGGTCGTATGCCCGCGAGGATCTTCTGCCGGTCGGCGAACTCGGGCACCTCCATCCCGAGCTGTTCACGACCACGGGCAACACGTCGGTGATTCCGACGCGGCGGCGGTTCGCCCAAGAGATCGGGCGCGAGCTCAAGGCGGCGGGCGTCGAAGGCGTGATCTTGACCTCCACGTGAGGGTCGTGCAGCCGCGCCGGCGCCGCGCTGGCGAAGGAGCTCGAGCCGCGCGTTCAGTACGGCAGCCCGGAGATATCGATCTCTTCGACGATCACCCGCTTTCCGTCCTTCACCACGGCGACGTAGAGCTTCGGCGTCGCCTGCTGTCGTTCATCGAACCGGATCGGGCTGCCGGCGACGCTGACGTATTCGGTCTTGGCGAGCGCCGCCTTCACCTTGGCGGGGTCGGTCGATCCCGCCCGTTTGATCGCGTCGGCGTGCAGATAGATGCTGTCGTAGCCGGCCTGCGCGTACTGATCGGGCTCCTCACCGTTGCGTTTCGCCCTGAACCCGCTCACGAACCCCTTGTTGCGCGGCGTGTCGAGCGTGACGCCGTAACGGACGACGAGGGGAACGCCTTCCGCCGCTTTTCCCGCGATCCGGATAAACGCGTCCGTAATGGGCCCGTCCGACCCGAGCGGCTTGGCCGTGAGGCCGAGCTCGGACATCTGCTTGACCTGGGTGGCGGCCGTCGCCGAGATGTCGACGACGTTGATGCCGTCGGGATTCAGCGCCTTGACCTTGGTCAGATACGAGTAGAAATCCTTTTCACCCGGCGTGTAGTAATCGGAGCTCACCACGGTTCCGCCCAGCTCTTTGAGCCGCGCCTGATAGACGCCGGACGTGGCGCGGCCCCAGTCGTCGTTGCGTGCCAGGAACGCGACGCGCTTCATGTTGAGCTTCTTGACCCAGTAATCGACGAAGCGGCTCTCGAGGCGCGGCGTCTGGGCGAACTTGAACAGGTAGGTGAGCTTCGTCTCCTTGGCGTCGGGCAAGAACGCGACACCGGTGGTGGTGGGAATCTTCAGCTCTTCGATGGTCGGATGGGTCGCGATCGTCGAGGAGCTGAACCAGCAGCAATCGACGGCCACGACCTTGTCCTGAGTCACGACCTTCCGGTACGCGCTCACGGACTCGGCCGGAATGCCGCGCGAGTCGGCCGGCACGATCTCGATCTTGCGGCCGAGCACGCCGCCCGCGCTGTTGATCTCTTCGGCCGCGACCTGCGCGCCGATCAGCGTGCTGAGCCCGTCGTAGGCCGCCGGTCCGGAGTGCGGGCCCACGACGCCGATCTTGAGGGGTTCCTGGGCCGGCGCCGGCTGCAACATCCCCGTGATGAGCGCTACCGATATCAGTACGCCCCAGACTCGTTTCATGGCTTCCGCTCCTCTCTCAGATGCCCAGGTAGGCGCGTTTGAGCTCCTCGTTCTCCAGCAGGCGTGCCCCGTTGTCCGCGAGGACGATCCGCCCGGTTTCGAGCACATACGCCTGCTCGGCGATCCTGAGCGCGGCCTGTGCGCGCTGCTCCACTAGCAGAATCGTCATCCCCTGGGCGTTCAGGCCTCGCACGATATCTATCACGCGCTGCACGTACAGCGGAGCCAGGCCGAGTGATGGCTCGTCGAGCATCAGGAGTCGCGGCTCCGTCATCAACGCCCGGCCAATGGCGAGCATCTGCTGCTCACCGCCACTGAGCGTACCTCCGAGTTGCTTCGCGCGCTCCCGCAACACGGGGAACTGCTGGAACACCGTGTCGAGACGCGCCATCACGTGAGCCGTGCCGCGCGTGCCGAACGCGCCGAGCCGCAGATTCTCCCACACGGTCAGGTTCGGAAAGATCTGGCGGCCCTCGGGAACATGGGCAATGCCGAGGCCGAGGATGGAGTGGGGTGGGCGCCCGTGGATCGGCCTGCCTTCGAAGACGATGCGTCCCGCCCTCGGCACGAGCAAGCCGGAGATCGTGCGCAGCGTCGTCGACTTGCCGGCTCCGTTGGAACCGATCAGGGCGACGATCGTGCCGGCCTCGACGCGCAGGGAGATGCCGTGGAGGGCCTCGATCGGACCGTAGCCGACGTGCACGTCCTCGAGCTCCAGCATCGGTGCGGCCATGTTCAGGCGGAGATGGTCGCGTCGCCCAGATAGACGCGGATCACATCCGGCCGCTGGCGAATCTCGCGCGGCGCGCCTTCCGCAATCTTCTGCCCGTGGTCCAGGACGATGACGTGATCGCAGATGCCCATCACCACCTTCATGTCGTGCTCGACGAGGAGCACCGTGACGCCGCTCCGGCGGACGCGCTGAATGAGCTCCATGAGCCGCTGTGACTCCGCGGGCGTGAGGCCGGCTGCCGGCTCGTCGAGCAGCAAGAGGACGGGGCGCGAGGCAAGGGCGATGGCGATGGCGAGATGCCGTTGCTCGCCGTACGAAAGCCCGCCCGCCTCCGAGTCGCGAACCTCGGACAGCCGGAGCAGCTCGAGAACCTCGTCAGCCCGTGCGCGTACGGCCGTCAGCTCCCGCTGCTGAGCCGCCGTGCGCCACAGGGCCGGCCACACGCGCGGCCGAAGCCGCGCCTGCTGGCCGATCATGACGTTCTGGTACACCGTGAGTCGCGGAAAGAGCGCGGTCTTCTGAAAGGTGCGGACCAGTCCCTCACGCGCAATGAGGTGAGGCGCGAGGCCGGTGACGGCACGTCCCCGGAACCGGACCCGGCCATGGCTCGGAGGCAAGAATCCCGTGATGAGGCTGAAGCACGTCGTCTTCCCCGCGCCGTTCGGGCCGATCAAGCCCACGATCGTTCCTTCCTCGACGGCGAAGCTGACGCCGTTGACGGCGGTGAGGCCGCCAAACCGCACGGTGAGCTCCTCCACCTCAAGCAGCGACACGTTGTCCCCGGCGCGGCGTCGATCGGAGCAGCCCGCGTAGCCCTCCCGGCAAGAAGACGGTCGCCGCCATGAGGAGCGCTCCGAAGATCACGAGCCGCGCACTCTCCACCACGCGCAGGTACTCGGGCAGCAGCGTGAAGATGACGGCGCCGAGGATCGTACCGGTGATGCTCCCTTGCCCGCCCACGATCACCATGCTGGCAACGGTGACCGTGTAGTAGAACGACAGCGCTGTCGGATCGACGAAATGCACGTAGCGTGCGTACACGCTGCCGGCCGCCCCCGTGAAGATCATGCCGATCACGAAGACCAGCACTTTGAACCGGAACGTCGGAATCCCGGTGGCCGACGCCAGCTCCTCGTTCTCGCGGATGGCCAGGACCGCGTGCCCCACCGTGGACTCGACGAGCCGCCGCGTCACCACGATGGCCACCAGGATCAACACGAGAATCACGTAGTAGTACCCGAGCTCGCTCGTGATACCGAAGGCGCCGAGGTGCGCATGTGGAATATCCGGCAGCCCCATGGGGCCGCGAGTGACGGACGTCCAGTTCAACGCGATCAAGCGCACGATCTCCGCGAAGCCAAACGTGACGATGGCGAAGTATGGCCCTTTGAGCCGGAGCGATGGGGCGCCGATCAGAACCCCGGCCGTGCCGGTGACGAGGCAGGCGAGCAGCAAGTCGACGGGGAACGGCACATCGAAGTTTCGAGTGAGCAGCGCCGTTGTATACGCGCCGATGCCGAAGAACGCGGCGTGGCCGAGCGACAGCTCACCCAGGTAGCCGAGCACGAGATCGAATCCGAGCGCCATGAGGACGAAGAGACCGGCGAGCACCAGGACGTGGCGGTGATACGGCCCTTGCAGGAGCAGGGGCAAGACCAGGGCGAGAAGCCCCGCGCCGATCTGCGCCACGACCGTCGGCCGGATCCCGCTCACGCGGATCGTCCGAAGAGTCCTTGCGGCCGGCATAGCAGCACGAGGATGAGGATCGCGTAGCCGATACCATCCTTGTAGCTGGTTCCGCCGGGGAGGAACCCCGCCCCGAGGCTCTCGGCCACACCGAGAATGATGCCGCCGAGGACGGCCCCGGGAACATTGCCCATGCCGCCCATGATGACGACGCTGAACGCTTTCACCACCGCCCACTCGCCCATCGACGGCTCGATCGTGAACATGGCCCCGAGGAGCCCACCGGCCACCCCGGCCAGGGCGGCGCCGATCGCGAACGTGAGGGCGTAGATACGATCGACGTGAATTCCCATCAGCGCGGCCGCCGCCCGATTCGTCGCGACCGCCCGCATGGCCATGCCCCAGACCGTGCGCCGGATGAACCAGGTGAGGATCCCGATGAGGGCCGCGCCGGTGACGAGGACGGCGGCTCTTAGGTAGGTGATGACGACACCGCCGATGATGATGGGACGCGAGCCCCACGCCAGCTCGATCTCACGCGGGTCAGGTCCCACCGTGAGCAGCGCGCCGTTCTGGAGAAGGATCGAGAGCCCGAGCGTCGAGAGCACCACCGTGAACATGTGCCGGTCTTTGAGAGGACGCACGCTGAGGCGCTCGGCGGTGACGCCGACGACGGCGCCGCCGACGGCGGCCAGCATGAGCGCCACGAAGTAGTCGAGGCCAACGCTGACCGTGAGGGCGTGGGTCACGAAGGCGCCGATCATGTAGAACTCGCCGTGGGCGAAGTTGATGACGTCGAGAATGCCGAACACGAGCGTGAGGCCGACGGCGATGAGGGCGTACACGACGCCGATGGTCACGCCGTTCACCAGCTGCTGCAGGAGGACGGCGGTCACGCGCGGGACGCGGTCGACGTCACGCGAGGTCGAGATCGTCCATCGCACGCCGATAGGCGACGGCGACGGAGTCGAACTTCAGGTGCAGCTCCTCGCTCAGATCGAAGGGCACTTCCTCGGGACGCTGCGACTCCACCATCCGCCGATCCTGGCCGAAGATCACGTCCTCGAACTCCTGGAACACGCGCTCGGACTGGTCGAGGTTGTAGTTCTGTCCGATGAGACAGTATCCGCTGCAGCGGTCGATCGCGACGGGCTGCGACACGAAGAGATACAGCAGCTTCTCCCGCCCGCCCCAGTCCATGTGGACGACGATCGTATACGGCAGGTGGAGTTCGTAGCGCGTCGTGCGAATCGAATTGTCGCGATGCTCATTGGGGAACACCGGATACTTCGATGTGCTCTTCGCCTCCGGTCGCTGGAATTCGTAGTGCAGAACATGGCCCTTGGTCTGCACTTCGGGCGGGACGACGACGACGCGCTTGGGGTCGCCGAGCAGACCGGGATGGATCCAGGGAAAGTGCGCCAGGTCGGTGAAGTTCTCGATCTGGCGTGAAGCCTCGCTCCTCCAGCTGTAGGGGCCGCAGGGCACCAGTCGCCATCCCGGCGATTCCAGCTCGGGCAGCTCGGGGATCGGCCAGCGCGGCTCATCGAGCGCGACCCATACGATGCCGTAGCGCTCCTGACACCGATACGCGGTCACCCGCGCCTTGGCCGGGACCCGGGATGGGTCCTCGAGCTGGGGAATTGCCGTGCATCTGCCGTCCACGCCGTAGCGCCAGCCGTGGTAGGCGCACATGATCTCGTCGCCGACGACGGATCCTACCGAGAGCGCGGTGCCGCGGTGGATGCAAAGGTCACGGAACGCGTGAACCGCTCCTCGGCTGTCGCGCCAGACAACGAGGAACTCCCCAAGAAGCTCCGTGCGGTGGGGAGCGGCGGTCACGTCGCGCGCATAAGCGACCCCGTGCCAACAGGCTCGAAGTCTCTCCATCCGTGAAGTCGTCACGCTCGCCCTCCGTTGATGCCGCGTAGTATATCGACGGCAATGTCGAGGTCAAACGAGGTTCAGTCCTAGTTATAATGCCGGCCTGCCGCATTCCTCTAGGACAGGGAGGCCTCATGCCGGAGTCGAAGCGCGAGATCATCGCCAACGTGCCGCGCCTGCATCAGTACATGGACCGCCACCGGCTCTCCGCCGTCGTCGCGCGCTCCGGAATGAACTTCACCTATCTCTCCGGGCTGGCCTATCCCGGGACGCTCGCGCGGCACCTCGACCTGCCGGACTCCGTGCGCGGCGTCATGGTCGTCTGGCCGCGGAACGGCGCGCCGGTGGTCGTGCTGAACAAGATCGCCGAGGGGCTCACTCGGCGTGATTCGTGGGTGGACCGCATCGAGGTCTACGACGCCTACAACGAGTCGCCGTACCACCGGCTCGCCCAGGTGCTGAAGGGCATGGGGCTCGGCGGCGAGCGCGTCGGGTTCGAGAAGAACTACGTGAGCGCGGCGCACTGGGAGGAAGTGCAGCGCGAGCTGCCACAGATGCAGATGGTGGACTGCGCGGCCATGATGGACGAGGTGCGCTGGATCAAGACGGAGGCGGAGATCCGGCGGCTGAAGGTCGGCGCCGACCTGCTCGACGACGCGTACCTCGAGGTCTTTCCGACCATCAAGGCGGGGGAGACCGAGCGCGCGGTCCACAGCCGGCTGATCGGGAGCTGCCTGCGGCGCGGCGCCAACTGGGCGCACGGCATCCTGAACTCCAGCCGAAACCTGATCCCCTACGCCGGCGAGAGCGACGGCACGTGGGAGAAGGGCGACATCGTCCGCACGGACTACGTGGCCTACGTCGACGGCTATCCCGGCCACCAGTCGCGCAACGCCGTGCTCGGCAAGCCGAGCGACCAGCAGGCGCGCGACTATGCCGCCGCGCGGGACATCTACGGCAAGACGATCGACGCGTGCCGGCCCGGGGTGACCGCGGGCGAGGTCTACGAGTTCGTCGTCAAGGAGTTCGCCAAGCACGGCTGGTCGTACACGAGCCAGCTCGCCGGGCACGGGGTCGGCTGCTGGTGGCACCAGCAGGAGCCGGTGATCGCGCGCGGCAACAAGTTCGTGCTGGAGGAGGGGATGGTGCTCGCGCTGGAGCCGGCGAAGGACTACTACCACATCCAGGACATGGTGGTGGTGCGGCAGGCACGGCCGGAGTGGATCTCCGACAAGTTCAAGACCGAGCAGATGTTCGTGATCGGGTGAGCGCCATGGCCGACTCCGCCGACCGGCAGAAGATCCTCGCGGGCATCAGCGACAAGCAGGTGCTCGAGCTCGAGCAGGCGGCGATCCGCATTCCGAGCACGACGTTCGAGGAAGGCGCGATCGCGGATCTCTTCGCCAACTACATGTCCGACCTCGGCCTCGAGGTCGAGATGATGGAGGTCACGCACTGGGCCAAGCCCGGCAAGACGACGCGGCAGCCCATCGGCCGCCTGCGCGGCACGGGCGGCGGGCCGAGCCTCATGCTCAACGGCCACATGGATCCGGGCGTGGAGATGAGCGGCTGGAGCGTCGATCCCTACGGCGCCAAGTTCGAGGACGGCTGGGTGTGGGGGATGGGCGCGCACGACGACAAGGGCGGCGTGGTCGCCGCCATCTGCGCGGTGGAGGCCATCGTGCGCTCCGGCGTGCGCCTGCGCGGCGACGTCGTGGTCACGCCGGTGGTGGCGCACAAGCTCGGCGGCGCCGGCACGCGCGCGCTCATGAAGAAGGGGCTGCGCACGGACCTCGCCATCAACATGGAGCACTCCGCCAACACGATCGCCAACGTCTGCGTTGGCATCGTCATGGCGCGCATCAAGACGAAGAGCCCCGAGCTGTTCTTCCGCTACAGCAAGGAAGCGCGGGCGCAGTACTGGAACCCGCTCGAGCAGCAGGCCGAGATCATGCGGCGCATCGGCCCGAGCCTCGATCCGATCAAGCCCGGCGGCTGGCTCAGGTTCTCGCCTCATCCCGACCTGCCGGGCTTCCCGACGCACACGTTCGACACGATGCACAAGGAGCACTACTACCAGAAGAACTACACCGGCATGTCCAGCCGCGAGTGCGAGATGGTCTTCCAGCTCCGCACCGTGCCCGGCCAGACGCTCGACACCGTGCGCGAGGACATCCAGCGGCTCCTCGCCGACATCAAGAAGGACCATCCGGCCTTCGACGCCGAGCTGATCATTCCGGCGAACGGGATGGAGGACGGCTGGTTCCAGGACCCGATGGAGGTCAAGCCCGACCACGCGCTCGTCAGAGCGCTCGCCGAGGGCCAGCGGCTCGCCACCGGAGAGAAAGCGGTGGTGGGGGGCTGGGGCCGGCTTGGCAACGTCGGCGACGGCAATATATTGATGTCCCACGGCATCCCCACCGTGCAGTACGGCGCGGGCGACATCCGCATCTACAAGGAGTGGCCGACGCCGGACGAGCGCGTCCCCCTGAAAGACCTGGTCACGGCGGCGCGGGCCATCGCGTACGCCACCCACGAGCTCTGCGCGTGAGCGCAAGCGGAGCGGCGCCCGCCTCTCTCGGGCCACCCACGAGAGGCGCGGACAAAAGGAGTCGAGGATGAGAACGATCGCGGTCATCGCGCTGCTCCTTCTGGCGCCGCTCACGGCGCTTGCACAGCCGAAGTCCGGCGGCAAGCTGGTCTTCGCCGCCCGCCAGGACATCGACACGCTCGATCCGCACATCACCAACCGCGCGGCCACGCGCAAGATCCTCATCCAGTTCACCGACACCCTGACCGTCATCAATCCCAGGGACGGCAAGGTGCTGCCCGGGCTGGCCGAGTCGTGGGAGGTGGCGCGCGACGGCAAGAGCTACACGTTCAAGCTGCGGAAGAACGTGAAGTTCCACGACGGCACGCCGCTCGACGCCGCCGCCGTCAAGTTCACCTTCGACCGCATCCAGGAGCCGCTCGGCGCGCCGGGCGTGGCCCGCGCGTTCCTCGGGCCCTACGAGGGCGCCGACGTCGTCGATTCGCACACGGTGCGCGTCCGCCTCAAGCAGCCCTACGCGCCGTTTCTCCGCATGGTCGGACTCTCGCCGCTGGCGCCGCTGTCGCCGGCGGCCGCGAAGAAGTTGGGCCAGGACTTCTCGCGCAAGCCCGTCGGCACGGGCCCGTTCATGGTGAAGGAGTGGGTCCCGAAGAGCCACGTGACGCTGGTGCGCAACCCCGACTACGCGTGGCCGCCGTCGATCGCCGCGCACAAAGGTCCCGCCTACCTGGAGGAGATCACGTGGCGGTTCGTGGTCGAGGCCACCACGCGGACGGCGGTGCTGCAGACGGGCGAGGCGCAGATCGCCGAGGATCTCTCCTACGCCGACGTGGCGGCGCTGGAGAAGAACCCCGACGTGCGGATCCTGCGCGGCGTGCCGGCCGGCACGCCGTGGACGATCTTCCCCAACGTGCAGCGCTTCCCGACCAATGATCCCGCCGTCCGGCGCGCGCTCCACCATGCGATCAACAAGGACGCGATCGTGCGCGTCGTCTTCCACGGCCAGAGCCAGGCCGCCGGCTCGCTGCTCCAGCCGCCCACGCCCGGCTTCGCCCCGGTCAACAAGGAGCTGGCGCCGTACGACGCGGCGCGCGCGAAGAAGATCCTCGACGACGCGGGCTGGAAGCCCGGCAGCGACGGCATCCGCGCCAAGGACGGCAAGCGGCTCGAGATCCTCTGGATCTTCGGCACCAACAACGGCTACGAGGAGATGGCGCCGCTCGTCCAGGGGATGGCGCGCGAGGTCGGCATCGACGTCCAGCTGCGCGAGCAGCCGCGCGTGCAGATGTACGAAGCCTGGCGCAAGGGCGAGCACGGCATCGGCGAGCTCAACTGGTGGTTCCCCGATCCGTCCATCCTCACGACCAACTTCCACACGAGCCGGCTGCAGGCCTTCAACCCGCCGCGGCTGTCCGACCCGGAGATCGACAAGCTCCTGGACCAGGCGGCGGCGATGGTGGACGAGGGCCCGCGCATGGACCTCTACAAGAAGATCCAGCGGATGCTGGTGGAGACGGGCGCCGGCATCGGCCTCGTCGACCAGGTCACCGTCGTCGGCACCCGCAAGGACGTGCAGGGCTTCGGCTTCAACGTGGTGACGTTCCCGGTGCTCTACGACGTCGGCCTGACCCGGTAGCGCTCGCTGCTCACGTTCATCCGGCGCCGAATACTCCTGGCGGTGCCGGTGGTCGTCGGGGTGTCGGTGGTCGTCTTCTCGATCGTCCACCTGCTCCCCGGCGACCCCGTGCTGGCCATCCTCAGCGGCGCCAACGCCACGCCCGAGCAGGAGCGCGAGCTTCGCGCCCAGCTCCGCCTCGACGATCCCCTGGCGGTGCAGTACTTCCGCTTCGTCAGCCGCGCCGTCGTCGGCGACTTCGGCCGCTCGATCTTCTCGCGCCGGCCCGTCATCGAGGAGATCGCCGAGCAGCTGCCGAGCACGCTCGAGCTGGCGGCCACGGCCATCGTGATCGCCGCCGTCGTCGGGATCGCGCTCGGCGTGCTGGCCGCCGTGTGGCACAACACCTGGGTCGACCGCGCGGCGATGCTGGTGGCCCTCGGCGGTGTGTCGATGCCGAGCTTCTGGCTCGGGCTGCTGCTGATCTTCGTCTTCTCGCTCCAGCTCGGCTGGCTGCCTGCCACCGGCCAGGGCGGGTGGAACCGCCTGCTGCTCCCCGCCGCCACCATCGGGCTCAACTACTCCGCCGTCATCGCGCGGCTCGTGCGCTCGAGCCTGCTGGAAGTGCTCGGCAACGCCTACATCGGCACCGCCCGCGCCAAGGGCCTGTCGGAGTGGGGTGTCACGCTCAAGCACGCGCTCGGCAACGCGCTCATCCCCGTGACCACGATCATCGGCGTGCAGCTCGGCAATCTGCTCGCCGGCACCATCATCGTGGAGACCGTCTTCTCCCGCCGCGGCATGGGCCGCCTGGCCGTCACCGCCGTGCTCGACAAGGACTATCCGCTCATCCAGGGCGTCGTGCTCGTCAGCGCGCTCGGCTACGTGCTCACCAACCTCCTCGTCGACCTGTCGTACTCGGCGCTGGATCCGCGCATCCGGCACCGCGAGGCGGCGAAGGCGTGATGTTTCGCCGGCGGAAATCGGCGCTCGCCGGCGCTGTCATCCTGGCCGTCGTCGCGGCGGCGGCGCTCTTCGCGCCGCTGCTGGCGCCCTACGATCCCATCCAGATCCGGCCGGTCGAGGCGCTGTCGCCGCCGTCGCTCGCCCACCCGTTCGGTACCGACCAGTACGGCCGCGACATCCTGAGCCGCGCCATCACCGGCGCCCGCCTGTCGCTGCTCACCGGCCTCGGCGCGGTCGTGGTGGCGCTGACCGCCGGCGTGGTCGTCGGCCTGGCGTGCGGCGTCATCGGCGGCTGGACCGATCTGCTGGTCATGCGCCTGGTCGACATCATGATGGCGTTCCCGGGCATTCTCATGGCGCTGGTCGTGGTGGCCGTGCTGGGGCAGGGGACGCTCAACGTCATGCTCGCCGTCGGCGTGTCGCTGATCCCCACCTTCGTGCGCCTCGTGCGCGGCGACGTGCTCTCGGTGCGCGAGAACCAGTACGTCGAGGCGGCGCGGGCGCTCGGCTGCTGGCCCGCGCGCGTGGCGCTGCGCCACGTGCTGCCCAACGTCGTCGCGCCGATCATCGTGATCTCGACCGTGGCCATCGCGTGGTCGATCATCCTCGGCGCCTCGCTGAGCTTTCTGGGCCTCGGGCCCCGGCCGCCGATCCCGGAGTGGGGGATCGATCTGAGCGGTGGGCGGAACTATCTGCTGCGCGCGTGGTGGATCTCGTCGGTGCCGGGGTTCTGCATCATGCTGACGGTGGTGGCGGTGAACCTCGTCGGCGACGCCCTGCGCGACGAGCTCGACCCGCGGCTCCGATCGCTCGCCAATCTGTGAGATGCGCTGCCCGTCAGTCCTGGAAGCCGACCAGGCGCCAGACCGGGCCGTGCCGCCGCGCGACTTCCGGTTCGCGCTGCCAGGACAGCACCGTGACCCATCCCACCAGCGGCAGGCGGCCGGTGATCTCGCCGGTCGTGTAGAACCACACGTCCCCGTCCACGGTCTCGACGTGGTCGAGCCGCACACGCGCGCGCAGCTCCTCGTGGAGCGAGTAGAGCGCGAGCAGCTGCTGGCGGAGATCCGCCTTGGTGAAACCGCCGCTACGATAGTTGTCGGCGACGTGCGCCAGGACGCCCGCAACGTCCCTGGCGACGAAGCGCCGCCGCGCCCGCTCGACCAGCGCGCCGAGCTCCTCCGCCGTGCCGGGCGGCGCCGGCGTCGCCACGCGCGGGGCGGTGGTCGTGCCCGAGACCGCCGTCCACAGCAGCAGGAGGAGCAGCGCGCTCACGCATCGTCCGTCGAAGCTCACGATTCGAGTCTACGCGGGCTCTGGTAGCCTGACGGGTGGTGAGGCGTCTCCTTCATCCGTTCGTGCTCGTCGTGAGCGCGATCCTCCTGGCCGGCTACGTGTACATCGCCGCGCGATTGACGTCGACGGCGCCGGTGCGGATGGCGCTGGCGGCGCCGTTCGTCATGGTGTGGATCCTGCCGGTCGTCTACTGGTTCGGCGATCGGGATCGCCGCGGCCGCGTGCACGAGTGGGTGCAGGGGCTGAGCTTCCTCTGCATGGGCTGGCTGAGCTTTCTCCTCGTGCTGACGGTGGGACGCGACGTGCTCTTGCTGGCGACGACACCGCCTCCGCTGGCGGCTGTGCACGCGCTGTTCGAAGAGGCGGGTGCTGCCTGGGTGCCGGTCGCCGCGTTGGCTGCGGTCTGCGTGGGTGCGCTGCCCGCGCTGCGCGGCCCCTATGTCCGTCACGTCGACATCCCCGTGGAGGGGCTGGCGCCCGATCTGGACGGACTGCGGATCGCGCAGATCAGCGATCTGCATGTCGGTCCGACGATGCGGCTCGCCTACGTCCAGCGCGTCGTCGACATGACGAAGGAGCTCGCGCCAGATCTCATCGCGCTGACCGGCGACATCGTGGACGGGTCGGTGTCGCGGCTCGCATCTCACGTCGCCCCACTCGAGGCGCTGGCGTCGGATCGGGCGTTCTTTGTCCTCGGCAATCACGACTACTATTCCGGTGCAGCGCGGTGGACGGCCCACTTCGAGGCGATGGGATTTCGCGTGCTCCGCAACGGCCACGTCACCATCACCCGTGGCGCGGCGCGCCTCCTGATCGGCGGCGTCATCGACTTCGCCGCACGGATGTCCGATCCCGAGGCGCGGCCGCGGCCGGACCTCGCCACCGACGGCGATGCGCGGCCGGCCTTCCGGCTGCTCCTCGCGCACAATCCGAAGATCGCGCCGCTGGCCGAGCAGGCCGGCTTCGACCTGCAACTGTCGGGACACACGCACGCCGGCCAGTTCTTCCCGTGGACGTTCGTCATTCACCTGGTCCACGGGCCGCACGCGGCCGGCCTCTCGCGCCGCGGCCGCCTGTGGGTCTACGTCAACGCCGGCACGGGGACGTGGGGCCCACCCCTCCGCCTCGGCTCGAGGCCGGAGCTCACGCTCCTGCGCATCGTGGCCGCCAACGGACCGCGTCGGGACTAGTCGGACCCGGTCGCTACTCGCGCGCATCAGACCGCGAAGGAAGTGGCCGGCAGGATTGCACAGAAACGTGGGCGGTCGTCGTCGTCGCCGGTGCCCAGGATCGTAGGCAGCCGATTCGTCGCCCCGTCGCCGTCATAACGCCTGTTCGCCGTCGCCGAGGCCTCGAGGACTCGAGTCGCGTCCGGGTGCTTTGCCTCGCGGCGCTCGCTGCTCGTACCATGCGACCCAGCATTCCAGATGCACGACGAGGTGCTGATCGCCTACGAACCAGGCGGCGAGGTTCTCGTCTGAGTCGAGGCGGCGGCAGATGAAGCACACATCGGTCCCGTTCATGTGCCCCTCGGAAACAATGCTCGTCAGATATCCGACGGCCCACGATGGCGGGAAACACGAGAGCATTCACGGTGCCACTGCAGTTGTAACGCAGGAGTGCACTGGGAATCTTTTTCCAGGGCTTCGCGTCACACCAAGCTCTGCCTCGATCCTCCGTCTATCTGAATGGTCGCGCCCGTCACGAAGCTGCCGCGCGGCGACACCAATAGCGCCACCATCGACGCGATATCGTCCGGCGTCCCCAGCCGCCGCACCGGAATCCCGTTCGTCAGCTCACGGATGAAATCGGCGAAGTCCTGGCCCCGCGCCTCTGCGTCACGCCGAAACACCTTGTCGAGCCGCGTGGTGTTGATGAAACCCGGGCACAGCGTGTTGATGGTGATGCGGTCGCCGGCGAGCTCGAGCGACAACGTCTTCGCCAGTCCGATCACGCCCGCCCAGGTCGCCACCGAGAGTCCGAAGCCGACCATCGGCTGGATCA
Source organism: Candidatus Methylomirabilota bacterium (assembly GCA_036556545.1). Lineage (GTDB taxonomy): Bacteria > Methylomirabilota > Methylomirabilia > Rokubacteriales > CSP1-6 > AR12. The sequence goes on from DATBJF010000013.1 coordinate 51,661, forward strand.
CCGAGAGGCCGGTGATGTTGAGGATGCTGCCGCCGCCCGCCGCGCGCATGTGCGGGACGACGAGCCGCACCATGCGGACAACGCTCATGAGGTTCTGCTCGACCGCCTTCCCCCACGCCGTGTCGTCGAAGTCCTGGATCCGGCCGATCGGCGGTGCGCCGTCGTTGTTCACCAGCACGTGAATCGCGCCGAACTCGCGGACGGCGGTCTCGACCACGCGGGCGCAATCCTCGGCGCGGCGGACGTCTGCAGGCACAGAGACGACGGCGGCGCCGGTCTCGCGGCGGATGCGCGCGGCCGCCTCGGACAGCGCGGGCTCGCGCCGCGCGCTCACGACGACGCGGGCGCCCTCTTCGGCCAGCGTGCGGGCGATCTCGTAGCCGATGCCGGCGCTGGCGCCGCCGACGATGACGACGCGGTCGCGGAGCCTGAGATCCACGTTCAGCGCCTCACCGTCGCCAGGAACGCTTCGGCGTTCTTGCCGAGGACCTTGTCGAGGACGGCGTCGCCGTAGCCCTCGCCACGCCAGTCGGCGAGCAGGCGCTCGTAGCCCAGCAGTGGATAGTCGGCGCCGAACATGACGCGGTCCTGCAGGCGGCGGCCGATCTCCTGCTTGAGGTCCGGGGTGAAGTAGCGCGGCGACCAGCCGTGGACCTCGTACCAGACGCTGGTCTTGTGCAGCAGGATCGCGATCATCTCCGTCTGCCACGGCCATGCGGGGCGTGAGGCGACGATGATCATCTCCGGGTACGTCGCGGCGACCACGTCGAGGTGGCGCGGATGACTGGCGTCCAGGATGACGCCGCCGCCGCCGGGACGGCCCGCGCCAAGGCCCGTGGTCCCGACCATGATCAGCACGGGCGCGCGGGCCTCGATGCAGAGCTGGTAGAGCGGCGCGTAGCTCGGATCACTGGCAGGGACGTTGAAGCCGGCGCCGGGCACGCAGAGCCCCACGAGCCCGGCGCCCGCGCGCAGGCAGCGGTCCAGCTCGTCGACGGCGGCGCGGCCGTGACGCGGGTCGACGTGGAGCCAGTGGCCGAGGATGACGTCCGCGTGCTGGCGCTGGGTCTCGAAGGCGTAGTCGTGGAGCGCGCGGGCGGCCTCCGGCGACTGGGTCATGCGAACGCCGAGGTCCAGCATGACTCGCACGCCGGTCTTCCTGAAGTGCGCGGCCATCTCCGCCTCGGTGACATAGGACGGCTTCGAGCGGAAGACGCGCTCCTGCTGGGCGAGCTCCTCCGGCGTCTGGAAGGGGTAGCCGCGGCGCGTGCCCCAGTGGGAATGCATGTCGATCAGCGTCATCACGCCCGCCGCGCCAGCACCTGACGCGTGAGCGCGTGGCGCTGGATCTTGCCGGTCGGCGTGAAGGGGAACTCGTCGAACACCTCGATCTCCTCCGGCAGCTTGTAGGTCGCCACGCCATCCTTCAGGAAGCCGACGACCTCCTCCAGCGAGGGCGCGGCGGCGCCGGCTCGCGGAATCACGCACAAGCAATTGCGCTCGCCGAGGCGCGCGTCGGGCACGCCGACGATGGCGGCGTGGAGGATCTTCGGGTGCGTGTAGAGGATCTCCTCGATCTCGCGCGGGAAGAACTTCTTGCCGCCGCGGTTGATCATCTCCTTGAGCCGGCCGACGATGCGTACGTTGCCGGAGGGCTCCCTGACGCCGAGGTCGCCGGTGCGGAACCAGCCGTCGGCGGTGAAGAGCTCGGCGTTGGCGGCCGGGTTCCTGTGGTAGCCGAGGTGGACGGACGGACCGTCGGCGGCGATCTCGCCCTCGGCGCCCACCGGGACGTCGCGCGCGTGCTCGTCGATGATGCGCAGCCCCATGCCCGGCGCCGGACGGCCGATGGTGCCGGCCACCGCCTCGGGATCGTCCTCGAAGCGCGTGAAGGTGTGGAAGCCGGTCTCGAGCATCCCGTAGAGCTCGATCAGGTGGCCGGGGATGCGCTTGCGGAACGCGCGGATGGTCTCGACCGGGCACGACGCGCCGCCGGTGATCACCACGCGGAGGGAGCGCAGGTCGAAGCGGCCGAGCTCGGGGTCGTTCAGGATGGCGATGAGCGAGGCGGGCGCGCTCGGGATGAACGTCACCCGCTCGCCCTCGATGAGCTCGAGGGCCGCGCGGGCGCTGAAGCGGTCGAGCAGCACCGCGCGCGCGCCGGCCATGATCGACTGCACGAGCGTGAGGTAGCCCCAGTTGAGGCCGAGCGGGAGGTAGACCAGGAACACCTCGCGCTCGGTGACGGCCATCGCGTCATTGAGGATCCGGCCGGCGGGCAGCGTGGTGTCGAAGCTATGGGTGACGCCCTTGGGGTTGCCGGTGGTGCCGGAGGTGAACGCCATCCGCATGACCTCGCTGGCGTCCATCCGATGCGGCTTCAAGGCCGGCGCCGGCTCCGTCCCGTAGATGATCTCGTCGAGCGGGATCATCCCGTCGCCGCCGCCGCCCAGCACCAGCACCGCCTTCACGTCGGGCAGGGCAGGCCGGAGCGCCCGCACCATGTCGACGTAGTCGAAGCCCTTGAAGCGGTCCGGGCAGACGAACGCGCGGCTTTCCGAGAAGCGCGCGATGTACTCGACCTCGCGGCTGCGAAAGTCCGGGCCGATCTGATTCGCGATCGCGCCGATGCGCTCGCACGCGAAGAACACGTACGCGAACTCCACCCAGTTCGGCAGCTGGATGGTCACGACGTCGCCCCGGCCGAGGCCGAGCCGCTGCAGGCCGGCGGCCGTGCGGTCCACGCGCTCGAGCAGCTCGCGGTAGGTGACACGGTGCCGGTGGTCGACGAGGGCCTCGCGCTCGGGGTGCGCGGCCGCGCGGCGCGCGAGGATGTCGTGAAACGTTTCGGTGCCCCAGTGCCCGGAGCGCGTGAAGCGCTCGACCAGCGCCGGCGTCAGACGTGTCTCGAACGGCATGCGCATTCCCCCTACGAGCGTGTCGGGTTAACGAGGCGCGCCACGGCTTTGCCGGGGCGTGCCGAGCGTCGGGGGGTGTGGGGGGCCATTTCGGGGCCCCCCCACCTAGACGGTCAGGTAGCGGCTGCGGATCTCCGCCTCCTCGGCGCGGAAGCGCTCGGGCGTGGCGTCGTAGACGACGCGCCCCTTGAGCATGACGAAGACGCGGTCGGCCACCACCGCCGCCAGCTTCAGGTTCTGCTCCACCAGCAGCACGGCCACGCCCTGCTCGGCCAGCGATCGGATCACCCGCGCCAGTTCGCGCACCACCATCGGCGCCAGGCCCTGCGACGGCTCGTCCAGCAGTAGCACGCGCGGGTCGGCGACGAGCGCGCGCGCGATGGCGAGCATCTGCTGCTCGCCGCCGGAGAGCTGGCGCCCGCGGTGCCCCAGGCGCGCGCGCAGGGCGGGGAAGAGCTCCAGCAGGCGCTCGAGCGGCCAGCGCTCGGCGGCGCGCCACTCCGCGACGCGAATGTTCTCGAGGACGGTGAGCGCGGGGAAGATCTGGCGCCCCTCCGGCACGTACGCGACACCCGCGCGTGCGATCAGGTGTGGCGGCCAGCTCGTGATGTTCTGGCCGTCGAGCTCCACCCGCCCGCCGCGTGTGGTCGCCAGCCCCATGATGGCCCGCAGCGTCGTGGTCTTGCCGACGCCGTTGCGGCCCAGCACGCTCGCGACGCCGCCGACCGGCACCTCCAGCGAGACGCCCTGGAGGACGTGGCTGCGACCGTAGTACGCGTTGAGGTTGAGGACGCTCAGCATCCGTCGAGCCCGCCGAGGTACGCCGTCTGCACCTCGGGGTCCTCGCGGACCATCTGGGGCAGCCCATCCGCGATGACGCGCCCCTGGTGCAGCACGGTGATCTGGTGCGCGAGCGAAAACACGACCTCCATGTCGTGCTCCACCAGCAGGACGGTGAGGTGACCGCCGCCGAGCAGCTGGCGCAGGAGCCCGACCGTGCGCGCCGTCTCCTCGACCGACAATCCCTGTGTCGGCTCGTCGAGCAGCAGCACCTCCGGGCGCTGCGCCAGCGCCATCGCGATCTCGAGCAGCCGCTGGTCGCCGTGCGAGAGCAGCCCGGCGGCCATGCCGGCCACGTGCGAGAGGTGCAGGCGCTCCAGCCAGTGCTCCGCGTGCGTTCGCGTGGTCGCGGCCGTGCCGCCGGCGCCGAGCGGACGCCAGCGGCCGGCGTGGCGCGCCTGGGCGGCCAGGCGCACGTTCTCGAGCGCGCTGAGCCTGGGGAACAGCGCGGTGAGCTGGAACGTCCGCGAGATGCCGAGCGCGCAGACCTCGTGCGGCGTGAGCCCGCTCACGGGCGCGCTCTTGAAGCGGACGGCGCCGCTCGTCGGGGCCAGCTCACCGGCGATGAGATTGAACAGCGTCGACTTGCCGGCGCCGTTGGGGCCGATGATCGCCCGGATCTCGCCGCGGAAGACCTTGAGCGAGACCTGATCCACGGCGGCCAGGGCGCCGAAGTGCCGGCTGACGCGGTCGCACTCAAGAAACGGAGGAATCACGCTGTGGCTCGCCGAGGGCCATCGCGGGCGGCGCGGCGAGCCGGCGCCGCACGAAGCCCCAGATGCCCTCGGGGACGAAGAGGACGAAGACGATGAAGATCACGCCGAGCACGAGCGCCCAGGAGTTCGTGACGGCGCTGAGATAGTGCTCCAGCAGGTAGAAGAACGCGGCGCCCACGATGGGCCCCGCCAGCGTGCCGGCGCCGCCGATGATCACCATGACCAGCACCTGGCCGGAGAGGATCCAGAAGAAGAGATCGGGCGAGGCGAAGCCGGCGAAGGGCGCGTAGAGGGAGCCGGCCAGCCCGCCGAAGAACGCGGCCACGACGAACACCACGATCTTGTAGGCGCGCGGGTTGTAGCCGAGCGCTCCCGCCTTGCGCTCGTTCTCGCGAATGGCCAGCAGCGCGGTGCCGAGCGGCGACCGCACGAACGCCCGGCAGAGCAGGTAGGCGCCGACCGCGCAGGCCGCGACCATGTAGTAGAAGCCGAGCCGCGAGGTGAACCACGCCATCCCGAAGGGGCCGGGCGTCCGCGGCACGCCGGCCAGTCCGTCCGAGCCGCCCGTCACGCTCTGCCACTTGTAGGCGATCGCGTAGAGAAGCTGCGCGAACGCCAGCGTCAGCATCGCGAACGCGACGCCGGTGGTGCGCGTGCAGAGCCATGCGATCGGCAGCGCAACGACGGCGGTGCCGACGGCGCCTGCCAGCAGGGCCAGCGGCAGCGGCACGCCCGTGTGGAGGAGGACCAGCGCCGTCGTGTAGGCGCCGAGGCCGTACACGGCGGCGTGGCCGAAGGAGTCGAGCCCGGTATAGCCGACGAGGAGGTCCAGGCTCATCGCGAACAAGCCGAGGATGAGGATCTCCGTCAGCGTGGTGACCAGGAACGCGGGCAACGCGGGCGGCACGACGACCAGGGCGGCGACGAGCGCCGGGCCGGCGAGCTTCGCCATCACTCCCGCTGTCCGAAGAGACCGGCCGGCCGGAACACGAGCACCGCGATCATGGCGAGGTAGATGGCGGCCAGCGCCAGGTCGGGCAGATAGTAGTTGCCGAACGTCTGCACGACGCCGAGGACGACGCTCCCGACGACCGACCCGACGAAGCTGCCCATCCCGCCGATGATCACGATGACGAAGGCGTCGACCACGATGCCGACGCCGAGCCCGAGATACGCGGTGACGAGCGGCACGGCCATGACACCGCCGAGCGCCGCCAGCGCGCAGCCGAGGCCGAACACGCCGGCGCGGATCCGGCGCACGTCGGTGCCGAGGGCGTGGACCATCTCGGCGTTCTGGGCGGTGGCGCGCACGAGCAGTCCCAGCCGCGTACGCTCGAGGAACTGCCACAGCGCGACCGCGACGACGGCGCCGAAGATCGCCAGGAACAGCCGGTAGGTCGGGAACGGCTCGCCGAGGATCGTGACCGAGCCCGCGAGCGCCGGCGGCAGCGCGAAGCGGCGCGGCTCGGGGCCCCAGCCCAGGCGGATCGCCTCGCCGATCACCAGCGCGAGGCCGAATGTCACCAGCAAGAACGCGCCGTGCTCGCGCCGGTAGAGCGGGCGCATGATCACGCCTTCGAGGACCAGGCCGAGCACGCCGACCAGGATCGGCGCGCCGATCAGCGCCAGCCAGTAGCTGCCGGTGAGCAACGCGAGCGAGAAGCCCGTGTAGGCGCCCAGCATGTACAGCGCGCCGTGGGCGAAGTTGACGATGCGCATGATGCCGAAGATCAGGGTGAGCCCGATGGAGATGAAGAAGAGCAATGCCGCCAGCGCGGCGGCATTGAGCCCCTGGGTCACGAGGAAGGCGGTGAGTCCCAATCAGCTGTACGAGGACTTGCGGCAGGGCGGGGTGACGACGTCCGCCGGGTACGTCTTGATCACCTCGGGGACGGGATAGGCGAAGCCCTGGCGCTTCACCGCCTTCACGACGAATCCCTGCTGGGCGCCCTGGTGGTCGCACTCGCGCATCACGACCTTGCCCTTGACGCTCGTGACCTCCAGGCCCTCCATCGCCTTGACGAGGGCCGCCGTGTCGGTGCTCTTCGCCTTCTCGATGGCGCGGAACAGGACCTGGAGCGCCTGGTACTGCTCGCCGTCGAACGTGTCCGGCACTTCCTTGACCTCGGCCTCGAAGCGCTTCACGAACGCCTTGTTCTCCGGCGTGTCGATGCTGTAGGCGTAGCGGCTGGAGCCCACCAGGCCGAGGGTGGCGTCGCCGGCCGGCTTGAGGTTGAGGATGTCGACGAGCTCGGTCACCAGCTGGATCTTCTCGCCGAGCTTGAACTGCGCCGCCTGCTGGTAGAACGCGGTGGCGTCGTCGCCCGTCATGGCGACGTACAGGCCGTTCGGGTTGGCCTGCCGGATGCGCGTGATGTACGTCGAGTAGTCCTTGGTGCCCTGCGGCGCGAACACCTTGCCCGTGAACTCCTTGCCCGCGCGCTGGATCTCCTTCTCGAAGACGCCGACGCTGGAATGGCCCCACGCGTAGTCCAGCCCGATGGCGTAGAACGTCTTCTCGGGCGCGTCCTTCAGATAGAGCGCGATCGTGCGCGCGCCCATCGGACCGGACGTGTTCGCACGGAAGAAGTTCGGAACGTACTTCTCGGCGGTGAGCTCACCCGCGCCGTTGATGGCGGAGAGGAAGAACGCGTTCCACTCCTGGAGCTTGGCGCTGACGGCGAGCGCCTCCGAGGAGGCCATGATGCCGGTGAAGAGGTTCACCTGGCTCCGCTCCACCATCTCCTGCGCCTTGCGCACGCAGTTGGCGGGGTTCCCCTGCGTGTCCTCGAAGAGGAATTCCACCTTGCGCCCGAGGATGCCGCCGCGCTCGTCGACCTCCTTCTGGACGAGCTTGCACGTTCGCACCACCTGCGCGCCGAGCGCGGCCCACGTGCCGGTGATGGCCGTCGGCACGCCGATGCGGATGGCCCCGCTGCCCTGCGCCCACGCGCGCTTCAGCAACGGTGGCGCGGCGAGGATGCCGGCCGCCGCGGTCCCGGTCGCGAGGAACTGCCGCCTGCCGATGTGAGCGCTCATTGCCGCCTCCTCGGGAAGGTGCTGACTGGCGGCATGTATATAGCGGGGGAGGAGGCGCGTCAACCGCGGCGCCGGGCGTGGCTGTCAGTCAGTCGACGTGTCGCCTCGAAGCGTCACCGCGATGACGCCTGCCCGCCGCCGTGCGGCCACGGAGGAGGTGAGCTGTCGTCGCGCGACTCGCTCGGCGGTGTTCGTTGCTCGTGTGACGCGAGCCAGCATTCCAGGTGCACGGCGCGGACGGCATCGCCTACTAACCAGGCGCCAAGTTTCTCGTGTGAGTCGGCCCGCCGACAGAGAATGCAGATATCGTTACGGTTCATGCGCCCCTCGGGCGTGCTTTCTGTGACAAATGCGCACGGCCGGACGGAGGGCAAGACAGCATTCACGGTGCCAGCCGCCGGTGTAATGGCGGCGTGCTGTGAGAAAGATTCTTCCAGGGACGGCCGACGAAACTTGATCGCCGGCCGCGCATACCTCTATACTGCCCGCTCCGGTGACCACTCGAGCCAGGAGAGGAATCCGCCGGGCCGATTGGAACAGTCGGTGCTATGGAGGTGACGCCGATGTGGAAGCGGGAAGACACGCCACGATCCCCGTCGAGTCCGCCCAGTGTGGCTGCCGAACCATTGACAGTGTCTGGTGGAATCGGTGAGACACGAGGAGGGGAGCAGCGTCCCATGAAACAAGAATCGGTCAGCATCGGAAAGAGCATCGTGATCAAGGGCGAGGTGAGCGGCAGCGAAGACCTCACCATCGAGGGCCAGGTCGAAGGCAAGATCGAGCTCCGGGATCACATTCTTTCGGTCGGCTCGAGCGGCCGCGTCCAGGCGCACATCGTCGCCAAGGCGATCGTCGTGCACGGGCAGGTGACCGGCAACCTGACCGCCGCCGAGAAGGTCGACATCCGTGAGAACGGAGCCGTCGAAGGCGACATCATCGCCCCGCGGGTCGCGATCGCCGATGGCGCGAAGTTCCGGGGCAGCGTCGACATGCGCCGCGACGAGCCCGCGAGCGCCACCGACCGGGCGGGCAAGGGTCGCAAGCCCGAGGCGATGACACCGGTCTCTGCCAACGGCGGCGAGGCGGTCAGCGTCTGAAGCCCTCGGGCGCCGGCGTGGCCGATACCCTCGTCGCGAGCAGGGGCCTCTCCGGGTTCCTGTCGCTGGTGTTCTCGCGCCCGATGGCCGAGGTCCTCGATCTGGGCCCGGCCATCGGTTCGAACATCGCGTTTCTGGGCGAGCGCCTCGGCTGCAAGATTCACGTGAAGGACCTCTACGCCGATCTCGAGCGCCACGCCCGGGACGACGCGCTCGAGCGATTCCCGGAGTTCCTGGCGACGTCGTTCGCCGACTACGACGCCGAGAGCATCGATGCGGTGCTGTGCTGGGACATCTTCGACTACCTCGCGCCGCCCGCATCGGCGGTGCTGGCGGGAACGCTGATCCACGCCCTCCGACCCGGCGGCGCCCTGCTGGCGCTCTTCGGAGGCGGCGGCACCACCGAGCCGAGCTATACGCGCTACGTCATCGAGGACGAGCGACATCTGCGCTATCGCATCGCCCCCGCCGCCTGCGGCCGTCAGCGAGCGCTGCAGAATCGTGACATCCTCGCCCTGTTCCCCGGCCTGACCCTGTTCGATTCGGTGCTGCTGAAGTCCGGCGTCCGCGAGGTCCTCTTCCGCAAGCCCGAGGAGCTCTGAGACCCCGCCTCACGGGCTGCGCGCACCGCGGTCCTTGTCCAGCAGCTCCCGGATCTTGCGCTCCTCCCAGTCCTTGCCGGTAAACGGCAGCCAGCGATACGTCCCGATACCATGGGCCACCAGCCCGATGCCCCAGCCGAGCAGCGGCCAGAACGCCCAGTACTTCCCCGGCGCCGTCACGAAATTGATGACGTGCAGGAAGATGTTGACGCCTACGAAGACGGTGAGGTGGATGTAGAACGCGCGAAGCTCATGGACACGGCGGCGTGCCCGCTCGTACCGCTCGCGATCGTCGGGCGGTGTCGACGACATGGTTGCGCTCACCGCGCCTCGATGTACTCCCGCAGGTAGCGGTTCTCGTATTCCGCCGCGTCCAGCCGCGCCTTCACGAGGTCGCCGATGGAAATCATCCCCACCACGCTCCCGCCGTCCATGACCGGCAGGTGCCGCACCCGGTTTTTCGTGACGATGCCCATCGCGTAGTCGACGTCGTCGTCCGGCACGCAGACGATGAGGTCCCGCGTCATCACGTCGCCGACCTGGATCGCGCCGAGCGCGCCACTGCGGTCGCGGCAGACGCGCAGGATGTCGCGCTCGCTGATGATGCCGGCGACGGCGCCGCCGGCGGCGCGGACGAGGAGGGCGCCGATCCCGTGCTCGACGAGAAGTGCGACCGCTTCGAGCATGGTGCGGTCCGGCTCGATCGTGTGGACGTGCTCACCTTTGATGGCGAGGATCTCGCGGACCTTCATGCAGGACCTCCCCGTCAGCGGCCGTTTCGTGCAGCTCGGCGCGGCCGGTCAGCTCGGCGATCGTTCGCTCGGTGATGTCGATGATGATGCCCTCGAGATACGTCGATGCCCCGTCGGCCCCCTCGCGCAGGTGGACCCGTCTCCGGCACTCGGCAGGCTGAGGGCCCAGATGACGAGACGTGGCAGGTCGTCCCCGCTGTGCCGAGTCCCGGTCGGGGATCGCAGACCGTCAGCAGCGCGCCACCGAAGCGCGGCCAGAGCCTCCGCACGATCCGACGAGCGTGGCGGCCGTCGCGCATGCCACCCTCCCAGATGCTCAGGGGTGGGCCGGGCCATGAAACGTCGCGCAGTGTAGGCGCGCGCCACGCGCGAGTCAAGCCGCCGCGGCGAAATTGGACATTCGCGAGACGTTCCCTATACGGTTGACGACAGCGATGTCCGCGGCACGCTCCACGTCGAGGTCTCGCCGGTGACACCCGACCGCGTCGCCGTCGTCGCCGTTCACGGTATCGCCGACCAGCGCGCGGGACAGACGGTACGCGAGATTGCCCGCCTCTTGTGCCACGGCGGCGCCGGTGAGCCGCGGTACGTGCAGGGCGAGCAGTGCGACATCCTCGTGTCCGTCGCGAAGCTGGAGCCCGGTGGCGCGGCGACGCACGCGTCGCGGGAGCCGGGAGCACCGAGCACCTTCTACGAGGCGCAGCGCGCCGTGGCCGTCGCCGATGCGATGGCGCCGGATCTCGGCCTCGCCCTCAACGATTACCTGCTCGGCCGTCTCCAGCTCGCGGAACGCGAGACGCTGTACGAATCCACCCGTATTTCGGTGCGCCGGCGTGCCAACGATCGTCCCGTCGACATCTTCGAGCTGTACTGGGCCGACGTCTCGCGGCTTGGCGCCGGCGGCTGGCGCGCGCTGTCCGCGCTGTACCAGCTCTTCTTCCACCTGAGCACACTGGCGGCCGACGTCGTCGACCAGGTGTCGCTCAGCGTCGGCGGCGGCGCGGCCTGGCGCCTGTTGCAACACCTGCACGCCTGCCTTGCGTGGCTGATGAAAGGCCCGGCGGCGCTCGTGCAGCTGTCGATGCTGTTGCTGGTGCTGTTCGGTCTCCTGGGCCTCGTGTCGCCCGAGCAGCGCGGAACGCTGCTCGGCGCCCTGTTCGCGGCCGCCGCCGTCGGATCGATCGCCGTGGCGGCGCTGGCGTGGCTGCGGGGCACTTCACGCGCGGCCCGATGGGCGGCGCTGCTGCTGCTGCTGGCAGCGGCCCTGACGTGCGCGGCGGCCGGCGTCGTCGCGTTGACGGCCGAGCCCGGAGTGCCGGCGCTCTACTTCGCCGGCAGCGCGCTGGCGATCGCGGCGCTGGGCGCCTGGCTGATCGAGCGCTACGCGCGGGTCGCGCACGGCGTGCGCCTGTTCGGCCACCTGCTGGTCGGCGGCACGGTCGTCGAGCTGTGGGTGGCGGGCCAGGCGCTGGTGCCGCATGTCAGGACCCACGCCGACTGGATGCTGACCGCGGCATTGAACGTGGGAGAGTGGCTGCTGGCCGGGCTGCTGCTGGTGTGGGCGGCCTATGTCATCGTGCAGACGGCCGCGCTGGTGCTCGGTCTCTGGCTGGCGCGCAGGGTGGGCGACGCGGCCCGGCGATCGTTGAACACGGCGCGGCTGGTCGTGGTCGGATCCACCGCGCTGTTCGCCGTGCTGAGCCTGGTGCTGTGGTCGATGGTCGGCTATGTCTTCGGGTACCGGTTGACCGAGTTCTACTATCTGCCCGTCATCTTCGGGAGCGGCTATCGCTCCGCGGCCATCTTTCTCGACGACCGCATCCGGACGGTCGGCACGTTCTTCACGCCGATGGTGCTGGCGTTCACGGTGCTCGCCTCCGCCGCGCTGGTGCTGCTGATCCCGTCGCTGCTGGAGGAAGTGCGTCCGTCCACGAACGTCGATGCGCGTGGGCCGCGGCGCGACGCCATGGTCTGGTCCGAACGGCTCGGGCAATGGCTCGGCGGCGGGCTGCGGTGGCTGAAGGGAACGTTCACCGTCATCGTGCCGCCCGGCGCCGTCATCGGCGGGGTCGTGTATCTGGCCTTCGTGTACCGGCAGCTCGCCGTGTCGTTCGGCGCCGGCGGCGAGCTGGCGAGCTGGCTCGCCGGAGGCCTCGAGTATTTTCAGGGCGAAGCGCTCGTCGCCGCGGGCAAATGGCTCGCCGGCGGCGCCCTCACGGTCGCGGCGCTCGGGACCCGGTTCACGGAGACGCTCGGCAGGTTGCGCGTCGGCATCGACGCGGTGCTGGATGTCGACAACTACTTCCGGGATCCGCCCAACCGGCAGCCGCCGCGCGCGCGCATTTTTTCGCGATACGCTTCGCTCCTCGCCCATCTGCGCGAGCGCGGCTACGCCCGGATCGTGATCGTGGCACATAGCCAGGGGACCGTCGTCAGCGCCGACCTGTTGCGCTATCTGCACGTGCAGCGGCGTTTGGCGGACCTCGTGGGCGGCATCCCGATCGCCCTCGTCACCGTCGGCTCGCCGTTGCGCGATCTCTATGCCGAGCACTTTCCGCTGCTGTACCGCTGGATGGGCGCAAAGGCCGGCCGCTTCGCGATCGCGGAGCCGAGCGCCGCGGACATCGGCGCCGTCGAATGGGTCAACGCCTGCCGCGCGGGAGACTATGTCGGACGCTACCTGTGGACGCCACCGGCGCAGGGTTATCGCATCGCGTGGTTCGGGCCGGCCGGGAAGGTCGAGGCCGAGCGCGCGGGTGACCGCACGGAATTCTGCCTCGGGGCCGGCGCGCATACGCATTACTTCAGCAACGACGCCGTGGCGCTCGCCGTCGAAATCGATCGCCTGATCGAGGGCGCCTGAACGCGCGTCCCGAACGCTGTCGGGCCCCTTGCGGTAGTGGTGCTGGCCCGCCGCGCCCCTACGGCCGGGACGCGCGGCCCCGCGAGCATTCTGCTATGGGCGGCCGCCGGCCGCGTGGAAATATCGAAGAATGCGTCGTGGGCAGCGGCGATTCGCCCGGTCAACGCATTGCGCCTGGTGGCGGGGACGTGCATAATCGACGGGTCGATCGCTTCGTGATGTCACAGATGAAACAACGCGTTGTCGCCCTGCTCTGTTGTTTGACCGTGGTCGTGGTTGCCGTCGCGCCCGGCACGACGCTCGCCGGCCCTTCCAGCGACAACCTCATCGATCTCGCCACCCGCGGTGGCGCTTCGGCGAGCCTCGGCTTCGGCGTTTCTCCGCTTCATTGGGAGCTGATCGCCCCCTTGCCGGGCGTCTCCCCTTCGACGGCGGCGGAGAGCCGAACGCTTGCGGAGCGTGAATCCCTCGGCCGCGCCGTGTCGCTGGACTTCAAGCTCAGGTGGCCGACGGCCGACCTCGGCCTCGAGCCGTACCTCGTCATCGGCCCGGCGCTGCTCGTCGAGCAGCCGCACGATCCCTCCGACCTGATCGGCACTCCGGCCGATCCCAGCGTCCGGCTGGGCGCGAAGGCGGGGGCGGGTTTCAACTGGCGCCTGACGAACGCCGCCACGCTGTTCGGCTCGTACGACATCACGACCGGCGGCGCCGACGCCCTCAACTCGTCGCGCACCAGGACCCCGGGGACCGGCGTGCCGACCGAGCACGAGCTGCTGTACGGCGTTCGCTTCCGCTACTAGGCCGACTCCGGAACGCCGGCTTCACGGCATACGCGAGGAGGCCGCCTGCGCATGAGGAGCCGAACCGCCGGCGTCGCGTGCGTGATCGCGCTGCTCGCGCTCACCGGGAGCTCGCTCCACTCCGCGCCGCCGCGCGCGTGGCCGCCGTTCCTGCGCGCCAGTGACCAGTACCCCGCGCAGATGGCGGCGGCCATCACACGCCTGTGGAGCGACGCCACGTTCACGCGATCGGTGACGGGCGACCCGGCGCCGGTGCCGCTCGCCTTCTACTTGCGGTTCGTCGACGCGCCGGACGTCACGGCCGCCGCCGCGCGCCACCTGCGCCTGACCACGTACGAGGTCAAGGCGGTCGGCGACGACCGGTACGAGGTGGACAACGGGAACAGCACGCAGGGCGTCTATCAGGTGCTCGCGCGGGACGAGCGGACGCGCGTGCTGCTGTCGTGGGGCACGCATCGCAGCGCGATCCTGGGTACGCTCGGCGGCAGCGCGCTCACGCGGCTCGAGTTCGGTGACGACGCCGGCCGCGCGACGCAGCGCCTCGCCGCCAACGTGATCGTCGACAATCGCTTCGCGGCCGGCATGACGCGCCCGTTCCTGGCGCTCTTCGGGTGGCTCGTGGACCGCAAGCTCAACGAAGCGTTCCGGACGGCCGCCGCCGCCGCCGCGTGGGCCCACGCCAGACCCGAGGAGTTCTGCGCGTGGCTCGGCGGGGCAATCGGCGACGAGCGGCGCGTCGAGCTCCGGGACGTCTTCGACGAGTGTGCCCCCGCCCGCCGCGCCGGCTGAGGGGGGCCGGCCGCCATCACCCGGCCGCGCTGAACCACCGCAGCAGGAGGTCCTCGCCTCGGATCCAGAAGTAGTACGTCGTCCCGAGGACGGCGTGCGAGATCGCGATCGGCAGCAGGCGGCGGTCGCGAAGGTAGTACCAGCTCCAGACGGCGCCGCCAACGGTCGTCAGCGCCGTGATCTCGAGGTCCGGAAGGTGGACGGCGCCGAAGAGCGCTCCGTTGACGGCGGGCGCCGCCAGCGACGACGCGGGGAGGAGCACGCGAAGCCGTCCAAGCAGATAGACCTGGAACAGCACCTGCTGGAGCACCGCCCACGGGAGGTAGGCGACGAGCGTCGGCAGCATCGTCGCCGGGAACAGCGGTCCGGCGCGCCCGGTCCAGGTGCCGATGACCGCGAAGAGCGCCGCGGCGCCGAGCGTCCCGATCAGGAGATGACCGACGGAGTGCCGTACGCCTTCACGGCCGGCGGTCGGCGGCGGTCCCCAGATCGCGGCGCGCGTCCGGCGCGCCGTCGCCGCCACGAGCGCCGCCGCGAAGAGCGCCAGCCCCGCCTCGACCCACACCGGTCGCGTCGGAACGGCCACCAGAAAGATGGACGTGAGCGCGGCCAGCGTGGCCAGCTCGAAGGCCACGCGACGGCGCAGGCCGACGACGGTCATGCTCCCAGGGTACCCAGGGGTGGTGGGCGGCACATCGGCTGCAGGTCGCCGTGCGCAGGAGGACCACGCCATGCCCGACATCTGGACCAGGCATCCGGAGATTGTCCGCGACCTGCTCAAGGAGGCAGGCTTCACGTGCGGGGCCGAAGCGCGCTTTCTGAAGCCGCGCGACCCCGCGTGGACGTGCATCTACGACGGCAAGACGCTGAAGGGCGACCTCTACATCCACAACGTCAGCACGCTGCGGAGCGACATCGGCGATTGGACGGCGCCGATGCTGGCGCTCGCGATCGCGGCGGTGGTCACGCGCGCGCGTCGCCGGTGAGGGCCTACGTTCCGATGCTGACGGCGATGAGGTGGAGGAGATAGCGGAAGTCGAACGGCTTCGGGACGAACGCGAACGCGCCGTGCCGAAAGGCCTCGGCGGTGACGGCGATGTCGGAGGCCCCGCTCACCATGATCACGGTGATCGTGGGATCGATCTTCAGGGCCTCCTTCAGGACCTCGACGCCGCTCATCGGCGGCATCGTGATGGCGAGCAGGACCACATCGGGGCGCGCCCGTACGATCGACGTCAACGCGTCGACGCCACTGGTCGCGGTGTGCACCTCGTAGTTCACGCTGCCGAAGTGGTCGGCGACGATTTCCCGCAGCGTCGCCTCGTCGTCGACGATCAGGATGCGCGGCGTGCGCGCCGCCCTCGTGGGCGGGCTCGCCGCCACGGGTGCAGAGCGCAGCGCCGCCACCGATGCTCGAGTCAAGGTCTTCACGCGCGAATGACTTGGTTGGCCGTGGCGATCGCGGAGAACGCGGGGACGGTCGGGTCCGCGGCCAGCTCGCTGACCAGCCGTTCGGCGGCTTCGGAGAACGGCACCACGCCTCCGTATGCGTCCGTGGCATTGATCAGCTGGAGGACGCCGCGAATCGGCGTATCAAGCGGCAGGGCCAGCATGGACTGCGTGCGGAAGCCCGTCGTGGCATCGACGCGCGGGCTGAACGCGTAGGGCGCCGTTGCCGGCAGAGCGTATACATCGGGAATGTTGACGATGCTCGATGTCAGCGCGACGTAGGTGGCGATACTGCGCTCTGTCCACGGCAGATGCGTGCGTGTCAGCGTGTCGGAGGCGCCCGCGTACCCGAGATCCCGCGCGAGGGGTTCGTTCTGAGAAACGAGGAACCGGAGCCCGTCGGTCTCGCGAGAGTACACGGTGCCGGCCTGAGCTCGCGTCACTCGACGGGCCACGCTGAGCAGATTCGCCACCGCAGACAAGGTGCGGACGTCCATGCCGACCGACGACGGAGCAATCACGGTGCCGGACCCGTAACCTTGCGGATTTCATACGCTGCCGGACGGCCGACTGGCGAGAAGCTAGGCAGCCGGCCAAGGTCGGTGAGCACGGACGAGCCGCGACTCGGCGGCCGACGGCTGAACTCCTTGACGACGCGCCGCCACGGCGCTTGAATGGCCCTGCTCGAGTCCGGGGAGCAGCGTCCGAGCGGCGGAGGGTGCCGCATGGCACGTGAACGGGTTCGCGCGCGTCGTAGACAGCGCTCTCGTCGGCCACGCCGGTGGCCCGCGGGAGCGTTCGTGTTTTCACCAGGAGGTGGGCCATGAGCATCGTGGCGATGTCCGAGACCGAGGGGAGCCGGGGCACGGAGATCGGGCGGGCACTGGCGGCGGCACTGGGCTGGGAGTTCGCCGATCGCGAGATCATCACCAAGGCGGCCGAGTCGTTCGGCGAGGGCGTGACCGACCTGCGCCATGCCACCGAGGAGAAGCCGACGCTCTGGGATCGCTTCCGCCAGAGCCAGCAGCGCTACGCGACGTACGTCGAGGCCACCGTGCTGGAGATGGCCGCGCGCGACAACCTGGTCCTCGTCGGGCGTGCGTCGACCGTGATCCTGCGCGGCGTCCGGCATGCGCTGCGCGCGCGCGTGATCGCGCCCGAGCTGGTGCGCGCGCAACGGATCGAGCAGCACCTGGGCCTCACGCCCGAGGCGGCGCTGGAGTCCGTGCGCCACGCCGACCACGATCTGGGCGCGCGCGTGCGCTTCATCTACCACGTCGACTGGAACGACGCGTCGCTCTACGATGTCGTCCTCAATACCGAGCGCCTCAGCGTGACGCGCGCCGTGGCCGTGCTTCGGGAGATGCTCGCGGACGAGCAGTTCACCTCCACCGATGCCTCGCGCCGCGAGCTGCTCGATCGCAGCCTGATCGCCTCGGCGCGCGCGGCGCTGATGGCCAACCCGACCACGCGCTCGACCCCGATCGTCGTCACCGCCGCCAGTGGCGAGGTGGAGCTGACCGGACTGGTGACGAGCGAGGAGGAGCGCCAGGCGGCCGAAGCGGCCGTCGCGCGGATCCCCGGCATTCTCGGCGTGCGCAACGGGCTCTTCGTCCACGGTGGTCCCGTCGACGATCTGCGGCACGGCCAGTTCCGACACGGGGCCGAGCGCAGCTGGGGCGGGTACGGCGAGCAGAGCGACCGCGACCGACAGCCGTGAGCCCCGACGCGATGACGTCGGCCGTCTCGAATTCACGGTATTGACGGTCGTCGGGCAGCGTCTCACGCTGCCGGCGTGTCGCTCTATACGGAGGTTCGAGATGGCCGTCGACGTCGAGCGTCCGCGCAGGCTGTTCACGGTCGAGGAGTGCCACCGGATGGCGGAGGCCGGGATTCTCGGCGAGGACGAGCGTGTCGAGCTGATCGAGGGCGAGATCGTTCAGATGGCGCCCATCGGTCCCCGGCACATCGGGTGTGTGATCAACGTCAACCGGTTGTTCGTCACCCGCGTCGGCGATCGCGCCGTCGTCGGCTTCGCCGTTGCGGACTTCTTCGCCTGATCACACCTCCAGCTCGAGCACGTACAACCCGCCGATGAGCCGATCGACCGTGTACACCACGCGCCGCTCGTCGACCAGCACGTCGTTGATCTGCGCCGCGCCCGCGCGAGACCCGCGCGGCGCCTCCGGCACGTAGTACGCGACCTCCTCCGGCCGGAACGGGTTCGACACGTCGTGCACGCGGATGCCGCCGTTGAAGTACGTGCCGAACACGAGGGTCTCGGACACGAGCGAGCCGTCCACCGGCCGATTCTCGTGAAGGTTGTGCGCGCCGTAGCGGCCACCGCGGCCGGCGAAGTCCTCCAGCGGAGGCAGCGGGCATGTGGCGATCGGCACCGGGTTGCTTTCGTCCCGGACGTCGACGATCCAGGTGAGCTTCGGCCAGTCCTTGCCCGCGTCGGCGATGGCCTCGTCGGAGACGATCACGAGCCCGGGGTCGAACAGGGGCAACAGCGTGTGGGTGAAGCCCGGAAACGGCGGGTGATAGTCCCAGCGGCTCAGCAGGCGCGGCCGCGCCATGTCGGCGATGTCGAGGATGATCGCGCCGCCGTCGATGTAGCCGATCCACGCGCGATCGGGACGGCGGGGATAGACGTTCGTGTTGTGGGCGCGGAAGCCGGTATCGAACTTCGGATGCCGCGCCGGCGGGGCCTCCGCGTCGCCGTCCCGCGTGCCCGGGAGCCACCAGCGCCCGACCTCGACGGGCCTGGTCGGATTGCGCACGTCGACGATCCGGTAGAACTGATCGTCCTTCGGATTGCGCGGCGTGAAGTCGGCGGCGCCGCTGGCGAGGTGCAGATAGGCGCCGTCCACGAACCACAGGTGGTGAACGCCGCGCGAGTGCGGCCCGGAGGCGTCGAAGAACGCGATCGAGCGCGGGCGGCTCGGGTCGCTGACGTCGAAGAATTCCACGCCGGCCGGCGTCATCCCCGGGCGCTTGGTCTGGTAGGGGACGACCAACAGGTCGCCCACGAGGTCCAGGTTGTTGGAGCGCATGTCGCCGTGGGGCAGATCCGTCTGGCAGATCATCGACGGCTTGCGCGGGTCCGTCACGTCGACGGCGGTGAAGTTCTTCGGCGCCGACTCGTGGCCGAGCCAGAGCACCCGGCGGCCGTCGCGGGCGAGCTGGATGGCCATGCCCTCGCCGCCGTTGCCGAAGCCGCCCATGTCGTGGTGCGCCAGGAGCCGCATGTTCTTCGCGATGTCGGGCATGACGAGCCTCCCCCGGGGCCGCGATCCTACCATCGCTTGACACCCTGGGCGATCCGGCGCAATGTCTGCCGCACGCACGGGGAGGAACACCACCCATGCAGCGCTACATCGCCAAACGGGCCCTGCACAGCCTGCTCGCCATCTGGGTGATGAGCCTCGTCGTGTTCACGCTCGCCCGCATCACCGGCAATCCGCTCGACATGATGCTGCCGCTGGAGGCGACCGCCGAGGATTACGAGCGCGTCTCGAAGTACTGGGGGCTCGACCAGCCCCTGCCGACCCAGTACGTCATCTTCCTCGGCAAGGCGCTGCAGGGCGACTTCGGCACCTCCTGGAAGTGGCCGGGGTACTCGGCCATGGCGCTCGTGAAGGAGCGCCTGCCGGCCACGCTCCAGCTCGCCGGCCTGGCCCTCGGCATCAGCGTCGTGATCGCGCTACCCATCGGTGTCTTGTCCGCGGTGATGAAGGGCACCGCCTGGGATGTCGCGGCCAAGATCATCGCGCTGCTCGGCCAGTCGCTGCCCGCCTTCTGGCTGGGCATCGTGCTGATGTGGATCTTCGCCGTGACCCTCGGCTGGCTGCCGACGTCGGGCAAGGGCGGCCTCGAGCACATGATCCTGCCCGCCATCACCCTGGGCTGGTTCCAGGTGGCGGCCATCATGCGGCTCGTGCGCTCGTCGATGCTGGAGGTGCTCGACAGCGAGTTCGTGAAGCTGACGCGCATCAAGGGCCTGTCGGAATGGAAGGTGGTCTGGAAGCACTGCCTGCGCAACGCGGCCATCGCGCCGCTCACGTTCTTCGCCATCATCGCCGGCGTGCTGATGACGGGGGCCGTGGTCACGGAGAGCGTGTTCTCCTGGCCGGGCACCGGTCTGCTCGTCGTCGATGCGGTGCGCGCCCGGGACTTTCAGGTCGTGCAGGCGGTCGTGATCGTCTTCGCCGGGATCTTCATCCTGACCAACCTCGTCGTCGACATTCTCTACGCGTATCTCGATCCACGGATCCGCTACCAGTGAGGGCGCCATGGCCATCGTGACCGCGAGAACGCTGCCCTGGTACCGCCCCCCGCGGGTGACGCGCGCCGTGCGCGCTCTCGGCCGGTATCCGCTGGTGCCGCTCGCGATCCTGACGTTTCTCCTCGTCCTCCCGGCGGCCTTTGCGCCCTGGGTGGCGCCGCACGATCCGCTGAAGGGGTCGCTGTCCAAGCGGCTGCAGCCGCCGGCGTGGCAGGAGGGCGGCTCGCTCACCTATCCGCTGGGGACGGACAAGGTCGGGCGTGACATCCTGAGCCGGATCATCCACGGCGCGCGCGTCTCGCTCATGGTCTCGCTGGTGGCCATCTTCGTCGGCGGCGCGATCGGCACGGTGTTGGGCCTGACGTCCGGGTATTTCGGCGGCTGGGTGGACGCCGTGCTCATGCGACTCGTCGACATCTCGCTGTCGCTGCCGACGATCTTGCTCGCGCTGGTGCTGGTGGCCGCGGTGGGGCCGAGCTTCGGCACCGTCATCACGGTGCTCGTGGTGCTGCTGTGGGCGCGCTACGCCCGGCTCGTACGCGGCGAGACGCTCGGCATCAAGGAGCGGGATTTCATCGCGCGAGCGCGGGTGGCCGGCGCCTCGCACACGCGCATCATGGCCCGCTACATCCTTCCCAACGTCGTCAATTCGCTGGTCGTGCTGGCCACGCTGCAGGTCGGGTACGTCATCCTGCTCGAGTCGGCGCTGAGCTTCCTCGGCGCCGGGCTCCCCCGACCGCTGCCGGCGTGGGGCCTCATGATCGCGGACGGGCGTGAGCTCATCGTCACCGCATGGTGGGTGTCGATGTTCCCGGGGCTCGCCATCATGCTGACCGTGCTCGCGCTGAATCTGCTCGGCGATTGGCTCCGAGATCACTTCGATCCCAGGCTGCGGAACGTCTGACAGGAGGCCGCCGATGAGACGCCATGCGCTTCGAGTGGTGATCGTGGCCCTCGTGCTCGCTCTGGTGCTGGGGATCGCCTCGGCGCCGGGCTGGGCGCAGGACGCGAAGAGCCAGCGGCTGGTCTTCGCCTCCGCCGGCTTCGACGAGAGCAATCGCTTCTGGGTCGTCGCGCGCCCCGATCATCTCCAGTACGACCCGTTCCTCGAGACGCTGCTGGAGGTCGATCCGAAGACGGGCGAGTACACGCCGCGCCTGGCCGAGAAGTGGTCGGCGAGCGCGGACTTCAAGGACTGGACGTTCATCCTCCGCAAGAACGTCCCGTTTCACTTCGGGCACGGCGTGCTCACGGCCAGGGACGTCGTCCACTCGCACTCGATGATGATGCGGCCGGAGGCGACGGCGACGCTGGCCGGCTTCTGGCGCCAGGTCGAGGAGGTCAAGGCCGTCAACGACCACGAGGTCGTGTTCCGCTTCAAGCGGCCGACCACGGTCATGCCGTACGCGGCGTCGCGCGCGGGCGACCTCCGCATCGTCAGCAAGGCCCAGTGGGACAAGGAAGGGCTCGAAGGGTTCGAGAAACGGCCGGCCGGCACCGGCTCCTACCGGTACGTCGGCCGTCAGCCGGGGCTGTCGGTCAGCTACGAGCGCGTCGACAAGCACTGGAGCGGCGAGCGCCCGGCCTTCAAGGAGCTGGTGTTCAGGCTGGCGCGCGAGGAGTCGACGCGGCTGGCGCTCCTGCTCTCCGGCGAAGCCCACATCGCCGATCTGCCGCGCGAGCTGCAGAAGGACGCCCTGAAGAAGGGCATGAAGATCTACTCGTCGTCGTTCCCCGTGGACTGGATGACCGTCTATCTGGGCGGCCAGTACTACCTGCCGAACGACCCCGCCTACAAGGCCGACGTGGCGTGGACCCGGAAGCCGGTGCGCCAGGCGCTCAACATGGCCATCAACCGCAAGGAGCTGCTGAACACCGTCTTCGCCGGCAAGGGCACGCTCGCGTACGTGACCGGCTGGTCCGAGAAGTCGGAAGGCTACAACCCGGAGTGGTCGTCGCGCTTCGACAAGATGTACGGCTACGATCCCGCCCGGGCCCGGGCGCTGCTGAAGGAAGCCGGCTACGGGCCCGGCCAGCTCAAGTTCAAGGTCCTCGCCTTCACCGAGCCCGGCGAGTCCGAGGGGCCGCAGGTGGCCGAGGCCCTGGGCATCTACTACAAGGAGATCGGCGTCGAGACGGAAATCCAGGTGCTCGACTGGGCCAAGGTGCGCGAGATGTTCCGGAAGAAGACGATCCAGTGCTGCATGTGGCCCAACATCATCTCGTGGCGGCCGGCGGAGGAGTGGATCCGCACGAGCTACTGGAGCAAGAGCCCGAACCACCACTACGAGAACGAGTTCATCGACAAGCACTACGACGCGCTGACGAAGTCCGTGAAGAACGACGAGCGGCAGCGCATCGCGCGCACGATCGGCGACCACCTCTTCGAGGAGTTCGCCGACATCCCGCTCTTCTGGTTCGCCAACGAGGTGGTGGCCAATCCCAGGGTGGTGGGTGAGTGGGTGTACCCCGGCCTGGCCGCGGGACGCTCGACGCACTTCCATCTCGTGCGGCCGCCGAAGTAGGTGCCGAGACGGATCGGCAAGGTCCTCCTCGAGGTCGAGGACCTCCACACCTACTGCTTCACGCGATGGGGCGTGGTGCGCGCCGTGGACGGCGTGAGCTTCTCGCTGCGCCAGGGCGAGGCGCTCGGCATCGTGGGGGAGTCGGGGTGCGGCAAGACGATGACCGCGCTGTCGCTGCTGCGGCTGGTCCCGCGGCCGGCCGCGCGCATCGTCAAGGGCGCCATCCGGCTCGAGGGCGAGAACCTCCTCGACAAGAGCGAGCGCGAGATGCGCAGCGTCCGGGGCCGCCGCATCTCCATGATCCTGCAGGATCCGCAGACCTCGCTGAATCCCGTGTTCACCATCGGCAACCAGCTCATCGAGGCCATCAAGATCCACCATCGCGACGGCGCGCGCTCGCTGGTCCGCCGCGCCGTCGACGGTCTCAAGCAGGTACGCGTGGCGGCGCCCGAGCGCCGCGTGGAGGACTATCCGCACCAGATCAGCGGCGGCATGAAGCAGCGCGTGGTCGGCGCCATCGCCATCTCGTGCGAGCCGAAGGTGATCATCGCCGACGAGCCGACGACCTCGCTGGACGTGACCATCCAGGCGCAGTACCTCCGCCTGCTGCGCGAGATCCAGGAAGAGACGAACCTCTCGCTCATCTTCATCACCCACGACTTCGGCATCGTGGCCAAGATGTGCGACCGTGTGATGGTGATGTACGCGGGCCGCGTCGTCGAGAGCGGGCCGGTGCGCGAAATCTTCAATCGCCCCGCCCATCCGTACACGCAGGCGCTGCTCAGCTCGGTGCCGAGCATGGACGAGGAGGTCGAGCGGCTCTACTCCATCACCGGCCAGCCGCCCGCGCTGTGGAATCTGCCCGCGGGCTGCCGATTCGCGGCGCGCTGTCCCGACGCCGACGATCGCTGCCGGCGAGAGTATCCGCCGTCGTTCGTCGAGGGCAACGAGCACGTCGCGGATTGCTGGAAGCTCGAGCACGAATGGAAGCGCCGGTCCTCCTGACGCGGAATCTGAAGAAGTACTTTCCCGTCACCAGGGGACTGCTGTGGTCGTCGGTCATCGGCCAGGTCAAGGCCGTCGACGGCGTCAGCTTCGCCGTGCGGCAGGGCCAGACGCTCGCGCTGGTGGGCGAGTCCGGCTGCGGCAAGACGACGACGGCCAGGCTGATCCTGCGCCTGGAGACGCCGACGGCCGGCAAGGTCTTCGTCGACGGCCGCGACGTCCACGCGCTCAGAGGCGACGCCCTCCGCGAGTACCGGACGACGGCGCAGGCGGTCTTCCAGGACCCGTGGTCGTCGCTGAACCCGCGCATGCGCGTGGGCGACATCGTGGCCGAGCCTCTCGTCGTCAACGGGCAGGCCTCGGCACGCGAGGCGAAGGCCCGCGTCGCCGAGATCCTCGACCGCGTCGGCCTGCGCCCCGAGCAGGCCGACCTCTATCCCCACGAGTTCAGCGGCGGCCAGCGTCAGCGCGTCGCGGTGGCGAGCGCGCTCGTGTCGAATCCGAAGCTGATCGTCCTCGACGAGCCGGTCTCCGCCCTCGACGTGTCGATCCGCGCGCAGATCATGAATCTCCTGTCGGACGTGCAGACGCTCTACGACGTGAGCTATCTCCTCATCGCCCACCATCTGGCGACCACGCGCTACCTCGCGCACGACGTGGCGGTGATGTACCTGGGCAAGATCGTGGAGCGTGCGAAGACAAAGGAGCTCTTCAAGGAGCCGTTGCACCCGTATACGAAGGCGCTTTTTTCGGCCGCCCTCCCGGCTCACCCCGACACGGTGCGCGAGGAGATCATCCTGCCTGGCGAAGTGCCGTCACCGATCAACCCGCCGTCGAGCTGCCGCTTCCACCCGCGCTGCCCCGTCGCCATGCCTCGCTGCAGCGAGAGCGAGCCGCCGGAGCGATCCCTCGCCCCGGATCACATGGTGGCCTGCCACCTCTATTAGCCGTTGTTTTCATGCCGGCCTCCGCCGGCATGCCGCATACCATAGCGGCGAGTCCAGTGGAGGAGGTTGACAAGGAGCCGTCGACCGGAGGTGCCTCCTTGGGAACGCAACCGAATCATGGAGAAGTCGCCCGCCGAGCGTACGAGCTCTTCCTCGCCCGTGGCTGTGAACACGGCTTCGAGCTGCAAGATTGGCTCGACGCGGAGCGTGAGCTGACGCCAGCCGCGCCGGCGAAGAAAGCGTCACCGCGCCGCAAGGGGTGAGCGGGAGACCCTCGGCCGGGCGTTACACCGGCGGCTATCCCGCGGTGCCGTGCGGCGTCCGGACATCGCCGCCGTTCTGGAGCCTGGCCGGGCGTCCGCGGGCTTCACCATCGTCCGTGAATCGGATCGAGGGCCTCCCGCGACCGAGCATACCGCGGATCCGCCCGACGATCACCGACGCCGCGCCCGGCTGAGGCGCTCGTCCCGTCGCGTGTCGGCCGAACCGGGAAAGCGCGCCTGCCGCTTCAGCCCCAGCCGGATGTCGTTCGTGTAGATTCCGTCCACGTCGAGCGATTCGAGAAACTTCCACTGACGGGCGTGATCCACCGTGAAGCCGAGGACCTCGAGGCCCAGCGCGTGCAGGGCCGGCACGAGCGCCTCTCCCGACGCCTCGAGCAGGAAGTAGTCGAGCTCGACGACGCGCGCCTCGACCGCGAGCGCCGTTCCCAGGAGCTCTTCGGGGCTGCGGTAGCCCGGGAGCCGGAAGATGGTCCCGATCTCGGCCCACGTCAGGCCCAGACCGTGCTCCTTCTCGATCACGGTGACGGTCGTGTCGAACCTCTCCTCGATCTCGGCCTGGCCGAGGAACTGCAGGCCGCTGACGGCGAGGATGCGCGCGATCTCGGGAGCGTGCCACTGGGCAAGGCGCAAGATCGCCGGCGAGAACGAGGTGAAGAGCACCTGGTCCGTCATCCGCATGTCACGGACGACGCGCGCGGCGGCGCCGACCGTTGGGCGATCCTGATGATCGCCCGGATCGCACAGCGGCCGCGCGGCTTTGAGCTCGATGATGACGAGCCCTTGCAGTGCGGGACCCGGCCGATTGAAGCGGCGAGCCTCCTCCAGGATCGCCTCGAGCGTCGGAACGTACGGCAGACCGGCCTGCACCTCGCGCAGCGTCAGGGCGTTGATGCACGTGAAGTCGGCCAGCACGTCGTCGTGGTAAGCGACGAGGTGCCCGTCGCGTGTGAGCTGGACGTCGATCTCGACGACGCTGAGGCCCGCTTGAAAGGCGGCGCGGACGGACTCCACCGTGTTCTCGACGGGACGCGACGGATGGTTCTCGCCGGATCCCCGGTGACCAATGGCGAACGGTCGGATGTCGAGGGCCAACAGCGCCTCGACGGTCGTGCCGGTGGGCCGCGGCCGCCCCGCGCTCACCAGGGTCGGCGTGGCGAGCACCAGTGCAACGGCCAGCGCGGCCTGGACGAAGCGGAAGACCGCCATTCCGTCCTCCATGCTCCGGATCTCAAGGACCCGGATCATACCGCAATGAATCACCGTGTAGAGCAGCGTCGCCGGCGGCCCGTCGCATCGCGTAACTGGTAGCCGCCGGCGCGTCACCGCCGCGTCACGGGAGCGTCACGAACCTGCTATAGTCCGCCGTCACGAGGGCAGGGATGGCGCGACTGAAGATCTCGCTCCTCGGCGGGTTCCGGGTGGCGTGCGACGGCCACCCGCGGCTCAGCCTGACCCGCAAGAAGGGACAGGCGCTGCTGGCGCTGCTGGCGCTGCGGCCCGGAACGGGATACCCGCGTGACGCGCTCACCGCGCTGCTCTGGTCGGACGCGCGTGACGAGCAGGCGCGCCATAGCCTGCGACAGGAGCTGCACGAGCTGCGACGCGCGCTGGCTCCCACGAAGACGCGCGCGCTGATCGTCGACGCCGAGCGCATCGCGCTGAGCGCCGACGCCGTCGAGGTGGACGTGGCGAGCTTCGAGCGGCTGGCGGCGGAGGCGACGCCGGAGGCGCTGAAGCGCGCCGCGGCGCTCTACGAGGGAGACCTGCTGGCCGGCGTCGGCGTGCGCGAGACGGCCTTCGAGGACCACCTGCGCAGCGAGCGCGAGCGGCTGCGGCAGCGTGCCTTCAGCGTCCTCACGCGCCTGCTCGACCATCAGAGCCAGCGCAACCTCGTGGAGGCGGCCATCGAGACGGCGCTGCGGCTGCTCGGGATGGACGCCACGCAGGAAACCGTGCACCGCGCCCTCATGATGCTGTATGCGCGCAACGGCCGGCGCGCCGCCGCCCTCCGGCAGTACCAGGAGTGTGTCGAGGTGCTCCAGCGCGAGCTCGGCGTCGAGCCGGAAGCGGCCACGCGGCAGCTCTATCGGCAGATCCTCGCCGCGAGCGGCAGCGCGCCCACCCCCGCCGAGCCGCCGGTGAAGCGCGCGCCGGGCGGCCGCACGGTGGCGCGACACACCGACCGCTTCGGCGTGGATCCCCCGCTGGCGGGCCGGCAGGCCGACCTCGCCACCCTCCGCGACGCCCTCGAGCGCGCCTGTACGCGGCGCGGCCACGTGGTCGCGATCATCGGCGAGGCCGGTGTGGGCAAGACTCGCATCGTGACCGAGCTCGCGGCGCTGGCGCGAGACCGCGACGCGCGGACGACGATCGGGCGCGCGTACGAGACGGCGCAGGTGCTCGCCTTCGGCCCGTGGGTCGACGCGCTGCGCGTCGCACTCTCGGCGGCGCCGGAGGCGCTGGCCGCGCTGGAGCCGGCGTGGCGAGCGGAGCTGGCGCGCGTGCTCCCCGAGGCGGCCGCTCGTGCGCCCCGCCCCGCCGATCCGGCCGACACGACCCGCATCTTCCAGGCCATCGAGCAGCTGATCGACCGGCTCGCCGCTCGCCAGCCGCTGATGATCGTGCTGGAGGACGCGCACTGGGCGGACGATCTCACCCTCCGCCTGGCGGCGTACCTCGGCCGACGCCTGGAGCGTCGCGCCATCCTGCTGGTGCTGACGGCGCGCGAGGAGAATCTCGGCGACGCCGCGATGCTGGAGGTGGCGCTGAAAGAGCTCCGCGACCGCCTGCTCACCGTGCCGCTGTCACCGCTGTCGCGAGCGGAGACCACGTCGCTCGTCCGCTCGCTCAGCCGCGCCGAGCGCGACGCGGCCGCGCTGTCACGGCTCGACGAGCGCGCCTGGGCCGTGAGCGCCGGCAACCCGCTGCTCGTCGTCGAGACGGTGCGAGCGCTCCGCGACGCGCCCGCAGACCACGGCACGGCATTGCCAACCCGCGTGCGGGAACTGGTCCTCACACGACTCGCGCGCCTGAGTGAGCGCGCGCGCCGCGTGGTGGCCATCGCCAGCCTCATCGGCCGGGAGTCGGAGTTCCGGCTGCTCCAGCATTGCGCGGGGCTGGACGACCGTGACGCGGCGGAGGTCGTGGAGGAGCTCGTGCGGCGGCGCGTCTTCCACGGCGTCGGCGAGCGTCTCGACTTCACGCACGATCGAATTCGCGAGGCCGCGCGCACCGAGCTCGTCGCCGCGCAGGTGCCGTCGTTGCACCGCCTCATCGCGACGTCGATGGAAACGATCTATGCCGGCGATCTCGAATCGCACACGGCTGCCCTGGCCGCGCATTGCCGGGACGGCGAGCTGTGGGAGAAGGCGGTGACGTACCTGATGCGGGCCGGGATGCGCGCGGCCGAGCGCTCGGCGCATCGCGAAGCCGGCGCCGCATTCGAGCAGGCGCTGGCCGCTCTCGCGCGCCTGCCGGAGTCGTCGCGCACACTCGAGCTCGCCATCGACATCCGCCTGGCGCTCCATACGTCGTGCTACGCACTGGCGGAGATCGATCGGGGCTACCAGGCGCTCCGCGACGCGGAGGCGCCGGCAGCGAAGCTCGGCGACGCGCGGCGCTCCGCACTGCTCGCGTGCCAGACGGGGCAGTACTTCTGGGTCACCGGCCGGTCCCGCGAGGCGCTGCCGCTCTTCGAGCATGCGGCGACGGTTGCGAAGTCACTCGACGACTTCGCGCTGTTGATGTCCTCCACGCTCTACATCGGGTCGTCTCGGTTCTGTCTCGGCGACCTGCGGGAATCCGAGGACGCGTTCCGGCGCGTGATCGACGCGCTGCGGCCGGCGGCCGCGGGGGAGAAGCTCGGACTGCACGGGCTGCCGCTCGTGTTCGCGGCCAGCGGACTGGCCGCCGTCCTCGCCGAGCAGGGACGGTTCGCGGAAGCGCGCGCG
Source organism: Candidatus Methylomirabilota bacterium (assembly GCA_036556545.1). Classification (GTDB taxonomy): domain Bacteria; phylum Methylomirabilota; class Methylomirabilia; order Rokubacteriales; family CSP1-6; genus AR12. The sequence goes on from DATBJF010000013.1 coordinate 80,525, forward strand.
CTCGGCGAGGAGAGCGTGCAGATCGCCGAATCGCTGAGTCATGCCTACACGCTGGTGTTCGCGCTGCGGATTCTCGGCCACGCCCTCACGGTCGAAGGACGGCTGGACGAGGCCGTGCGCATTCTCGAGCGTGGACGCGCGCTCTCGGAGGACACGAGCCTGCGCTCGCTGGCGCCGAACATCCTGGCCTCGCTCGGCTACGCATACGCCATGGACCGGCGCCGTCCTCCTGGGCGCCTCGAGCCCAACATCGAGTGGTCGCTCGGTTACGCCCAGGTCCGTGGCGGCGACGCCGAAGGCGTTCCGATGCTGGCGCGGGCGCTCGAAACACTCGAGCAGTTCAATCAGCGCGTCTGGTACAGCGTCCTGCTGTGCCAGCTCGCCGAGGCGTGGCTGGTTGCCGACGACGTCGACCGCGCGCGGCAGTGCGCGGAGCGCGCCCACGCCCTGGCCGTCGAGCGCGGCGAGCGCGGCTTCGAGGCGGCGGCGCTCCGCATGCTCGGCGCCGTGGCCGCCCGCGCGACGCCGCCGGACGTCGACGCCGCACGCCGGCACTACACGAGCGCGCTCCGGCTGGCGCAGGAGCGAGGCCTGCGTCCGCTGACGGCCCATTGCCATTCCGACCTCGCCGCGCTCTACGAGGCGGCCGGCCAGCCCGATCTCGCCGACCGACACCGAGCGATGTCGCTCGACATCAGCCGCGAGATCGGGATGGCGGCTCCGGTCAGCCCTGTAGCGCCCGCCTGACCTTGTCCATCGAATCGTGCATGACGGTGGCCGTGTCGCCGGCGAGCCAGCGGCGCTCGGCCTCCCAGTACTCGTGCGCGCGCTTGTCGGCCTTCACCGCTTCCGCCGCGATGACCATCAGCGTTGCCACCACCTTGTCCTGCCGGAGTGCGGCGTAGTCGATGGCGGCCCAGTCCAGCACCTCGTCGATCGGTCGGCCGTCGACGTCACGCTCATAGGCCTCGTGCCATGCCCGCTGGTCGGGCCGGTAGGTGGTGACGATACCGGTCTGCTTCGCCTTCACACGGAACGGCTCGGCGCCGGTATGGCGGCGCACCACCGCCAGCAGGATCTTGTCGCGGCTCCAGGCATGGGTGTAGTTGCCGACGAGCGCGTATTCTCGGGCCTTCGCTTCCGGCATTCCCTGCGATACGAGCAGACGGTGGAAGGCGCGGTTGCCCTCGAAGATCGCCTCGGGCTTGAAGCGACCGTAGAGGCCGGCCTGGCCGTGAACCTCGCCGGTCTTTGGATGGACGGCGGCGTCGGTCATGGAGACGTTGAACGTCGCCTTGTAGGAGTCGTCGAGCGACACGGCGTTGGCCTTGAGCAGCCCCTCGTTGAGCTCGTTGAGCCCCATGCCGATCGTGTACGGAAGGAACGCGAGGCCCTGCGCGAGCCCGGACACGATCATGATCGGCGACAGGGCGAGGTTCATCATCCCGCGGCCGAACGTTTCCCAGGCCGTCCGGGACTGAGGCGTGGCACAGGCCACGCCGAGCAGTGAGATCACGACGATCCACGCGACGATACCGAGCGAACGTGCTGGCGCCATGGCGTCCTCCTCTGCGTCGAGTGAGATGAGTTGCTCCATGCGCCGATGAGGCCCGAGAGGCCGTCACGGTGCCGTCACGCGGGCGTCAAGGAATCTGTTGAAGTCGGGTTCGGCTCCGCCGACAATTCCCCGGGATGCCGCCGCCCTGGCTACGACGCTCGGATATGGTTCGCCGGGCCGTCACGCGCCGGCCGGTGCTCGTCGCGCTGGCCGTGCTCCTGAGCGGGCTCCTCCTCTACGCGCTCGCCGGCTTTTTCCTCCTGCCTCGCGCCATCGCGACGTACGTGCCGCGCTACGCGCAGGAGCAGCTCGGACGGCGTGCGGAGCTGGGCGACGTGCGCGTCAATCCGCTGCTGTTCAGGCTCGAGATCCGCCAGTTCCGCCTGAAGGAGGCCGACGGCCGTCCGCTGCTGGGCTTCGAGCGCCTGTTCGTCGATTTCGAGCTCACGAGCCTGTTCCGGGCGGCGTGGACCTTCGCCGAGATCCGGCTGGAGGCGCCCCGCGTGGACGCGGTGCTCGGCGCCGACGGCCGGATGAACATCGCCGACCTGCTGGAATCCCTGCCGAAGGGTGCGCCGGCGGCCAGGCCGGCGGCGCCGCCGCGCATCCTGCTGCAGCACGCCGTGGTGACCGACGGCGTCGTGTCGTTCACGGACCTGTCGCGCCGCGTGCCGCAGACGGCCGCCGTGCAGCCGATCAACATCGAGCTCCACGACGTGACGACGCTGCGCGAGCGCCGCGGCCCGTACGCGATCTCGGCGGCGTTGGCGGGCGGCGGCGTCGTCGGCTGGAACGGGCACGTCTCCCTGGTCCCGGTCGCGTCGAGTGGCCAATTCGATCTCCGAGGATTCCCGCTGGCCACCGCGTGGCGTTTCGTGCAGGAGGAGGTTGCCGTTGCGGAGCCGCGCGGTCAGCTGGATGCGAATCTGCGCTATCACTTCGCGTACCGGGACGGCGCGACGTCGCTCCAGGTCGAGGGTCTGGAAGTCGCGCTCACGGGCCTGGTGCTCCGGGAGCGGGGAGGGCAGCGGCCGCTGCTGGCCCTGGACAAGGTCGACGTGGTTGCGGCCTGGGGCGACGTCGTTGCCCGCGAGCTGACCGTGCCGGAGATCGTCGTGAGCCGGGGCCAGGTCGCGGCCACGCTCGCGCGCGATGGGAGCGTGAACTGGCAGAGGCTGGTGAGGACCGCCGCGCCCGTGGCCGCGCCGGCCGCGGCGGCCGCCACCGTCGCCGAGGGCCGCCCCTGGCGGCTCGCCGTCGAGAAGCTCCGCGTGGAGGACGTCGCGCTCGGCGTCGTCGACGAGAGCCGCGCGGCGCCGCTTGCGGTCGACGTCGGCGGACTGAGGGTCGGGCTCTCGGCGCGGCTCGAGGGCGGCGCCGCGGCGGGCGTCAGCGGCGTGATCGACCACGTGGGGCTCAGCCTCGCGCGCGTGGCGGTGCGCGAAGGCCCCGCCGCGACGACGCCGGTGCTCGCCGTGGATCAGATCGAACTGGAAGGCGGCCGCGTGAACCTCGGCGCCCGCCAGGTCGCCGTGTCGCGCGTCGCCGTGCAGGGCGGCGGCACCACGCTGATCCGCGACGCCGACGGTGCGCTTGCCCTGCTCACCATGCTCCGCCCCGCCGAGCCGGCGACGCCCGCGGGGGCGGCCGCGCGTCGAGCGCCCGGGCCTGCGCCGCCGGGGAAGGCGTGGACGGTGGCGCTCGACAAGCTCGAGCTCGCCGGCCACCGCGTCGCCATCACCGACCGCGGAGTCACTCCCGCCGTCGAGCTCGGCGTTGCCGACCTCGCGGCGAGCGTCCGCGACGTGCGCACCGACGGCAAGAAGCCGTGGCCTTTCGACGCGAGCTTCCGCCTGGTGCAGGGCGGCCGCTTCAGCGCGCGCGGGAGCGTGGCGCCCGATGGTCGCGCCGCGGAGGCCACGCTGAGGCTGGTGGATCTCGCCCTCACCCCGGCGCAGCCCTACGTCGGGCGAACGGCCGCGGTCCTGCTTCGCTCCGGCGCCGTCTCGACGGCGGGACGGCTGACGTATCGCGCCACGGCCGATCGGCCGGCGCTCACGTACACGGGCGCGGTGGATATCGACCGCATGGTCGTAATGGAAGCCGCGAGCGCCGAGCCGCTGATCGCCTGGAAGTCTCTGCACGCCGAGACGGTGCGCTTCGGACTCGGTCCCGATCGGCTGGAGATCGACGAGGTCCGGCTCACGGAGCTGGACGGGCGCGTCGTCATCTTCCAGGACAAGAGCCTCAATCTGGCTCGCATCATGAAGCCGGGCGGGACGGCCCCACCCGCCGCGCCCGCGCCGAGCGCACTCCCGGCCACCGCCGCGGGGCGCGAGCCCGCCGCCACGTTCCCGGTGAGCATCCGGCGGGTGCGCATCGACGACAGCGCGATGCACTTCGCGGATCTGAGCCTGGCCCTGCCGTTCGCGGCTCGCGTGCACGGGCTGAACGGCGTCGTGGCCGGTCTCGGCTCCGCCGGCGACAGCCGCGCCACCGTGAAGCTCGACGGCCGGGTGGACGAGTTCGGGCTCTTGAAGGTCGACGGCGCGTTGAGCGCATTCCAGCCGAAGGTCTTCACGGACCTGGCCGTCGTCTTCCGCAACGTGCCGATGGCGACGATGTCACCGTACAGCGCCACGTTCGCCGGGCGGCGCATCGTGGACGGCACGATGAGCCTCGATCTCGAGTACAAGATTGACCGCAGTGCGCTGGTGGGGGAGAACAAGGTCGTCCTGGATCGCCTCCAGCTGGGCGAGCGCGTCGAGAGTGCGGGCGCGATGCGCCTGCCGCTGGACCTGGCCATCGCGATCCTGAGCGACGCCGACGGGCGCATCGATCTCGCGCTGCCCGTCCGGGGCAATGTCGACCATCCGGAGTTCAGTTACGGTCATCTGATCTGGCAAGCGCTCGTGAACGTCATCACCAAGGTCGCGACGGCGCCGTTCAGGGCGCTCGGCGCACTGTTCGGCGGCGACGGCGAGAAGCTGGAGACCATCGCCTTCGAGCCGGGCAGCGACGTGGTGCTGCCGCCCGAGCGCGAGAAGCTCAAGCGGGTCGGTGAGGTGCTCGGCAAGCGACCACGACTCAAGCTGACGGTGCACGGAGCGTACGACGCCAGGGTCGATGGTGCGGCCCTGCGCGCGCTCCGCGTGCGCCACGACCTCGCCCGGCGGCTCGGGACGAAGCTGAGGCCCGGCGAGGATCCGGGACCGGTGGCGCTCGACGACGCCAAGACGCAGCGAGCGCTCGAGGCGCTCCTGACCGAGCGCGCCGGCGACAAGGCCGTGGACGACTTCGTGGCGCGCTGGGAGAAGAGCGGCCGGAAAGCGGATCGCGCCAATGCGGTCCTCGCGCTGGTCGGCCGCGGCGCTGGCGACCGTGCGTTCTACGAGGCGCTGTACCAGCGGCTCGTGGAGCTGGCCCCGCTGGCCGATACCGAGCTGACGGCGCTCGCACGCCGGCGGAGCGACGCGGCCTTGCGCGCGCTCGGCGCGGGCGCGCGTGCCGAGCCCGGTGAACCGGAGGCTGCCCGCTCGGCCGAGCGCACGGGCGTGCCGACACGCCTCGAGCTCGGCGCCGTCGGCTCCTGACACCCTGCGGGCAAAACTTGGGGCCGGCACCGTGTCGATCGTAGCCTTGGACCGTGCACGCTCGACGCGCGCGCCAGCGCGGCTTCGGCCTGATCGAGGTGGTCATCGTCCTGGCCGTGGTGGCCATCGCCGGCTATCTCGTGATGCAGTACGTGAGCTCGACGGCGACCACGGCCGACACGCTCCAGCGCGAGCGGCCGATCGATCGCACCCGGCTGGCGGCCGACCGGGCGACGCTGGGATCGGTGCAGTCGGTCGTCCGCACCTATCACGCCGAGAAAGGTCAGTGGCCGGCCGACAAGGCGGCCGTGGTGGGATTGCTGATGGCGCCGCCGCGGTTCCAGTGCCACGGCAACGACTTCGAATACGATGCCGCCTCGGGCGCGCTGAGCCTCACGATCACCGACGACACGCGCTGCGTGGCCGACCGCTAGGACGCAGCGGGGCGATCGATCGGCACCGTCGCCGCCGCGGCGAGATGCCGGGCCAGCGCTGCGTACGCCGCCGGCTCGAACACCACACCGACGTGCGAGCCCGGCACGTGAACCACGCGGGTCGTCGCCGTATCCGCCTCGTAGCGCCAGTCCGCGACGCCGTCGCCGGGCACGACGACCGCGAGCTGCGGCAGCCGCGAGGGCAGTGGCGCGGCGAGCGCGCGGACGGTCGCGCACTGACAGGCGAACGTCAGGCACTCCGGGAAGACCGACGCGTCACGCCGGCGACGAACGAGGCCGCGCACGATCCAGTTGGTCAGCCGCAGGGTGGGATGAAGGCGCAGCCCGCGAAACGGTGCGGCGAGCGTGGCCACGGACGCGACGAGCTCCGGGGCGCGGGCCGCGACGGCGCGAGCCAGGACGCCGCCGAGGCTGTGACCGACGAGGTGCACGGCCCGCCGGTCGTGGCCGCGAGCGCGCGCGGCCTGGGCGATGATCTCGTCGGCCAGCACATCGAGGCAGTCGGCGTTCCAGCCGATGTCGGCGATCCGCGAGCGATAGCCGAGCCGCTCGAGCCAGCGGCGGAGGGTTGCGAGGTACGCTCGGCGCGTGACGAATCCTTGCAGGAGCAGTACCGGCGCGCCGTCGCCGCGCGCAATCCCTTCGCCGCGGTACACCGGAGACCGTTGCAGGCGCAGCCACTGTAGCGCCGGCAGCGCCTCCCGCCACACCGGCGTCCACGCCGTCCGGAGGTCCTCGTGCATGAAGCTCACCGGGCCCGGCGACGTCCCGAAGTAACGTCGCATCGCGTACGCATGGGCGGCGGTCGCCGCGGCCGTCGTGCCGGCCATCCACCACCACGCTCGATGTCGTCGGCCTGCCATGAGGCCAGGGACGTTCGCAAGCCCGATGCCACCGAGGACACCTCCGCCTCGTTGCTCGCGCGGCCGGCGCGGTCTATCGTCCTCTCCTACGGCCTGATCGACTCGATCGGCCCGTGAGGAGGAGGGTCCCATGACGTCGCCGCTCGTGACCTATACGGCGAATGATCGCGTCGGCATCGTGACGCTCGAGCGTCCCGACAAGCTCAACGCCATCAGCCCCGAGCTCAAGCGGGAGCTCGTCGAGCGCTTGCACGAGGCCGATCGCGATCCGGTCACGAGCGTGGTAGTGTTGCGCGCCGAGGGCCGCTCGTTCTCCGCCGGCTACGACATCGGCCCGAGCCCCGCGCGGGCGGCGCGCAAGGGCAACGCGCTGGCGTGGCACGCCTCCCTGGCCGACGACGTCGCGCTGGAGATGACGCCGTGGAACATGAAGAAGCCGGTGATCGCCTCCGTGCAGGGCCATTGCCTCGGCGGCGGCTGCGAGCTGGCGATGCTCTGTGACCTCACCATCGCCGCCGACGATGCGCTCTTCGGCGAGCCGGAGATCCGCTTCTCCAACGTCGGGCCGGCGCTCGTCATGCCGTTCGTCATCGGCCTCAAGCGCGCGCGCGAGCTGCTCTACCTGGGCGATCCGATCGACGCGCAGACGGCCCTCGCCTACGGGATGGTGAACCGCGTGGTGCCGCGTGCCGAGCTCGAGACGGCGACGCTCAAGATCGCCCGCCGCATGGCGCTGATGGCGCCCGAGGCGCTCGCCTCCACGAAGCTCGCCATCAACCGCGGCGCGGAGAGCGCCGGCTTCCGGAGCGCCATCAATGCCGGGCTCGACGTCCTCGCCGCGCTGTACGCGGCGCGCACGGAGGTCGGCGTCAAGTTCGACGAGATCCGCGAGAAGGAAGGCCTCGGCGCCGCCCTCCGCTGGCGGGCGGCGCAGTTCGCGGAATAGACATGCGCTGCCCGCGGTGTCGAACCGAGAACGACAGCACGGCCCAGTTCTGCGAGGAATGCGGAGCCAGGCTGGAGCTGGCCTGCCCGGCGTGCGGGCAGCCGGTCGGCGCCGGAAAGAAGTTCTGCCGATCGTGCGGGGCGGCGCTGGCGGCCGCGCCGAACACGCGCGCCGCGGCGCCCCAGGCCGTGCCGCCCAAGCACCTGGCCGAGCGGATTCTCACGTCGAAGGCCGCCCTCGAGGGCGAGCGCAAGCACGTGACGGTGCTCTTCGCGGATCTGAAGGGTTCGATGGAGCTGCTGGCCGAGCGTGACCCGGAAGAGGCCCGCAAGATCCTCGATCCGGTGCTGACGCGGATGATCGACGCGGTGCACCGCTACGAAGGCACTGTCAATCAGGTGATGGGCGACGGGATCATGGCGCTGTTCGGCGCGCCGCTGGCGCACGAGGACCACGCCGTCCGCGCCTGCTACGCGGCCCTCCGCATGCACGACGTGATGCGACGGTACACGGAGGAGCTCCGTCGCACGCAGGGCGTCGAAGTGCAGATCCGGATCGGGATCAACTCCGGCGACGTGGTCGTCCGCTCGATCGGCAGCGATCTCCGGATGGACTACACGGCCGTCGGTCAGACGACCCATCTCGCGGCGCGGATGGAGCAGCTCGCTCCGCCGGGGACGACGCGGCTCACCGAGTCGACGCTGCGGCTCGTGGAAGGCTTCGTGCACGTGCGCGCGCTCGGTCCCGTTCCCGTCAAGGGCCTCGCCGAGCCGCTGGCGATCTTCGAGCTGGTCGGCGCGGCCGCGGCGCGCACCAGGCTCCAGGCCGCCGGCGCGCGCGGCCTCACGAGGTTCGTGGGCCGCGACAGCGAGATGGAACAGCTCCGCCACGCCGCCGAGCAGGCGCGCCACGGCCGCGGGCAGATCGTGGCCGTCCTCGGCGAGCCCGGCGTCGGCAAGTCGCGGCTCTTCTACGAGTTCAGCGGCTCGCATCGCGCGGAGGACTGGCTCGTGCTCGAGGCCAGCTCCGTGTCCTACGGAAAGGCCACGCCGTTCCTGCCCGTCGCCGACCTGCTGCGCGCGTACTTCCGGATCGAGGATCGCGACGACATCCGCGGTATCCGCGCCAAGGTGACCGGAGGCCTCCTGACGCTCGACCGCGCCCTCGACGACGCCGTGCCGGCGGCGACGTGGCTGCTCGACGTGCTCGAGCCGGGCGATCCGTTCCTCGCGCTCGATCCCGCGCGCCGGCGACAGGCCGCCGTGGACGCCGTGAAGCGGATCCTGCTGCGCGAGAGCCTGCTGCAGCCGCTGCTGCTGATCTTCGAGGACCTGCACTGGATCGACGCCGAGACCCAGTCGGTGCTCGACAGCCTCGTCGAGAGCCTGCCGACGGCGGCCATACTGATGGCGGTGAACTATCGCCCCGAGTACCGGCACATCTGGGGCAACAAGACCTATTATCGGCAGCTCCGCATCGACCCGCTCTCGGCGGAGGGCGCCGACACGCTGCTTCGGGGACTGCTCGGCGACGACCCGGCTGCCGAGCCGCTGAAGCGTCTGCTGATCGAGCGCACGGAGGGCAACCCGCTCTTCCTCGAAGAAAGCGTGCGGACGCTCGTCGAGACCGGGTTGCTCGCGGGTGAGCCGGGCGCCTATCGCCTCACGAAACCGACCGACGCCATCCGGGTGCCGCCGACCGTGCAGGCCATCCTGGCCGCGCGCATCGATCGACTCCGGCCCGAGCTCAAGCAGCTGCTGCAGGCGGCGTCGGTGGTGGGCAAGGACGTGTCGATCGGGCTCCTCGAGGCGATCGCCGAGGTGCCCACCGACGAGCTGCGACAGTCGCTCACCGAGCTGCAGGCGGCGGAGTTCCTCTACGAGACGCAGCTGTTCCCCGATCTCGAGTACACGTTCAAGCACGCGCTCACGCACGAGGTCGCCTACGGCAGCGTGCTGCAGGAACGTCGTCGTGAGCTGCATGCCGCACTGCTGAAGGCGATGGAGCGTGTCTACGCCGATCGCCTGGTGGAGCAGGTCGAGGTGCTGGCGCACCACGCGGTGCGCGGCGGCCTCCGTGAGGAGGCCCTGCGCTATCTCGCGGAGGCAGGGCACAAGGCGTTCGGGCGATCGGCGGTCCGCGAGGCGGTGGCGTTCTTCGAGGGGGCGCTGGAGGTTCTGGCCGACGTGCCCGAGACCAGGGAAACGATGTCCACGCGCCTCGATCTGATGATCGCGCTGGGACCGGCGGTGATCCTGCTCCACAGCGCCACCGCGCCCCAGGTCGAGGAGCTCTATCGCCGTGCGCTGGGGCTCGTCGAGCAGCTCGGCGACGTCTCGCGCCGCTTCCCGGTGCTGTGGGGGCTCTGGTTCGTGCTCTACACGCGCGGTCACTATCCCGAGGCGCTCTCGGCCGGCGAGGAGCTGCTCGAGCGGGCGCAGGCCGGTGACGACACCGGCCGGTTGGTCGAGGCGTACCATGCCCTGTGGCCGACGCTGCTCGCGATGGGTGAGGCCGCCAAGGCGATCCCTCACATGGAGCGCGGGATCGCGCTCTATCGGCCGGAGCATCACGCCGGACAGGCGTTCCTGTACGCCGGCCATGATCCGGGCGCCTGCTGCCGCTACCAGCTCGGCGCCGCCCGCTGGCTGCTGGGCTACCCGGACCGCGCCGCGGCCGCCGCGCGTGACGCCCTGCGGCTCGCGGAGGAGCTGAAGCATCCCACGACGGTGACGACGACGCTGTGGTTCGTGTCGTGGGTCCAGTACCAGCGGGGTGACCACGCCATGGCGGCCGACTCGGTAGGCCGGCAGCTGGCACTGGCCGAGGCGTTCGGACTCAAGCACTGGACGGACTCCGCGGTCGTCATCCCGCCGGCGGCGCGGCAGGAACGGCTGGACGGCAACGCGCTCGACGATCTGTACCGGCGGCTGATGGCGATCCGGAGCGCGGCCTGGCGTCGCGTCTTCTGCCTCTCCATTCTTGCCGAGCTCTGCCTGGGCGCGGGTGATCTCGTCCGGGCGCGGAAGTTCTTCGCCTCGCTGAGAGACGAGGACCGCCTGGCGTTTTGCGCGGCGGAAATCCACCGAATCGAGGGCGAGATCCTGCTGGGCGAAGGTGCGCCGGGCGAGGCGGAGCGGCGGTACCAGGCCGCCATCGACGTCGCGCAGGCGCGGGGCGAGAAGTCGCTGGAGCTGCGGGCCACGATCAGTCTCGCGCGGCTCTGGCGAGACCACGGCAAGCACGGCGAGGCACGCGCCCGGCTCGCCGAGCTCTACGGCTGGTTCAGCGAGGGATTCGACACGGCGGACCTCCGGGCGGCGCGCGCGTTGCTGGATGAGCTGACGCCGTGAGCACGTCGTTCATCCAGTCGCGGTCGCGCGCGGCGCGCGAGGGCTTCGGCAAGCCCGTTCGTCGCGTGGAGGACGCCCGGCTCGTGACCGGCCGCGGCGCCTTCAGCGACGACGTCAACCTGCCCGGCCAGGTCTACGCGGCGTTCGTGCGCTCGCCGCACGCGCATGCGCGGATTGCCAGGATCGACGGCGCCGGCGCGTCGAAGATCCCCGGGGTCGTCGCCGTGCTCACCGGCGCCGACGCGGCCGCCGACGGGCTGCGCCCGATTCCGCACAGCCCCGTTCCGACCAATCCGCACGAGCTGACGCTTCGCAATCGCGACGGTACCCAGCCGTTCGTCGATCCCCATATGCCCCTGCCTGTCGACCGCGCCCGGCTCGTCGGCGAGGCGGTGGCCATGGTCGTCGCGCAGACGCCGGCCGCCGCCCGCGACGGCGCGGAGGCGGTGGTCGTCGACTACGACCCGCTGCCCGTGGTCGTCACCGCCGCCGACGCCGCGGCGGCCGGCGCGCCGCGCGTGTGGGACGAGGCCGGCTCCAACATCTGCGTCGAGTCGGAGGCCGGCGATGCGGCCGCCACCGAGGCTGCCTTCCGGCGCGCCGCCCACGTCGTGCGCCTCGAGACGCAGGTGAACCGCGTCACCGGCGTGCCGATGGAGCCGCGCGCGGCCGTCGCGGAGTACGACGCCTCGAGCGGGCGCTACACGCTGCACGCCGGCTCGGGCGGGTCGCAGCGGATCAAGCACGACGTGGCGGAGGTGCTCGGCGTGGCGAGCAGCGCCGTCCGCGTGATCGCGCGGGACGTCGGCGGCAACTACGGGCCGCGCAACGCCTGCTATCCGGAGTTCCCGCTGGTGGCGTGGGCGGCGCGGCGGCTCGGCCGGCCCGTCAAGTGGACGTGCGACCGCCGGGAGGCGCTGCTCACCGACTTCCACGCCCGCGATCTCGTCTCGCACGCCGAGCTGGCGCTGGACGCGGACGGCACGTTCCTCGCGCTGCGCGCCGTGAACACCAGCAACATCGGCGCCCACGCCGTCTCGTTCATCCCGCTCAACAAGGGCATGGGCGTGCTGCCGAGCCTCTACCGGATTCCGGTCGCGCACATGCGAGGCCGCGCGGTGCTGAGCAACACCTCGCCCACCTATCCGTATCGCAGCGCCGGTCGGCCGGAAGTCATGTACGTCATCGAGCGGCTCATCGACCTGGCCGCCCGCCGGCACGGGTTCGACCGCGTGGAGCTGCGCCGGCGCAACCTCGTGCCTGCCTCCGCCATGCCGTACCGGAATCCCGTCGGGCTCGTCTACGACAGCGGGGATTACGCGGCGGGCCAGGACCGCGCGGTGGCCCTGGCCGACTGGAAGGGCTTCGAGGCGCGGCGCGCGGAAGCGCGGCGGCGCGGGCGCTATCGCGGGATCGGCATCGCCAATTATCTCGAGCTGAACACCGGCGCGCCGCGGGAGCGCGCCGAGATCACCGTGCGCCCGGACGGCGTGATCGACGTGGTGATCGGCACGCTGTCCTCGGGGCAGGGGCACGAGACGAGCTTCGCCCAGCTGCTCGCCGAGTGGCTCGGCGTCGAGCACGCGCAGGTGCGGATCGTCACGGGCGACACCGACGTGGCGCGCGTCGGCGGCGGCTCGCACTCGGGCCGGTCGATGCGCCAGGCGGGCGTCGTCCTGGCCGCCGCCTGCGACGAGATCGTCGAGCGCGGCACGCGGCTGGCGGCGTGGCTGCTGGAGGCGGCGCCGGTCGACATCGAGTTCTCGCAGCGGCGCTTCACGGTGAAGGGCACGGACCGCTCGGTCGATCTTCTCGACGTCGCGGCGGCGGCCGTGCGCGCTGACGCCCCCGAGGGGCTCGGCGGCCCGCTCGCCGGCGAGGGCGATCGCACCGACAGCGTCCCCTCGTTTCCGTACGGGTGCGCCATCTGCGAGGTCGAGGTCGATCCGGAGACCGGTGTGGTGGACGTCGTACGGTGGACGTCGGTCGACGATGTCGGCCGCGCCGTCAACCCGCTGATCCTCCACGGCCAGGCGCACGGCGGGATCGCGGCCGGCATCGGCCAGGCGCTCTGGGAGCTGTGTCACTACGAGCCGCAGTCCGGTCAGCTGACGTCGGCCACGTTCATGGAGTACGCGCTGCCGCGCGCGGACGCGCTGCCGGCTTTCACGACGGAGCTGAGCGAGGTGCCGTCGACGACGAACCCGCTCGGCCTGCGGGGCGGCGGCGAGGGCGGCACTACCCCGGCCCTGGGCGCCGTGATCAACGCCATCGCGGACGCGCTGGCCGAGCTCGGCGTCGAGCACGTCGAGATGCCCGCCACGCCCGAGCGCGTCTGGCGGGCCATTCATGATGGGGGTTCCGACATGGCCCCCATACCCCCAGACGTTCGGAGCGCCCCGGCGGAGCCGTGGCGCTCCTCGTGATCCGCCCCATGTCGTTACGGTCGGAGGAACAGCTGCGTGAAGTAGTGGCGCGTGTCGCGGCGGCAGATCCCGACGCCTGTCTCGGTGAACTCGGCGCGCAGGATGTTCTCGCGATGCGACTCGCTCTTCATCCAGCCGGTGACCGCGGCGGCCACGGGATCGGCGGCGTTGACGTTCATGGCGAGATTCTCGCCGAGCAACCGATAGGGCTTCCCGGTGGCACGGATGCGGTCGGCCAGCGTGCTGCCGTCGGGCGCCTCGTGGCCGAGGAAGCGCTCGGCCGCCATCCGGCAGCTATAGGCGCGCGCCGCGCTCGCCAGCGCGCGATCCGTCTTCAGCGCCGTCAGCGCGCGCTCGCGGCGCGCCGCGTTCACGCGCCGCACCAGATCGGCTTCCATCCGCTCGATCGACGGCGCGGCGTCGCTCGCGGGTGCGCCGCCGCCGGCCGTGCAGACCACGGTCGCCAGGCCGACGATCGCCACCGCCCCCGCGCGTAATGGAGTGAGCACCACCTCAGCTTACCGGCCTTGACGACGGCATCGCGCGGTGCTCTGATCACCCCCACCGCGGACGAGGAGGTCGCCATGACCCGCACTTACAACGTCATCGACGCCGACGGTCACGTCCTCGAGCCGATCGATATCTGGGACAAGTACATCGATCCCGCCTTCCGCGACCGCGCGCCGCGCATCGTTCGCGACACCGACGGCAAGGAGCGCCTCGACGTCGAGGGGCAGCGCCTGGGCAGCCAGAAGGGCTTCGGCGTGATCGGCGCCATCGGCGCCCGCCAAGGCGACGTGGAAGAGGAGACCATGCAGTACATCGACGGCCGCAAGGGCGGCTTCGATCCCCACGCGCGCATCCCGGACATGGATCTGGACGGCATCGACGCCGCCTTCCTCTATCCGAGCGTCGGCCTCTTCTCCGGCGCCATCAAGGACCCGAAGCTCGCGGCCGCCGTCTGCCGCGCGTACAACCGCTGGCTCGCCGACTACTGCCGCCCGTATCCCGACCGCCTGTTCGGCGTGGCCATGCTGCCGATGCAGTCCATCGACGCGGCCATCGAGGAGATGCGCTTCGCGCGCAAGGACCTCGGCATGCGTGCCGGCTTCCTGCGCCCGAACCCGTACAACGGCCGCATGCTGCACCATCCCGACTACACGCCCTTCTGGAACGAGGTGCAGGAGCTGGACTTCGCCATCGGCCTGCACGAGGGCGCCAGCGGCGGCATGCCGCAGGTCGGCGTCGACCGCTTCGAGACGCGAGGGGCGCGCCACATCATCACGCACACGATGGAGATGATGCTGGCGGCCATGAGCGTGATCTGGAGTGGCGTGTGCGACCGCTTCCCCCGCGTGCGCATCGGCTTCATGGAGAGCGGCGGCGGCTGGATCGCGCCCTGGCTCGACCGCATGGACCGGCACTTCGACGACAAGGGGTTCAACGACTCCGGCCTGTCGATGCGGCCGAGCGAGCTGTTCCAGCGCAACTGCTGGATCTCTTTCGAGCCCGTGGAGCGGAGCCTGAGCGTGCTCGCCGACTTCATCGGCCCCCACAAGATCCTCTGGGCCACCGACTATCCGCATCCCGACGGCTTCTTCCCCGGCGCGCCCAAGCTCATCGCCGATCGTCCGGAGCTCTCGGCGGCGACCAAGCGTGAGATTCTCGCGGGCGGCGCGATGAGGTTCTACAAGCTGTCGTAGCCGCTTCGGATTCGCCAGCTGCGCACCTTCAACTGCGGAGATGCCTCATGGGCTCGGGTGCCGGAGGGTACGTCGGCGTCAGGCTGCAGACCTTGCTGAGCGAGTACGACCTGAAGACCCGCCGGCTGCATCGGGTGAGCCAGCTCTCCTTCAGCGCGGCGCCGATTCCGAGCTTCGCCCCGCCGAAGGGGATCGCCGAGGCCGACGCGGGGCCGCCGCCGGGAACGCCGCTGGCCGGGAAGCTGGGCCTCGGTGGGGTGCGTCCCGGCGAGGTGGAGCACTTCCGGCTCTTTGCCCCTCTGCCCGACGGCGGCTTGTTCGGCATGGGCGCCACCGGCGACAAAGGAATCACGGACGAGCTCGTGGACGCCTTCGGCGGCCGCTGGGCCGGCTTTGCCGTCTCCGTCGCGCCGAAGGGCTCGAAGTTCAACCTCATCGCCGACATCAAGCTCAAGCCACGCTGGAAGGGGCGCGCCTCCCGGCCGTTCCAGGTCATTCCCGTGGTCATGGCGTTCGGCAGCGACCGCTTCGTCGACCACTACCTCCTCGCGCTGATCGCGGCGCAGAAGACCCGCGAGCAGGTCGAGACCAGCGTCGTCCAGCCCTATTACGAAGACGCCCAGCGCCCAACGAAGGAGTGACGCGATGACTGAGCCCCGTCTGCGAGGCGCGGCGCTCGCCACCGTCGTCCTGCTGCTGGCGGGCTGCGCCGCACCCGCGCCAGCGAAGCGTTACCCGCTCTGGAGCTACGTGAGAACGCCGATCAGCCCGTTCTGGTGGACCACGGTGGTCGATGTCCCCGGGGCGCGGGCCAAAGGGGCGATGGGCGCCGGAACGAGCATCGCGATCCTCGGGACCGGGGTCCTCACACCCCACGAGGATCTGCCGACCGTTGTCCCCGGCGTCGCCACGTGCGGTCCGCCATCGAACACGCAGGACGACAACGGCCACGGCACCCAGCTTGCCGGGATCGCGGCCGGGCGGGATCCCGGCACCCTCACGCGCGGGGTGGCGCCGGCCGCCACGCTGATCCCGATCAAGACGGACTGCGTCGTCGTCACGGCGCCGGCGCTGATGAACGGGATGGACGCGGCGATCGCCCGCAAGCCCGACGTCATCCTGATCGCCATCGGCGGTTATCCATCGTCGCCGGGTCTGTTCAAGTTCTTGCTCGACCGGGTCGACGGCAATCCCGACATCCTGTTCGTGGTCGCCTCCGCCTGGGACGGCGTCCACTATATGTTCCCCGACTGGACTCTGCGGAAGAACGCGCTGCTGGTGGCTGCCATGACGCTCGATGCGGACGAACGGGACGAGACCAGGGTCCGCCACGACAAGGAGATTCCGTATACCGCTCGCCGGGGTACGATCTGGGCCCCTGGCCGCGGCATCGGCACCGTCTCGATCGAGACGTACCCGGGCCCCCCCGCGCCGTACGAGATGCACGGGACGTCCCCGGCGGCGGCCATCGTGGCCGGCTGTGCGGCCCTGGTGAAGAGCAAGAGCAAGCCGGGAACCGGCGGAGCCGCGCTGAAGGAGGCGCTGGTCAAGGCGGCGCAGCCGAAGCCGGACCTCGGTCCGCCGCCCGACAACGGACGGCTCGACTGCGCGCGAGCCACCCCGTGATCGGTCGGCGGGCGTTTCTCGGTGCGGCCGCGCTCGGCGTGCTCGCCCTGCCGCGCCTCGGCGAGGCCCGCCTGCGCGCGCCGTTCCGTGTGCCGCGCGTCGGCGTGCTGGGCGAGGCCGATCCGCTTCCGTGGATCGTGAGGCCGGCGGCCGTGGACATCGAGTGCCGGTGGGCCGATGTGGAGGGCCGGCCGCTGGCCGACCTGGCGGCGCAGCTTCTGGCGGCCGACGTCGACCTGCTCGTCGCGCTCGGCGCGGCGCCGGCGCGCGCGGTCTGTGAGCGTACGACGCGGCTGCCGATCGTCGCGATCGCCGACGGCGATCTTGGCGAGGACAGCGTCGTGGCCGATCTCGCGCGGTCCGTCGGCAACGTCACCTGGCTCACAGCGCCGTCCGAGGCGGGGCTGGCCCTGCAGCGCGCCGCCACGCTCGGCCGGCTCGTGCCCACGTTGCGCCGCCTGGCCGTGCTGTTCAATCCGGACAACGGAACGAATCTCCTGGCGATGGCGCGGCTGTCGGCGTCCGCGCTCGCCGCCGCGGTCGACCTCCGGCGGTGTCCCACGCGGACCATCGAGGAGATCGAACGCGCATTCCTCGCGCTGACGCGCGATCGTGCCGACGGTGTGCTCGTCCTCTCCGACACGTTGTTCAGCGTGCACGCAGCGCAGGTGGCCGCGCTGACCGACGCCGCCGGTGTGGCGGCGGCCTACGGGGCGCGCGTGTTCGTCGAGAAGGGCGGGCTGCTGGCGATCTATGGTGATACGAGCGACACCATCCGCCGCACCGCCGCCATCGCGGGCCGGATCCTGGCCGGGCAGCGGCCGGCCAGCCTGTCGGCGCCGACGGCGCGACCACGCACGGCGGTCAACGTCGCCACGGCGATGCGGCTCGGGATGCGAGTGCCCGCGACGCTGCTCGCCGACGCGGAGACGCTGGGGACCGTCTAGACGCGCGTCGGGCCGGCGACGGCGTCGCAGGCCGCCGCCGCCGACGTCATCTCGAGCGCCCGGAACGCCGCCGCCGCCTCGGCAAGCGTCGTCCGCGCTTCGTCGACCCGCCCGGTCCGCGAGAGGAGCTCGCCGCGCGCGAGCAGCGCCCGGGCGTGAAGCGGCCGCATGCCCGTCTCCGCGGCCAGCGCCAGACATTCGCCGAGCGCGCTCTCCGCGCCCGGCACGTCCGGTGGCTCCCGCCGCGCCGCGACCCGGGCGAGCAGATGCAGCGCCGCCGCCAGCGCGCCCTTGCTGTTGATGGCGCGAGCGAGCTGCACGTAGAGCTGTGCGAGCGGACCTGCCTCGTCGACCCGACCCGCGGCAAGCAGCGCCTCGGCCATGCTCCCGCTCCGCAACACATGCCCCAGCCGATGGCGCAGCGCCAGCGCCTGGGCGATGGCGCGCTCCAGCAGCGCGATGGCGTCCTCCGCCCTTCCGCTCTCGGCGTACGCGGAGGCGAGGGGAAGGGCCACCTCGAGGAGCACGGCCGGGAGATCCGCGGATTCACAGAGGCTCAGGGCGCGTTCGAGCACGGCCACCGCCGGCGTGGGCGCGCCTTGCCGCAGGTGCACGAATCCGAGGCCGAGGCAGGCGAAGGCGATGCTGTGAGGATGGCTCAGCTTCTCCGCCGCCGCCAGGCTGCGCGAGGCCATGCGATGGGCCTCGCCGAACTCGCCCAGCTCGGCGAGCGCCCAGCTTCCGACCGAGGTGCCGTACACGGCGGGCGGCACGACGAGGCCGAATCGCTCGCGCCACACGGCGCCCTCCGCGCCCTCCGCCTGTCGGGCCGCCTCGGCGGCGCGGCGGTAGTCTCCGGACAGATAGTAGGCGAGCGACATCATGCCGTGCGTCACGGTCGCGAGCGCGCCGTCCCCGACGGTGGACGCGATGGCGAGCGCTTGCGTGCCATGCGCGAGAGCCTCGGGAAGGTCGAAGCGCAGCATCGCCTGATTGCAGAGGATGCAGGAGATCAAACCCAGGCGACCGTCGTCGTTCGCGGCCTCCGCCAGCTGCTTGGCCTCCGTCAGCAGTTCGAAGACGCGCCGGTACTCCCCGAGCGGTCCCAGCGCGTACCGCAGCTCGAGCCGAAGATCGATGGCGAGCGTGCTCGACTCGGCGTCGGTGGCCAGGTGCGAGAGCGCGGCGATCGCATGCTCGAAGTAGGCGGCGGCCACGCGGTGCGCGTGGCGCGACAGCGCGAGCTGACCGGCCGCGCGGCCGTACACGACCGCCTTGTCCCACAGCTCGCCGCGGATGGCGTGATGCGCCAGCCGGTCGACGTCCCGGGAATCCGGTGCGACGTGCCGTCGGGCCTCGAGGGCGGCGACGATGCGCGCGTCGAGCGCGCGCCGGCGCCTCAGCGTCAGGCTTCCGTAGGCGACGTCGTGCGTGAGCGCATGCCGGAACGTGTATTCCATCTCGGGAAAGACGGCCGTCTCGTGAAGGAACTCGCTCGACTGCAGCCGTGCGAGGCCCGCGGCCACGGTGTCGCGAGGAGTGTCGGCAATCGTCTCGAGGAGCGCGCGCGGCACGTCCTTGCCGATGGCGGAGGCGATCTGCAGCAGACGCTTGTCGCCGGGGGCGAGCCGATCGATACGGGCGGCGAGCACGGACACGACGGTTGCCGGTACGTCTCCGAGAGCGGGCAAGCGAACGACGCGGTACGCGGTACGGGTGCCGATGAGCGCGCCGGTCTCGACCAGGTTGCGCACGCTCTCCTCGAGGAAGAAGGGGTTGCCGCCGGTACGCTCGGCGAGAATATCCTTGACCGGCGCCAGCGACCGCTCCGACCCGAGCAGCCGGTCCAGCAGGGTCTGCGCGTCGCGCGCCGGCAGCGCATCCACCGCGATCTGCCGGTAGTACGTCTTGCCGCCCCAGTCGTGGCGGTGCTCCGGCCGGCAGCTCACGATGACGAGCAGGCGCGACGCCCCTGTGCTGCCCACCACCGCATCGAGCACGGCCAGCGTCTCGCTGTCGGCCCAGTGCGCGTCCTCGACCACGATCGCCGCCGGGCGGTCGACGCCGCTGCTCAGGAGGACGTACTTCACGGCGTCCACCGTCCGGCGACGCTTCTGTGAGGCGTCGAGTCGCTCCCACTCCGGGTCGTCGACCGGCAGCCCCATGAGGGCGAGGATCGGCGGGAGCAGCGGCGCGAGGCCGGCGCGCCCGATCGTCGTCCTGACGCGTTCATGGATCGTCTCGCGGTCATCGTGGCGCTCGAGCCCGAGGCGGCCGCCCAGGAGCTCGACGACGGGAAGGTACGGCGAGTCCTTGCCATACGGCAGCGCGTGACCCTCGAGGAGGACCCAATCGTGCAGTCGCGCGCGCGTGAACTCGAAAATGAGCCGGGACTTGCCGACTCCGGGCTCGCCGACAACGACGACCACCTGGCCCCGGCCGCCGGCGGCACGCTCGGCCGCCTCGCTCAGCGCCGCCATCTCGACGTCACGGCCGATGAACGGCGTGAGGCCCCGTGCGGCCGCCGCCTCCAGCCGTGAGCGCGCGCCCGTCGCCGCCTTCAGCTCGTACGTCGCGACCGGCTCCACCATGCCCTTTACCTGCAGCTCACCCTGCGGCACCACCTCCATCCGCCCTTCCACCAGCCGCCACGTCTGTGCGGTGAGAAGCACGCCGCCCGGCCGCGCGAGCTGTTCCATGCGCGCGGCCAGATGGGTGGTCTGCCCGACGGCGCTGTAGTCCATGCGGAGGTCGCTGCTGATGGACCGCACGACGACCTCCCCCGAGTTCAATCCCACCCGGATCTGCACCTCGACGCCGTTCGTACGTCGAAGCTCCTCGGAGTACCGCTGCACGGCCTCCTGCATGCGCAGGCTCGCGTAGCACGCACGGAGGGCGTGATCTTCCAGCGCGAGCGGCGCGCCGAAGAGCGCCATGATGCCGTCGCCCATGACCTGGTTCACGGTGCCCTCGAACCGGTGGACGGCGGCCATCATGCGCTCCAGCACCGGGTCGAGGATTCTCCGCGCGTCCTCGGGATCGCTGTCGGCGAGCAGCTCCATCGAGCCCTTCATATCGGCGAAGAGGACGGTGACCTGCTTCCGCTCGCCTTCGAGCGCGCTCCTCGAGGTGAGGATCCTCGCGGCCAGGTGCTTGGGCGTGTAGGACTCGGGCGATGCGGACGTCGCCGCCGGGTCGAGCACGGCCGCCCCGCAGGCTCCGCAGAACCGCTGGCCGGCGGGATTGGAGGCGCCGCACGCGAGACACGCCACGGTCAGACGCTGGCCGCACTCGCCGCAGAACTTCTGCCCCGGCAGGTTCTCGTGCTGGCAGCGCGGACACTTCATCGCTTGCATCCCTTCCCGCGCGGAGGACCGCTCGACCCGTGGTGAAAGAGCGTAGTGGCGCCGCCTCGACGGGTCAAGGCCGATGCGCATCGTCCGCCCGCGACCTTGACGGCCTCGGCGCGCGTCCCTAGACTGCGCTGATGCTGCCCGACAATCTCGGCCATCTCTTCGACGATGCGCTCCGACTGACGCCGTCGAAGGAGGCGGTGTTCCAGGGCGACCGGGCGCTCACGTTCGAGGAGCTGGACGCGCGGACCAACCGCGTGGCCAACGCGCTCACGGAGCTCGGCGTCGGGGCCGGCGACCGCGTGGGCCTGATGTTCGCGAACGACTTCCGCTTCCTCGAATCGCTCTTCGGACCGATGCGGCTCGGCGCAGTGCCCGTTCCCCTCAACATCCGCATGGGCGACGAGGCGCTCGAGTACGTGCTCGCCGACAGCGAGGCGTGCGTGCTCGTGGCCGGCCCCGGCCTCACCGAGCGCGCGCGCGTGGTGGCCGCCCGGGTGCCGGCGGTGAAGCATCGGGTCGTGCACGACGGCGCGCGGGCCGACGAGATCCCGTACGAATCGTGGCTGGCTGCCGCGTCGGCCCGGCGCGTGCGCCGCCGCACGGCGCCGGACGACGTGTGCATGCAGCCCTACACGTCCGGCTCGACCGGCAAGCCGAAGGGCGTGCTGCTCACGCACGGCGGGCAGGTGTGGAACGCCGACGTCATCCGCAAGGCGATCCTCTGCGACGACACCGAGCGCGCGCTCGTCGCCGTGCCGCTGTACCACAAGAACGCGCTCGCCGGCGCGGTGAAGCCGTTCCTGCTCGCCGGCGGCTCGCTCGTGATCCTGCCGGGCTTCGACGCGGGCGAGGTGATTCGCGCGATCGATCGCTATCGCGTCACCTATCTCACCGGCGTGCCGGCCATGTACAAGATGATCCTCGCCGAGAAGGCGCTGCTGGCGCGCCACGACGTGCGGAGCATCCGCTACGCGCTCTGCGGCTCGGCCGAGGTGCCCGACGAGCTCCTCGCGGAGTTCAAGGCCGTCTTCGGCGCGCCGATCGCGGAGAGCTACGGCCTCACCGAAGGCGGCCCGGTGCCGGTCGTCAACACGCGCTGGGGGCTCAAGAAGCGCGGGAGCTGCGGCGTCGTGTTCCCGGGGTCCGAGGTGCGGCTCGTCGACGAAGGCGGACAGGACGTGCCCGTCGACGCGGTGGGCGAAATGGTCGTGCGCAATCCGGGCCTCGCGCTGGGGTACTGGAAGCTGCCGGAGGCAACGGCGAAGAAGTTCCGCGACGGCTGGCTGGCCACGGGCGACCTCATGCGGCGGGACGCCGACGGCTACTACTACTTCGTCGGCCGCAAGGACGACATGATCAACGTGGCCGGCGAGAACGTGTACCCCAAGGAGGTCGAGGACATCCTGCTGCGGCACCCGAACCTGCGTGACGCGTGCGTCGTGCCCGCCACCCATCCCGTCAAGGGGGCGGTGCCCGTCGCCTTCGTCGTCGAGCGCGAGCGCGGCCGCAGCAGCGAGGACGACGTGAAGCAGTTCTTCCTGGCGCGGGGGGCGCCGTACGCGCATCCGCGCCGCGTCGTCTTCCTCGACGTCCTGCCGCTCGGCGGCACCGGGAAGATCGATCGCGCCGCGCTGGCGGCGCGCGCGCGCGACCTCGCCTGAGGGCCATGGAGCTCCGGTTCGATCACTCGCCGTTCATGCGCTTCCTCGGCCTCACGCTGGTACGATCCGAGCCCGGCATGATCGAGGTCCGGCTTCCGTTCCGCGAGGAGTTCATGCGCCAGGACGGCCAGGACTGGTACCACGGCGGCGTCATCAGCGCGCTGGCCGACATCGTCGGCGACTACGCCGTGATCACCGAGACCGGTGTCGGCGTGCCGACCATCGATCTGCGCGTCGACTACCTGCGGCCGGCGCGGCGCGGCGATCTGCTGGCGGTCGGGCGCACCCACCGGGTGGGACGGACCGTGAGCGTGGCCAGCGTGGAGATCCAGGACGCGACGGGGACGGTGGTCGCGCTCGGCCGTGCCGTGTACGCTTCGCCCCGGAGCTGAGGAGGCAGAGGCCACCCACGCTGGAGGCGGACGCACCGCTCCGATACAGAGGAGGACAGCCATGGCCGAGCGGCCTGCCGACACCCTGAACGAGATCGGCGTGCTCAAGCGCCGCGAGATCGAAGCCCGGATCCTCATGCCCGTGCTGGAGGCGCTCGGGACCGAGTTCGGGCGCGAGCGCGTCTTCGAGGTGGCCCGCCGGGTCATCGTGGACGTCGCGCAGGAGCAGGGACGGCAGCTCGCCGAGCGCATGGGCGGCAATTCGCTGACGCACTTCGCCGCGGCGCTCGAGGACTGGAAGAAGGGCGACGCGTATCGGATGGACGTCCTCCGGCAGGACGACCAGCGCTTCGACTTCAACGTCACGCGCTGCCGGTACGCGGAGATGTACCGCGCGCTCGGCATCCCGGAGGTCGGCGCGCTCCTGTCGTGCAACCGCGACTTCGCCCTGATCGAGGGCTTCAACCCCGACGTCGCCCTCGAGCGCACACAGACCATCATGCAGGGCGCCACCCACTGCGACTTCCGGTTCCGGCGCCGGCCCGACGGGACCCGCTGAGCATGCGGGCCATCGTCGTCAAGGCGCACGGCGGGCTGGAGCAGATCGCGCTCGTGGACTGGCCCGAGCCCAAGGCTGCCCCCGGGCAGGCCGTGGTGACCGTCCGCGCGTGCGGACTCAACTACCTCGACATCTTCGTGCGGCGCGGGATGCCGGGCCTGCCGGTGCAGATGCCGCGGATCCCGGGCGGCGACATCAGCGGCGTCGTCGCCGACGTCGGCGCCGGCGTCGACCGCACGTGGATCGGCCGCCGCGTGCTCGTGGATCCGCACATCAAGCCCGGCGGCGCGCTCGGCGAGCACGACCACGGCGGGCTCTGCGAGCGCATCGCCATCGACGCCGAGAACCTGATCGCGCTGCCGGACGACGTCTCGTTCGAGGACGCCGCCGCGCTGCCGATCGCCTACGGCACCGCCTGGCGGATGATGCGGACGCGCGGACAGGTGCGCGAGGGGGAGAGCGTGCTGATCCTGGGCGCCAGCGGCGGCGTCGGCACCGCCTGCGTGCAGATCGCCAAGAACGCGGGGGCGACCGTCATCGCCTGCGCCAGCAGCACGAGCAAGCTCGACCGCCTGCGCGAGCTCGGCGCCGATCACCTGATCGACTACACGCGCGAGGATTTCTCCGCCCGCGCGTGGGAGCTGTCGGGCCGCCAGGGCTGCGACGTCGTCGTGAACTACACGGGCGGCGACACGTGGGTTCCCAGCCTCCGGGCCCTGGCGCGGCACGGCCGGCTCCTCACCTGTGGCGCGACGGCCGGCTACGACCCGCGCACGGACATCCGCTACATCTGGCGGCGCGAGGTCACCATCGTGGGCGCCAACGGCTGGACGCGCACCGATCTCGAGGAGCTGCTCGAGGAGGTACGACACGGCCGCATCGAGCCGATCATCGACCGCGTGTTCCCGCTCGAGGAGTCGCGCGAGGCGATGCGCGTGCTGGAGGACCGCGAGGTCTTCGGAAAGGTGCTCGTGCGCCCGTGAGCGGCGCTGCCGTCAACGTCGGAACATTCCTCGCGCGGCACACCGGCCGTGGTCTGACGGCGATCGTCGACCTGTCGCGGCCGGACTCGCCGCGCGAGATCGGCTACGACGCCCTCGACGCCGGCTGCGACGCGGTGGCGAGCGCGCTGGCCGCGCGTGGCCTCGGACCGGGTGATCGGGTCGGCATCCTGGCGCTGAACCGGCCCGAGTACGTCGAGACGCTGTTCGGCGCGATGCGGGCCGGGTGCGTCCCGGTGCCGCTGAACGTGAAGCTCGCGGCGGACATGCTCGCCTTCATCGCGCGTGACGCCGGCCTGCGGCTGCTGTTCGTGGACCGCGTGCACCGAGTCGTGGCGCCGGGTGGGGTGCCGATGGTCGACTTCGACGGTGACTACGAGCGATTCGTGAAGCCGGGCTCGTTCGACGCCATCACGCCCGGCGCGACCGACCTGTGCCTGCAGCCGTATACGTCGGGCTCGACCGGACGGCCCAAGGGTGTGCTGCTCGGGCACGCCGGACAGGCGTGGCAGATCCCGACGCTCGTGCGCGCCCGCAAGCTGACGCGGGAGGATCGCATCCTGGTGGCCGCGCCGCTCTACCACAAGAACGCCCTCGTCTGGGCCAAGGTCGGCCTCGCCGCGGGCGCGGCGCTGGTGCTCCTTGCGCGCTTCGACGCGCGGCTCTACACCGAGGCGATCGGACGGTATCGCGTCACGACGCTCTCGGGCGTGCCGACCATGTTCCAGCTGATCCTGCGCGAGCGGGAGGCGCTGGCCGCGATCGATCGGACGTCGGTGCGGCGCGTCGGCGTCGGCTCGGCGCCGGCCTCGCCGGCGCTGTTCGAGGCGCTGACGGCCGCGTTCCCCAACGCCGTCGCCACCAACGGCTACGGCGTGACGGAGGCGGGGCCGGTGATGTTCGCCTCGCACCCGGCCGGGCGCCCGCGGCCGCTCGGCTCGATCGGCTATCCGCTGGAGGGCGCCGACGTGCGGCTCGTCGGCGAGAGCGCCGACCACGGCGTGCTCCACACGCGCAATCCGGGCGTCATGCTCGGCTACCACAATCTCCCGGAGGACACGGCGCGGCGGCTTCGCGACGGCTGGTTCGACACCGGCGACATCTGCCGGCGCGACGCCGACGGCTTCTACTACTTCGTGGGCCGTGCGGACGACATGTTCGTGTGCGGGGGTGAGAACATCTATCCGGGCGAGGTGGAAGCGATGCTCGAGCGGCACCCGGACATCCTCCAGGCGGCGGTGGTGCCGGTGGCTCACGAGCTCAAAGGGCAGGTGCCCATCGCCTTCGTGGTGCCCCGGCCGGGCGCGCGGGTCACCGCGCAGCAGGTGAAGGAGTGGGCGCTGGCGCACGGACCGGCGTACCAGCATCCGCGGCAGGTCGCCATCGTGACCGAGCTGCCGCTGGCGGGAACGAACAAGATCGACCGCGCGGCGCTGAAGGCGCGTGCTATAGTCCCCGCCGCCGTTTCACCTTCGACGGAGGAGCCAGCATGAGTCTGAACAGACGCGATTTCGTCACGCTCACGGCCGGCGCGGCCGCCGCCGCCGCCGGCCCGCAAATCCTCGTGCGCCGGGCGAACGCGGCGGACAAGAACCGCGTGGTCTTCGTGTCCGAGGAGTCCAACCCGAAGGCGATCGCCGTCTACGACAAGATCAATGCCGACTTCGAGAAGGAGACCGGCATCAAGGTCACGATGGAGTATCCGGGTTTCGCGAACATCGCCAAGCGTGTGGCCACGCTGATCGCGGCCGGCACTCCGCCGGAGATCGTCTGGTACGGCGCCGGGCAGGCGATGAACCTGGCGCTCGAGGATCAGCTCACGGACGTCGGCGACCTCGTGAAGGCGCTCGGCGTTCCCGACAACCAGCGGATGATCTACAAGGGCGCCGACCGCTCCATCCCGACCAGCCAGCAGTTCCTCTACGGCTGGTACCGCAAGGATCTCGTCGCGGAGAAGAAGCTGGAAGCCCCGAAGAGCTGGGAGGACTACCTGCGCGTGGCCAAGGCGCTGACCGACGCGCCGAAGATCTACGGCTGTATCGTGCCGTCCGCCGAGACGGGCGCGTCCACCCTGCTGCTCGAGACCATGTTCATGAAGAACGACGTGCACTGGTTCGAGTGGGACGCCGGCAAGAAGCAGTACGAGGTGTCGCTCGACAAGGGCAACAATCGCAAGCGGGCGATCGAGACGCTCGACTACCTGCACGAGCTGCACAAGTTCTCGCCGGAGGCGAGCAACTACAACTGGGCGGAGCTGATGAGCACCTACGTGGCCGAGAAGGCGGCGACGTCCTGGTACGTGGGGGCGCGGCTGCTCGAGCAGGTCATCGCCAACAACGCCCGCATCGCCGACGCCACCGTGCCGTTCGAGCTGCCGCGGAAGCTGACCGACGCCTACTATCTCTCGATCCAGGGCTTCCACATCCTCGAGAAGAGCAACGTCGAGGGCGCGAAGAAGTACGTGCGGTTCTTCATGCAGCACCCCTCGCTCATCGGCTGGTACCACGCGGTGCCGCTGCACATCATTCCGGCCAGCCGCGACATGCTGCGCTCCAGCAAGTACCAGGACCATCCGGTCATCCAGAAGCGGATGGACGTGCTCAAGTTCCTCGACTCCGTGTGGGGCAAGGGCGTGCCGCTCTACTACTGGGACGGCAAGGAGCTGAACCCGCACATCGGCCTCTTCCACAACGAGAACCTGGCCGGCTGGACGCTGGCCGCGCGCAACATCAAGGGCATGAAGTCCGATGCCGTGGTGGACGAGGCGGCCAATCAGGTGCGCAAGAAGATGAGGCGCGCCGGCTGACGCGCGGGCGAGGGTCGCGCTGAGCGGGCGGGCCGAGCAACGGCTGTGGATCGCGGGCACCACGGCGCCCGCGGTGCTCTTCCTGGCGGTGGTGGCGTACCTGCCGATCGGGTACGCCATCGCGCTCAGCTTCGTCAAGAAGACCGCGTTCTCTCCGATGGCCACCTTCTCCGGGCTGCGCAACTACCGGCTCATCTTCGAGGAGCCGGACCTGTGGGGCGCGCTCTGGCGGTCGGTGGTGTTCACGGTGGGCGCCGTGGTGCTCCAGCTGGCGCTCGGGCTGGCGGCTGCGCTGCTGCTCAACCGGGCGTTTCGCGGCCAGACCGTGGTGCGGACCGTGTTCGTGCTGCCGTATCTCTTGCCGACCATCGTGGTGGCGCTCGTCTTTCAGTGGCTGCTGAACCAGGAGTACGGGGTCGTCAACCAGGTGCTGCTCGAGAGCCGCCTGCTCGCGCGTCCGATCAATTTCCTCGGCGGCCTCGACACGGCCATGTGGTCGGTGATCGCGACCTCGGGCTGGCAGTACGGCAGCTTCGCAACGCTCCTGATCCTGGCCCGCCTGCAAGCGATCCCCCCGAAGCTCTACGAGGCGGCCCGGGTCTCCGGGGCCGGTCCGCTGCGCTGCTTCTGGGACGTCACGCTGCCGAACCTCCGCACGACGCTGGTGCTCGTGGCCCTGCTGCGCGGCATCTGGATGTTCAACAAGTTCGACACGATCTGGCTGATGACGCGCGGCGGCCCGCTGAAGGCGACGGAGACGCTGCCCATCTATGCCTACCGGCTCGCGTTCGAGGACTTCGACTTCGGCATGGCCGCCGCCGCCTGCACGGTGATGTTCGTCGTGCTGGTGGTCGGCGCCGTCCTGTACTTCAAGCTCTTCGATCCGTCGCGCGAGGTGGAGGTGGGGCGGTGAGGGACGGCGCCGTGCGCTGGGCGCCGATGGCGGCGCTGCTCGTCATCCTGGCCGTGGTCGCGTTTCCGTTCTACTGGATGCTGCTGTCCGCATTCACGCCGCGCGCCGTCCTCTTCCGGCCGCCCTATCAGCTCGTCCGCACGGATCTGTCGCTCGAGAACTTCCGCGACCTGCTCTTTGCCACCGAGTTCCTCGTCTACGCGAAGAACAGCCTGATCGCCGCCGTGGGCGCCATCGTGCTCAACGTGATCGCGGCCACGCTGGCCGGCTACGGGCTGACGCGCTTCGCGTTCCGCGGCAAGCGCACGTTCGCGTTCGGCACGCTGTTCTCCTACATGTTCCCGCCGATGCTGATGGCGATCCCCCTCTACATCCTGTTCTCGGCGCTCCGGATGCGGAACACGTACCTGGGGCTGATCCTCGCCCACATGGCGATCAGCCTGCCCCTCAACATCTGGATCATGTGGCAGTACTTCCAGATCGTGCCGTTGTCGCTCGAGGAGGCGGCGTGGGTCAGCGGCGCCAGCCGGCTGCGCGCGCTCCGCGAGGTGTGCCTGCCCTCGGCGCGTGCCGGCATCCTGTCGGTGGCGATCTTCGCCTTCGCGCTGTCGTGGAACGATTTCACGTTCGCCTTCATCCTCCAGACCGACCGCCACATGTTCACGCTGCCGGTGGGCCTGGCCACGTTCGTCGAGCAGACGGCCATCCACTGGGGCATGGTGATGGCCTCCGCGGTGCTCGTCTCCGTCCCGACCTTCGCGCTCGTGTTCTTCCTGCAGAAGTACCTGCTCAGCGGTCTCAGCATGAGCGCGAAGTAGCGTGGCGGCCGCCGTCCGCCTCGACCACGTCGCCAAGCGGTTCGGCCGTCGCGTGACCGCCGTCGACGACGTGTCGGTCGAGATCGGCGAGCGGGAGTTCTTCACGTTCGTCGGCCCCTCGGGTTGCGGCAAGACCACGACGCTCCGCATGATCGCCGGCCTCGAGACGCCGACGTCAGGCCGCGTGTATTTCGGCGACCGTGACGTCACCGCGCTGCCGCCGCAGAAGCGCGACATCGCCATGGTGTTCCAGGACATCGCGCTGTTTCCGTACATGACGGTGGCCCAGAACATCGCCTACCCGCTCCGGATCGCCGGCCTGCCACGCACGGCCATCACCGAGAAGGTCGAGCGCGTGGCGGGCATCCTGGGCCTCACCGACAAGCTCGACGTGAAGCCCGCGCAGCTGTCGGGCGGCCAGCAACAGCGAGTGGCCATCGGGCGCGCCATCGCCAAGGAGCCGAAGGTCCTGCTGATGGACGAGCCGCTGTCCGCCCTCGACGCCCGGCTGCGCGCGGAGATGCGGACGGAGATCCTCCGCCTGCACCGCGAGCTCCACACCACCATCGTGTACGTCACCCACGACCAGGTCGAGGCGATGACGATGTCGACGCGCGTCGCGGTGATGGACCGTGGTCGCGCCCTGCAGATCGATCCGCCGCGCGCGATCTTCCACGCGCCGTCCAGCCTGACCGTGGCCACCTTCATCGGCACGCCCGCCATGAACGTGCTGCCCGGGGCGGTCGTGAAGACGCCGGATGGGCTGGCCGTCGAGGTTCTCGGCCACCGCACGGTCGTTCACCCCCGCCATCATCGGGCGCTGCAAGGGCTCGCACGCGTCGACGTCGGCATCCGGCCACAGGCGGTCCGCGTCGGCCCCGCCCGCGGCGAAGGCCTCCGCGGCGTCGTGTTCCTGCGCGAGCCGCTCGGCCTCGAGGACGAGGTGCTCGTGGAGCTCGAGGGCGGTGCGCGGCTCAAGGCCGTCACGCCGAGCGCGCTGGAGCTGCCCGAAGGCGCCGGCGTGGGCCTCGAGTTCGCACCGCGCGATCTCTACGTCTTTCACCCGGAGTCGAGGCAGGCGCTCTGCCACGGGGTCGACGCCTCCGAGCGCTGACGTCTTCTTTCCGCACCCGTTCGCCGCGCGAAATATTTGACGTTCCGCCGGCCCGCATCGTAGGGTGCCTGCTGGATTCTCGGAGGCAGCGCAGGCTACGTCGCCCCTCATCTGAGCCTATGGAGGTGCGTCCATGCTGAGCAGGCCGTCTCGAACCGCCGTGGGAATCCTCCTCCTCTTCGGCCTCGCCACGACGGTCGGCTGTACGCGCTCGCTCGAGATGAGCTACACCCCCAGCCTCTACCGGCTCCCCCGCGCCGAACAGCTTGGCGGGATCGTCCTCGGCGTCGGCAAGCTGGAAGATCGTCGATCGTGGATCGAGCGATCGGATCCGGAAAGCCAGAGCTACGTGATGCAGTCGGGCCCCTGGCGGTTCGGGCTGACGTACAAGGCGAAGGAGTTCGTGCCGGTCGCCGACCTCGTGCAATCGCTCCTTGTCGACGAGTTCAACCGGGCCGGCGTCGCGGCCAGGCCGCTGCCCGCCGTCCTCACGAAGGACGACACGGCGGCCATGAGCGCGGCCGGGCAGCAACATGGGGCCGGCTACGCGCTGGGCGGCCGCGTGCATGTCTTCGAGATCGTCAACGAGCAGGGGTTCTGGACCGTCACGAGTCGGCGGGCGATCACCCTGGAGATCCACGTCCTTCAGGTCACCGCGGGGACCTTGCTGGTCGATTCGACCGTGACGCACAACGACCGCCAGAACGAAGGCATGGGCGTGCTGCACTCGACGAACGTCGACCGCCTGATGAACACCGTGTTTCGCCAGGTCGTGACCCAGGTGGTCGAGCAGGTGGCCGCCAAGCTGGCCATGGATCCGGGAGACATCGGCGTTCGGGTGACGCTGGTCGAGGCCGCCGCGGGAGTTCCGTGACGCGCTCGCGGACGCGGCCTCTGGCCGCCCTCCTCCTGTTGACGCTCGGCGTGGCCGGCTGCGGGCTGCATTACTGGTCGAGGCAGGGTGCGTCGCTGGACGATTTCAATCGCGACAGCGCAGGATGTGCACGCGAAGCCAACCCGGCGTACGGCATCCTGATCCAGGAGACGTATCGACGGTGTCTCCGCGGCAAGGGCTGGGTCCGCGCGCAACAACGTGAGCCGGTGCCGCCCGGCTGGTACCGCGGCATCGAATAATGAAGCACCGGGACGCCGGCGCGGCGGCAGGGTCTCAGCGTCGCGGAACCGTCCACAGGTACACGCGGCGGATGCGGTCCACCGGAACCTCGACCGTCTTCTCCGGCGGCCAGTCGGGCAGCCGGAAATCATGCGCGACGATGCGCGTGCCAGGCCGGAGCTCGCGCAGCAGCTTGGGCAGCAGCCGCTGCATCAGCGCGGGAAACAGGTAGAGCGTCACCACCGTGGCCTCGCCGATGTCGACCTCGAAGAGGTCGCGCTCGATGAACGTCACGAGATCGGTCACGCCGGCGGCGGCGGCGTGCTGCGCGGCGTTCGTCACCCGCTCGTGATCCAGCTCCACGCCGACGGCGCGCGCTCCATAGCGCCGCGCCGCCTCGATCACGATCTCCCCTTCGCCGGAGCCGAGGTCGTACACGACGTCGTCCGGTGCCACCGCCGCCAGCTGCAGCATCGCCGCGATGACCTCGGGCGGGCTCGGAACCCAGAGTCCGGCGAAGGCGCGCTCGGGTGGGACGTCGACTCGCGCCGCCGGCGGCGCGCATGCGCTCAGCAGCGCGAGCAGGAGGATGATCGCGGGCGGCCTCACTCTTCGGGCACCGGCAGCGCGTCCACCCTTCCGGAGCTGGCGCGGGCGCGCTCGTTCTGGTCCGCGTGCACGCGGCGCATGAGCGGCAGCAGCGGGAGGATCGAGAGGAAGATCATCGAGATCAGCCAGAAGTCGTCGGCGTAGGCGAGCACCTGCGCCTGCTCCGTCGTGCGGCGGTAGACCATGGCCAGCGCCTGGCGGCCGGCCGTGAACGAGTCCGCGCCCTGCGTCATGAAGTGCTCGGTCCACTCCTGGAGCTGGCGCGCCGTCTCCGGGCTCCACACGTCCACGTGCGCCACCAGGTGCGTCTGGTGCTCCTGGCTGCGCCGCACGAGCAGCGCGGTGGCCACCGCCACGCCGACGCTGCCGCCGATGTTGCGCACGACGTTGTAGGCGGCCGTCGCGTTCGCGAGGCGCTCGAGGCGGATGGTGGCCAGCGTCAGGGTCTGCAGCGGCACGAAGACGAAGCCCATGGCGATGCCTTGCAGGAAGCGCGGCCACGCCAGCGCCCAGTAGTCGATGCCGAGCGTGACGTGGGTCATCAGCGTGGTGGCGACGAAGTTCAGCAGACAGCCGCCGGCCAGCATGAGGCGCTGATCCATGCGCGACACGAGCCGGCCCGAGACCATGAGCGCCATCATCGTGCCGAGGCCGCCCGGCGCCAGCACGAGGCCGGCGTTCCAGGCGTCGTAGGCGAGCATCTTCTGCGTGTACAGCGCCACCAGCAGCATGCTCGAGTTGAAGCCGAGCCCGACCAGCGCGATGCACATCGTCCCGACGGCGAAGTTGCGGTCATTGAAGACGCTCAGGTCCAGGATCGGCTCCGGGGTGGTGAGCTCGCGCACGACGAAGGCGGCCAGCGCGCACACGCCGAGGACGAACAGCGCCACGATGTGGTTCGACTCGAACCAGTCCGCCTTCTCGCCGAGGTCGAGCCCGAGCTGCAGGAAGCCGAAGCCGAGGACCATGAGCACGAGCCCGATGGCGTCGATGCGGCTCGGCTTCTTCGCGAACGGCGAGTCGAAGAGAAACGCGCTGACCATGATGAAGCCGAGGAACCCGATGGGCAGGTTGATGTAGAAGATCCAGCGCCACGACCAGTTGTCGGCGATCCAGCCGCCGACGGTCGGGCCCAGGATCGGCGCCAGCATGATGCCGACGCCCCACACGGCCATGGCGGTGCCGCGCTGCCGCAGCGGGAAGATCTCCCACATGATGGCCTGCGCCATCGGGATGACGGGGCCGCCGCCGAGGCCCTGGAAGACGCGCATGGCGACGAGCGTCTCGAGGTTGGGCGCGATCCCCGACAGGAACGAGCTGGCCGTGAACAGCACGGTGCAGATCAGGAAGAAGCGCCGGCGGCCGAAGCGCGCGGAGAGCCAGCCGGTGGCGGGGATGGCGACGGCGTTGGCGGCGAGGTACGACGTCACCACCCACGACATCTCCTCGATGCCGGCCGACATCGAGCCCTGCATGTGCGGCAGCGCCACGTTGGTCACGCTCGTGTCGAGCACTTGCATGACCGTGACCATCATCACCGACAGCGTGATGGCCCATCGGCGCGCCGGCGAGATGCCGCCGGCGTCGATCGCGCCGGCCAGATTCATCGGCGGTTACAGCCCAAGGAGCTCGCGGCCAACCATGGCGTGGATGCCCTTGTTGCCGTCGACCAGTTGCGTCACGTGGAGATCGCACGCGAGGCTGCAGAACACGTACGCCTCTTCCGGTGTCCAGCCCTTGAGCTGGACGAGCCAGGCGATCATGTCGCGCAGCGCCTGACGGGCGGCGTCGTCCAGGTCGGGATCGAAGCCCATCGTGATGTGGTGCGTCGGCGTGATCGCGCGCGGGAACGCCAGCCGCATGGTCTTGTGGAGGTGGAACTCCAGCGTTCCGCGCAGGCACGTCTCGAGCGCGGTCAGGCACACCTCCCCGTCGCCCTGCACGGCGTGGCCGTCGCCGGTGGAGAAGTGGGCGCCCGGCACGAAGACGGGCAGGAAGAGCGAGGTGCCCGGCACGAACTCCTTGCAGTCGATGTTGCCGCCGAACTCGCGCGGCTCCACGCTCGAGCAGAGCCCGTACTCCGGGCGCGGCGCCGTGGCCATGATGCCGAAGAACGGCCGCAGCGGGATCACCGGACCCCACGGCAGCGTCGCCGTCATCTTCTTGCGATCGAGCGGGATGACCGTACGACGCAGGCGCGGGAAGTCCTCGGGGAGCGTGCCGCGAAGCGGGCGGATGATGTTCCAGCCCCAGTCCACGGTCAGCTCGAGCGCCTGGATCTTCACCTCGAGCGTGTCGCCGGGCGTGGCCCCGCGCACGGCGATGGGGCCGGTGAGGATGTGAGGGCCAGGACCCTGCGTGACCTTCTCCGCGATCTCGCGGTGCACGGACGACAGCCGCGAGAGATCGTCGCCGAGCTCCCGGCGGCCGCCGGAGACGGTGTCGACGACCACGGTGTCGCCGGAATCGATCGTGAGCTTGGCCGGGATGGCGGCGTCGAAGTAGCCCCAGTGCACGGTGTCGGGCGTGGGGTTCAGCGTGTGGTGCCTGGCCATGACGAACCTGCCTTTCCGGCGACGCCGAGGTGCTGGTCGAGCACCGCGGGCGCTGCCTCCAGATCGCGGGGGGTGCCGCCGAAGACGAGGCGCCCCGAGGCGACGACGTGAACACGATCGGCCACGGCCATGGCCAGCGCGAAGTTCTGCTCGACGAGCAGGACGGCGTGGCCGTGGTCGCGCACGCGCTTCATGATGGACTCGATCTGCTGGACCAGCCGCGGCGCCAGGCCCTCCGACGGCTCGTCCATCAGGATGAGGTCGGGGTTGGCCATCAGGGCCCGGCCGACGGCCAGCATCTGCTGCTCGCCGCCGGACAGCGCGCCGCCCGGGTGCTCGATCCGCGCGCGCAGCTGCGGAAACTCCGTCAAGACGGCGTCGAGATCCCAGCGCGTGCGGCCGGCGGTGGCGCCCGCGATGGCACGTGCGCGCCGGGCCAGCCGGCTGGTCGGCAGCAGGAGATTCTCGCGCACGCTGAGCGAGCGGAAGATGCGCCGGCCTTGCGGCACGATGGCCATGCCGTCGCTGGCGATGGCATAGGGCGGGCGGCCGCGCTGGGAGCGGCCCTTGAAGACGACCTCGCCGCGCCGCGGGGGCGTCAGTCCCGCCACCGACCGGATCAGCGTGGTCTTGCCCATGCCGTTGCGGCCGAGGATGGCGACGATGGCGCCGGCGGGGACGTCCAGGCTCACGCCCTGCAGCACGTACGAGTCGCCATAGTAGGTGTGGATCTCGCGCACCGAGAGCAGTGCCTCAGCCATGGCCGAAGTAGACCTCGCGCACCTCGGCGTTGCTCTGCACCTCGCCCGGCGCGGCATCCAGGATGACGCGGCCCTGGTGCAGCACGGTGACGCGATCGGCGAGGCCGAGCGCCACGTCCATGTCGTGCTCGATCATCAGCACGGTGAGATCGCGCGGCAGGTCGGCGATGAGCCTGGAGATGCGGCCGCGCTCGCTGGGCGACAGGCCCGCGCAGGGCTCGTCGAGGAAGAGGACGCGGGGGCGCCCAGTGAGCGCCAGCGCCAGCTCGAGCTGGCGTCGCTCGCCGTAGGACAGGCGGCGCACCGCCTCGTCGGCGCGCTGGGCGAGGCCGACCCGCGCGAGCCCGGCGCGCGCCTGCTCGCGCACGTCCTCGAAGGCGGCGACCGGGCGATGGACGATCCATTTGCGACGGTCGGTGCCGACGGCGGCCAGCACGAGGTTCTCCAGGCACGTGAGCTCCGCGATCACGTTGGAGATCTGGAACGTGCGCCCCATGCCGAGCGCGGTGCGGCGGTGCTCGGGCAGGCGGGTGACGTCGCGGCCGAAGAAGCGGACCCGCCCGGCCGTCGGCGCCAGCGTTCCCGTGATGCAGTGGAACAACGTCGTCTTGCCGGCGCCGTTCGGCCCGATCAGCACGCGCCGCTCGCCGGCGGCCACGCGCATCGAGACGCGATCCACGGCGCGCAGCCCGCCGAACTCCTTCACGACCTCCGCGATCTCGACGGCCGCGCTCACGCGCGGACCGCTCGCCCGCGCAGGCGCGCGGCGAGGCCGACGACGCCTTCCGGCACCCACAGCACGGCCACGATGAAGACGATCCCCATGATGGCCGCGTAGAGCTCGAAGAAGCTCGACACCCAGTTGCGCAGGCCGAGGATGATGGCGGAGCCGATGAACGGGCCCACGATGGTGCCGGTACCGCCGACGATGGCCATCAGCGCGGCCTCGACGGAGACGGGGAACGACGCGGCCACGGGATTCACGAAGCGGTTTCCGTAGACGTACAGCACGCCGGCCACGCTGGCGAGGGCGGCGGAGAGGACGAAGGCCACATACAGATGCCGGTTCGAGTCGAAGCCCAGCGTGCGCATCCGGCTCTCGCTGCCCTTGATCCCGCGCAGCGCCAGGCCGAACGGAGAGCGGATCAGCACGCGGTAGCCGAGCGCGCACAGCGCGGCCACCCCGAGCGCGAGGTAGTAGTACTCGGTGTGCGTCTCGACGCGCACGCCGGCGACGGCGGGAAACGGCACGTTGGTGACGCCGTTGTCGCCGCCGGTGAACGACGACCAGCGGTGGGCCACGCCCCACACGACGTAGCCGAAGGCGATGGTGATGAGGATGAAGTAGACACCGCGCGTGCGCACGGCGAGGCCGAAGAGGAGGCCCAGCAGCGTGCCCGCCAGCAGCCCC
The DNA here is from genome assembly GCA_036556545.1 of Candidatus Methylomirabilota bacterium. Classification (GTDB taxonomy): domain Bacteria; phylum Methylomirabilota; class Methylomirabilia; order Rokubacteriales; family CSP1-6; genus AR12. Next base: position 117,065 of record DATBJF010000013.1, read on the forward strand.
GCCGGCGCCGCCAGCGCCGTCGGCACGGCGTGACGCACCTGGAGAATGGCCGTGGTGTACGCGGCCATGGCGAAGAAGGAGCCGTGGCAGATCGAGAAGAGCCCGGCGTGGCCGAGCAGGAGATCCACCGACAGCGCGAGCAGGCCGAACACGAGCATCTGCGTCACGAGGCCGAGCCAGAACGGGCCGGCGACGAGGGGCAGCGCCAGCGCGGCCAGGACGAGGGCGGCGCCGAGCGCGATGCGCGCGCGAGACACGCTCACGCCTCGCGGCCGGCGATGCCCTGCGGGCGGAAGAGCAGCAGGACGGCCATCGGACCGAACAGGACGAAGTACGAGAACTCGGGGAGGAGCCAGCGCCCGTACGCGTCGAGCAGGCCGACGACGAGGGCACCGATCATGGCTCCGCCGAGGCTGCCCAGGCCGCCCACGATGACCACCACGAGCGCCACCACGAGGATCTCCCACTCGGCCCCGGGGTAGAGCGTGAGGAAGGCGCCGCCCACCACGCCGGCCATCCCGGCCAGGAACGATGCCAGCGCGGAGACCATGACGAACAGCCGGTCCACGTCGATCCCCGTCGCCGAGACCTGCTCCCGGTCGTCCACGCCGGCGCGCACCACGGCGCCGATCTGCGTGCGCGTGTAGAGCAGCCAGAGGGCGGCCGCGATGGCGGCGCCGAAGAGGATGAGGACGAAGCGGAAGGTCGGATAGATCATGCCGCCCGGCAGCTCCATGGCGCCGCGCAGGACGAGGGGTACCGGCACCTTCAGCGAGTCGCCGCCCCAGATCTTGAGCGCCACGTCGCCGATGACGAACGCGATGCCGACGGTCAGCAAGACCTGGGCGAGATGATTGTCAGCGATATGGTGGATCAGGAAGCGGTCGACGAGATAGCCGACGACGGTGACGGCGGCGCCGCCGCCCAGCACGCCGAGCGCGAAGCTCCCCGTGGCCTGCACGATGGACAGCCCGACGTAGCCGCCGAGCAGGTAGTACGCACCGTACGCCATGTTGACGACGCGCATGAGGCCGAAGGTGACGGTGAAGCCGCTCGCGACGAGGAAGAGCAGCGCCGCCAGCGAGGTGCCGTTGATCGCCTGGAGGATCGCGCTCGTCGTCACCTCGCTCGCGCCCGGGCTACCGCTGGTACGGTCCTCGCTTCAGGAACTCCTCCGGCTTCCAGGTCCAGAACTGCGACACGGCCGGATACGTCTTCAGCGGCACGTTGGTGAGCACCTCGCCGAGCACCGGATGCTTGATCTTCTGGATCTTCGAGATGTAGACGTTCTGGATCGGATTGTCGTATTCGTCCAGCCGCAGCGGGCCGCGGGGCGCGTTGATCTTCACCGTGCGCACGGCCTTGAGGAACGCGGCGCGGTCTTCCACCTTGCCGCCGATCGACTCCACGGCCGTCTTCGTCCAGAGCCCGGTGGTGTACGCCGACTCCGCGAACCACGACGGCAGCCGCTTGTACTTGCGCGCGAAGGCCTCCGTGAACGCACGGTTCTCCGGCGTGTCGAGACCGGCCGCGTAGTGCAGCGCGTTGCCGATGAGGCCGACGGCGCGGTCGTCCATCTGGGGCAGCGCGTCCTGGTGCATCCAGTAGCCGCCGTAGATCTTCTTCTTCTTGTCCATCCCGAAGTTGAACCAGGCCTCGAAGAGGCGCAGCCGATCGACGCCGACCACCACGGCCGAGACGCCGTCGGTGTCGGCCGGAATGGCCGCGATCGTCGGTCCGTAGTCCCGTGTGCCGATCGGGTTCCAGATGATCTTGGCGACCTTGCCGCCGAGCTCGGTGAACGTCTTCACGGCGCCGAGCGTGACCTCGTGGCCCCAGGTGTAGTCCTGGCCGATGAACGTCACATTTCGGAGTCCCAGCTCCTTGTACATGTAGTCGCCCCACGGATGGCCGATCTGGCTCGCCGAGACGGCCGTGCGCACCACGGTCGGAGTGCGATCCCACTTGGTCACCGTGTCGGCGCCGGCCGTGTCCATCAGCAGCGGCACGCCGGTCTCCTTGCTCACCTGCGCGACGGCCGGCCCCTCGTGCCCGCACAGCGGGCCGACCATGAAGTGGACCTTCTCCTGATGCACGACGCGACGGGCCTGCGTGAGCGCCTGGTCCGGATTGCAGGTCGTATCCGCCGTGACGACCTGGACCTTGCGTCCGCCGATCTGGTGACCGGCCTGTTCCCAGAACAGGCCGAAGCCGTCGCGCATGTCCTGGCCCGGCGTGGCGAGCGGACCCGTCAGCGGAATGAGGAAGCCGATCTTGATCGGCTCGCCCTGCGCGTGGACGCCGGCGACACCGGCGAGCACGGCCAGCAGTACGAGCGCCGCGAGACGTCGTGGGGAAGTCAGCATCACGCCCTCCTCGGTGAGTGCGCAGCCCAGGCTCGGGATATGCACAGCGCTTATACTGGCGCGTCGGCGCGCTGTCAAATCCGCCGGCGCCGGAGGACCACGTGAGCGAGAGCCTGTTGCGATTCGGCAGCGACCGCGACGCCCTGCGCAGCGAGGACGGGCCGCTCCTCACCGGCCGCGGGCGCTTCACCGACGACGTGGTCGTGCCGGGCCAGGTCCACGCCGCCTTCGTCCGCGCGCAGGTGAGCCACGGAGCGCTGCGAGCCGTGAGCGACGCCTCCGCGCGAGCGCTGCCCGGCGTGCTCGGCGTGTTCACGGGAGGCGACCTGGCCGCCGACGGGCTCGGCGCGATCCCGCCCGCGGTGGCGCTGCCCGGACGCGGCGGCCGGCCGATGTTCGCCGCCAGCATGCCGCCGCTGGCCGTGGACCGCGTGCGCTACGTCGGCGAGCCGGTGGCGATCGTGGTGGCGGAGACGGCCGCGCAGGCCCGCGACGCCGCCGAGGCGGTCGCCGTCGACGTCCGGGAGCTGCCCTCGGTGACGGAGGTGGAGCGTGCGCTGGCACCGGGCGCGCCGGTGATCTGGCCGGAGGCGGCGGGCAACGTCGCGCTCGACTGGGCGGACGGCGACGCGGCGGCCGTGGACGCCGCGTTCGCGCGAGCCGCGCACGTGGAGCGCGTGCGCGTGCTGGATACGCGCCTGGCGCCGGCCGCTCTCGAGCCGCGGGCGGCGATAGGGCAGTGGGATGCCGCGAGCGGGCGCTACACCTTGATCGCGGGCACCCAGGGCGTGGCCGTCGTCCGGCGGATGCTGGCGGAGTTCGTCTTCAAGGTCCCGCCCGCGCAGGTCCGCGTGCTCACGTACGACGTCGGCGGCGGCTTCGGCATGAAGACGCAGACGTACGCCGAGTACGCCGCGCTGCTGTACGCGGCGCGCCGCGTCGGGCGGCCGGTGCGCTGGTGCGCGAGCCGGCTCGAGAGCTTCCTGACCGATACCGCCGGCCGCGACGGTGTGCTGGAGGGCGAGCTCGCCTTCGACGCCGCCGGCGGTATCCTGGCGCTCCGCGTCCGCACGTTCGTCGGCATCGGCGCCTACACGTCGACCTTCTCGGCCATCTTCTCCACCAACAACACGAAGAACTGTCTGTCCAGCGTCTACGCCATCCCGGCCATCCAGATCGACGTCAAGATGGTGCTCACGAACACGGCGCCGCTCGGCCCGTACCGCGGCGCCGGCCGGCCGGAAGCGTTCATGCTCATCGAGCGGCTGCTGGACAACGCCGCGCGCGCCACCGGCATCGACCGCGTCGAGCTGCGGCGGCGCAACTTCATCGCGCCGTCGGCGATGCCCTATCGCGCGGTCAACGGCCAGGTCTATGACAGCGGTGAGTTCGCCGCGGTGCTCGACAAGGCGCTGGCGCTCGCCGACTGGAAGAGCTTCCCCGCCCGGCGCGCGGCGGCCGAGCGCGCGGGCCGGCTGCGTGGCATCGGGCTCTGCTGCTTCCTGGAGGTCGCGGGCGGCATTCTCGACGAGACGGTGGACCTTCGCTTCGGCGCCGACGGCACCGTGGCCGTGCGTACGGGCGTGCAGGCGATGGGGCAGGGACATCTCTCGACGTACCCGCGACTCATCGCCGCGCAGCTCGGCATCGACGTCGGCGCCGTGCGGCTGATCGAGGGCGACAGCGACGAGGTGCCGGTCGGCACGCCGAGCGTCGCCTCGCGCTCGCTGATGATGGCGGGCAGCGCCATGGCGCTCGCGTGCGGCAGCGCCATCGACAAAGGCCGGCGCCTGGCCGCGGAGCGCCTGGAGGCGGCGCCGTTCGATGTCGACTTCGGCGACGGCCGCTTCCGCGTGAAGGGCACCGACCGCGCCATCGGCCTCCTCGATCTCGCGCGGGCATCCCCCGGCGCGCTCGACAGCACGGCGAAGTTCGTGTCGCCGCAGATGACCTTTCCCAACGGCTGCCACGTCACCGAGATCGAGATCGAGCCGGAGACGGGCGCGGTGCAGGTGGTCGGCTACGCCGCCGTCGACGACGTCGGACGCATCGCCCATCCCGTCATCGTCGACGGCCAGATCCACGGCGGCATCGCGCAGGGCCTCGGCCAGGTGCTGGGCGAGCACGTCGTGTACGGCGAGACCGGCCAGCTCCTCTCCGCCTCGTTCATGGACTACATGCTCCCGCGCGCGGCCGACTTGCCGGACCTGCGCGTGGGACACCACGTGGTCCCGTGCACCACCAACCCGCTCGGCGTGAAGGGCGCCGGCGAATCGGGTGTGGCCGGTGCGCTGCCGTCGGCCATCAACGCCGTCCTCGACGCGCTGGCGGGCCGCGGCGTCACGCAGCTCGACCTGCCGATGACGCCCGGCCGCGTGTGGGCAGCGCTCGCCGGCCGCTGAGCGGCTCAGCCCCGCCGGGCGCGCGCGACGAGGATCACGAAGGCGGCCGGGAGCCAGATGAGCGCGAGCTCGGCGCTGAAGACGCGCCAGCCCCACTCGCTGAAGAAGCGCGACACCAGCGGCGACACGGGGATCGGCCGCCACGGGAAGAAGTACCGCGTGCCGTCGAACGGCGCGAAGAAGGCCACGCCGGGGCCGCCGTCCGTCAGCGCGTCGAGCACGCCGTGGGAGGCCGTGATGAGCGCGAAGTAGAGCGCGAGCGGCGGCAGCGGCGCGCCGAGCCGGCGCCGGAGCAGGACGGCGGCGACCACGCCGATGACGGCGGCCGCGGCGAAGGAGTGCGAGATCCCGCGGTGCCCCCACGTCGAGTAGAACGAGATCCCGAAGGCGCGACCGAAGACGTCGAGATCGGGCAGGACGGGTAGCGCGGCCGACGCGAGCCAGAACGTTCGCCGGCGGTGCGGGAACGAGGTCAGCGTGCCGAGCGCCAGGCCCACGACGGCGTGCGACATGATGGTCGGCATCCGGCTGTGATCATAAAGGGGCCTTGACGGCGCCGCGAAAGTTATCAACCATACGTTTGGTTGATAGCGACGATGAAGGCCGCGACCCCCCTCGAGACCACGCGAAGCCGCCGCCGCGACGCCGCCGCCACCCGCGACGCGCTGCTGGCGGCCGGGGCCGAGCTGTTCGCCGACCGCGGCTACGACGGCGTTCCGGTGGCGGCCATCGCCGCGCGGGCCGGCGTGAACAAGGCGATGATCAGCTATCACTTCGGGGGCAAGCGCAAGCTGTACCTGGCCATCGTCGCGGCCACCTTCGGCGAGATCGTGGCCGGCGTGGAGCGGCTGGCGGGATCGCCGCGGCCGGCGCCCGAGGTGCTGCGCGAGCTCGTGGCGCTCGTCGGCGAGATGGCCACGCGTCGCTACCCGCACTTCTGCGCGATGATGCTGCGTGAGGTCGTCTCGGGCGGGCGTCACCTCGATCCGGCCGTCATCGCGCAGCCCGCGCGCATCCTGGCCGCGGTGCAGCGCATCGTCGCGCGCGGCGTGCGCGAGGGCGACTTCCGGCCCGTCGATCCGCTCCTCACGCACCTGAGCCTGGTCGGCAGCCTCGTGTTCTTCTTCGGAACCGCGCGCTTTCGCGAGCGAGTGCTCGCGTCGCGGCGACCGGCGCTCGAGGCGCCGGAGGCGGGCGCGTACGTGAAGCACATCCAGGACCTGCTCTCGCACGGCCTCGCCGCCCAGCGGCCGGCCCGGACCCGGCGGCCGTGAGCGCCGGGCGCCGCCGCCTGCTCGTCGTGGCCGTCCTGGCGGTGCTCGCCGTCGGCGGGTTCGCGCTGTGGCGCCTGGTGCTCGCGCCGGCGGCGCTGCCGCCCGGGGTGATCGCGCTCAGCGGGCGCATCGAGGGCGACGACGCCGCCGTGGCCGCCAAGACGGCGGGGCGCATCCGTGAGATCTCGGTACGCGAGGGTGATCGGGTCGAGGCCGGTCAGGTCGTGGCCGTGCTCGACGACGATCAGGTGCGGGCGCGCGAGCAGCAAGCGCTGGCCGCCGTGCGCCAGGCGGAGGCGCGCGTCCGGCTCGCCCAGCACCAGATCGCGGTGCTGGAGGAGCAGCTGCAGCAGAGCCGGCTCGGCGTCGACCAGGCGCGCAGCGACGCGCAGGGCCGCGTCAACGAGGCGGAGGGCAAGCTGGCGGCCGCGGAGGCGCAGCTGGCCCAGGCGGAAGCGGCCCACGCCCAGGCGAGGTGGGATCGGGAGGCGGCGGCGCAGCTCTTCAAGCGCGAGCTGATCGCCGAGCAGGAGGCGCGGCGCGCGGAGCGCAACGAGGAGGCCCAGGCGGCCGTGGTGGCCGCCGCGCGTCGCCAGGTGGAAGCCGCCAGGGGCGCGCTGACGGCCGCGCGGGCGAGCCTCGTGAACCCCGCCATCCGCTCGTCGCAGGTGGCGGCCGTGCAAGGCCAGATCCTCCAGGCGCAGGCCGACATCGCGGCCGCGCAGGCCGAGGCCGAGCGCGCGCGGGCGCAGCTCGAGGAGGCACGCGCCAATCGGCAGGACCTGCGCGTGCTGGCGCCGTTCACGGGCACGGTGGCCACGCGCACGGCCGAGCCGGGCGAGGTCGTCACCGCCGGCACGCCGATCCTCACCCTCGTGAACCTCGGGGAAGTTTACCTGCGCGGATTCGTGCCCGAGGGTCAGATCGGGCGCGTCCGGCTGGGACAGCCCGCGCGCGTGTATCTGGACTCGGCGCCGGCGACGCCGATCACGGCCGAGGTGACGCGCATCGACCCCCAGGCTTCCTTCACCCCGGAGAACACCTACTTCCGCGAGGACCGCGTGAAGCAGGTGGTCGGCGTGAAGCTGCAGCTCCGGGGCGCGGTCGGATTCGCCAAGCCAGGGATGCCCGCGGACGGCGAGATCCTCGTCGACGGCAGCAGCTGGCCGACGCGACAGGCGCGGCGGTGACCGATCCGGCCGTCGCCATCCGCACGCGCGGGCTCGTCAAGCGCTACGGCGCGATCACGGCGGTGCGCAGCATCGATCTCGAGGTCCGCGCCGGGGAGATCTTCGGACTCATCGGGCCCGACGGCGCCGGCAAGACGTCGACGTTCCAGATCCTGGGTGGCGTGATGGAGGCGACGGCGGGCGAGGCGGAGCTGCTCGGCCGGCCGGCGCGGGACGCGCGCGCGTACGTCGGCTACCTCACGCAGGCGTTCAGCCTGTACCAGGACCTCAGCGTGGCCGAGAACCTTCGCTACGTGGGTGAGCTGCGGCGTGTCGCCGTGCGCGACATCGAGGCGCGAGGGCAGCGCTACCTGGCCATGTTTGGCCTGGAGCGCTTCACCGGGCGCCTGGCCGGCCGGCTGAGCGGCGGCATGAAGCAGAAGCTCGCCCTGGCCTGCGCCCTCGTGGCCGAGCCGCGCATCCTCCTGCTCGACGAGCCGACCACCGGCGTCGATCCCGTCTCGCGGCGCGAGTTCTGGGACGCGCTGGCCCAGCTGTCGACCGAGGGCATGACGATCCTGCTCGCCACGCCGTACCTGGACGAGGCCGAGCGCTGTCATCGCGTGGCGCTGATGCACGACGGCCGCCTGCACCGGACGGGCAGCCCGGTCGCGCTCCGCGAGAGCCTCGGGCTGCGCCGCCTGGAGGTGCGCGCGGCGGACCTGCGCCGGGCGCAGGCGGCGCTCGACGCGCGCGACGGCGTCATCGCCGACGTCCAGCGCTTCGGTGACCGCCTCGACGTGCTCGTCCGTGACGCGGGAGCGGGCGAGCGCGCCGTGCGCGAGGTGCTGGGCGGCGCCGTGCGCAGCCTGCGGCCGGCGGCGCCGACGCTCGAGAACACGTTCGTGGCGATCCTGCGCGACCTCGAGGGCGACGCGCCGGTGCCGGCGTTCCCCGCCCGGCGCGCGCACGCGGTGGTCTCCGACGCCGTTGCCATCGGCGCGCGCGGGCTGCGCAAGACATTCGGCGACTTCGTGGCGGTCAAGGGCATCGATCTGGAGGTCCGCTACGGTGAGGTCTACGGCCTGCTCGGCGCCAACGGCGCCGGCAAGACGACCACCATCAAGATGCTCTGCGGCCTGCTGCCGCCGAGCGAGGGCGAGGTGCGGCTGGCCGGCGAGGCGGGCGCGGTGCGCTCGGAGGTGGTGCGGCAGCACGTCGGCTACATGTCGCAGAAGTTCTCGCTCTACGACGACCTCACCATCGCCGAGAACCTCGAATTCTTCGCCGGCGTCTACCAGGTTCCGCGCGAGCAACGCGCCGCGCGCCAGCAATGGGTGCTGGCCTTCGCCGGCCTCGAGGGCAAGGGCGGGCAGCTCACGGGAAGCCTGCCCGGCGGCTGGAAGCAGCGCGTGGCCTTCGGCGCCGCCATCATGCACGAGCCGCGCGTGCTCTTCCTCGACGAGCCGACGTCGGGCGTCGATCCCATCGCGCGCCGCGCGTTCTGGGCCATGATCAACCAGCTCGCCGACCAGGGCGCGGCCATCCTCGTCACCACGCACTACCTGGAGGAGGCGGAACAGTGCAACCGGCTGGGCTTCATGGTGGCCGGCGCGCTGGTGGCCGAGGGCACGCCGAGCGGGGTGAAGGCGGCGCAGGGCGGCCGCGTCCTCGACGTCCGCGCCGACGAGCCGCTGCGCGCGGTGGCGCTGCTGAAGGCGGCGATGGACCCCTGGCGCGTCTCGCTCTTCGGTGATCGCTTCCACGTCATCGTGGACGGCGACGCGCAGGCGGCGGCGCGCGACCTGACCGCACGGCTCGAGGGCGAGGGCGTCCGCGTGCGCGAGGTGCGCGACGACGACTACACGCTCGAGGACGTCTTCCTGGCCATCGTCGAGAAGGGCGCCGTCGCCGCCTGAGGATCCGCAGCGTGCGGCGCATCCTGGCCCAGGCCCGCAAGGAGCTGACCCAGCTCCGGCGCGATCGCCTCGCCCTCGCGCTGGCCCTCGTCCTGCCGGTCGGTCTCACCGCGCTGATGGGGACCTCCGTGTCGCTCACGGTCACCGACATGCCGATGGTCGTCCAGGACTTCGACCAGACGCCCCTGTCGCGCCGGTACGTCGACGCGTTCCGCACGTCGCTGACGTACCGCGTGGTGTCGCTGCCGCCCGCGACGTCGCCGGAGCAGATGCTGGCGGGCGGTCGGGCGCGGGCGGCGCTGATCATCCCCGACCGCTTCGAGCAGCGAATCCGGCGCGGGTGGCCGGTGGAGGCGCAGCTGCTCGTCGACGCGACCGACGCCAACACCGCGCAGCTCGTGCGCGGCACGGCCGGGCAGATCACGCGCGCCTTCGCGCGGGAGCACGGCGAGGCCGGGGTCCTGGCCATCCAGACGGCCACCCGGCTCTGGTTCAATCCCGGGCGCGATCCGCAGAAGTTCTACGGCCCTGGCTTCCTCGTGCTGGGCCTGTCCATCTTCCCGACCGTGCTGGCGGCGCTCGCGATGTCGCGCGAGGGCGAGCAGAGGACGATCTTGCAGGTGTACGTGTCGAGCATCTCGGCGCACGAGTTCCTGCTCGGCAAGATCCTGGCCGGCCTGGTGATGGGGTTCGTGCAGTGTCTGCTGCTGGCGCTGCTGATGTTCACGCTCTTCGGCCTCCGCTTCGCGGGCGATCCCACGCCGCTCGTGATCGGCAGCGCGCTCTTCGTCTTCTGCGTGGTGTCGTTCGGCTCGCTGGTGGGCGCCGCCATCCCGAACCAGGCGGCCGCCGTGCAGGCGGTCGCGCTCGGCGGCTTCCTGCTCGCGTTCCTGCTCTCGGGGCTCATCTTCCCGATCGAGAACATTCCCGACGCGCTGCGGTGGATCTCGAACCTGGTGCAGGCGCGATACTACGTGCTGATCGTCCGCGACGCCTACCTGCAGGGCGGCGGCTGGCCCGCCGTGTGGTGGGCGGTCCTGGCCATCGCCGGCATCGGCCTGGTCTTCTATCTCCTCGCGTGGCGCACGCTGCGGCGCATGCAGGTCAAGGCGTGAGGCGGTTCTGGGCGCTGGCCCTCAAGGAGCTGCGCCAGATCCGGCGCGACCGGCGCCTGACCATCTCGCTGATCGTGCCGCCCACGCTGCAAATATTGTTGTTCGGCTTCGCGCTCGACTCGGACGTGCGCAACCTCCGACTCGGCGTCGTGGACGAAAGCCGCACGGCGGAGAGCCGCGAGCTGATCTCGGCGCTGACGCAGAATCCGACGTTCCGGCTGGCGGGCGCCTACGCCTCGCCGGCCGTGCTCGGGAAGGAGCTGGGCGTGGGCCGGCTCGACGTCGGCGTGGTGATCCCCTACGACTTCGCGCGGCTCCGCGCGCGCGGACGCCCGGCCACGGTGCAGGTCCTCCTCAACGCCGCCAACGCCAACACCGCCCAGATCGCCCAGGGCTATGTCGAGGGCGCGGTCGCCTTCCTGAACCGCGACGGGGCCGCCAACCCGCGGGCGGCGCCCGTCGAGCTGCGCACCGCGCTCCTCTACAACCCCGGCCTGGTCAACGCCTGGTTCATCGTCACCGGTGTGTTCGGCACCCTCATCATCCTCAACGGCTCGCTGGTGTCGGCCGCCACCATGATCCGCGAAAAGGAGCGCGGCACGGTCGAGCAGCTGCTCATGACGCCGGCCAGCGCGCTCGAGCTGATCACGGCCAAGATGGTCCCGCTGTTCGTACTGCTGATGACGATGGTGCTGCTGGTGATCGCGGTGGCGCGGCTGGTGTTCGGCGTGCCGTTCCGGGGCAGCGTCGCGCTCCTGCTGGCCGCCTGCGCGTGCTGCGTGCTGACCGGCATCGGCCTCGGCACCTTCATCGCGACGCTGGCCCGCTCGGCCAACCAGACGCAGCTCATCAGCTTCTTCATCAACCCGCCGCTGGCGATGCTGTCGGGCGGCCTCACGCCCATCGAGGCGATGCCCGACTGGGTGCAGCCGCTCACGCTGCTCAACCCCATCGCGCACTTCGCCAGCATCGCGCGCAGCGTGCTCGTCAAAGGGGCCGCCCTCGACGTCGTGTACCCGAATCTCCTCGCCCTGGTCGCGCTCGCCAGCCTGTTCGTGGCCGTCAGCGCGTGGCGGTTCCGGCGGCAGCTCGGCTGACGCGCGCTCGCCTATAATCCGGACGCAGCCATCCGGTCGCGCAGACGGAGGTCTCCATGGCGAACGCGCTCGCGGGCCGGGCGCAGACGGTGCTCGGGCCCGTCCCCGCCGACGGCCTGGGCATCACGCTCCCGCACGAGCACCTGCTCATCGACTTCGAGGTCATGTTCAAGGAGCCGGCGGCGGCGAGCGACAAGCGGCTCGCGCATCAGCCGGTGACGCTGGCGAACGTCGGCTGGGTGCGGCAGCACTTCAACTCGAACCTCGACAACCTCCGCCTCCTCGACGAGCAGACGGCGCAGGACGAGATCACGCTCTTCCAGCGCGCGGGCGGCCGGACGGTCGTCGATCCCACCAACGTGAGCCTGGCGCGCGATCCGCTCGCCCTGGCGCGCATCGCGCGGGCCACCGGCCTCAACATCGTGATGGGCGCCGGCTACTACGTGGCGGCCGCCCATCCGGCGGACATGGACCGGCGCAGCGAGGACTCGCTCGTGCGGGAGATCGTCCGCGAGGTCACCGTCGGCGTCGGCGAGACCGGCATCAGGGCCGGGCTCATCGGCGAGATCGGCAACACCTGGCCGTGGACGGAGAACGAGAAGAAGGTGGTTCGCGCCGCCGTCGAAGCTCAGCGGCAGACGGGCGCGCCGCTCATGCTGCACCCCGGGCGCCACGAGACGGCGCCCATGCAGCTCGTCGAGCTGGTGCAGAAGCAGGGCGGCGACCTGCGGCGCACGATCATGTGCCACATCGAGCGCACCATCGCCGACGAGCGCCACCTCCACGATCTGGCCGGCACGGGCGTCTGGCTCGAGTACGACCTGTTCGGGATGGAGAACTCCTACTACCCGTACAATCCGGACTTCGACATGCCGAACGACGGCGGCCGCATGAAGCAGATCCTGGCCCTGATCGAGCGCGGCCATCGGGACCAGATCCTCATGTCGCACGACATCGCCTACAAGAGCTCGCTGACGAAGTACGGGGGCTACGGCTATCACCACCTCCTGGTGAATGTCGTGCCGCGCCTGCGCCGCAAGGGCGTGGACGACGCCGGCCTGCGGCGATTGCTGGTCGAGAACCCCGCGCGCGCCTTCGTGTTCGCCTGATGCCGCGCTATCTGTTCCAGGGCTCGTACTCGCGGGAGGGCGCGCAAGGACTGCTGGGCGAGGGCGGCACGAAGCGACGCCAGGCGGTCGAAGACCTGGTGCGCAGCCTCGGCGGGCGACTCGAAGGATTCCACTACGCGCTCGGCGAGACGGACCTGTTCATGATCGTCGAGCTCCCTGGCCACGTCGCCGCCGCCGCGGCCTCCGTGATCGTCGCCGCCAGCGGCGCCGGCCACTGGCGGACCACGGTGCTGCTGAGCGCCGAGGAGATGGACGAGGCCACACGCACCGGCGGCGGCTACCGCGCGCCGGGCGGCTGAGCGGTATACTCCCGGCCATGGCGATCTCCGCCGACTACGCCCGGCTCGAGGAGCGGATCCTCGCCCGTGACCAGGTCGGTGCCAGCGCCGTGCTCTACGAGCTGATCAAGCAGAAGCGCCCGGCGGCCGAGATCCTGTCGGAGACGGTGCGCATCCACGCGCCGTACACCCACGTGCCGTACCACCAGCGGCTCGACGACGGGGTCGTCAAGTTCGTCAACAACGACCACTGCCTGCTGAGCGAGCGCGTGGCCCTGCCGCTCAGCGCGATGCTGCGGCCGGAGCTGACGCTGCTGCCGCTCGCGCAGTCGGTCTGGTACATCCCGAGCGGGCTCGATCCGTGGAACCAGCTGCTCGGCAAGGCACCCGGCCACTACACGCGGCTCTACGAGATCAAGGTGGACCAGGCGCCGCCGATGCCCGAGGCGCACTGGCCGGACCAGGAGCCGCTCACGCTCGACGCACCGATCGGCGAGCGCCTCAACCACTGGCTGACGCTCGTCCAGCGTGGCGCCGTCCTCGAGGCCTATCGCGTGTTCCTCGGCCTCATGCAGGACGTCCCGCACCGGCGGCAGGTGCTCGCCCATCTGGCGTTCGCGGGGCTGATCGACGTGCAGGACCGCATGCTCCACAACCGCTCCTACACCACCGGCCACAAGTCGTTCCGCGCGCGCGCCACCATCGAGCTGGGCGAGGCGCTCGGCTGGGACGCTGCGCGCCACGTCCTCTACGCCGGCGTCCCCGACCTTGCGGTCGGCCCGCGCTGGTACTCGACCTACGAGATGGGCTGCAACGTCGTGCAGAACGTCCTCGACGGCCGCGACGCGGAGCTGCTGCGCCAGGAGGCGCCCCTGACGGCGGCCGAGGAGGCGATGCTCGTCGAGATCATCACGCGCCAGCGCGAGTGGTCGGCGATCGAGGCCGTGGTCGCCCTGCTCAAGGCGGGGCGGAGCCCCCGGCGCATTCTCGACGCCATCCAGGTGGCATCGGCACAGGTCATCCTCGACACGGGCGCGCCCAACAACTTCTCGATGTCACAGCACGGCTACGAGTACTGCAACACGCTCGCGTGGTTCTTCGACACGTTCGAGCATCCGCACCGCTTGAAGCTCCTGTTCGTCGCCACCTCGTTCATCAACCGCGCGGCCGAGCATCAGGCCAACACCCCCGACAACGGCCGCCGCGCCATCGTCGTTCCGACGGTGGCATCGTCGCTGGGCGGCCGCGTCCTGCTCGAGCGCCTGGAGACGGCGCTCCTCGAGCTTCGCAAGGAGGAGGCGGTCGGCTTCACCGCCGCCTATCTGAAGTCGGGGGCCGATCGCGCGCCGCTCGTCCAGACACTGGCCACGGCCGCGACCAAGATCGGCAACGACCCGCACAACCAGGAGCTGGGCCTCTGCCTCGTCGAGGATTACCTCAAGTCCAGGGCGGCCGACCGTGAGCGTCTGCTGCTCGCCTGCGCGCAGCACACGGCCGGGCACCGCAAGTACGGCGATCACCTCGAGTCCTACCGGCGCTTCGCCGAGGCCTTCGGCCTGAGCTAGGCCGCGGTCGCCATCGCCGGCTGCGCCGTGAGGCTCCGCACTGGCGATATGACGATCACCACTGCCTGGACGAGAAAGCCGATCGCGGCGACGACAAGGCACGCCTCGGCGCCGTAGAGCCCGCCCACGAGCGCGCCGAGGGCGGCGCCCGCGGGACGCGCCCCGTAGGCGGTGAGGTTGATCGCGAAGACTCGACCCAGCAGTGGCGCCGGCGTGACACTCTGCCGCAGCGTTGCGGCGGCGATGACCCACGTCGTCGGCCCCACACCCATCAGGAAGAAGCTGAGGGCCGCCAGCGATGGCGCCGGCATCCAGATCGTCGAGAGCATCACGATCGACGCGGCGAGCCCGGTGATCGGTCCGAGCGCCATGACATGGCCGAATGACATCGCGCGCAGGATCCGTGGCGCCGCCAGCGCACCGGCGATCATGCCGACGCCGTAGGTCGCGAGCGTCAGCCCGACCGCGAATGCCGACAGCCCCAGGGTTGCGATCGCATACGGCACGTACACCGCGTGCAGCGTGAACAGCGCGGCGTTGAAGACGAGCTGCGTGACGAACACCGGGCGCAGCAGCCGGTGGGAGAACACGAACTGCGCGCCCTCACGGATCTCACGGAGCGCGTCGCGATCGCGGGCGGGCGTGCACGCCGGCTCGCCCAGCCGCGACAGCAGGACGACGGCGCCGAGCGACAGCGCGGTGGCCGCGCCGAACGCGAGCGGTCCGCCGGTCCACCCGACGAGGGCGCCGGCGAGGGCCGGGCCGCTGGCGAACGCCACCGTGCGCGCGAGCTCCAGGCGACCGTTGGCGAGCGCCAGCGTCTCCGGCGGAACCAGCGAGGGAACGAGTGCGGGTGCGGCCACGCTGTAGGCGACGGTGCCGCACGCGCCGACGAATCCGAGCGCGGCCAGCATCGGAAGCGTCAGCCAGCCGAACGAGGCGAGTGCGAGCACCGCCAGCAGCGACAGCGCGCGCAACGCTTCGGCGCCCGCCATGACCCGACGCCGCGACGTTCGATCGACGAGCAGCCCGGCGGGGATGGCGAACAGCACGAACGGCAGCGTCTGCACCGTCTGCAGCACCCCGGTGGCGGCCACGCCGGCACCGAGGGCGAGGACGGCCACGATGGGCGCCGCCGCGAGGGCGATCTGCTCCGCCGACTGCGCGGCGAGATTGGACCAGGCCAGGCGCGTGAACGTCGGGGGCAGCGCGTTGCTCGTCATGCCCGGGTATACGGCCCGGACGAGCGTATGGGTGGAACGCGGAGTAGCATTCAAGAGAATCTGGAGGTGCTCGATGACCATCCGACTGGACCACACGATCGTGCCGGCCAAGGACAAGACGGCGTCGGCGCAGTTCTTCGCCGAGGTTTTCGGGCTCGTGGTGAAGCCGGGCCAGGGCTACTTCGCGGAGGTGCAGGTCAACGACACGCTCACCTTCGACTTCGCGGACGAGCCGGAGGCGTGGGGCGGTCCCGGCTTCGACCCGGGGACGGGTAACAGCCACCATTACGCGTTCCACGTGAGCGACGCGGAGTTCGACGCGATCTTCGACCGCATCAAGGCGCGCGGCATCCCGTACGGCAGCGGCCCCGATCACCACACCGACGGCAAGATCAATCGCCGCCGCGGCGGGCGGGGGCTCTACTTCGAAGATCCGTACGGCCACCTCCTGGAGATCATGACCGTGCCGCAGACGGGGAGCTGACGGGGGCGCTACGTCGTTCGCGCCGTCGACGGCGCGCGGTCGGGCTGGACGTGCCCGCACTTGGGACACGTGCGGAGCGTCGGGCTGGCATCGAAGTGCTCGATGGCCGCCTTGAGGTCGCGCTCGATGTCGGCCACGTGCAGGGTGACGGCGTGAAGCTGCGCGTCGCACCGCTCGCAGAGCCAGAGGAGCGATTCGGTCTGGTCGGGGCGCCGCTTGATCTCGACGACGAGCCCCCACGTCTCGGGCGGGCGGTGGGGGGAGTGCGGCGTCAGCGCGGGGACGAGCAGCATCTCGCCCTCGCGAATGGTCCGCTGATGCCGGCGGCCGTCCTCCATGTATTCCAGCGTCATGTCGCCCTTCAGCATGTAGAAGATCTCGTCCGACGGGTCGACGTGGAAATCGCGTCGCGCGTTCGGGCCGCGGACGATCATGGCCGTGAACTGGCTGTCTTCCCAGACGACCTTGTTGCCGACCGGGGGCTCGAACTCATGCCGGTGCCTGTCGATCCAGTCCCAGAGCCCGAAGGACACCAGCGGCTTCATCGGCTCCTGCGCAGCGCCTCCCGCGACTCCTTGGTCTTCACCTCGTCGACGGCCGCGCCGTCCGGCGTCAGCACGACACCGTAGTCGGCGGGGGTCGTGATCTTTCCGTCGCGCAGGTCGGCGAGCACCGCCGCCGGATCGCGGTCGAGCGGGTCGCCGTAGCCGGCGCCGCCGGCGATGTACTCCCAGAGCTGGTCGCCCGGATGCAGCACGATCATCTTCTTCGACGGCAGCTCCTCGCGCGCGCCGTCCTTGCGGAGGATGAACGCGTGGGCGCGGGCGCCGGGCGCGCCGCCATCGAGGCCCCACGGAGAGGACGCGAAGCGCTCGCCGCGGTGGGAGACCATCACGTCGGTGGTGGTCGCCTCGAACACCTTTTCGAGGCCAAGGCCGCCCCGGAACCGGCCGGCGCCGCCGGAGCCGCGCCACAGCCGCACGCGCGGGATGCGGAGCGGGAAGTTCATCTCCACCGACTCCACGGGGATGTTCATGCAATTCGAGACGTCGGTCTCGATGACGTCGATGCCGTCCTTGTCGGGCCGGGCGCCCATGCCGCCCGCGGCCAGCTCGCTGGCGACGAACGGCCGATCGCTCTCGGGATCGCGCCCGCCGAACGCCATCACGAGCAGCGTGCCGGAGCTGGCGGCGGGCATCTTGCCGGGCAGCGCGCCCACCAGGGCGCCGAGGATCGTGTCGGCGATGCGCTTGATGGTGGCGGTGCGGCAGCTCACCGGCGCCGGCGGCCGGGGGTTCACGATGGTACCTTCGGGGAGCACCGCGTCCACCGCACGGAAGCAGCCGCCGTTGTTCGGGATCGACGCGTCCGAGATCGCACGCACGGCGTAGTACACGGCCGACATCGTCGAGGCCGGCACCGAGTTGAATGGCCCGCGCACCTGCGGGTCGCTCCCCGTGAAGTCGAACGTCATCGCGGAGCCCAGCACGCGGAGCGTCACCGCGATCTTCACCGGCGTTCCGATCGAGACGCCGTCGTCGTCGAGCCAGTCCTCGAAGGCGTAGTCGCCGTCCGGGATGGCCTCGATCTGCGCGCGCGTCAGGCGCTCGGCCCGCGCCAGCAGCTCGTCGATGTAGCCGACCACGGTGGCCGCGCCGTGCGCGGCGAACAGCTCGCGCAAGCGCACGCCGCCCAGCCGCCCCGCGGCCACCTGCGCCATGAGGTCGCCGGTGAAGACGTCGGGCAGCCGGACGTTGCGGGTGAGCAGGCGGAAGAGGTTCTCGTCCAGCTCGCCGGCGCGGAAGAGCTGGGTGGGCGGGATGATCACGCCCTCCTGGAACAGCTCGGTGGCGTCGGTCGGCACGCTGCCCGGCGTCCGGCCGCCCACGTCCTGGTGGTGGCACATCGTGCACGCCAGCGCGACCGCGCGACCGTCGGCGAACACCGGCACCGCCAGCGTGATGTCGGGCAGGTGGGTGCCGCCGTCGTACGGGTCGTTCAGCAGGAAGGCGTCGCCCTCGCGCATGCGCTCGGGTGGAAACGCGCGGACGATGCGCTGCGCGGCGAACTGCAGCGCGCCGAGGTGAATCGGGATGGCCGCCGCCTGGGCGATGGTCTCGCCGCGCGTGTTGAAGAGCGCGGCCGAGGCATCGAGGCCCTCCTTCACGATCGGCGAGGCGGCGCTCTTCAGCAGCGTCAGCTCCATCTCGTCGGCGATGGCGTCGAGCCGATTGCGCAACACCTCGAGCAGGATCGGATCGATGGTCATCGGTTCCGCATCAGCCGCAGATTGCCGGCCTCGTCGACGAGCGCGGTGACGCCGGGCGGGATCACGGTGGTCGTGTCCGTCTGCTCGACGATGGCCGGGCCCGCCAGACGCGCGCCGAGCGGGAGCCGTGCCCGCTCGTAGATCGCCGTCTTCACGAACTCGCCGAAGTACGCCGGCCGCTCCCCCAGCCGCGCCTCGTCGAGCGTTCCGTGGGCGCGAGCCGCCGACGTGACCACCGGGCGGGGCAGCGGATAGGTGTGGACGGCGCGGAAATTGACGAACTCCACGGGCTGCTGCGTGCGGGCATAGCCGTAGACGCGCTCGTGCACGGCGTGGAAGGCGGCGACGATGTCCGGCACGGCCGCCGGGCTGACGGGCGCCGCGATGGGGACCTCCAGCTCGTACGCCTGACCGACGTAGCGCATGTCCGCCGCGTAGGCGACGCGGACGTCCGCCGCCGGCACGCCTTCCTCCCGCATGCGCCCGCGGCCGGCTGCGTCGAGCTCCTCGAGGCAGCGATTGACGGCGCCGAGGTCGGCGGCGTCGGTGCGCGCCTGGAGGGTTCGCGCATGGTGATGCTCGATGGCGGCGGCGAGCAAACCGAAGGCGGCCAGCACGCCGGGCGCCTCGGGCACGAGCACCTCGGCCATGCCCATCTCCGCCGCCAGCGCCGCGCCGTGCACGGGGCCGGCGCCGCCGAGCACCACGAGCGAGAACTGGCGTGGGTCGTAGCCGCGCTTGATCGTCACCAGCCGGATCTGGTCCGCCATGCGCGCGTTCACCACGCGATGGATACCCGCCGCGGCGGCGACGGTGTCGACGCCGAGCCGGCGGCCGATGGCGGCGACGGCCCGTTCGGCGGCCACCACGTCGAGCGTCATGGCGCCGCCGGCAAAGCGCGCGGGGTTCAGGTATCCGAGCACGACGCTGGCATCGGTCACCGTCGCCTCGTCGCCGCCGCGCGCGTAGCAGGCGGGGCCCGGCTCGGCGCCCGCGCTGCGCGGGCCGACACGGAGTCCGCCCGCGGCGTCGATCCAGGCGATGCTGCCGCCACCGGCGCCGATCGTGTTGACGTCCACCATCGGCGTGCGCACCGGGTAGGGGCCGATCGTCCCTTCGCCCGCGAGCAGTGGCTTGCCCTCGCGCACGACGGCGACGTCGTTGCTGGTGCCGCCCATGTCGAGGGAGACGAAATCGCGCACACCGGAGCGCTCGGCGGCGAAGGAGGCGCCGATCACGCCGCCGGCCGGCCCGGAGAGGAAGAGCGTGACGGGCTGCTGGGCGGCGAGCGCCGCGGAGACGATGCCGCCACGCGAGCGCATGATCAGGGGAACGCCGGGTACGCCGAGCCCGCGCAGCGTGTCGGCGAGGCCGGCGAGATAGCGCTTTACCACCG
>DATBJF010000014.1:0-23984 GCA_036556545.1 Candidatus Methylomirabilota bacterium
AAGCTCCGATGTATTGCTACACCGAAGCTCCTCGTTCGACTTGCATGTGTTAAGTACGCCGCCAGCGTTCGCTCTGAGCCAGGATCAAACTCGCCAAGTAAAAGCGATGAACCTGGTCCTCAAGCTCGAACGTGTTACTGCATTGAACGTGCAGTCACTCGGCCGAGCGCAAGGTACTCGTTAGAACGGATGGTGCTCACACCTTTTCGGTGAGCCAGTAGCATATGCGACTTTCAAAGAACGCTGCGGTCAGCTTGGAAGGTGACCGGATCGGTTCTCTACTTTTAAATCGTTGCCCACGACCTAGGCGGGCAAAGACTGACTATACTGATCGACCTATCCCGTGTCAAGCGCTCGCCGGAAAATCTTCGCCCAGCTCGACCGCGTGATAGGTCTTCTTCCCCTTCCGCAGAATCAGATACTTATCGAACAGCGTCGAGCCCGATGGCGCGCGGGCACCGGCGTCGAGACGCCGGCCGTTCACCTGGACCGCCCCGCTGTTCAGCAGCTCCCGAGCATTGCGCTTGGAGTCGGCCAGCCCGACCCGGACCAGTAGATCGGGCCACGAGAGATCAGCGAGATCCCGAGTCCTGAGCTGGGAGGTCGGCATTCCGCGGGCGGCCTGCGTCAGTTGCGGTTCGGGCAACGACGCGACGTCGCCGCTGAAAAGAGCCGCGCTGATCGCTTCGGCCTCGCGTACCCCGGCCTCTCCGTGGAGGAGGGCCGTGGCCTCTCGCGCGAGCGCCCGTTGGGCCTCGCGCTTGTCCGGCGCCGTCTCGGTCACCTTTTCCAGCTCGGCGATGCGCTCGTGCGAAAGAAAGGTGAAATACCGCAAGAAGCGCCCCGCATTGGCGTCCGGCGTGTTGAGCCAGAACTGGTACATTTCGTACGCCGACGTCCTACGCGGATCCAGCCAGATCGTCCCGGATTCCGTCTTACCGAACTTGGACCCGTCGGACTTGGTGACCAGCGGCAGGGTGAGGCCATACGCCGCCCGGGCGTGGACACGTCGAATGAGCTCGACGCCGGCCGTGATATTGCCCCACTGATCGCTGCCGCCGAGCTGCAGCGTGCAGTCGTGCAGCAGCGAGAGGGACATGAAGTCGTAGGCTTGAAGTACCTGATAGCTGAACTCGGTGTACGAGATCCCCGCGCCCATCCGCGCCTTGACCGATTCCCGCGCCAGCATCGCCCCCACCGGGAAGTGCTTGCCGATGTCGCGGAGAAAGCCGATGAGGTCCAGCTGCGAGAGCCAGGAGTAATTGTCGACGAGCAGCGCCGCCTGGGGGCCGCGGTCGAAATCGAGGAACGGTCGCACTTGCGCCTTCAGCCGCTCCGCCCACTCGGCGACACGGTCCTTTGGATTGAGGGCGCGCTCGCCCGCCTTGCCGCTCGGATCGCCGATCAGGCCCGTGCCGCCGCCGACGAGAACGATCGGACGGTGGCCAGCCAGCTGCAGGCGGCGCAGGGCAAGCAGCGGCAGCAGGCTGCCGACGTGCAGGCTGTCGGCTGTCGGGTCGAAGCCGACGTAGGCCGTCCGCGCGCCGCTGCTCAGATGGGCGTCGAGCTCATCCGCGGCCGTCATGTCCGCGATGAGGCCTCGGCGCTCGAAATCCGTCAGGACGCTCGATTGCACGCCGAACAGCATATCGCATCGGCCCCGCCGGTATAATGGACGACGGATGGCGCCTCAGGACAACGGGCCGGCGGAGGGGTCGGCGTCTCGGTGGGGCTCGCGCCGGTGGTTGCGGCTGTTCCTCATGGTCGTCGGCGTCAGCTCGCTCGCAGTGGCCCTGGCGGTGGGCGTGGCGGCGCTGTGGGCGTTCACCATCCTGCCGCGCAGCCTGCCCTCGGTGACGGCCCTCGAAACCTTTCAGCCGCTGGCCGGCACTAAAGTCTACGACGACAACGACGAGATCATCACGGAGCTCCACGTCGAGCGGCGGATCTTCGTGCCACTCGCCCACGTTCCGCAGACGCTCCGCGATGCGGTGATCGCCACCGAGGATCGACGCTTCTACTCGCACTTCGGCGTCGATCCCATCGGGATCGCCCGGGCGATCTACCAGAACTACCGCCGAGGGCGCATCGTCGAAGGCGGCAGCACCATCACGCAGCAGCTCACCAAGGTGCTCTTCCTGACGCCAGACAAGAGCCTCGAGCGCAAGATCAAGGAGGCGGTGCTGGCGCTCGAGCTCGAGCGGCGCTATTCCAAGGAACGCATCCTCGAGATGTACCTGAACCAGGTCTACTTCGGGAATGGCGCTTACGGCGTCGAGGCCGCGTCACGCACGTACTTCGGCAAGTCCGTCGGCGAGCTGACCGTCCGTGAAGCGGCGTTGCTCGCCGGCCTGCCGCGCGCGCCGTCGAGCTATTCGCCGTTCGAGCATGGCGACGCCGCACGGCGTCGGCGCGAGATCGTCCTCCGCCGCATGGTGGAGTATGGCGTCCTCGCCGACGCGGAGGCGAAGCGGCTCGCACGAACGGATCTCGGTCTCATTCCTCCGGAGCGCCGCCGCACGACCGGCCAGTACTTCCTCGAATACGTGCAGCAGACGCTCGAGAGCAAGTACGGCGCCGACATGGTCTTCAAGGGCGGCTTGAACGTGTACACGACGCTCAATCCCACCATGCAGCTGACGGCTGAGCAGGCGCTGCGCGACGGTCTCAAGGCCCTCGAGGGTCGAACGGCCAAGGGGAAGCCGACCGAGCATCCGGAGGGCGCGATCGTCACCATCGAGCCACAAACCGGTTACGTGCGCGCGATGGTCGGCGGCTACGACTTTTTCCGGAGCGAGTTCAACCGCGCTGTCCAAGCGCGGCGTCAGCCGGGGTCCGCCTTCAAGCCGTTCGTCTACATGGCCGCCCTGGAGGCGGGCTTCACACCGGCCACCCGCGTGGAGGACGCACCGGTGTCATATGCGGTGGGGCCGAACGGTCAGGCGTGGAAGCCCGACAACTACGACCGCAAGTATCGCGGGCCCACGACGCTGCAGCAGGCGGTCGAGGAGTCGGTGAACATCGTGACCGTGAAGGTGCAGGAGCGCGTGGGGCTCGGCAAGACGATCCAGGTCGCGCGCCGCTTCGGCATCGCCAGCCCGCTGCACATGAACCTCAGTCTCGCCCTCGGGACGTCGGACCTCACCCTGCTCGAGCTGACGTCCGCCTACGGCGCGCTCGCGAATCAGGGGGAGTGGGTCACGCCGACGACCATTCGCTACGTGACGGACGCGCAGGGCAAGCTGCTCGAAGAGCACGTCGCCGAGCCGCGCGAAGCGGTGCCGCCGGACACGGCCTATGTGATGACACACATGCTCCGGGGCGTCGTGGAGCGCGGAACGGGCATCGCTGCCAAGGCGCTCGCCCGGCCGATCGCCGCCAAGACGGGGACAACGAACGATTACTCGAACGCGTGGTTCGTCGGCTTCACGCCGCGCCTGGCCACCGGCGTCTGGGTTGGCTACGACCGCCCACGCAGCCTCGGCAAGGACGAAACAGGCTCGCGCGTCGCCGTTCCGATCTGGGTGTCGTACATGGGCAAGGTGCTCGGCGACAGCCCGCGCGAGGACTTCCCCGTGCCGGAGAACATCGTGTTCGTGCCGGTGGATCTCGATCCCTCGAACGAGTGTGTGCGCGTGGTCTCGATGGCCTTCGTCAAGGGCACCGAGCCGCTCCCGTGTGGACGCCGGCCCGCCGTACCCCCGCCGCTGCCGCCGACGCTGCCGGGGACACCCGGCGCTCCGCAGGCCTCGCCCGGCATTCCGAGTCCCGGCGCGTCCGTCTACTCCGTCCCGCCGGCGCTGCCGCGGAACGCGTGGCCACTGCCGCCACCGGCGCTCAACCCGGCCGCCGACGAGCCCGTCCGGGCGGCCGCACCGAGCCCGATGCCGCGGCGGTCTCCCGATATCCAGGGCCCCTAGGTTTCAGGCCTCCGCGCGCGGATAGCCCGCGCTGACGCTCACCCACGTCTCCCCGCCGTCGAGCAGGCGGCTGAAGGTGGTCTCCAGATCGGCGAGCGGCACGCGGATCTGCTCCATCGAGTCACGCTCCCGAATGGTCACCTTGCCGTCGCCCGTCTCGCCTTTTTCCGCGTCGCCAACCGTTTTCACGTCGACGGTGACGCAGAATGGCGTTCCGACCTCGTCCTGCCGACGATACAGCCGCCCGATGGCCGCCGTGTCGTCGTAGAGCGTGACCCAGCGGCGTCCGAGCCGTGCGCGCAGATCGTGGCAGGTGGCGACGATGTCGGGCCGCTTCTTCAGCAGGGGCAGCACGGCGACCTTGACCGGCGCCAGCTCCGGATGGAATCGGAGCACGACCCGCTTCTCGCCACGCACCTGCTCCTCGCGGTAGGCATCGAGCAGGAAGGCCAGCAGCGCGCGGTCGACGCCGGCCGACGGCTCGATGACGTACGGCACGACGTGCTCCTTGCGCTCCTCGTCGAACCACGTCAGTGACTTGCCGCTGAACTTCGCGTGTTGCTTCAGATCGAAGTCGGTCCGGTTCGCGATTCCCATGAGCTCGCTCCATCCCATGGGGAACCGGTAGAGGAGATCCACGGTCCGCTTCGAGTAGTGGGCCAGCTCGTCGCCGCCGTGCTCGTGGAGCTTCACATTCGCGGGATCGAGGCCGTACCGCGTGAACCACGCCTGGCAGTCGGCGATCCACCGGTCGTGCCACGCCTCGTCGGCAGGACGGCCGTCGAGCTGCTCGTGCGGGTTCACGAAGTACTCGATCTCCATCTGCTCGAACTCACGCGTCCGGAAGATGAAATTACCCGGGGTGATCTCGTTGCGGAACGCCTTGCCGATCTGGGCGATGCCGAAGGGCAGCTTGCGGCGGGTCGCCTGCAAGACGTTGTCGAAGTTCACGAAGATGCCCTGCGCCGTTTCGGGCCGCAGATAGGTGACGGCGGCGTCCTCCTCGACGGGCCCCATGAACGTCTTGAACATGAGGTTGAACTGCCGCGGCGCCGTCAGCTCGCCCTTGCCGCACTCCGGACAGAGCGTACGGCGCTGCCCGCAGTGCTTGCACGGCTCCCCTGCCTTGATGGTGAACTTGTTGCCCTTGGTGGCCGCGCAGTAGTGCGTCCAGTCCATCTCGTCGACCTTGTCGGCGCGGAACCGTCGCTTGCACTCGCGGCAGTCCACCATGGGATCCGTGAAATTGTCGACGTGGCCGCTGGCGCGCCAGACGGTCGGATGCATCACGATCGAGGCGTCGAGGCCCACCATGTCGTCACGCTGCTGGACGAAGTCCCGCCACCAGACGCGCTTGATGTTGTTCTTCAGCTCGACGCCGAGTGGGCCGTAGTCCCAGCACGAGCCGGTGCCTCCGTAGATCTCGCTGGACTGGAAGATGAAGCCACGGCGCTTGCTCAAAGAGACGATGACATCCATGGTGACGTTCATACGCGTTCCCCGGTAACCTCCGACAGCCGGCGGACCTCGCGCAGAAACTTCACGGTGCGTGTCGGCTGGCCGATGAGTCGTGTCATGTGCGCCTCGAGCGCCGCCTTCAGCTCGCCTTCCGTCCGGCCCAGCGGTTCACGGAGCGCCTCCTCCCACCGGGCCGCGCGAAGCCGCGCCAGCGCGGCCACCGCCGCCGGCGAGACGGCGGTGGCGCCGGTCAGCGCGGCGGCGCAGCGCTCGCACACCACGCCGCCCTCGTCGAGGGCCGGCCGCGCGAATGGATACGGGCGCCCGCAGGCGACGCACTGGTCGAGCCGGGGACGGTGGCCGAGGACGTCCAGGCAGCGCGTCCCGAAGCAAACCGCCACGCGCACCGGCGGCGCCGCACCCGCCACCGCTCGCAGGCTCCGGACGAGCAGGCCGTAGAGCGCCGCGTGCGGATCACGCTCGGCCGTGAGGCGAACGACGCACTCCACGATCCAGGACGCCTGGCCGAGCCGATCGAGATCCTCGCGGATGCGTGCAAACGGCTCCGCGACATCGAAATGATCGACGCGCACCAGGTCGCTCCGACCCGTGTCGAAGAAGACGAGCTGCCCGAGCGTGAAGAGCTGGAGCGCGCCGCCGAAGCGGGAGCGCATTCGCCGGGACGCCTTGGCGACGCCGCGCACCTTGCCGTGCTCTCGCGAGAAGAACGTCACCACCTGGTCGCTCTCGCCAAGGGGGAAGCTGCCGACCACGACCGCCGCCGACTTGCCGAGCGCCATCTCAGGACGTCAGCCTGAATCCGAACTCGCGGAGCGCCTGCGGATCCCGCCGCCAGTTCCGGCGCACGTCGACGGTGAGGCCGAGAAAGACCTGGATGCCGAAGAATCGCTCCAGCTCCCGCCGCGACTCCGTCCCGATGCGCTTCAGCATGGCGCCGCCCTTGCCGATGAGGATGCCTTTCTGGGAGTCCTGCTCGACGAAGATCGTCGCACGGATGTCGAGCCGCTCGGGCCGGGTGCGCTCGACGAGATCCTCGACGCGCACGGCCACCGCATACGGCACTTCCTCCCGGGTCAGGTGGAAGATCCGCTCGCGTACGATCTCGGCCACGTAAAACGTCTCCGGCTGGTCGCTCGTCGCATCGGCCGGGAAGAAGGCCGGGTGCTCGGGAAGGGCGTCGGTGAGGAGCCGCAGCAGCCGGTCACAGTTGGTGCCGTCGGCCGCCGAGATCGGCAGGATCTCCGCGAAGGCGTAGGCGCTCCGCCAGCGGTCGATGAGCGGCAGCAGCCGCCCCTTCGGCCGGACGCGATCGACCTTGTTGAGCGCGCAGAAGACAGGCCCCGAGAAGCGCTGCAGCGGCGCCAGCACGACGTCGTCGACGTCGTCGCGCCCGCCCGCGTCGACCACGAGGCAGACGGTATCGACCTCCTCGGCGGCTCGCGCGGCGGTCTGCTGCATGAACTCCCCGAGCTGACCGCGACCGGGGTGCAATCCCGGCGTGTCGACGAAGACGACCTGGGCTTCGCGGGTGGTCTTGATGCCGGTAATGCGATTCCGCGTCGTCTGTGGCCGCGCCGACACGATGGACAGTTTCTCGCCCACCAGCCGATTGAGGAGCGTCGACTTGCCGGCGTTCGGCCGGCCGATGAGCGCCACGAACCCGGACTTCATTGTAGCGGCCGGTTGGAGGCCGGCTTGGAACGTGGGTGGGGTGTTCGAGATGGATGGTGGCTGCGCTCCGCGATCATCGGCTCGCCTGTTTTCCGGATACGGTCCTTGCGGTCCGCCGTGAGTCCGTGTTCCGATTTCGATGAACGGATCGCCCCGTGACCGCGCTGCGCGACGGCGCCGACAGCAGCCCCCGCCACAGGCGATCGGGCGTGTCGCCCAGGATCTCGCGTTCGCGGCGATGCATCAGGTCGGCCTCCACGGGATCGCGGTCGTCCCACCCGACCAGATGGAGGGTGCCATGCGTCACCAGCAGGTCGAGCTCGAGCGCCAGCGGCACGCGGAGTCGCCGCGCCTGTCGGGCCGCCGCCTCGGCGGAGATGACCAGCTGGCCCACCAGCGGTCCGGCGCCGGGCGCCTCGAGCGAGAACGCGAGGACGTCGGTGCGCCGGCCGATGCCGCGATGGGTGGCGTTGAGCCGGCGAATCTCCGCGTCGTCGACCACGGTCACTTCCACGATGCCGGCCGGGCGCCCCACTGCCGTCAGTGCCCGGTCGATGGCGCGGGCCAGGCGCGCTTCCGAAACCGGAACCCGACGCTGGCGCTGGTCCACGACCGCAGCCATCAGCCCGCCCCGGCGCGCGCTCCGTCCTCGCGATCGCCGCCACGCGCCTCGTGGGCGCCATAGGCGCGGATGATGGCGGACACCAGCTGATGTCGCACCACGTCGCCTTCGTCGAAGTAGACGAAATCGATGCCGGGAACGCCCTGCAAGATCTTCTGCACCTCGATGAGGCCCGAGTGTCGCGAGGCCGGCAGGTCGACCTGGGTGATGTCGCCGGTGATGACCATCTTCGAGTTGAAGCCGAGGCGGGTGAGGAACATCTTCATCTGCTCGGTCGTGCTGTTCTGCGCCTCGTCGAGAATGATGAAGGCGTCGTTCAGCGTCCGCCCGCGCATGTAGGCGAGCGGCGCGATCTCGATCGCGCCCTTTTCCATCAGCGAGCCGACCTTCTCGGATTCCAGCATGTCGTAGAGCGCATCGTAGAGCGGGCGCAGGTAGGGATGCACCTTCTCGTAGAGATCGCCCGGCAGGAAGCCCAGGCGCTCGCCGGCCTCCACCGCCGGTCGCGTGAGGACGATGCGGGCAACGTCGCGACGCATCAGCGCGTTGACGGCCATGGCCACGGCCAGGAACGACTTGCCGGTGCCGGCGGGCCCGATGCCAAACACCATGTCGTTGCGACGAATCGCGTCGACGTAGCGCTTCTGCCCCACGGTCTTCGGCGTGATCCACTTCTTGCGCGACGGCACCGAGATGGCGTCCGCGAACACGGACTTGACGTCGGCGTCCTCGTCGCCCGCGAGCATCCGCGCCGCCGCGCGCACCTCCATGGCACGCACGGGAGCACCGGAGCGCACGAGCTCGGCCAGCTGCGTCAGCGCGCGCTCGGCCTTCTGGACCTGGCGCTCGTCGCCCTTCAGCATCACGTCGTGGCCGCGGGCGACGATGCGGACTTCGAGCTCCGATTCGAGGGTGCGGAGGTGGTCGTCGTTGCGGCCGAGGAGCTGGGCCAGGTCGACGTCGGGCGCCAGCGAGAGCCGGCGCGTGATCGTAGTGACGTCACTCAAACTGTCGGTCCCGCACCAAGTCTATCACGCGGTCACTCAGCCCTTGCGGGGGTCGGCCGGCGGCAGGTCGAGCTTGATGTGCAGCTCCTTGAGGCGCTCCGGCGGCACCGGCGCCGGCGCCTGCATCAAGAGGTCCTGCGCCTGCTGGTTCATCGGGAAGGCGATCACCTCCCGAATGTTGCTCTCGCCCGCGATCAGCATGACGATCCGGTCGATGCCGGGCGCCGACCCGCCGTGGGGCGGCGCGCCGTAGCGGAACGCGCTCAGCATGCCGCCGAAACGCGCCTCGACCTCTTCCCGCGAGTAGCCGGCGATCGCGAACGCCTTGTACATGATGTCGGGCCGGTGGTTGCGGATCGCGCCGCTCGACAGCTCCACCCCGTTGCAGACGATGTCGTACTGGTAGGCCGTGATGGTGAGCGGATCGCGCGTCTCGAGCGCCTCGAGGCCGCCCTGGGGCATCGAGAACGGGTTGTGGCTGAACTCGATCTTGCTGGTCTCCTCGTTGCGCTCGTACATGGGAAAATCGGTGACCCAGCAGAATCGGAACGCGTTCTTCTCCACGACGTCGAGATCCTCGCCGACTCGGCCGCGCGCGCGGCCGGCCAGCCGCGCCGCCGCGTCCGGCGCGTCGCAGACGAAGAAGACGGCGTCGCCGTCAACGGCCCCGGTAGCCGCCCGCAGCGCCGCCAGACGCGCGTCGTCCAGGAACTTCGCGATCGGCCCGCGGGCGCCGCCGTCGCCGAGGACGACGTACCCGAGTCCGGGGGCGCCCTGGTCACGCGCCCACTGGTTCAGCTTGTCGAAGAACGAGCGCGGCTGGGCCGCCGCCTCCGGAGCGCGGAGGGCCCTGACCACGGCGCGGCGCTCGGCGATGGCCGTGGCGAAGACGGCGAAGGCCGAGCCCCGGAACACCTCGGTGGCGTCGGTGATCTCCAGCGGGTTTCGCAGATCCGGCTTGTCGCTACCGTAGCGCCGCATCGCGTCCTCGTAGGGAATGCGCGGAAACGGGGGTGGCGTCACCAGCGCCTCCGGCCGGAACTCCGCGAAGACGCCGTGCAGCACGGGCTCCAGCGCGGCGAACACGTCCTCCTGGGTGACGAACGACATCTCGACGTCCAGCTGGTAGAACTCGCCCGGCGAGCGATCGGCACGACTGTCCTCGTCCCGGAAGCACGGCGCGATCTGGAAGTACCGATCGAACCCCGAGACCATCAGCAGCTGCTTGAACTGCTGCGGCGCCTGTGGCAGCGCGTAGAAGTTGCCCGGATGGATGCGGCTGGGCACGAGGTAGTCGCGCGCGCCTTCAGGCGAGCTGGCGGTGAGGATGGGGGTCTGGAACTCCGTGAAGCCCTGATCGAGCATGCGGCGCCGGATGGAGGCGATCACGCGCGAGCGGAGCAGGACGTTCCGGTGGACCTTCTCGCGCCGCAGATCGAGAAAGCGGTAGCGCAGCCGCGTCTCCTCGGCGACGTCGACGTCGCTGTTGACCTGCAGCGGCAGAGGGTCCGCGACCGACTGCACCACCAGGTCCTCCGCCTCGACCTCGATCTCGCCGGTGGCGAGCTTCGGATTGACGGCCGACGCGGCGCGCGCCACCACGCGCCCCGTGATCGTCACCACGCTCTCGAGGCGCAGCGCCTCCGCGGTGGCGAGATGCCGGCTGCCCGCGTGCAGCACGACCTGCGTCAGCCCGAAGTTGTCGCGAAGGTCGAGGAACAGCAGCCCGCCATGGTCGCGCTTGCGGTGGACCCAGCCCGACAGCCGCACCGTGCGGCCGACGTCGCCGGCGCGGAGATCCCCGCACGTCGCGGTGCGGTAGGCATGCGCGGGCGTGCTCATCCGGCACGCCTCAGCGGCTTCACCGTCGCCGACGACTTTCCCGCTTCCACGACGCCGTAGTCGGAAAACCCGTGCGCGGTGAGCTCGTCCAGCTGCTTGCGCGTGTTCTTGCGCCGAAGCTCGAGGGACACGAGGTCACCCTGCTCGCGAAGCGCACGGGCCGCCTGGAGAGCTCGCGGAAGGTCGCGCTCGTCGTCGACGAGCAGCGCAATGCGCCGCGCCGGCTCGGCCGCCGCCCGCGCCGCCACCCCCGACCGGCCGCCGCGCTCGCCGAGGATGGCGATGAGCCGCTCGAAGCCGATGGAGAAGCCGCAGGCGGGAACGTCCCGACCCAGCAGGCGTCCCACCATCCGGTCGTAGCGGCCGCCGCCCGCGATCGACGCCGGGAATGCCGGCGACACGATCTCGAAGATCGTCCCCGTGTAGTAGCCCATGCCGCGCACCAGGCTGGCGTCCAAGCTGAGGCGGGCGCCGGCCGGCAGCTCGGGCGTCACGATGCCCAGGAGGGTGCGGAGCGCCTGGAAGGCCGCGACGTCGTCCGCCGCGGGCGCCAGCACCCGCTCCAGCGACGTCAGCGACGGGTCCGTGTCGAGCAGCGTCGGCAACAGCGACTCGAAGCGCGCGACCGCGGCTTTCTCGTGTCCAGCCTCGCGGAGTTCGGCGAGCACACCCGCCCGCCCCACCTTGTCGAGCTTGTCGAAGCCGATGAAGAAGCTCGACTGGCGCTCGACAGGGAAGCCGCAATGGCGGGCGATCAGCCCGAGAATCCGCCGGTCGTTCACGCGGACGGTGAGATCGTCCACCCCCAGCCTCGTCAGCGCGTCGCAGGTCGCCAGGATCAGCTCGACCTCCGAGACGAGGCCCCCCACGCCGACGACGTCGATGTCGCACTGGGTGAACTGCCGGTAGCGGCCCTTCTGCGGGCGCTCGGCGCGCCAGACGGGCCCGATCTGGATCGCCTTGAGAGGGTCGGGGAGCCGCGCGTGATTCTCGGCGTAGTAGCGCGCGAGCGGCACGGTGAGATCGAAGCGCAATCCGAGGTCGGCGAGCTCACCGGCACCGCTGGCCAAAGCGCTCTCGAGGTCCTCGCCGCGCTTGAGCACCTTGAAGATCAGCTTCTCGTTCTCGCCGCCCTCGCTGCCGACGAGCAGGCGAAGATGCTCGAGGGCCGGCGTCTCGATCCGGCGGAAGCCGTAGCTGCGGTAGACGCCGACGATGACGTGGCTGGCAATATCACGAAGCTCGACCTCGTCGGGAAGCACGTCGCGCATCCCGCGAGGCGGGGCGGTGGGCAGCTTGCTCGAGGCCGTTACTCCCCGGTGGTGATGATGATCTGTGTCTCGCCGACCGTCCGGAAGTAGTTGTTGAAGCGAACGACGGCGGCGATGAGGGTCGGCGGGTTCTCGCCGTGAATCGCCCCCAGCCCGGTGATCACGCCTTCGAAGCCGGAGTTGATCGTCTGCATGCGATAGCCGGCGGGTCCCCGGAACAGGATGGCGAGATGGCCGTCGAGCTGGTTCTGGGCAACGATCACTTCCTCGACGCCGTCCCCGTCCAGGTCGACCGCCAGCGGCATCGGCTCGAAGTTGTAGAACTCGCTCCGGCCGCCGCGCTCCGTGCGCGCCTTGATCAGCTCGACCTTCAGATACGCGCCGCCGCCCACCGGGGTGCTCGACCGGAAGGACTCCTCCGATTCGACGGAGACGCGCAGCCGATTTTGCTCGTCGATGAAGACGAGGCTTCTGGCGGGCTGGCCCTTGCCGGCGATCCTCGCCATCGTGGCGCCGGTCGCCCGAAATGAGGCAGGCACGCGAACCGGTCCCTCGTCGACGAGCTTGTCGCCTTTCAGCGCGTAGCGCACCGCGTGGCCCTTGCGAAAGAACGTGTCCGCGCTGAACGACTGGCCCCACAGCGCCTTCTTCAGACCTCCGCCCTCGGCGTCGAAGGCGTACAGGAACTGGGAGCTGTCCGAGTAGATCTCCACCGGCTTGCCGCCCCGGACACCGATGACGAAGGACGTCAAGAGTATCTGCGGGTCGGCGTGGTAACGATTGGCGACCACCTCGAGGACGCCGTCCCCGTCGAGGTCGGCCAGCTGGACGGACATGATGCGCCCGGGCCGGGTGAACCGGTTGTCGTACGTCCATTCGGGTTCCATCGCCCGCTCGACGACGCGATAGAGCCAGATCCGGTCCCCATCGGTCAGGACGACCCGCGGAACCTGGTCTTTGGGCGCGACAGCGACGTCCATGGCCACCACGGCGAAGCCGAACTTGCCGATCTCCCGGAGGGGGATGGAGTGCTCACCGGTCGAGTAGCTGCCTGCCTCGAGCTCACCGCCGAGAATCCGCGCCAGCAGCGAGCGCTGCCGCGGCTGGGCCGGGTTCCGATCGCCGCCCGACGAGAAGCGCTGCCCCGGCGCGGTGCGAACCGACGGTGGCACGAACGCGGTCGACGTCATCAACGCGTTGGTGGACGGCAAGGACAGAAACCGCGCCTCCACGAACGGCCGTTTCTGCACGAGCGAGAAATGCAGCGCGAGGACGTGCTCGAGCTTGAACCGCTCGGCGGCTTCGACGAGACCGCGCCCTTCCAGGAGCTGCTCGGGCTTGATCCCCTGCTCCGTCGCCCAGACGCCGACACGGTCGCCCATGCCGACCTGGAACCGACCGGTCCGGTTGAGCGCCTCGACGATCTCGGTCAGCGCCCCCTCCACCACCGTCTCGCGGACGCCCGAGACCATGGCGACGATCGTGATGCGCTGCTTGCCCGCCGAGATCCGCGCGATGTCGCCGGGCGCCGCCTGCGTACCGGGCGGCGTCGAGCCCGTGGAGTACGACTCGAACACCTGCTCGACGCGCAGGCGCCCGACCTCGGTCTCCGTACGTCCCAGAATCTCGCCGGTCTTGGGATGGCGCAGCTCCCGCCCCGGGCGGAACAGCATCAGCTCGAGGCCCGGCTGCACGCCGTCGCGCTTGCCGACGCTGAGGGTGACGGTGCCTCCCTGGACCTCGATCACATCACCTGACACCCGCGGGAACAGCGCAGCGACCTGGTCGGCGATGGCGAGCAGCGGCGCGGAGGGGGCCGACGACCGGGCGGGTTGTGTCTGGGCCCACAGCACGGTCGACGCGGCGAGAATCGTCGCCACCACCGCGGCCAGCACGACGGTGGGGGACAGCCGTCTCTTCATCCCGGTCACTATACAGGCCCAGCCATTACAAAGACAACGGGCCCGGGAGGAACCCCGGGCCCGTGCACTACGACACCCGCTACGATCCTAGAACGCGAAACGAACGCGAGCGGTCCCAATCGCCACGTCGGCGGGATCGTTCGTTGATCCACGCGCCGACGTGTAGCCGAGCGCGTCACCGGCGAAGAGGTAACCACCGGCGAGATCGAACGTGACGCCTGGGGCGAACCGATAGGTCATGCTCAGGTTCAACTCCGTACCGAGATAACGTTCGTCACCGCTGGCACCGGCGGAGGGGGCCAGGCCACCGGCCGCCGTCAGCGTGCTGTCGGTATCCACCTTCTTAGCCGTCCAGAATGCCGTCACCGCGGCACCCATGGTGAGAGCCGGCGTGAAAGCGTACGCGGCCTTCACACCGCCGCCGTAACGGCCATACCGGTCGTAGCCGATCGCCACACCAGGATTGAGGCCGCCGACAGGGCTGTACAGGATGTTGAAGTAGTCGATACCGAGGGAGTAGATCTGCGTACCCCAGTCGGCCGCGTACGAGGTGTCCGTGCTGAGCGGCTGGTAGAAGCGCACCTTGTCCGTCAGGTCGTCATCGGCATCGTTACCGCTGGTGTACATCACCATCGCGCTCAGCGTGAGCGGGCCGATCTGGAACCCGACGCGGGTGTCGAAGAACCAGGCGCTGATGTCTGCCTCGTCCGCAACCGTGTCGCGCGAACCCATCTGATACAGCAGGGTCGGGTGGAGCGAGAACGGCCCGGCCGTCCAGCGCGCGTCCACGCCGAGGGTATGCCGCGACTCTACATCAGTGGCTCGGAAGACGCCGGCGGCGTTAGCGATACCACCCCGTCCTTGACGCGTGGCGCCGTTGGTGACGCCGGCGATGTGTGCGTATGAATACATCGGCTTGATGTCGAGGCCCTTGAACGGGGAGAAGTCGAACGAAGCGATGATCGACCAATCCTCGCCGCGCGGCCCGCCGACACCTGCGGAGTTGAAGAAGTCCGAGCCGGTGAGCTCCTCTTCGATCTGCACGTACGTCAGGTTGAGGGCAGCAGCGGGTCCGAACTGCGTCTTCCAGTTGACGCCTGCGAAGTCGCCGTTGGCGTAGGCGGCCAGCTTGTACGTTGCCGCGGCGCCGAACGGCTGGGCACCGAGCCGCACAGTGGTGTCCGGGATGAGGAACATCGGGAACTCGGTGTACAGCCACTTCACCTCGATGATGCCGTTGACGTCCGTGTTCAGGTCGAAGCCCGCGTTTGCGCCCGACCCCTGGGTCGAACCGGCGGCCGTGGTGCGGGGAACGACACTGTCCGTGGAGCTGGTCTGGCCGTAGTACGCGTCGATCTCGAAGCCGAGGACGGCCTTGGCCCGACCGATCTCGCCGACGACGTCGAACCGGCCGCGGGTCCGGCCGTAGAGCTCGCTATCGCGGGCGCGACCATAGTCCACGTCGTACTTGCTCATGTTGCTCGTGGCCGTACCGATCTGGTCGATGAGCCCGTTGATCGTGACCTTCGGAGCCGGCGCCTGCGCCATGGCAGGGACGACCATCCCGAAGACCGCGACAAGGGCGACTGCGACAACCAACAGTCTCCTCATTACTGCCTCCTCAAAAGAGTGTGGTGCAGCAACCAACCGTTGTGCGCCGTCGGACGACATCCACAACAGCTACGGAGACTCTGCGCAACGGTAAGATTTATAAAAGAGCGGGGGCAAGAACGTCAAGGAAAAACTACACTTGCGACTCAGTCTATTTTCGGTCCCCCATCGCACGCAGCCGTTCCAGGGCCGCCTGTCCAAAGGGGCTGTCCGGGCCGAGCTGGCGGGCCCGGCGGAAGCTCTCCTTGGCCTCCTCTGGTCGTTTCTGAGCCACCAGGACCAGGCCGAGGTTGTAATAGGCCGCCTGCAGTTTCGGGTCCAGACTCAGAGCGAACCGGAGGGCCTGTTCCGCCTCGGCGTACTTCTTGGTGTGGTACAGCGCCAGGCCCAGGTTCTGATGGGCGAAATCGGGAACGGTCAGCGTCGGCAGCGCCACCGCTCGCCGGTAGGCAGCCACGGCCTCGTCCCACCGCCGCGCCTCGGCGAGTGCGGTTCCGAGGTGGAAATGCGCGTCGGCCAGTCGGGGATCCAGCTCGACCGCCTTCGACAGGTGCTCGATGGCCTGGTCGAGTCGTCCGAGCTGCAGGAGCACGACACCGAGCGAGTCGCGATACACCGCGTGCGTCGGGTCGAGGGCAACGGCCTCCTGGAGGGCGGACAGCGCGGGCGCGGGCTGGCCATCCTTCACGAACGCCAGGCCGCGCTCGTGAGCGTTCTGCGCCTGGAGTCGCTTCACTTCCGGCGGCGGACCGGACGCGCAGGCTGCCGCCAGGGAGATCGTCAACGCTCCGAGCGCCAGTCGAAATGTCCGTGTCGTTGACACCTTATGCCCTCCCATGTAGCCTCGAACTCGTGCCGACATACGAATACGAATGCAGAAAGTGTCGCCGCGTGTTCGAAGTTCGGCAGCGGATTTCAGAGTCCCCGCTCACCACCCACGAGGGCTGCGGCGGCGAGGTCCATCGCCTCATCTCACCCGCTCCCTTCATCCTCAAAGGCGAGGGCTGGTACGTCACCGATTACCCATCGGAGGCCCGGAAGAAGGCAAAGGAAGCCGAGAAATCGAGCAACGGAGGCGACACGAAGGCGAAGGACACCAAGCCCGCGGAGAAAAGCGGCACTACGACTCCTTCCGCGCCCGCTTCGCCACCGGCGCCAAAGACCGACTGACGACGACCGGGGTGCCGCGTCGCGCCTTGAACCGCGCGGCCGCGCTTCCCTCCCGCACCGCGATCTCGAGCCGCCCGCTCGATCCGACCAGCGCGCCCGCCTGCCCCTCCTCGAGGTCGCCGTACGTTCCGACCAGCGGCAGCGGCCGGCCCGCCAGCCGAATGCGGACGGCGCGCCCGACGCCCTCGAGCGTCTCGGCTCGAATCGACGTCACGAGGTTGCCGAAGCGGTCGACGTGAAGCACGGCGCCGGCGACCGCTCCGGCCACCGCGCGCACCGTGGGCCACGAGAGCCGCACGGGATCGCGGACGGCGGGGCCGAAGCGCTCGGCGGGGACGCCGGCCGCGAGGTGGGCGGCGGCGGGAGCGAAGATGTCGCGGCCGTGAAACGTGCGGCTCACCGTCGACAGGCGGTACTCCGGGGCCTGGAGCTCCCAGGCCTCCCAGCGGTTTGCGCCCTCGAGGAACGGCGTGAAGAGCCCGTTGTCGGGGCCGACGAAGAGGGCTCGCTCGGTGCGCACCACCAGACCCCGACGGCTGGTGCCGACGCCGGGGTCGACGACGGCGAGGTGGATGGTGCCGCGGGGGAAGAAGGGGGCCGCCGCGTCGAGGGCGAGCGCCCCCTCCGTCACGTCGTGCGCGGCCACCTCGTGCGTGAGGTCGATGAGGGAGACCGGCCGCCCGCTCGACGCCGCGATGTCCAGGATGACGCCTTTCATCTCCGCGACGTAGGCGTCCCGCGTCCCGAAGTCCGTCGTCAGCGTGATGACGTGGCTCAACACGCTCCGTGACGGCCGGCGCTCACCGGTCGCGATCCACGACGAAATCGGCCACGAGCGCCAGGAGCTCGCGCTCCTCGGACCGGGGGAAGACCTTGAGATCCGCCTTGGCCGATTGCGCGTAGGCCTGCGCGCGCTCGCGCGCGTACTCGACGCCGTCGTGCTCGACCACGAGCCGCCGGATCTGCTCGATCTCCTCCGGGGCGAGCGCCCGGCGCCGGAGCATCGCCCGCACCCGCTCGGCCTCGGCGGGCGTGGCTCGCTCGAGCATCGCGATGAGGGGCAGCGTCCGCTTGCCCTCCCGCAGATCGGCGGCCACGGCCTTGCCGAGCCGCTGCTCGTCGGCAACGAAGTCGAGGGAGTCGTCGGACATCTGGAACGCGATGCCGATCTCGAGCCCGTACCGCGTGAGCGCCTCCAGCTGGTCGTTCGGCACGCCGCCCAGGACGGCGCCGATGCGGCAGCAGGCCGACATGAACGACGCCGTCTTCTGCGTGATGATCCGCACGTAGTCGGCCTCCGAGGTCTGACCGCTGCGCTTGAGCTGGAGCTGGAAGACCTCGGCCTCCGTCATCGAGACGGTGGCCCGCGCCAGCGTCTCCATGATCAGGCCGTCGTTGTCGCGCACGAGCAGCGCGAACGACTTGGCGTACAGGTGGTCGCCCACCAGCACCGAGGCGTCGTCCCCCCACTGCGCGTTTGCCGACGGCTGCCCACGCCGCAGGGGCGCCTGGTCCACCACGTCGTCGTGGATCAGCGTGGCGGTGTGCAGGAGCTCGACGGCGCAGGCCAGGCGCACGGCGCGCGGCCCCTGGTAGCCGGCGGCGCGGGCGGCCAGCAGCAAGAGGATCGGACGCAGGCGCTTGCCGCCGGCGCCGGCGATGTAGCCCCCCATCTCCTGGATGAGGGGGACAGGCGATCGGATCTCGCGCCGGATGGCCGCCTCGACGGCGGCGAGATCCTCACCGACGAGGGCGGTGACGCGTTCCTTGAGCACCCGCTCCAGGGTCGGTGTGGGCACGCACCCTACTTTGGAACGACGCGATCGCGGATCTGCACCTGCGATCCGGGCGCGACGTTCTGGACCTCGGCGACCGAGAAGCGGTCACGGATCTCGGTCACGCGGGCGGTGGCCACTTCCTCGTCGAGCTCGCCGAGGAGCTCGCCGGTCACGGGGTGGATGATCGGGATGCGATCACGTCGCAGGCTCACCAGGCTGCCCGGCTGCAGGCCGTCGACGTTCGTCAGATCGATCACGACGCGCCCGGAGTCGACATAGACGACGAAGCCGCGTTTCGGAGGCTCGGGCCTGGCGGCCGGAAGGGCGATCGGGCCGACGGCCCCCGTCTCACGCGTGGACACGGCGACCGCGGCGGTCCGTGGATTACGCGGTGGCTCGGCCGTCTGGTACATCGTCCCCTGCCGCGGACTGATCTTGCCTCCACCGGGCGGTGAGCCATACTTCGCGACGACCTCGGGCGTGGCGATGATGGCGCTCTTGCCACGAAGGAGCGTCGTCATGGTCGTCGGAACCTTGTCCTCCTCGACCCAGACGTACTCGGGCTCGCTCGGCACGTCGCCGAATCTCGGGTTCTTGATCAGCAGCCAGCGCGTTTCGGCGGACTTGATGACGACGGAGGGCTCGCCGGGATCGGCCACGCCGAGGAACTTTTTCATCGTGGAGCATCCCGAGAGGGCCACCACCGGCAGCAGCAGCCAGACGAGATACCGGGCGTTCATGCGCCGAGGAGCATAGCACACCGGCTCAGTCCTCCATCCGCGGCTCCCAGGGGAAGCGCTGCCCCTCGAGCTCGCTGGTGGGCACCACCGGCACCCGCCGGGAGAAGAGCGGCGAGCCGGTGATCGCCGAGATATAGGTGATGTCCAGGGCCACCGTGCCGCGCGCCGCGAGCAGGACGGGCACGATCCAGCCGGCCACGTCGAGATTCTTCGCGACGCGCACGGCGCGCTCGGGGCGCGCGAGCACTTCCTCGACGCGGACGGACCCGGTCGCGAACATGTCGCTGATCGCGAGCGGATCCACGACCTGGAAGCGCTTGGAGCGCTCGAGAACGGTGGCGATCAGGTACGGCACCCGGCGCAGATCGGCAAGGACGTCGGTCATGTCGATCACGGGCGTCACCGCGACCTTCAGCCGCCCGCGCGTGATCCGCGCGCCGTCCTCCGGGACGGGGTTCGGCTTGTCTGGCAGCGGCACGAACGTGGCGGCCGCGAAATCGGGCTCCACCCGCCGCACCTGGGCGTGGCCGAGGATCTCCTCGTAGCGCCCCAGCGGCTTGCCCGTCAGCGGGTGGCTGAAGACGGCACCCTTGCGGAAGATCGTGTACTCCTGCCCCACCTGGGCGCCACGCCGGGCGCCGACGTCCAGGAAGATCGCGTCGTTGTCGACGGCCACGACGAGGGCTTCCACCGGGTTGAACGCCTGGATGAACTCCTCGGCCATGAGCGCGAAGGTGGCGCCGATGCGGTCGGCCATCCCGGCCTCGGCGGCGCCGCCGGCGAGCAGCACGCTCGCCAGAACCGCCCCCAGCGTGCGGCGCATCAGAACGCCACCGAGGGCTGGTGGGTCCCGAAGACCGCGCGCAGCCGGTCGCAGATCTCGCCGAGCGTCGCCAGCTGCTCGACGGCGTCGATCAACGGCGGCATCAGATTGCCGCCGCCGCGGGCCGTCGCTTCGAGCGCATCGAGCGCGCGCGGCGCCCCCTCGCCTGGGCGCGCGCGGCGCGTGCGGGCCACGCGCTCGCGGAGTGCCGTGGCCACGCCGGGATCGATGGCGAACAGCCCCGTGGGCGCGCTCTCGTCGGTGACGAAGTCGTTCACGCCGACCACGATCCGGGTCTTGTCCTCCACCTCCCGCTGATAGCGGTAGGCGGCGTCCTGGATCTCGCGCTGCATGAAGGCGACCGCGTTCACGGCCCCTCCCATGTCGTCGATCCGCGTGATGTACGCCTCCGCCGCCTCCTCGATGTCGCGCGTGAGCCGCTCGACGGCGTAGGAGCCGCCCAGCGGATCGACCGTGTCGGCGATACCCGACTCGTAGGCCAGCACCTGCTGCGTGCGGAGCGCGATGCGCACGGCCCGCTCGGTCGGCAAGGCCAGCGCCTCGTCCATGGAGTTGGTGTGGAGCGACTGACAGCCGCCCAGCAGGGCCGCGAGCGCCTGCACGGTGACCCGGACGATGTTGTTCTCAGGCTGCTGCGCGGTCAGCATGCTGCCGGCCGTCTGCGCGTGGAAGCGAAGCATCATCGAGCGCGGGTCGCGGGCGCCGAACCGGTCGCGCATCAGACGCGCCCACAGCCGGCGCGCCGCGCGGAACTTCGCGACTTCCTCGATGAGGTTGTTGTGAGCGTTGAAGAAGAACGAGAGCTGCGGCGCGAAGGCGTCGACCTCCAGGCCGGCGGCCACGGCCGCGCCCACGTAGGCGACACCGTTGGCGAGCGTGAAGGCGACTTCCTGGACCGCCGTGCAACCCGCCTCGCGCACGTGGTAGCCGGAGATCGAGATCGTGTTCCAGCGGGGCACCGCCGTCCGGCAGTACGCGAAGACGTCGGTCACCAGGCGCATCGACGGCCCGGGCGGGAAGATGTAGGTCCCGCGCGCGATGTACTCCTTCAGGATGTCGTTCTGCGTGGTGCCGGAGAGCGCGGCCGGCGCGACGCCCTGGCGCCTGGCGACCGCCACGTAGAGGGCCAGCAGGATGGCCGCCGTGGCGTTGATCGTCATCGACGTGGACACGCTGTCGAGCGGGATGCCCTCGAAGAGGTCCTGCATGTCCTCCAGGGTCGCGATCGAGACGCCGACCTTGCCGGCCTCGCCCTGTGCGATCGGGGCGTCGGGATCGTGGCCCATCTGCGTCGGCAGGTCGAAGGCCACCGAGAGGCCCGTCTGTCCCTGGTCGAGCAGGAAGCGATAGCGCTTGTTCGTCTCCGCCGCCGAGCCGAAGCCGGCGTACTGCCGCATCGTCCACAAGCGCGACCGGTAGCCGGCCGGATGCACCCCGCGCGTGAACGGAAACTCGCCCG
This sequence comes from Candidatus Methylomirabilota bacterium, assembly GCA_036556545.1. Taxonomy (GTDB): domain Bacteria; phylum Methylomirabilota; class Methylomirabilia; order Rokubacteriales; family CSP1-6; genus AR12. The sequence continues at coordinate 21,337 of DATBJF010000014.1, forward strand.
GCGCCCCGGGCGGCGTCGCCGGCGCGTCGGCGGGCCCGTACACCCGCTTGATCGGCTCCCCGGACGACGTCGTGGGCTGTCGCTCGCTCATTTGTAGCGACGGGGAGGCCGGCTCGAAGCGTGGGTGGCTTCGGCTCATAGTGGGATGTTGCCGTGTTTCTTCGGGGGGTTGCTGTCGCGCTTGGTCCGCAGGAGGGCGAGGGCGGCAGCGAGCCGGGCGCGGGTGTCGCGCGGCTCGATCACCTCGTCGACGTAGCCGCGCTCGGCGGCGACGTACGGATTGGCGAATTTCTCGCGATACTCCCGGATCTTCGCCTCGCGGAACGCGACAGGGTCGGCCGCCGTCTCCAGCTCGCGGCGGTAGAGAATGTTGACCGCGCCCTCCGGTCCCATGACGGCAATCTCGGCCGTCGGGTACGCGAAGTTCGCATCGCCGCGGATGTGCTTGGAGGACATCACGTCGTACGCGCCGCCATACGCTTTGCGCGTGATCACGGTGAGCTTCGGCACGGTGGCCTCGCAATACGCGTAGAGGAGCTTGGCGCCGTGCTTGATGATCCCGCCGAACTCCTGGGCCGTGCCGGGCAGGAATCCCGGGACGTCCTCGAAGGTCACCAGCGGGATGTTGAAGCAGTCGCAGAAGCGCACGAAGCGCGCCGCCTTCAGCGACGCGTTGATGTCCAGGCAGCCGGCCAGATGGGTGGGCTGGTTGGCCACGATGCCGACCGGACGACCGCCGAGCCGTCCGAATCCGATCACGATGTTCGGCGCGTACGCCGCCTGCACCTCGAAGAAGTAGCGATCATCGAGCACGGGCCGGATGATGTCCTTGATGTCGTAGGGCTTGTTCGGCTGGTCCGGCACGACATGCTGGAGCGCCTCGTCGCGGCGGTCGACCGGATCCTGAGTCGGCCGCAGCGGCGGGTCCTCCATGTTGTTCTGCGGCAGGAACGTCAGCAGCTCGCGGATCAGCGCCAGGCACTCGTCCTCGCTGTCGGCCGCGAAGTGGGCGACCCCCGACGTCGTCCCGTGCGTGGTCGCGCCCCCGAGATCCTCCGCCGACACGTTCTCGTGCGTCACCGCCTTGATGACGTCCGGTCCCGTCACGAACATGTACGACGTGTTCTTCACCATGAAGACGAAATCCGTGATGGCCGGGGAATAGACGGCGCCGCCCGCGCACGGCCCCATCACCGCCGAGATCTGGGGGACGACGCCCGAGGCGAGCGTGTTGCGCAGGAAGATGTCGGCGTAGCCGGCCAGGGACACGACGCCTTCCTGGATGCGCGCGCCGCCCGAGTCGTTCAGGCCGATGACGGGCGCGCCGGTCTTGAGGGCGAGGTCCATCACCTTGCAGATCTTCCGCGCATAAGCCTCCGACAGCGAGCCGCCGAACACCGTGAAGTCCTGCGCGAACACGAACACCGGTCGGCCGTGGATCCGTCCCGATCCGGTGACGACGCCGTCGCCCGGGATGCGCTGCTCGTCGATGCCGAAGTCGTGGCTCTGATGGACGACGAAGCGATCGAGCTCGAGGAAGGAGCCGGGATCGAGCAAGCCCTCCAGCCGCTCACGGGCCGTCTTCTTGCCGGCCTTGTGCTGTCGCTTGATCCGCTCTTCGCCGCCGCCCAGCTCGGCCTCACGATTGCGGCGACGCAGCTCTTCCAGCCGGTCGTCCACCGACATGGCGTAATCGTGGACGGCGTCGTGACGAAAGTCAACGGATTTATTGACTTTCATGTCGATTTGCCGCAATAATCCAACCCCCATGCCGTCCTGGGTGATCGTCGTTCTCGTCGGCTGTGCGGTCGTCTTGACGGTGGCCCTTGTGCCCACGATCCTCGCCCTGCGTCGGACCCTGCAGCGCGCCGAGGTCGTGCTGACGATCGCCGAGCAGGAGCTGCGACCGCTGATCGGCCAGGCGCACGCACTGACCGAGGACGTTCGGCTCCTGACGCGTGAAGCCAGTCAGGAGATCGAGCGCGTTGGCGAGGTGACCGAGCGCGTGAACGCGGCGGCCGAGGGCCTCTCGCGCGTGGCGACGGGCCTCGCCGGTTTCGCGCGGGCCGGCCAGCTCGTCGGCATGGCGGCGGGGCTCAAGCGCGGCTTCGATGTGTTCGTGCAGCGGCTGTCCAAGGAGCAAGGAGATCATCATGGCCAATGACAGGAACGATGCGGCCGGATATCTGGGCTGGTTCTTCTTCGGCGGCATGCTCGGAGCGGCGGCCGCGCTCCTCATGGCGCCGAAGACCGGGCGGGAGACGCGCGAGCTGCTCGCCGAGCGCGGCAACGAGGTGGCCAAGCGCGCGCAGGCGATGGCCACGGACGCCCAGGGCCGCGCCGGCGAGTGGTTCGACAAGAGCCGCGAGCTGTTCGAGGAGCAGACGCAGCGTCTGATGACGGCGTTCGAGGCCGGCAAGGACGCCATGCGCGACGAGATCCGCAAGACACCACCGCGTGGCTGAGGTCGAGCTCCCGAATCCCGAGGAGCTGGAAGAGCGGCGCGACAAGGCCTTCAGCCGTCGCGTCGCTCTGACCACCGCCGTCTACGCCGTCGTCCTCGCCATCGGCTCGCTGGGAGGCAACAACGCGATGGAGGACATCCTCCTCGCGCAGCAGGAAGCCACCAACCAGTGGGCGTACTACCA
>DATBJF010000015.1:0-32529 GCA_036556545.1 Candidatus Methylomirabilota bacterium
TGCAGCAGCGTGCTGTAGAGCGGCGCCACCAGCTGCAGATTGGCGAACGTGCTTTCCTGGTGCGGGTCCAGGCTCGGCGCGTCGGCGCCGATGACGGCGAGCAACACCCCGCCGCGGCGCGGCGTCTCCTGCGCCCGGGCATCCGGCGGCGCGGCAAGGACGACGAGCGTGGCAAGAACGAGCAGGTAGGGGACCGAACGACGTCGGGACCGTGTCATGGGACACCCCCGGAGCGCTCGAGGTTTAGGAGCGATCGTCGATCGAGCGATGTGCCGGCAGACGCTACCAGCGCGGGCCGACCACGTCAAGCGCGGTCAAGCGCTTTCGGTGGCTCCGGTTATACTCCGGCTGCCATGGCCCTGGCCGACCGCTACGGACTGCCGATCACCACCGCGTCGCCGATGGCCGCCGCGCGATTCCAGGAGGGCATGGACGCGCTGCTCTCGTACGGCCCCGGCGCCGACGACGCCTTTGCGGCGGCGCTGCGCGCGGACGACCGGCTCGCCGTCGCGCACGCCGGCGTGGCGCTCGTGGCCGTGGTGCAGGGGGATGCAGCCGGCGCGCGGGCCGCCGTCGAGCGGGCGGGAGGCGCGGTGGCCGGCGCGACCCGGCGCGAGCGTCAGCACGTCGAGGCGCTGCGCGCGCTCGTGGCCGGCGACACCGTGCGGGGGCTCGCGCTCGTCGACGAGCACGTCGCGGAATTTCCGCGCGACGCCCTGCTCGTGAACCAGGCCAGCAGCGCCATCGGGTTTGCCGGCGCTCGCGACCGGGAGACGCGTCGCATGGCGTTCCTCGAGCGCCTCGCCCCGGCCTACGGCGACGACTGGTGGTTCGACTCCGCGCTGGCGTTCACGTATCACGAGGTCGACCGCTTCGAGGAGTCGCGCCGGCTGTCGGAGCGTTCGCTCGGCCGGTATCCCGGCAACGCCAACGCGAGCCACAACCTGGCCCACGTGAGCTTCGAGACGCTCGACACCGCCGGCGGCGCCGCCTTCCTCGGCGAGTGGCTGGCGACCTACGATCGTCGCGCGCCGTTTCACTGCCACCTCGCGTGGCATCTGGCCATGTTCGAGCTGCACCGCGGCCGGTACGCGCGCGCCCTCGAGATCTTCGAGCGCGACATCCTCGGCGCCGTCAACCCCCGCCTGGCCATGATCGACGGGGCCGCGCTGCTCTGGCGGTTCCGGCTCGATGGCCAGTCGCATCCGCCGGGACACTGGCGCTCGGTGGCCGACCTTGCGGCGCGTGTCTCGCGCCCCGGGTTCGTCTTCGGCGAGATTCACGCCGCGCTGGCCTATGCCGCGTGCGGCGACGCTGCGGCCCTCACCACGCTCATCGACGGGCTCCGGCGCCTCGATGCGACGGGACATCCGATCGCGGGCCCGGTCGCCTTGCCGCTGGTGCACGGCATCGCCGCCTTCGTGGCCGGCGATCATGCGACCGCGCTCCGCCACCTCGAGCCGGTGGCGGTCGAGGCCCATCGCATCGGCGGCAGCCACGCGCAGTGGGAGCTCTTCGAGGAGACCATGGTGGTCTGCTACCTGGCGCTCGAGCGGTACGAGGACGCCACCCGGCTGCTGCGCCGCCGCCTCCAGCGCCGAGCGTCACCGCGTGATCAGCGCTGGCTCGAGCGCCGCCTCCGCACGTCCGCCGACGCGACGCTGAGCTGACTTCGCTACTCCACGCCGGCGAGCGCCAGCTCCCCGGCGCGGTGGCAGGCGACGAAATGACCGCCCGCGATCTGCTGCCAGGCCGGCGTCTCCGTCCGGCAGACATCCACCGCGTACGGGCAGCGCGGATGGAAGTAGCAGCCGGTCGGTGGCGCCGCCGGGTTCGCGACCTCGCCCTGCAGCACGATGCGCTTGCTGCGCGTGCGCGGATCGGGCTCGGGGACCGCCGACAGGAGCGCCGCCGTGTAGGGATGACGGGGCGCCCGGAACAGCTCGTCCGTCGGGGCGAGCTCGACCATGCGTCCGACGTACATGACGGCCACCCGGTTACTGATGTGGCGGACGACGCTCAGGTCGTGGGCGACGAAGAGATAGGTCAGGCGGAAATCCTGCTGGAGGTCGAGCAGAAGATTCAGGATCTGCGCCTGCACGGAGACGTCGAGCGCCGACACGGGCTCGTCGGCGACCACCAGCCGCGGGTGCAGCGCGAGCGCGCGCGCGATGCCGATGCGCTGGCGCTCGCCGCCGCTGAAGGCATGCGGGAACCGGCGCATGTACTCGGGCCGGAGGCCGACACGGCGGAGCAGGTCGGCCACGCGCTCTTCGCGCTGGCGCCGGCTCTTCATGCCGTGAACGAGCAGCGGCTCGCCCACGAGGTCGAGCAGGGTCATGCGCGGATTGAGCGAGGTGAACGGGTCCTGAAAGATCATCTGCATCTCGCGCCGGAGCGCCCGCAGCTCCGCGGCGGGCAGCCGGCCCAGGTCGACGACATCCCCGGTGCCGACGCGCATGACGATCTCGCCGGCCGTCGGCTCGATGGCGCGCAGAATACAGCGCGCGGTCGTGGTCTTGCCGCAGCCGCTCTCGCCGACCAGCCCCAGCGTCTCGCCCTCGTCGATGTGGAAGTCGACGCCGTCCACGGCGCGGACGTAACCCACCGTCCGCTTCAGAAAGCCTTTGCGGATCGGAAACAGCTTCTGAAGCCCGGAGACGCGCAGGAGCGGAGCGGCGGCGGCGCTCATTCGTAGAGGAAGCAGCTCACGGCGTGGTGGTCGCCCACCGGCTTGAGCTCCGGCGCGCGACGGTCGCAGACACCGGGCATGAAGTCACCGCAGCGGGCATGAAACGGACAGCCCGCCGGCCGGTCGTACGGATGCGGCACCGCGCCGGCGATGGGTATCAGGCGCTCGTGGCCCTTCGCGCGCAGGCGGGGAATGGAGCGCAGCAGCGCCCGCGTGTACGGGTGGCGCGGAGCGTGAAAGATCGCGTCGACCGGCGCCTGCTCGACGACGCGGCCCAGGTACATCACGACCACGTCGGTGGCCATCTCGGCGATCACGCCGAGGTCGTGCGTGATCAGCATGATGGCCATGCCGTCTTCCTTCTGGAGCTGGCGCATCAGCTCGAGGATCTGCGTCTGCGTGGTCACGTCCAGCGCCGTCGTCGGCTCGTCGGCGATCAGGAGCGTGGGCCGACACGACAGCGCCATGGCGATCATCGCGCGCTGGCGGAGCCCGCCGCTCAGCTGGTTGGAGAGCTGGTCCACGCGCTCCTCGGGCGACGACACGCCCACGCGCCGCAGCATCTCGAGCGTCTGCTCCCGCGCCGCCCGTCGACTCACGGGCTGATGGAGCCGGATCGCTTCGATGATCTGGTTGCCGATCGTGTGGACGGGACTGAACGACGACATCGGCTCCTGGAAGATCAACGCGATCTCCGCCCCGCGGATGGCCCGCATCTCCGCGCCATTGGCGTCGAGCTTCGCCAGATCGACCACGGCGCCCGGCGCGCCGTTCGCCGGCCGCCGTCGAAACAGGATCTCGCCCTCGATGATCCGCCCCGGCCGGTCGACGATCCGCAAGATCGACCGCGCGGTGACGCTCTTGCCACAGCCGCTCTCCCCCACGATCCCCAGCGTCGCCCCCGCCCCCATCTCGAAGCTCACCCCGTCGACGGCCCGGACGGTGCCCTCGTCCTGAGCGAAGTACGTTTTGAGATTCCGAACAGACAGAAGTACCTCGGCCGTCACGTTAGCCACGTTCGAGCGCCGGCTTTGCCGGCGCAACGGTCGGGGGAGGTTCGGAGGGGGCCGTCGAGGCCCTCTCCGATAAGGATGAGGGGCGAAGCCCCCCTCCGAGTGCTCTAGCGTCCATAGGGGTCCGCCGCGTCGCGGAGGCCGTCGCCGAGGAAGTTGAAGGCCATCACGGCGACGATGACGGGAATGGCCGGGATCATCAGCCAGGGCGAGATCGCCACCGTCTGGACGTTCTGCGCCTGCTGCAGCAGCACGCCCCAGCTGATGGCCGGCGGCCGGAGCCCGAGGCCGAGGAAGCTCAGGGCCGTCTCGCTGATGATCATCGCCGGCAGGGCGAGCGTGGTGGCCGCGATGATGTGGCTCATGAAGGAGGGCACCATGTGCACGAAGATGGTGCGCATGCGGCTGCAGCCGACGAGCCGCGCGGAGACGACGAAGTCCTCCTCGCGCATGGCGAGGAACCGGCCGCGCACCACGCGCGCGAGCTCCGTCCAGCCGAGCAGCGAGATGATCACCGTGATGGCGAAGTAGACTTGCAGAACGGTCCACTCGCGCGGGAGCGCGGCGGCCAGGCCCATCCACAAGGGAATCGTCGGGATCGAGCGAAGGATCTCGATCGTGCGCTGGATCACGGTGTCCACGGCGCCGCCGTAGAAGCCGGAGAGGCCCCCCAGCACGACGCCGAGCACCAGACTCGCGGTGACGCCGAGCAGCCCGATGGTCAGCGAGATCCGGGTGCCATACATCAAACGCGACCAGAGATCGCGCCCCTGCACGTCGGTGCCGAGCAGGAAGATCGTCTTGTTCGGGTCGAGGCCGGCGTCGACGCCGATCAGGTGACGCGTGGTGGGGATGAGCCCGAACAGACGATACTCGAAGCCCTCCGCGAAGAAGCGAATGCGGATCTTCTGGTCGGGATCGGGCCGATAGACGCGCTTGAAGGTCAGCGGGTCGCGCGCGCCCTTCACGCCGTGCACGTAGGGGGCGAGCTGCCAGCCGTCGAACCAGTACACGCGCTGGGGCGGCATCAGCGAGCGCTGGGCCTCGGAGGCATCGGGATCGGCGTAGGCGAGGAAGTCGGCGCCGAGCACGACGGCGTAGAACCCCAGCACGACGACGGCGCTCGCCACCGCGATCTTGTGCTTCCGGAATCGCCACCACATGAGCTGCCACTGCGACGCGACGAAGATCCGCTGCTCCCTGACGCGGGTGGCGGCCTCGGCCCCGGGATCGCGAAACGCAGCGGTCGGCTCGATGGCCGTCTCGGGCTTGGCCATCAGGTCTCCTCGAGACGGATGCGCGGATCGATCCAGACGAGCAGGATGTCGGAGACCAGCGTGCCGATCACCGTCATCACGCCGAGCAGGAGGACGATCGTGCCGGCCAGGAACATGTCCTGCGCGATGAGCGCCTTGAGCAGCAGGGGCCCGACCGTCGGCAGTCCGAGCACGAGGGAGACGATGATGCTGCCGGAGACGATGTACGGCAGCGTGTAACCGATCGTGCTTGCGAAAGGATTGAGCGCAACCCGTACTGGATACTTCAGGATGACCCGCATCTCGGGTAATCCCTTCGAGCGCGCGGTCACCACGTAGGGCTTGCGCAGCTCGTCGAGCAGGTTCGCGCGCATGATGCGGATCTGCTGTGCGGTGCCGGCCAGCCCCAGGATCAACGCCGGAATCGGCAGGTGCATCAGCAGGTCCCATACCCGGGCCGCGCTCCACGGCGCATCCTGGAGCTCCGGCGAGAACAGACCCCCGATGTGCGCATTGAAGAACACGAAGCCGAGGTACAGGAGCACCAGCGCCAGCAGGAAGTTCGGCACCGCGAGGCCGATGAACCCGATGAAGGTCGCCACGTAGTCGCCGACGGAATACTGCCGAACGGCGGAGTAGATCCCGATCGGGAGCGCGAGCGCCCACGTCAGCATCAAGGCCGCGATCGAGACGACCACCGTCAGCCACAGCCGCTCGCCGATGACCTCGGTGACCGGTCGCCGCCACTCCATGGACATCCCGAAGTTGCCGTGGACGATCTGCTGCATCCACTTCAGGTACTGCACGTACATCGGCTGGCCGAGGCCGTACTGGATGCGAAGGCTCTCGGCCTCCTCCTCGCTGACCACGCTGCCCGTCGACGCCATCTGCGCGATGTAGGAGGTGACGTAGTCGCCCGGCGGCAGCTGGATGATGACGAAAGACAGGACGGAGATCGCCCACACCGTGAAGATCGCAAGAAGGGCGCGGCGGCCGATGTACGCCAGCATGGGGCGACGCCCGGGGTCACCGCCGGCTCGGGCGGTCACCCCGGGCGGATGTGCCGTCTACTTCTTGTAGAAGAACGTCGCCGGCCGCGAGATGCCGGGCGTCTTGCCGTCAGGGCTGTTGTACATGCGCGACGGGATGTTGCCCATGTTGTTCTTGACGACGCGGACGCCCATGGAGGCCGGGCCCATGCCGACCACGCCGATGATGTAGACCTCCTCGGCCGCGATCTTCCAGATGTCCTTGCCGAGCTGGATGCGCTCCTTTTCCGGGACGCCGAAAGCCTTCTTCCACTTCTCCATCAGCTCCTTCATCCGCGGCTCGGGCTCCTTGCCCTGCGCACCGGCGGAGTGGAACCACTTCACGTAGTGAGGCCCCGACGAGGCCACGGCGGCCAGCTCGAACGGGAAGACGTGGAGCGGGAAGGTGAAGAGATGCTCGCTGCCGTCGTTGTTCCAGGCGCCGAGCTGCTGCTCGTTGGCGGCCGTTCGCTTCAGGGCCAGGCTTCGCTCGACCTCCTGCACGGTCAGGTCGATGCCGATCTTCTTCCACTGCTCGCGGATCATCTCGGAGATCTGCGTGTACTGCACGAACTGGCCGCCGAGGGTCATGATCTCGATGCGCAGCCGCCCCTTGCCGTCGGCCCGCAGGCGATAGCCCTGCGCGTCCTTCTTGGCCAGGCCGATCTTGTCCAGCATCTCGTTGGCCCTCTTGACGTCGAGGGTGGACCAGAGCTTCCGGTACTGCGGACCCGGGTTGTACTTGTTGCTGTCCGCGGGCACCACGGATCCGGGCGTCCCGGTGCCGAGCCAGAAGGTCTCGTTGATCTGGTCGCGGTCGATGCCGAGCGACAGCGCGCGCCGGAAGTCCGCCGTGTTGAACCACTTGGCGATCTCCGGGTCGGCGTCGTAGTTCAGATTGAACTTGATGATCATGTCGCCGCCGTAGTCGCCGGGATCGAGATAGACCTTGTAATTGCCCTTGGCCTGGTTCTCGATGAAGACGGGCAGCTTGCCGAGATCCATGTGCCGCGCCGCGAAGTCGTACTCGCCGGCGATGGCGCGCAGGTTGATGACCTCGAGGTTCTCGGCGAGCGTCAGCACCACGCGATCGATGTACGGCAGCTGGTTGCCCGCCGTGTCGACGAACACGCTGTACGGGTTGCGCTCGAGCGTCCACGTCGGGGTGTTGATCGGCGTCACCGTCTTCCAGGGCGAGAGCACCGGCAGATCCGGATTGAGCGCCCAGTCGTTCTTCGCCAGGAACATGCGCACCCAGCTGTCGTACTTCGCCTCCTTCACCTTCTTGTCGAGCTCGGCCTCGCCCACGTACTTCGGGTGGAACTGCTTCAGGTAATGTGCCGGCGCGAAGCCGCCCATGCCGCGGTACGCGCCCCACTGGCCGGCGAGGTCAGTGGATCCGGCCAGCACGTCGGGCAGCATGTAGTACGGCTCGGGGAACTTGAACCGCACCGTGTGGGCGTCGACCTTCTCGATGGCGCCCTGCTTGCCGTTGATGGCCATCGCCGCCGACGGCGTCGGCACGAGATCCTTGTTCTTGTAGATGTCCTCGAACCAGAACACGAAGTCATCGGCCGTGAACGGCTTGCCGTCGCTCCACTTCATGCCGCGGCGCAGCTGGACGAGCCACGCACGCCCGCCGTCCTGCATCTCGAGGCCGCGCGCGAGGTTCGGCATGACCTTGTCGCCCGTGTAGTCCCAGAACATCAGATGGTCCGGCCCCGAGCAGCACCGGAAGCCGTTCCAGAAGTCGGCGGGTCCCGTGAACCCGGCGCGCCACGTGCCGCCGTACTTGCCGATCTCGTGCAGCGGCTTGATCACCAGCGGATCCTGCCCGATGCGCTCGGCCACCGGCGGCAGCTTGCCCGCCTTGACGAGCGCGGCGAACTGCGGCGCCTCGTTGAACGCCCTGGGGAGCTTCGCGGAGTCGGTGACGACCTCCGGCCCCTCGAGCTTGCCGATGAGGCTCTTGCCCGCGCCCTGCGCGAGCGCCCCGGCGGCCACCGCGCCCACGAGCGCCACCACGATGGAAACGACGGTGAGTCGGGATCGGAGCGTGCGTGTCCGCATGACGCCTCCCTTGTTCGCGCGTGTCCTGGTCCCCGTTCCGGGGGGGCCCGATTATGGTGATATTCCCGCGGCAAGTCCACGGGGGGTGCGCGGAAGCGGAGGCTACGTCGTTCGACGCGTGAAGCGCGCGATGGAGAAGGGGGTCAGGTCCGTCGCCGGCGCCATGCCGAGCATGGCTTCAGCCACGACCTTGCTGCTGTAGGGGCCGAGCGTCAGGCCCGACGGTCCGTGGCCCGTCACGAGGAAGACGCCGGCGAGGCCCGGCACGGCGCCGAGGACGGGCAGGCCGTCGGCGCTGAGCGGCCGGAGTCCCACGCGGATCTCGCGAATTTCCGCGCCGGCCAGTCCGGGCGCGACGCGAAGCGCCTCGTCCAGCACGGCGCGCACGCCGGCGGTGGTGGTGTGCGGAGCAAACCCGCTGCCCGTTTCACGCGTGGCGCCGGCGACGACACGGCTGTCCGGCCAGGCGACCATGTACTGCTCGTGGAAGGCGCTGACCATCGGCCACCGGCTGGTGTCGGTGCGCGGGAGCCCGAGGTGGATGATCTGCCCGCGCTGCGGCGCAACGGGAATGCTCACGCCGAGCTGCTTGCCGAAGGCGTCCGACCATGCGCCGCCGGCGATGGCGACCGCGCCCGCGTGGACGATCTCGCCGTCGACGACGAGGCCGGTGACGACATCGCCCTCGCGCACCAGCCGCTCCACGGTTCCCGGGCGGACGACGAGACCACGCGCCTCGGCGGCGCGGATGAGCGCCCGGTTCAAGAGCCGCCCGTCGACTCGCGCCGCCGTGCGCGAATAGATGGCGCCGTGCACGCGCGCGAGCGGCGGGAAGAGCTCACGCGCCTCCTCCGGACTGATCTCGTGCAGGTCGCCGGGCTTCGGCAGCCCCCGGCGCTGCTGGCGCTCGAAGATGAGGCGGCGCGCCCGCCGGAACGGCTCGATCTCGTCGTCGGACACGGCCACGACCAGCTTGCCGCAGCGTGCGTAGCCGGTGTCGTCTGGCTGCTCGTCGCGGAGTCGCGCAATGAGCGTCGGATAGTAATCGGCGGCCTCGGCGGCGAAGTCGAACCACGCGTCGGAGTCGCGGCTGTTCGTCTCCGGCGAGAGGATGCCGGCGCCGGCGTCGGTCGCCCGGCCGGCGTCCGCGCGATCCACGAGCAGCGTCCGCGCGCCGGCGGTGACGAGGTGATACGCGGTGACGGTGCCGAGTAGCCCCCCGCCGATGACGGCGGCGTCGAACGTCGTGTGGGCGACGATCATCGCGCCGCGTGCCCTCGCTCAGGGCTCGCCGACGACGGCTGAGTGGCGGCGTCCCCGGATCCGCCCCCGTCTCACCGAGCGGAGATGCTCGCTGAAGCGCGCCTCGAGGTCGGCGATGCGGACGGTATCCACGACCCTATGCTAGCCATCGCCGGTCACGTTCTCAATGGTTCGATCCGCTACACTGCGGGCGTGATCTTTCTGATCCGTCACGGTGAGACGGCCGGCAACGCCGCGCGTATCGTCCAGCTGCCCGACATTCCGCTGTCGCCCCGGGGCCTCGCGCAGGCCGAGCGACTCGCGCAGCGACTGGCGCGCGAGGGCGTCGCCGGGATCCTGTCGAGCGACCTCGCCCGGGCGCGACAGACGGCAGAGTGCGTGCAGCGCGCGACCGGTGCCCCGCTCGCGTTCGAGCCGCTCCTGCACGAGCGGAACTTCGGCGACATCCGCGGAACTCCCTACACCGATTTGGATGTCGACATCTTCGCGCCCGACTACGCGCCGCCGTGCGGTGAGACCTGGCCGGTCTTCCACGCGCGCGTGGACCGGGCGTGGCAGCGGATGCAGCAGCTGGCGGCCGCGACGGATGGCCATCTCGCCGTGGTGACCCATGGGCTCGTGTGCCGCTCGCTGGCGGGACGCCACCTCGGCCTTCCGGACGGCGCCGTGGTGCCGGAGCGCTGGGAGAACGCGTCGGTGACCGTGGTCGAATGTCCGGCGCCGTGGCGAGTGAGGCTGCTGAACTGCGTCGCGCATCTCGACGATCTCGAGACGCCGAGCGCGAGCGCCGGCATCGCGTGAGGCGAGCGCGCGTGTCCGAGGCGCTCGCCTCAGCGCCGCCAGAACCGCTGGCGTCCGAAGTTGAACGCCAGCACCCACGCGGCGGCGCCGATGATCAGCCACGCGAGGGGAATGACCAGATCGGGCGTCAGGGCCGGGCGCTGGAGGAGCGGCCACACTCCCCGGAGACCGAGGAGCAGGCCGCCCAGCCAGGCGAGCATCATCACGATCCAGAGCGTGGCTAGCAGAGCAGCTTCCAGTTCTTGCAGAGTTCCTTGGGCAGCACGGTCACCATCCAGTAGCCGACGCCGCCGAACCCCGTCACCACCGTGATCCACAGCAGCGTCGTGTTGAGTCGGCTGACCTTGAAGCCATCCGGGAGCCGGCGATTGTTGATCAGCATGATCTGCCAGGCCCCGATCGAGCGATAGACGAGTGCGGAGATCGCCACGCCGATCCACAGGATGAACGGCTGGGCGACGGTGATCAGGTAGAACCCCGCGAGCACCACGGTCGTCACCACCACGAAGTAGTAGAAGCGATACGGGCGGCGCGCCTTGCCGGTGACGGCGATGGCGTCACACGTCGTGCGGCCGATGAAGGTGTCGTACAGCGGGAACTGCGCGTCGTAGAGCGTGACCATGATGAACAGCAGCATCAGCCAGCCGGCCATCGGGCCCAGCACGCCCTGGGCGATGGTGGCCATCTGGATCGGCACCTGCACGCCGGACGGGATGTTGCCGGTCTTGAGGAAGTCCTCGTGCAGATAGGCGAGGCCGGCCACGGAGTACAGATAGGTCATGATGATGCCGCCGATGATCGCCCACCAGAGGATGAGGCTGTAGCCGCCGAGCTTGACCCACTGCTGCATCTTCGCCCGCTCGCCGGCGTCCGCCGTGTTCCACGAAAGTTCGGTCGCGGTGACGTTCTCCGGTGGCCGCAGGAGGCCGGTGACCTGGCCGGCGTACTTTCCCATGCCGAACCCGGCCGCGATGACCCAGAACGAGACCCACATGAGGCTTCCGCCGGGCTGGTTGAAGAGCGCCAGGGCGTCGGTCGGCGGCAGCGCCTTCGGATAGCCCTCCATGAGGTAGCTGATGCCGAGGTAGCCGAGCAGGACCTGCCAGTAGTGCTGCGGCTTGGCCGCGATGACGGTGATGGCCAGCACGAGAACGATGTTGGCGAACATGATGAAGGTGAAGAACTTCGACAGGAACGTGTAGGTCCGGTTCGAGAAGTAGAAGATCACGAGCACGGCGACGAGGGCGATGACGGCCCAGAGGTAGTGCGGCGGGCCGAAGGGCAGCGGATTGCCGATGCCCGTGAACCGGTGCGCCGCGATGACCGCGCCCCCCATCCACGCCGGCCACGCGAAGGTCACGATGGTCACCACCGCCCAGAACCAGGGCCAGAACCCGCGGGGTCCGAGATCGTTGGTGGCCGCGAAGAACGAGCGGCCGGTGCAGATGCTGTACTTGATGCACTCGTACACGAGCGCGGTCTCGAGGACGACCGAGATGGTCATGAGCCAGTGCATGTGGAGCGTGCCGCGAGCGGCGACGTTCGGCAGCAGGTAGGCTTCGCCGCCGCCGATGGAGATGCCGAAGTTGATCGCCTGCGGGCCCAGCGCGGCCAGCATGCCGGCCAGCGTGAGCGGGAACGGATTCGGTACCGGATGAACGGTCCGCGTCGTCACCCGGTCTGCCACGGTCGTGGTGGCCATAGAGCCTCCTTGTATCGGAGCGGTGCATGCGCCTCCCCCGCGGGTGGCCTGAGAGAGGCGGCAGCGGCTCCGTCGCAGAGAGCGGTCCGAATCGGATTCGCGCAGGGGGGAGAGTCGGGCCCGCCGGGAGGCCCGCGCAAGACGTGCGACGAGGAAGACTGTCGAACCCAATCCAGGGACATCAGCGTCCCTCCAAAGGGCTAGACGGTCGGCGCAGTGGCGAGGATCATGAGCGGACGTGCCGGGCTTGTCAAGCCGCGGAGTCGCCGCCGACGGCGCGGCGCGACGGCTCTGCGCCGCCGCGCGTTAGAGGAAGAGGATGGGGTGGAAGCCGTTGGATTCCGCGGCGAGGTGGGCGCGACGACGCGAGCTCGCCCATCTCGTGAGGACGACCAACGTCACGTAGCCGAGAGCAGCTCCGAGCGCCAGCGGCCGCCAGTGCGCCACGGTTGATTTCACTGTCCGTTCGACCATGTGGCCTCGCTTGCTCGATGGCAGCGCCGCGTGGATGTCACGCGTACCCGCAGGAACGCAAGGACGGTGCCGGGGCCGAAATGACGGTGTGGCGTGCGTTTGCACGACGCCGCGCCGGCGCTTCCCTGGTCAGCCGCATTCCGGCGAGGGCCAGCCCGGTCACGAAATGCTCAGCGGGCGGCTATACTCGGCCGGCCAGGCCAACAGGAGACATCCAATGATCACGCACGCGCCCGCGTACAAGCAGGTCGCCTCCGGCTTGCGGTTTCCGGAGGGACCGATCGCGATGCCGGACGGCTCGGTGGTGCTGGTGGAGATCGAGCGTCGCACGCTGTCGCGAGTGACGCCGGACGGCAAGATCCACGTGGTCGCATCGCTCGCCGGCGGCCCGAACGGCGCGGCCATGGGACCGGGCGGGAAAATTTACGTTACCAACAACGGCGGCCTCAAGTTCGTCGAGCGGCCGGGGCGGCTCTTCCCGGTTCTCCAGGCCGACGACTACACCGGCGGCAGCATCCAGGTCGTCGATCCCGACACGGGGAAATTCGAGACGCTCTACGATCGCTGCGACGGTCAGCGACTGCGCGGCCCGAACGACCTCGTGTTCGACCGCGCCGGCGGGTTCTGGTTCACCGACCTGGGGAAGACGCGAGAGCGCGACGCCGATCGCGGTGTCGTCTACTACGCCAAGGCGGACGGCTCGAGCATCAAGGAGGCGATCTTTCCGCTCGAGCGCCCGAACGGGATCGGCCTGTCGCCCGACGAGCGCACGCTCTACGTTGTCGAGACGCCGACGGCGCGGTGCTGGGCCTTTCGACTATCGGCCCCGGGCCAGATCGAGTCCGCCAATGGTCCGTATCGCGGCGAGAAGGGCACCGTCGTGGTCGGCCTCGGCGGCTATCAGATGTTCGACTCGCTCGCCATCGACGGCGACGGCCACATCTGCGTGGCCACCCTCATCACGGGAGCCGTGAGCGACATCTGGCCCGACGGCAGCCGCGTGGACCAGTACGTGCTGCCCGACATGATGGTGACCAACGTCTGCTTCGGCGGCCGCGATCTGAAGACCGCGTACGCGACCCTCTCGATGGGCGGCACGCTGGTCTCGTTCGAGTGGCCGCGGCCCGGGCTGCCGCTCCACCATCTGAACCGGCGGGCGGCGTGATGGCCGCCCTCGACGACACCGTCACCGGCCAGACCGTCGAGCTGCTGCAGCAGCTGATCCGCAACCAGTGCGTCAACGACGGCACCGTCGGCTCGGGCCACGAGGCGCGCACGACCGACGTGCTCCGCACGTACCTCGCCGGCACGGGCCTGGACCTCGAGGTCTACGCTCCCGACAAAGCGCCGCATCGGACGAGTCTCGTGGCGCGTGTCGAAGGCAGCGATCCCGCGGCCCCGACGCTGTGTCTCATGGGCCACACGGACGTGGTGCCGGTCACGCCCCAGAACTGGACGCGCGATCCGTTCGGCGGCGAGCTCATCAAGGGCGAGGTGTGGGGCCGCGGCGCCGTCGACATGCTCAACCTGACCGCGTCGCAGGCGGTGGCGCTGAAGACGCTGGTCCGGCGTGGCTGGCAGCCGCGCGGCACGCTCGTCTACCTCGCCTGCGCCGATGAAGAAGCGGGCGGAGCGCTGGGAGCCGGCCACGTCTGCAAACGGCACTGGGACGCGCTCCGCGCCGACTATCTGCTGACCGAGAACGGCGGCACCGTCAGCACGCGCGACGGCCAGCTCAACGTCACCGTGCACGTGGGCGAGAAAGGGGTCGCCTGGCGCCGGCTGCGCGTGAAGGGGACGCCCGGCCACGGCTCGATGCCGTACGGTTCCGACAACGCGCTCGTGAAGGCCGCGCACGTGGTCAGCCGACTGGCCGATTACCGGCCCGCGCCGTACGTCGACGAGCTCTGGAGGACGTTCGTGGAGTCGCTGGAGGTCGATCCCGACGTGCGGGCGGGGCTCGTCGATCCGGTACGCGTCGAGGAGTCGATCGCGCGGCTGCCGCCGGCGCTCGCGAAGCTCGCGTGGTCGGTGACCCACACGACGTTCTCGCCGAACGTGTGCCACGGCGGCGTCAAGACGAACGTCATCCCGGACGTCGTCGACATCGACGTCGACATCCGCACCATTCCCGGCGACAACGAGGACGAGGTGCGCCGGCATCTCGACAAGGCCCTCGGCGACATTTCCGAGGACGTCATCGTGGAGAAGCTGTTCTCCAAGCAGGCGTCGGTTTCGCCCATCGACACGCCGCTCTGGGACGTGCTCGGCCGCGTCGTGGCCGGGCACTACCCGGGCTCTCGGCTGCTCCCCAAGCTGATCGTGGGCTTCACCGATGCCCCGTACTTCCGCGAGCACGGCGCCGTCGCCTACGGCTTCGGGCTGTTTTCGCGAGCCCTGACCGCCGAGGCCATGGCCGGGCGGTTCCACGGCAACGACGAGCGCATCGACGTGGAGTCGCTCGCGCTTACCACGCAGGCGTGGATCGACGTCTGCGAGGAGTTCCTGGGCTAGGTCGAGCGGGCCGGCGCAGGTTGCCGGCGCCACATGCTCGCCCGCCAGCGCAGGCCGATGAGCGCGGTGCAGAGCAGGCCGAGCGCGGCCGAAGCGGTGATGGTCGCCGGATAGCCGATGCGCTCGATGAGGAAGCCCGACCCGATCAGCCCGAGCGGCAGCCCGTAGACCGCCAGCATCCGCACGCCCATCACGCGACCCTGAAATCCCCCGCCGGCGGAGGCGAGCAGCACCGCCGTCATGGCGATCATCGCCACGTTCTGCACGAACCCGGCCAGGAACAGGGTGACGAGCCCCGCGGTGAGGGTCTCGAGATGCCCGAAGCCCATCAAGAGACCGTACCAGAGGGCGGTGGCGACCAGCGTCGCGCGCTCGGTACGACGCGGTCCGCCGGTGACCAGCATCGCGATGGAGCCGAGGAGGCCGCCGAACGAGAAGCTGGCGACGAGGAGCCCGAGGCCGGTGGCGTCGACGTGGTACACGCGCTGTGCCGCGTACGGCAACAGGCCGCCGGAGACCGGATAGGCCGTGAGGTTGATGAGGAACGCCAGCAGCATCATGGCGAGGAGCTCCGGCGCGCGCGCCACGCGGAGGAGCCCGGCCTTGAGGTCAGCCCAGCCGGAGGCGGCCGGAAGCGGCATCGGTAGCGTGCCACGCCCCGGCCCCGGCACCGGCGGGCGTCGCGAGACGCCGAAGGTCAGCGCGAGACTGACGAGATAGAAGGCGGTGACGCTGACGTAGGTGACGCCGAGGCCGAGCAGGGTCGAGAGGCTGGCGCCTGCCAGAGCGCCGCACACCCGCGCCGAGTCGGAGGTGGCGCGGGACATCGCCAGCGCGCCCATGCGGTGCGAAACGGGGATGGTCTCGCCGATGAGCGCGTTGCGCATCACGAGATCGTTCGGCCGGACGAGACCGCCGACGGTCGCGATGGCGAGCACCCACGCCGGGGAAAGGCGGCCGGTGAACGCGAGGAGCATCAGGCTCGCCGCCAGCGCCGAGTACACGGCGCGCATCGCGCACAGCATGCTGCGCCCGCCGAGGCGGTCGCCGAGCACGCCGAAGATCGGCGCGGCCAGCGTGCCGAGAAACTGCACCGAGCCGAACGCGGTGAGCCAGAGGACGGAACCGGTGTTGGCCATCACGTACCAGCCCAGGATGACCGTTTCCATCTCGAAGGCCCACGAGGTGAGGAGGTCGGAGGGGAACTGGAATCGAAAGCTGCGGGTCCGGAACGCGCCGAGGTTCAACGGCGCATTCTACCCTGTGCTACGCTCCCGCTCGGCGGTCGATCCGCCACATCACGACGCGAGGTGTCACAGTGCGGCCGAACAGGATCAAGCAGATCTGGCGCGAAGGGCGGTTCGTGACGCTGGGCTGGCTGTCGGTGTCCCATGGCTTCACCGCCGAGGTGATGGCGCGGCAGGGCTTCGACGCCCTCTGCGTGGACATGCAGCACGGGTTGACCGACATGAACGACGTATGGCCGATGCTGCAGGCGATCTCCCAGACGGATACGGTGCCCGTCGTGCGCGTGCCGTGGAACGATCCCGCCACCATCATGAAGGTGCTGGACCTGGGCGCCTACGCCGTGATCGTGCCGCTCGTCTCCACGGCCGAGGAGGCCGCCCGCGCCGTGGCCGCCTGCCGCTATCCGCCGGTGGGAATGCGCTCCTCCGGCCCCGTGCGCGCCGTGCACTATGGCGGCTCCGACTATCTCGCCAAGGCCAACGACGAGATCGTGGTGATGGCGATGATCGAGACCAAGGAAGGCATCGCCAACCTCGACGCCATCTGCGCCACCAAGGGCCTCGACGCCGTCTACATCGGCCCCGCCGATCTGTCGTTCGCGCTCGGCCTGCCGCCCGGGCCCGACAAGACCGATGCCGTCCACATGGCCACCTGCGACAGGATCCGCGACGCCGCCCACAAGCACGGCATCAAGGCCGTCATGCACTGCGCCAGCGCCGCCTTCGCCGCCGGCGCCGTCAAGCGTGGGTTCGACATGGTGATGCTCACCTCGGACCTCAATTCGATGATCGCCGGCGCCCGCCGGCAGCTCGAGGAGTTGAAGGCCGCGACGATGTGACGTTCGCGCCCCTCACCCTGGAAGAGGAGACCGACCCATGGTCCGCACGCCGCGCTGGCTGCCGCTGCTCTGCATCGCCGCCTTCGCCGTCGCGCTCACCGTTCCGGCCGATCCCGCGCTCGCCAAGACGGTCCGGATCCCGAAGAAGGGCGCCAAATGCGCCGACGATCCGGCCTGTCACAACCGCTGGCACCCGGACATCAAGCCGGCCGCCACCGCGGATCCCGGCGACACCGTCGTGTTCGGCACGCGCGACGCCTTCGATCACGCCTTCACTCGGAGCTCTTCGGCCGCCGACATCGCGGGCGCCAACCTCAACCTGGTGCATCCGCTGACGGGGCCCTTGTTCGTCACCGGCGCCGAGGCGGGCGACGTTCTGGCCGTGACGCTCGTCGATATCGTGCCCGACAAGTTCGGCTACACGGTCCAGGTGCCCGGCTTCGGCTTCCTCCGCGACCTGTTCCCCAATCCGCACATGGTCCGCTGGGACCTGACGGGCCGGCAGGCGACGTCGCCCGACATGCCGGGCGTGAAGATCCGCTTCAACGGGTTCGCCGGCACCATCGGCACCGCGCCGGGCCCCAAGGAAACCGAGGTCATGTTCGAGCGCGAGGAGGCCCTGCGGAAGGCGGGCGGCGTCGTGCTGCCGCCGGAGCCGAAGGACGCGCTGCCGGCGGCGGTCTGCGGCGCCAACGGCACCGCCAAGGATCGCTGTCTGCGCACGATCCCGCCGCGCGAGAACGGCGGCAACATGGACGTGAAGCAGATGGTGAAGGGCACGACGCTGCTGCTGCCGTGCTTCGTCAAGGGCTGCCTGCTGTCGATCGGCGACGTGCACTTCGCGCAGGGCGACGGCGAGGTGTCCGGCACTGCCATCGAGATGGACGCCACCGTGACCGTCAAGGTGGAGGTCCGCAAGGGGCTGGCCGCCTTCGTCAAGCAGCCGCACTTCGAGGGCGGCGATCAGCTGAAGCGGCTCGAGCCGAACAAGTTCTACGCGACCGTCGGCTTCCCCATCAAGGAAGGCGGCAAGGTCCTGCCGTTCCACCAGTACCTCGACGGCACGAAGCTCGGTCCGCTGATGAATCTCTCGGAGGACCTGACCCTGTCCGCGCGCGATGCGCTGCTCCAGATGATCGACTGGCTCGTACGCGAGAAGAAGCTCACGCGCGAGCAGGCCTACACCCTCTGCAGCGTGGCCGTGGATCTGCGCATCTCGAACCTGGTGGACGTGCCGAATTTCGCGGTCACGGCCATCCTGGACCTGGGCGTCTTCGACAAGTAGCGCCGGTGATGGACCGCCGGACGGCCGTGCGGCTGCTCGCTCTCGCCGTCGCCGCCGGCGGTGTGCTCGGCCACTCGCCGTACCGGCAGTGGCAGGCCTATCGCAAGTCCCGACTGATCATCGTGACGAGCGCGGCCGATGCGGCGTCGTATCGCCTCGGCGAGGCCGTGGCCGCCCTGCTGGCGCGCGAGCTGCCGGAGACGCGCGCGCTGGCCACGCGCGCGCCCGATGCGGTCGGGATCGTGAAGCTCCTCGCCAGCGATCAGCTCGAAGTGGCCATCCTCGCCGCCGAGGACGCGCGGGCGGCCGCCGACGGGCGCGGCCGCTTCGCCGGCGAGGGTGCGCTGCCGCTCCGCACGCTGGCCGTCCTCGGGCGCTACGAGCTGGTGGCGCGCGCCGATTTCCCGGATGCCAGGGCGGAGCCGATCGCGCGCACGCTGGCCGCGCACTGGCAACCGCCGCAGGCGTTCGAGGACGCCGGCCGTTGATCGGGCGCGGGATCGTGCTTGGCCTCGTCGTGGCATGGGGCGCGGCCGGGCCGGCGACGGCGCATCCGGCCAACGTGGCCTACGCGCGGGTCACCATCGGCGAGGCGGCCGCCGACGTCGCCCTCAGCCTGAACCTCTTCGAGCTCGACCTCGTGCTGTCGCTCGACCGCGATCTCGACAGCCGCGTCGACACGGCCGAGCTCGACGCGCGCCGCGCCGACGTCATCGACTATCTCCAGCGTACGGTCGGCGTGTCGGCATCAGGCCGCGCGCTGGCCGCCGAGATGCTGGCGCTCGAGCCGGGACGCAGTCGCGACGGGCGCGCCACGCTGGAGGCGACGCTTCGATTCCGCGGCACGGCGCCGCTGCGCGACGTCGCCGTGCGCTGCGAGCCATTGACGGAGCTCGGCGCCGATCACACGACGCTCGCTCGGATCGACGCCGGCGGTACCAGCCGCGAGTTCGTGTTTCGCGCCGGGGTGACGTATCGCGACGCCCCCGGCCTGCTGGCGACGGCACTCGAGTTCCTGAAGCTGGGCGTCGTGCACATCTTCATCGGCTATGACCACATCGCGTTCCTGATAGCCCTGCTGCTGACGGGCGCGTCGCTGGGCGCCGTCATCAAGATCGCCACCGCGTTCACGGCCGCCCACAGCCTCACGCTGTCGCTGGCCGCGCTCGACGTGGTGACGCTGCCGCCGGCCCTGGTGGAAGCGGGCATCGCGCTCAGCATCGTGTACGTGGCCGCCGAGAATCTCTTTTCGACGCGACTCGGGCGCCGCTGGATCGTCAGCTTCGTCTTCGGGTTGGTGCACGGCTTCGGCTTCGCCTCCGTGCTCAAGGAGCTGGGGCTGCCGTCGTCCGCGCTCGTCACCTCCCTCGTCACCTTCAACGTGGGCGTCGAGCTGGCGCAGGTGGCCATCGTGGCGGCCGCCCTGCCGATGCTCTATGCGCTGGCGCGCACGCGGTGGCTCGTCCCGTTGACGCGCATGGCATCCGTGGTCATCCTCACGCTCGGCCTGGTCTGGCTCTACCAGCGCGCCCTCGCATGAGAATCGTCGTCGCCGTTGCCCTCCTGCTCCTCTCACCGGTGCCGGCGGTCGGGCACGACATCGAGCGGGCGGAAGCGCTGCTGGCCGACGTGGCCGCCTATCGTCGCGCCGCCGCCGAGGCGGCGATCGAGAGCGAACGCGCCGAGGCCGTTTTCCGGCTCGGCGAGACCGTCGAGGCCCTCGTCACCGCTCTGAACGCCGACGTGGCCGCGCATGGCACCCGCGACCTCTTCGCCGAGCTGGTGGCCCGGCGCCTCCAGGCGCAGCAGCTCAACGTCGCGTGGACGCCGGCGGTGAATCGCTACGTGTACGACCAGGCCGCGTTCCGCGACTACCTCCGACTCGCCCCCCGCGGCGGTGCGGCCGGCGAAGCGAAGTTCCGCCTGATGGCGCAGCGGTTCTACGCGACGATCGGTCCCGATCCGGACGTGCTCGTCGATACCGACGTGCCGGCGCTCCAGCGCGCCACCGCCGAGGCGGAGCGCTTCCTCGCCGAGCACGGCCAGCACTCGCGCGCGGAGAGCGTCCGATTCTTTCTCGCCGTCGACCACTACCGCATCGCGCGGAACGTCGCGGACCCGACGCGCCGCGCCGAGCACGCGCGCCGTGCCCGCCTCGCCCTGCAACAGACCGTCGAGCGCTCGGCGCAGCCCTTCGACGTCCGCGCCGCCCAGACGCTGCTCGAACGCCTTTCGCGCTAACCCCGCGGAGCCGGGTGCTTCTCGATCCAGTGCTTCGCGATGTCGATGCGCCGCGTGACCCACACGTCCTTGTGGCTGCCGATGTAGTCGAGCACGCGCTCGAGGCCGGCCGCGCGCGAGGGATGGCCGATCAGGCGCAGATGAAGGCCGAGTGACATCATCTTCGGCTGCGTCTTGCCCTCCCGATAGAGCACATCGAATCCGTCTTTCACGAACGTGAAGTAATCCTCGCCGGTGAAGAACCCGCCGCTGCCGAACTTCGAGTCGTTGGCGGTGAGGCTGTAGGGCACCACCAGGTGCGGGCGGTCGTTCACGCGCACCCAGTACGGCAGCTCGTCGTTGTAGGCATCCGAGTCGTAGAGGAAGCCGCCCTCTTCGACGACGAGGCGGCGCGTGTTCACGCCGGGTCCGTAGCGGCAGTACCAGCCCATCGGCCGCTCGCCGACGGTCTTCTTCAGTGACTCCACCGCCATCTGGATGTGCTTGCGCTCCTCCTCCTCGCCGAGCTCGTAGTGCTTCACCCAGCGCCAGCCGTGCGAGCACACGTCCCAGCCCGACTGCCGGATGGCCTCGGCTACCTTGGGGTTGCGCTCGATCGCCAGCGCGCAGCCGAACACCGTCAACGGCAGCCCGCGCTCCTTGAAGATCCGCGCCACTCGCCAGAAGCCGACACGGCTGCCGTACTCGAACATCCCCTCGGCGGCGAGATCGCGGCCCTTGACGCCGAAGCTGGTCGTCCCCGCCTCGGTCAGCGTGGTCTCCGACACGCCGTCGTCGCCGAAGTTGTACTCGGAGCCTTCCTCGTAGTTCATGACGAAGTTGACGGCGACGCGGGCCTCGCCCGGCCAGTGCGGGTGAGGCGGGTTGCCGCCGTAGCCGATCAGGTCACGCGCAGGGGTCGTCGACATGGGGCATCTCCTTTGTATCGGAGCGTTGCGTCCACCTCCACCGTGGGTGGCCTGAGAGAGATGGGCGCGGCTCCGTTACGGAACGACCACGGTGAGCGGTGTGGTCACCGGAACGAACTCCTCGTCGCCCGACGTGCCGTCGCGCCACATCAGGACGGCGAACGACGCGGGCGTGTCGAGCACGGTGACCGGATGGTGCCAGGTGCCCATGGCGTAGGTCACGCCCTGGCCCGCACGCGCGACGAAGGCGCGCAGGCGGTCCAGGTCCGGGCCGCCGCCGGGCGCATCGAGCGTCGCCAGCACGAGGTAGCGGGACACGCTCAGCGGCACGAACGTCTGCGACGAATGCTCGTGACGCTCGAGCACGGTCACGCGCAGCGGCAGCTCCTTCTTCGCCTCGACGGTGGCCACGGACAGGCAGACGGGCGCGTGCGGACGCCCGTTGGCGAGCGTGTCGCTGACGAACACGCGGCCAGGGACGGACGCGCCTTCGAGAACGGCCCCGAACGGTTTGAAGGCTTCGGCGGTGAGCGGCTCGGCCACGATGGTGCGCATCAGGAAATCCTCCGGGTGAGACCGACGACACGGTCCATCACGATGACGGTGAGCGCGGTGGTGACGATGAGCACGCCGGACACGGCGGCCGTCCGCACGTCGAGCTGGCTCTCGAGCATGCCCCACATGCGGAGCGGCAGCACGTCCGTCTCCGGCGCCGACAGGAACAGCGATACCGACACGTTGTCGAGGGAGGCCATGAAGGCGAGGAACGCGCCGGCCAGGATCCCCGGCCGGATGACGGGCAGGGTGACGCGCCGGAACGTGTAGACGGGCCCGGCGCCGAGGCTGGCCGACGTGTCGAGCAGGCCCCGATCGAGCTGCGAGAGGCTGGCGATGGTGGTGCGGAGGATGAACGGCACGATGACCGCGACGTGGCCGACGATCATCAGCGGGATGGACAGCCGGAATCCCAGCGTGCTGAAGAACATCAGCGCGGCGAGGCCGAAGGCCAGCGTCGGCAGGATCAGCGGCGACATGAACAGCGCATCGAGCGCCTGGCTCCACCACGTCCGGCGCCGCGTGATGCCCAGCGCCGCCGCCGTGCCGAGCACCACCGAGACGGCGGTGGACGAGCCGGCCACCACGAGGCTGTTCCAGGCGGCGGTGTGGATCTGTGCCGACTGCACCGGATCGAAGAGGCTCCGGTACCAGCGCAGCGACAGCGCCGGTGGCGGGAACCGCAGCGAGCGCGAATCGGTGAACGAGGTGATGAGGACCACGACGACCGGCAATATCAGGATCGTCAGCGCGATGGCGGCGAGGACGCCGAGCACGACGCGGTAGGTGAGCTCGTCCGCGCTCGTCCGCCGCGGCATGCGGCTAGCCGTGCACAAGCGCCCGGCTGCGCCGCCCGAGCGCGTTGAGGGTCGCCACCACCGCCAGCACGGAGACGAGCAGCACCATCGAGATGGTGGCCGCGAACGGCCAGTTGAAGAGCGTGGTGGCCTGCTGCCAGATGTAGAACGGCATCAGCACCATGCGGCCGCCGCCGATGATCGTCTGGGAGACGAAGGCGGTCACGGAGCTGGCGAAGACGAGCAGGCAGCCGGCGACGAGCCCCGGCAGGCTCAGGGGCAGCGTGACGCGGAACAGCGTGCGCCAGCGCCCGGCGCCGAGCCCGGCGGAGGCATCTTTCAGGTTGGGGTCCAGGCGCGACATCACGCTGATCAGCGGCAGCAGCATCAGCGGCATCTCGATCTGGGACAGCGCCACCACCAGTCCCGCCTCCGTGTGCAAGAGGCGCAACGGCGCCGCCACCAGTCCCAGCCCGAGCAGGGCATTGTTGATCAGCCCGTCGCGGCCCAGGATGACGATCCACGCGAAGGTTCGCACCACCACGCTGGTGAGGAGCGGCAGCACGATGACGAACAGCAGCACGGGCTGTAGACGCCGCGGCGCCTCCATGAACAGGAGCCCGAGCGGAATGCCGATGCACGCGGTGAGCGCCACTGTCTTCACGCCGAGCAAGAGCGTCTGCCAGAGCACGCTCCAGTTGAACGGGTCGCCCGCGAACTTCCCGTATTGCACGAGCCCGAAGCCCTCGAGCTGCGGCGTGACGCGCAGGCTGATGCCCGCCAGCAGCGCCAGCGGCGCCACGAAGAACAGCAAGAAGAACAGCGTGAGGGGCAGCGCCAGCCACCCCTCACGCTCGCGCCGTGCTATTGGCGGATCTCCTTGTTGAAGCGCTCGATCCATGCTGCGCGATGCGGGTTGATCTTGCGCCAGTCGTGCTGGACGAAGCTCGCCAGCTCCTCGTGCGACTTGACGAGATCGCGCGGCATGTCCGGCTGAAGCGGCACGTTCTTGTTCACGGAGAGCAGGTTGTAGGGCGGCTTCTGCAGCGCGGCCTGCACCTCCGTGCTCAGGATCGTGTCGATGTACTTGTAGGCGTTGTCCTTGTTCGGGGCGTTCTTCACCACGTGAATCGTGGTGTAAAAGGCGATCGGCCCACTGTCCGGCTTCACGAACTCGATGTCGACGCCGCGCCCCTTGAGCGTGGACACTGTCTGGAAGTTCGTGTACGTCACGTCCATCTGCCCCTGCTGGAAGAGCGTGTTCACGGCGATGGGGTTCTGGGCGATGGCGCCCACGTGCGGCAGCCACTTCTTGAGCTGCTCGAAGGCCGGGTCGACGTTGGTGAGCGAGCCGCCGTACTGCTTGCCGATCTCGATCAGCGACGAGGTGCCGAAGGTGGTGCCGAAGCCCGAGATGCCGACCTTGCCGTAATACTTCGGGTCGAAAAGATCCTTCCAGCCCTTGGGACGCTCCACCTTCTTCGGGTTGTAGGCGATGCCGACGATCTGCGCGGCCACCGCCACGCCCCACTCGTCGTGGAAGGTCTTCGGCAGGTTGCCGATGTTCTTCAGACGCGAGGGATCGAACTTGTCGACGAGGCCGTCCTCGATGGCGACCACGGCCGGCCCCGGATCGAGCAGGAAAATGTCGACGGGCGGCGCGCCGCGGGAGGCCTTGACCTTCGCCACCTGATCGAGCGCCAGCAGCGGCGTGAGCACGGTGTCGACGTCGGCGTTCTTCTTCACGGCCGGCACCACGACCGCGCGGTACGCCTCTTCCCACGGCCCGGGATAGATGGGCGCCACCACGCGGCCGGCGGCCGCCGCCCGGCGGGGCAGCAGCGTCGTAGTCGCGATCAGGGCGCCTCCGGCGAGGAGCGTGCGGCGTGAGAGCTCGGGGCTGGACATGACTGTGCCTCCTCAGGCGTGCGCCGGCTCGTCGCCCGGCGCGGGGAATAGGGAGACGGCGGTGGTGGAGACGATGCCGCAGTAGAGCGAGCCGCCCGCCGCCCCCGGCGGCGCCAGGCTCGCGCGCGGCTCGGTAACCTTGAGCGACTGTCCGGTGCTCGTCGCCACCTCGCTGACGGTGTGGGCGCCCACCGGCATGCGGATTCGCAGCGTCACCGGCCAGCGGCCGGGCGCCGGCTCGGCGTGCAGCCTCAGATTTTCCGGACGCGCGGAGACGACCACGCGCTTGCCGTCGACGGCCGCCGGCGTCTCGACGGTGATGGTGGCGCCGCACTCGAGGGCCACGGTGGCGGCGCGGCCGTCGCGGGCGACGATCTCGCCGGCGAGCACGTTGGCCGTCCCCAC
The DNA here is from genome assembly GCA_036556545.1 of Candidatus Methylomirabilota bacterium. Lineage (GTDB taxonomy): Bacteria > Methylomirabilota > Methylomirabilia > Rokubacteriales > CSP1-6 > AR12. Next base: position 24,999 of record DATBJF010000015.1, read on the forward strand.
GAAGCTATTGACGAACAGCGTGCGCGGGCGGTCGTAGACCTCCACGGGCGTGGCGAACTGCTCGACGCGGCCGCGATGCATCACCGCGATGTGGTCGGCCAGGCTCATCGCCTCTTCCTGATCGTGCGTGACGAGGATGGCCGTGATGCCGAACTGCCGCTGCAGCGCCTTCACCTCGATCTGCATGTCGAGCCGGAGGTTCTTGTCGAGCGCGCCGAACGGCTCGTCGAGCAGGAGGATGCGCGGCTCCACGGCGAGCGCGCGGGCAAGGGCCACCCGCTGCTGCTGGCCGCCCGAGAGCTGTCGCGGCATGCGGTCCCGCAGCCCCTCGAGCTGCACGACGGCGAGCATCTTCGCCACGCGGTCGCGGATGACGTCGCGCGGCGCGTGCCGCGCCCGCAGGCCGTACGCGACGTTCTCGTACACGGTCATGTGCGGGAACAGCGCGTAGTTCTGGAAGACGATGCCGATGTCGCGCCGGCTGGCGGGCAGGTGATCGATGGCGCGCCCGTCCACGCGCACGCTGCCCGCGGTGGGCGCGATGAAGCCGCCGATGATGCGCAGCAGCGTCGTCTTGCCGCAGCCGCTCGGCCCCAGCAAGGCCACCAGCTCGCCCGCCTGCACCGGCAAACTGACATCGTCGACGGCGGTGGTGGCGCCGAAGCGGTGCGTGATCGACTCGAGCTCCACGCTGTGGCTGAGGATGGGGCGCACCTTACCACACGGCCGAGATCGTGTATCCTCCGGGCACATGAAGCTCGGCCTCAGCATCGGCTACTCGGGCTCGGAGCTGACGCTGCCCGTCGAGAAAGTGCAGCTGGCCGAGCGGCTCGGGTTCGACTCCGTGTGGACGGCGGAGGCCTACGGCTCGGACGCTATCACGCCACTCGCCTACCTGGCCGCAGTGACCAGGCGGATCCGTCTGGGCACGGGCATCATGCAGCTGGCCGCGCGCCCACCGGCCGCCGCCGCCATGGCGGCCGGCACCGTGGACGCGCTGGCCGGCGGTGGCCGCGTGATCGCCGGCCTCGGCGTCTCCGGCCCCCAGATCGTGGAGGGCTGGTACGGCCAGCCGTGGGGCCGGCCGTACTGGCGCATCCGCGATTACGTCGCCATCATGCGCAAGGTCTTCGAGCGCAAGGAGCCGGTCACGCACGCCGGCCGCGAGATCTCGCTGCCGTACACCGGCCCCGGCGCGCTCGGCGTCGGCAAGCCGCTCATCTCGATCCTCCACATGAACCCGCGCCTGCCGATCTGGCTGGGGACGGGCACCGAAGCGAACGTGAAGCTCACGGCGGAGATCGCCGACGGCTGGCTGCCGCTCGGCTTCGTGCCGCGGCTCATGCCGATGCTGCGCCCGTGGCTGGAGGAGGGCTTCCGCCGCGCCGGCACCGGCAAGGGCTTCCGCGACTTCGAGATCCAGCCCCGCGCCGAGGTGATCATCACCGACGACGTGCGGGCGGCGCTGGCGCGGCAGAAGCCGCGCGTGGCGCTCTACGTCGGCGGCATGGGCCATCGCGACAAGAACTTCCACAAGGACATGATGGTCCGGCGCGGCTTCGGGGACGCGGCGCAGCGGATCCAGGAGCTGTTCCTCGCCAGGCGCAAGGAGGAGGCCGTGGCGGCCGTGCCCGACGAGTTCTGCGACGAGATGTCGCTGGTCGGTCCCGTCGCGCGCATCCGGGAGCGCTACAAGGCATGGGCCGACTGCGGCATCACCGGCCTCACGATCGTCGCCGACCAGCCGGAGGCGCTGGAGCTGATGGCGAGCCTCGCGCGATGACCACGCTCGCCGACCCCCGCATGCAGCGCTTTCTCGACACGAAGGAGATCGTCGTGCTGGCGACGGTTCAGCCGGACGGCGCTCCGCTCGCCATGGCGATGTGGTTCCTGCACGACGCGGGCGCGCTGACGATGATCAGCCAGGCGGGCCTTCCGAAGGTGCGCAACCTTCGCCGCGACCCGCGCGTGTCGGTGGTGGCCGAGGCGGGTGGCCATGGCGAGCCGATCCGGGGCGTGGCGATGCAGGGACGGGCGGAGTTCCTCGCCGACGGTCCCGAGCGCCGCGCGCTCGTCGACCGATTCCACGAGAAGTACGCCGACCTGAAAGGCCTCTGGCGCGGGCACGAGATGCCGTCCGACCGCGTGATGTTCCGCATCGTGCCGGAGCGCGTCCGTGAGTGGGGGCTCTGACATGGAGATCCGACAGATCCATCCCGTCTTCGTGGGCGAGGTGTCGGGCATCGACATCACGCGACCGCTGTCGCCGGCGGAGGTGGCGGCCATCGACGCCGGGATGAACGAGCACGCCGTGCTCGTCTTCCACGACCAGAAGCTGACCGACGAGCAGCAGATGGCCTTCACGGTGAACTTCGGCCGCCTCGAGGACGCGCGCGGCGGCAACATCACCCGGCCGGAAGACCGGCGCCTCGAGGTCGGGATGAACGACGTCTCCAACCTCGGCAAGGACAACCAGCCGCTGGATCGCGAGTCACGTCAGCGCTGGTTCAACCTCGGCAACATGCTGTGGCACTCCGACAGCTCCTTCCGGGCGATCCCGGCCAAGTGGTCGCTGCTGAGCGCGCGCGTCGTCAATCCCGTCGGCGGCAACACCGAGTACGCCGACATGCGGGCGGCCTACGACGCGCTCGACGCGGGGACGAAGGCGCTGATCGAGGATTTCGTGTGCGAGCACTCGCTGATGTACTCGCGCGGCCTGCTCGGGATGCTCGACTACTCGGAGGAGGAGCGCGCGATGTTCAAGCCGGTGCGGCAGCGCCTGGTGCGCACGCACCCGGCCACCGGCCGCAAGTCGCTCTACCTGTCGTCCCACGCCGGCGGCATCGTCGGCATGCCCATGGCCGACGCGCGCATCCTGCTCCGCGACCTCACCGAGCACGCCACGCAGCCGCAGTTCGTCTACGTCCACCGCTGGCGCCCCGGGGATTTCGTCGTGTGGGACAACCAGCGCACGATGCACCGCGTCCGCCGCTACGACGACAAGTATCCGCGCGACATGCGGCGTACGACCCTGGCCGGCAGCGCGCCGACGGTCGCGCAGCTCTAGCGCTTCCCGCCGTCCCTGGTGCTGCGGGCCGCCACGTCATCAAATGATGCGCCGCCGCGACTTCCTCGCAGGGATGGCGACAGGTGCGATGCCGAGAAGTGTCGGGGCACAGCAGCCTGACAAAACCGCCCGAGTTGGCGTCCTCGTGCCGGGTCCGCCGGACCCAGGAGCGAACGAGACCTACCAGGCGTTCGGCAAGGCTTTGCGCGACCTCGGCTGGATCGAGGGCCAGAATCTCACACTGGAGTTTCGATACGCGAACAACCGATACGACGAGCTCCCCCGCCTGGCGAGGGAGCTCGTCGCGCTGAAATCGGACGTCATCTTCGCCGTGGCGGCGCCCGCGACTCGCGCCGCGGTTGAGGCCACGAGTACGACGCCAATCGTGTTCGAAACGCTAGGAGACGCCACCGGCGCCGGGTTAGTCGCAGGACTGGCGCGTCCGGGCCGTAACGTCACCGGCATTTCCGGATTTGCGCCGGAGCTTATCGGTAAACGTCTCCAGATAATCCAGGAGATCCTGCCCAACGCCGACAGGATCGGCGTGCTGGCGAACCTCGCGAATCCCACGTCACCAGCCGTCGTTCGTGCAACGGAGTCGGCCGGGCGGCAACTGCGAATCGAAGTGCATGTCGCTGACGTCCGTGCGGCCACAGAGGTTGACGCGGCATTCGACAAGCTGGTGAGACACGCTGCTGACGCGCTCCTGGTGGTATCTGACCCACTTCTCCATGCCGAGCGCGGACGGATCGTGGAACTCGCGGCACGTCACCGCCTCCCGGCGGTCTACGAGCAACGCTTATTCACGGCGGCCGGGGGACTGCTTTCCTACGGCCCCGGCCGCGTCGATCGGTTCCTGCGTGCCGCGGTGTACGTGGACCGCGTACTGCGCGGCACGAAGCCAGCGGACTTGCCCATCGAGCAGCCGACAAAATTCGAGCTCGTCATCAATCTCAAAGCCGCCCGCGCCCTCGGGCTGACCATCCCGCCATCGCTCCTTCTGCGCGCCGACCAGGTGATCGAATGATGCATCGCCGAGCCTTCGTGGCCGGGATGGTCGCGGCGATGGCGCCGGCTCCGCCGACCGTCGCACAACAGACGGGTAGAGTGCATCGGGTTGCGTTCGTGTCGGGAACAGCGATTCCGGACCTCGTCGCGGCATTCCGCGACGGACTTCGAGAACTCGGATGGAAGGAACCGGAACAGTTCGTACTCGAAGAGCGATTTGCGGAGGGGCAATTCTCGAAGATACCGACAATAGCCGGCGACCTGCCCGACGCCGGCGGCCTCATGAGCTATGGCACCAATGTGCCCGCAATGTTCCGCCGGGCCGCAAGTTATGTCGACCGGATCCTGAAGGGGGCGGCCCCCGGTGATCTCCCCGTCGAACAGGCGACCGTCTTCGAGTTAGTCATCAACCGTCGGAGCGCCAACAGTCTGGGCCTCACCATCCCGCCCTCGCTGCTGCTGCGGGCAGATCACGTCATCGAATAAGGATGACGGACGACCTTCATGGGGTGGCTCGGGTGGAAGCGGGCCCGCGCTAACCTACCACCGGGCCGCGACGCGCCGCGGCTCCCAGTGCTGGCTGCGGTGGGCGCGCACGTCGTCGGGGCGCGCGAAGAGCTTGATCAGGATCACCCCGGCCAGAAAGCCGCCGACGTGGGCGCCGAAGGCCACCCCGCCCTCGTCCTGGGCGCCGATCATGCCGATCGCGCCGCTGACGAGCTGGATGCCGGCCCAGTAGAGGAGCATCGTCCACGCCGGCAGCGCGATGGAGATGGGGAAGATGCCGATGGGCACGATGGCGAAGACGCGCACGCGCGGATAGAGCACCAGGTACGCGCCCATGACGCCGCTGATGGCGCCCGAGGCGCCGACCATGGGAATCGCCGACGCGGGATTGAGAATCACCTGCGCGAGCGCGGCGGTGACTCCGCACGCCAGGTAGAAGACGGTGAAGCGCGCGTGGCCCATCGAGTCCTCGATGTTGTTGCCGAAGATCCACATGAACCACATGTTGCCGAGCAGGTGCATCCACGAGCCGTGCAGGAACATCGAGGTGAAGACGTTGAGCACCTGGCGCCCGGGATCCGTCAGGCACACGAGGCCCTCGCCCATCGGAAACGGGGTGCCGGGTGGCAGGCTCAGCGTCAGCTCTCCCGCGATGAGCCCGTAGTTGCAGACTGCGCGTGCCATCGGCAGGAGCGCGCCGGCGCCCTGCGCCAACACCCAGACCAGGACGTTGATGGCGATGATGGCGTAGGTGACGACCGGGGTGCGGCGCGCCTCGTTCTCGTCGTGATAAGGAAACATCGCGTCCCGTCCTTCCTTGCCTACGCAAGGGAAGTGCCGCCGATCAGCTCAGTGTGAACCCCGTGTAGCCCGCCGCCGCGATCTCGTCGCACTTCTGCCGGTAGACGCCGACGCCGCCGATGTATGGCATGAAGATCCGCGGCTTGCCCGGCACGTTCGCGCCCATGTACCAGGACTTCGCTCGCGGATAGAGGGTCATGTGGCCGACCTCGTTCACGTGCTCGACCCAGGCCGCCTGTGCTTCCGGCGTAGCTTCGATGCGCCGGCGGCTTGTGGCGCGGAGATGCGCGAGGCACTCCGTGATCCAGTCCACGTGCTGCTCGATGGAGACGATCATGTTGCTGAGCACCGAGGGACTGCCGGGGCCCGTGATCATGAAGAGGTTCGGGAAGCCGGCGACGGCGAGGCCGAGGTAGGTGCGCGGACCGGCTGCCCACGTGTCGCCGAGCGTGACGCCGCCGCGCCCGCGGATGTCGATCTTCAGCAGCGCGCCCGTCATCGCGTCGAAGCCGGTGGCGAAGACGAGACTGTCCACGGCATACTCCGCCTCCGGGGTGCGCACGCCGCGCGGCGTGATCGCCTCGATCGGCGCCTTGCGCAGGTCGATCAGGGTGACGTTGTCGCGGTTGAAGGTGGCGTAGTAGTCGGTGTCGACGCAGAGGCGCTTGGTCCCGAGCGGATAATCGGTGGGCGTGAGCGCCGCCGCCACCGCCGGGTCGCGGACGATCGCGCGGATCTTGTCGCGGAAGAACGCGGCCGCCGTGTCGTTGGCCTCCTGGCTGGTCAGGATGTCGCTGTAGGTCGCCGAGAAGCCGAGGCCGCCGCGCTGCCACCGCCGCTCGTACTCGCGCTGGCGCTCCGCGGCCGTCACCGCCAGCGCGGAGTCGCCGCTGCGCTCGATCACGAAGCCGACGCGCGACTCGCGCGCCTGGCGCCGGAAGTCCGCGTAGCCGGCCTTCACGCGGCGCTCGTACTCGCGGTCGAGGGGCCCGTTGTGGGCGGGCATGCTGTAGTTCGGCGTGCGCTGGAAGACGAAGAGGTGTCGGGCTTGCCGCGCGATGATCGGAATCGACTGAATCGCGGAGGAGCCGGTGCCGATCACCGCCACGCGCTGACCGGTGAAGTCGACGCCCTCGTGCGGCCACTTGCCCGTGTGGTACCAGCGGCCCGCGAACGTCTGGCGGCCCGTGATGTCGGGAAGCTGAGCATCCGACAGGCAGCCGGTGGCCATGATGCAGAACCGCGCGGCGACGCGGTCACCCCGATCCGTCTCGACGCGCCAGCGACCGTCCGCGTCGTCGAACACGGCCGACGTCACGCGCGTGGACAGCGTGATGTCGCGCCGGAGATCGAAGCGGTCGGCGACGTGGTTGATGTACTTCAAGATCTCCGGCTGGGCGGCGTAGCGCTCGGTCCACGTCCACTCCTGCTGCAGCTCGTCGGAGAAGGAGTACGAGTAGTCCATGCTCTCGACGTCGCAGCGGGCGCCCGGATAGCGGTTCCAGTACCAGGTCCCGCCGACGCCGTCGCCGGCCTCGAAGACGTGGGCCGCGAGCCCGAGCCCGCGCAGGCGATGCAGCATGTAGAGCCCGGCGAACCCGGCGCCGACGACGACGGCGTCGAGCGTACGCTCGGAGCTCATGACGGGTCGGTTCTCCGCGTGATCATCGGCCTCGCCAAGGGTAACACCGCGCGCGGACGGATCAGGTCGACGGCGGTATTGGCGACGAGCGCGCTGAACATCAGCGCTCCGCCGACGAGCGAGGTCGCGTCGGGGCGCTCGGCGAGGACCAGCCACACCCAGAGCGGGCCGAGCACCGTCTCCAGCATGCCGATCAGCGACGTCTGCGCGGCGGGGATGAGGCGCGCGCCGGCCATGAACAGCAGGAAGCCCACGCCGAACTGGCCGATGCCGAAGAAGGCCAGGAGCAGGAGGTCGCGCAGGCTCGTGTCGAGCGGCGTCGCCATGGGCAGCGCCAGCAGGAAGGTGAACGCGGTGGCCAGAGCGGCCGCGGGCGTCATCGGCACGTGCGGATGCCGGCGGACGAGCACGGTGGCGACGGCGAAGCTCGTGGCCATGACCACGGCGAGGAGATCGCCGAGAAGCGCGCCGCGTCCGTACGAGCGCGACACCATCACGACGGCGCC
>DATBJF010000016.1:0-1847 GCA_036556545.1 Candidatus Methylomirabilota bacterium
GTGAGCGTGGCGTGGTCCATCACCTGGAGCAGGATGTTGTAAATGTCCGGGTGCGCCTTCTCGATCTCGTCGAGCAGCAGCACGCTGTAGGGGTGCGTGCGGACCGCGTCGACGAGCTGGCCCCCCTGCTCGAAGCCGACGTAGCCGGGTGGCGCGCCGATGAGCCGCGCCACCGCGTGCTTCTCCATGTACTCGCTCATGTCGAAGCGGAGGAACTCGTTGCCGAGCTGCAGTGCGAGCTGCCGGGCCAGCTCCGTCTTGCCCACGCCCGTCGGCCCCGTGAACAGGAAGCAGCCGGCGGGCCGTTCCGGCAGTCCCAGGCCCGCACGCGATCGCTTGATGGCCTGCGCGACCATGTGCACCGCGTCGCGCTGGCCAAAGACGACGCGCTCGAGCGAGGGTTCGAGATTCCGGAGACGCTCGCGATCGGATGCCGAGGCCTGGTGCGCGGGGATGCGGGCCATCCGGGCGACGACGCGTTCGATCTCAGAGGGACCAACGACGACCGGAACCTTTACCTCCGCCGTCAGGTTGGCACCGGCCGGGCTCCCACCGGTTGCAGCGTCGTCGGAGCGCGTGGCAGCGCCCAACCGCATCACGGCGCCGGCCTCGTCGAGCAAATCGATGGCGCTGTCGGGCAAGCGGTAGTCGCGCAGATGGCGCGCGGCCAGCTTCGCTGCGGCCGCCAACGCCTCGTCCGTATAGGTCACGTCATGATGCGCTTCGTACCGGCCGCGTAGCCCGGCCAGGATCTTCACCGTCTCGTCGATCGAAGGCTCGTCGATGGCGATCTTCTGGAGCCGTCGCGCCAGCGCGCGGTCCTTCTCAATCTGCTTGAACTCCTCGAAGGTCGTCGAGCCGATGACGCGCAAATCGCCCGCGGTCAGGATCGGCTTGATGAGCGTTGCCAGGTCCATCGTGCCGCCCGCGACGGCGCCGGCCCCGACCGTCGTATGGATCTCGTCGATAAACAGGATCGCGTTCGGGCGTCCGGAGAGTGCGGCAATGACGGCCTTGAACCGCTCCTCGAAGTCGCCGCGGAAGCGCGTCCCGGCCAAGAGCGCGCCGGTGTCGAGCGCGAACACCTCGGCGTCCTTGAGCGGCTCCGGCACGTCTCCCGTGATCAGGCACGAGGCGAGCCCCTCGGCCATGGCCGTCTTGCCCACGCCGGCGTCGCCGACAAACACCGGGTTGTTCTTGCGGCGTCTGCACAGCACCTCGATGGTGCGCTGAAGTTCGTCGGCGCGGCCGATGAGCGGATCGAGCAGTCCACGCCGCGCCCGGTCGGTGAGGTTCAGGCAGTAGGCCGTGAGCGGCTCACGTGAGGTGGCCGGGCCTTCCTCACCGGCGCCGGATGGGGCCGCACGTTTGTCGGTCCCGCCGGTTGCGGGCCCCGGCGCGGGCGCCTTGGTGATGCCATGCGAGAGATATTCGAGCACGTCGAGCCGTGTGACGCCGTGCTCGCCGAGCAGCTGTGCCGCGTAGGTCTTGGGTTGCTGCAGGATGGCCGCAAAGACATCGCCTGCCTGCACTTCGGGTCGTTGGGCGCTCTGCACGTGCAGCACGGCCGTCTGAAGCGCCCGGCCGAAGGCGGCTGTCTGTTCCGGCTGCCGCTCTTCACCGCGTGCCACTCGGGTGAGCGACGTTTCGAGATACCTGTCGAGCGAACTGCGCAGGCGGGGCAGATCGGCGCCTACCGCGCCCAGAATCTTTTCGCCTTCGGGGTCGTGCGCCAGCACGTACAGCAGGTGCTCGAGCGTGACGTACTCGTGGCGGCGCGAGATGGCTTCGCGGTAGGCAATGTTGAGGACGATTTCGAGCGAGGTGGAAAACACGGCGCGACTATT
>DATBJF010000017.1:0-2115 GCA_036556545.1 Candidatus Methylomirabilota bacterium
GATCTTGTAGACGCAGTCCTCGGTGAAGAAGTCGGGCCACGTCTCCAGCCGGTCGTCGTCGAGGGCGCGCGCATAGTCGGCGTTGAGCTGCCACAGGCGGGGCAGCAGGTCGGCGCCCGGGGCCGCCACCGCGGCCATCTCAGTAGCCCATGTAGCGGCGATAGGCCTTCCAGAAGCCGCGCACCGAGGCCTCGGTGGCCCGCGTCTCCTGCGATTCGGCGCCGTCGCCCCCCATGTTGACCACGGAGAGCACGTCGGGGGCGGCGGCGGTGCCGCGCTGCACGAATCCCCCCACGCAGCCGTCCTCCATCGACACGTAGCCGGCCGGCCCCACCAGATTCGACTGCTTCAGCCGGCGGCGCTGCATCTCGGGGCTGTCGTCGTCGAAGCCGAAGTAGGTCCAGTGCAGCTCCATGGCACCCGGGCCCTTCGGCAGTACCTGTCGCACGGCGAGCGAGTTCTGGATCTGCTGCAGCACGAAGCCCGGGAACACGGTCAGGATCTGCAGCTGGATGCCGTCGCCGAACTCGTCGACCCCGTCGAGCAGGCTCGGATCGAGCAGCCGATAGCCCTCGCGCTCCGAGCGGATGCCCTGATCACGGTACGCGGTCGACGTGCGGTCCTCGGGCCGATTGATGGTCGTGGAGGCATGGTGACCGCCGTCGGGACTCACGAGCACGCCGCCGCCCTGGGTGAGGCGTGTGATCCGGAACGTGCCGAAGAACGCGTGCAGCAGGCTCGCGTGGTAGGTGTCCTTCACGTTCTCGACGTAGAGCTTCCAGTTGTTCGGCAGCACCTGGACGAAGCGTCCGAGCACGCGCAGCGGCTTGTGCAGGACGCGCGCCATCCGTCGGTGGATCTCGTCCCCGAGGTAGGCCTCGAGCGGCGGCGTGTCGGCGGACAGCGTGGCGAAGACGAGGCCACCCAGGGTCGCCGTGCGCAGCTTGCGCGGCCCGTGCGCGGCCTTGCTGAAGCCGGGCGGCATCCCGCCGCGGCCGTTGGAGCCCTTCTCGAACGCGATGCCCGTGAGATTGCCGCAGAGATCGTACGTCCACGCATGGTAGATGCACTGGAAGTGCTTGGCGCTGCCGGCGTCGTCGAGGGCGATGAGCGCGCCGCGATGCGCGCACCGGTTCTCGAACGCGTTGATCCGTCCGTCCTCGCCGCGCACGACGATCACCGGCATCTCGCCGACGAATGTGGTGCGGAACGCGCCGGGCCGCGCGACGTCGGACTCGAGACACACGAAGCTCCACACCGGCCCCTGGAAGATCTGCCGCAGCTCCGCGCGATAGTTCGGCTCGTCCTGGTAGACCCAGTAGGGGACGCGCGCCAGCGTGGTGCCGGGCCACTGCCGCGGCGATTCCGGGAGCGCCATGGGCGGCAGAATACACCCGGTGCTACCATCCCGGCCATGACGCGGGTGACACGCACCCGGGAGGCGAGGCCGACATGAGGGTCGAGGAAAAGCTGGCGAAGCTCGGGCTCGAGCTGCCGCAGCTCGAGGATCTCTATCGCACGAATCCGTCCGGCGCCCATTACATCTCCCACTTCCCCGTCCAGAACCTGCTCTATCTGTCGGGGACGACGCCGCGAAAGAACGGCGCCGGCTACCTGCCGGGCGTGGTGGGCAAGGACCTGACGATCGAGCAGGGCCAGGAGGCCGCGCGCTACGCGACGCTCACCACGCTGGCGGCGGTGAAGTACGCGCTCGGCGACCTCGACCGCGTCCAGCAGATCGTGCACATGCTCGGATTCGTCAACTCCGCACCGGGCTTCAGCGACCAGCCGCGCGTGATCAACGGCGCCGCCGACCTCCTCGTCGAGCTCTTCGGCGAGCGCGGCAAGCCGACGCGCGCCGCCATCGGTTGCCAGGGTCTCGGCGGCAACGCCTCCGTCGAGATCATCGTCACCCTCCTCTTCACCGGCACCGACGTCCGGCCACCCCTCGCGCGCGACCACTTCCAGAGATAGCGCGCGGTGCTCGTATACCGCTGCGCGTGGGGGGCGGGTCCTGTCGTCGGGCGCAGGGCGGGCCGGCCTGGCTCCGTCACCCACGGCACCCACACGCACTTCCTTCGGAAGTGCGAGGGTAGCCGGGGGTCCCACTCCGCC
>DATBJF010000018.1:0-2462 GCA_036556545.1 Candidatus Methylomirabilota bacterium
ACGAGGTCACGGTCGTCATCGCCTGGTGGGCGCCCACGATCTCGCGGGCGCGCTCCGTGATCACGGCCAGCGCGTCGTCGAGGGACAGCGAATGGATGCTCGCCGCCGCTCCGCCGAGCCCGGCCAGCTGCGAGACGTACCACCCCCGCTCCTGCTCCACCCGCTTGCGGACGGTGTCGTCGCGCGCGACGACGACGACGCCCGGCGAACCCTCGCCGTCGATGCGGGACCGCGAGCACGAGACCGGCACGGCCGAGCCGTCGCCGCGGACGAACACAACCTCCAGAGCGCCGTCCGCGTCCTCGGCCGCCCCGGCCAGCAGCGCACAACCGTCGGTCCCGCAGCGCCCGCCGTTGCCGTCGGGGTGGACGAGGTCGTGCAGCAGGCGACCGACCAGCTCGCCGGCCGGTCGACCGAGCAGCCGCTCGGCCCCGCGGTTGGCAAACGTCACCGTGCCGGCGGCGTCGGTGAGGAACAGCGCCTCGGCCACGTGGTCGCTGACGACACGGGCGACCCGCAGCTGCTCTCGCACGCACGGCTCGTCGCGCCCGCGCTCGTCGCGACGACGCTCCTCGCTGCGGCGCAACGCCGCTTCGGCCTCGAGGCGCTGGACGGCGGCGCCGCCGACGTCGGCGAGCCCCGCCATCAGGCGCGCGTGCTCGGCGTCGAAGCGGATCGCCGGATCGTGGGAATGGACCCAGACCGTGCCGCGCACGTCGCCGTTGACGTGAAACGGGATGACGAGCGCTTCGTGGACCGGCACCGGCAGGCTCGCCAGGTACGCGAAGCGGCGCGCGGGCCGGCTGAACAGCTCCGGCGTGCCCCGGGCCAGACACACGCCGCACAGGCTGGCGTCCGCGGGCGCGGTGGCGCCGGCGTGGGCCGCCAGCTGACCGGCGACCGCGACCCAGCGGAAGAGGTCGCCGCCGTCCGGCGTCCGCTCACGCAGGCTGACGCCGGCGCTGCCCGCGTGGCAGAGCTCGAGCGCGATGTCGACGAGCAGATGGAAGAGATGCTGGGGCTTGGCGGCGAGATGGCGGACGAGCGCACGAATGGCGTCGTTCTCGCGCGCGGGATCGAGCGCCCGCCGCGCGCGGCTTCCGAGTTGGTGCGTGATGAGTACGTCGTCGAGCGCCGCCGCCATCACCGCTTCCTCCGAGGAAACGCCCGCTGTGCTCGGGTGAGATCAGAGTACGTGGCCCGCGCGAATTTTCAACACGCGCCCGGCGGCGCACCGTGGCGGATATGCAACGATTTGCCCAATCGGTAGATCTGCGAATTGTCGGGGCGTGTCCGGCCGCCGTAGAGTGCGGCCGTGCGCTGGCGCGCGGACAAGACGCGGGACAAGATGAGGCGCGGCGGATTGCCGGCGCCGTTTCCCACCAAGCCGTGGCGTGGCAACGGCGCGGGCGACCTTTGCAGCGGGTGTGGCGACGTGATCGCGCGCGCGGAGGCGCAAGTCGGCGTCGACGTGCGGGGCGCGCTCACCCTCGCTTTCCACGAGGAGTGCTATCGCGCCTGGTCGAGCTTCCCGGAGGGGCCCTGAGGCCGGCCGTTCAGGCCGCCTTCACGACGGTGCGCCGGTGATGGCAGCGCGAGCACACGCCGAGGCGCGCGGCGAAGGCGCCGCCGAAGGTGAGGCGCTGCATGGCCATGCTGACCTGGCTCGGCGGAAGGTCGATCGCGTCGGCGAGGCAGTCGATGCATACCTCGCCCGGATGGCGCCGCAAGAACTCGGCGATCAGATCGTGTTGCGGATCCAAAGGCGCACCGTGCGAATGGCGTCCCGGACGGTTGCTTCGGGCCCGGAGATTCGAAGCCGGGTCCCGTTCAGCAAGGCCGTCGTCTCGAGGACGCAATCGCGGCGCGCACACCAGGACGCGACGGTTTCGTTCAGGGCCTGCAAGCGGGCCCCGTAGTAGGCGAACTCGTAGCTGTTCATCACCCGGGCTCCTGCGCGAAGTGGAAAACTGCTTCCCTGGATGCGTACGAACTGCCGCTCGGATGTTCAGCAAGGAGAGTGCCTCACCGTTCTCCCGCATTTTTCGCGGGCGCCGCGCGGATGACGGTGTCGGCGGTCGGACAGTGTTCGCGCAGAACGTCAGGCGGACGTCGATGCGGTCACGGCGGACGACTCGTCGCCGCCCCACGTGAACAGATCGAGGTACTCGATCGCGCGGTCGCAGAGGAGCGAGAACGCCGCGAGTGCGTCGGTCAGGCGCTCGTCGTCCGTTACCGGCGGATCGATCATGGTGACCTCACATTGCTTCGATCGTGCCGAGCGAGGCAGGCGGTCGGCGCCGGACTAACCCATTGAAACTGCGGCGGTTCCGACCTGGGCGTCAGTCGCGGCACCGGCAGGAATTTCACCGGCTGGGCCCGTCGAAGGGCGCGTGCCTGCAAGATTTGCGTCGAAGAGCCGGAAACGGCCTTGGCGTGCGCGGCCGCGGAGTCGCCGCCGG
>DATBJF010000019.1:0-133081 GCA_036556545.1 Candidatus Methylomirabilota bacterium
GCCGCGCCCCGGCCAGGCCGTGGCGCGCCTCGTGATCGAGACGGACTGTCTCATCGAACGAGCCGGCGCCAGAGCTGCGACGCCCAGCCCGAGTAGAACAGCTCGCGGACCTCCCGCAGCGTGAGCTCGCCCAGGCCGAGATGATCGAGGTCGCGCCCGCGGCCGCTCAGCGTCGTGCCGAGCAAGGCGCCGAACACCCCGAGCAGCCCCGAGATCGTCGGCGACGCCGTGGAGACGGTGCGCGCGGCCGACTCGAAGAACGGCAGGCCGAGGGCGACGTCCTCGGTGACGTAGCGGTGCTCGAACGTCACCACCTCGCTCCAGAGGCCGCTGGCCACCAGCTTGGCCTTGGCGCCGGCGCCGTAGAGGCCTTCGGCCGCGCGCCCCTCGTCGTAGTAGGTCGCCAGCTCGTAGTGCGGCGCCGGATAGCCCCAGCCGGTCCGCGCAGCGAGGCGCTCGGCGTCGACGGCATCGACCAGCTTGCGCCCGCTCGGCGTGGTGCCGGCGGCATGGATGTCGAAGCGCCCCCCGTCGATCGCCCCGGCGTTGACGAGCACGAGCGGCGGATGGATGACGGGGCCGGCGTTGTTCAGGGCCACGTCGATGGCGTCGACGCACGGGCGCGTGGCGGGAAACAGCTCGCTGATCCGCGCCAGCGCCTCCTTCGAGCGCGACGCGGGAAACACCCCCACCGGCAGGTTCGCGGCCCGCACGGGCGCCGAGACCGCCGCCGGCCCCGTCTTGCGCGTCAGGTACGGCAGGGTCCCGGTCTCGGCGAGGGCGAGTGGCAGCGTGCCGCCGGCGCGCGCGATCTCGCGCGCGACGACGAACGAGCCGAGCGTGCCGGGCGTCAGCAGCACGACCTGCCGCTCCGTCAGCGCGGGGGCGAGGCGGCGAGCGAGGTCCTCGTGCGTCGTGGCCGGCAGCGGCACGACGACGACGTCGGCCGCGTCGACGGCCTCGCGCAGATCGGCGGTGGCGCGGTCCAGCTTGGCGATGCCCTGCCGGCCCTCCGCCTTCAGGGTGATGCCGGCCGCGAGCGGCGCCACGTCCTCCTGGCTGCGCCGCCACAGGCGCACGCGGTGGCCCGCGAGCGTGAGATCTGCGGCGGTCGCATACGCTCCGTGGCTGCCTCCGAGCACGGCGACGTTCACGCGATGACTCCCTGCTGGCGGAGCGCGGCGACGCACTCGCCGGAATATTTGAGGACCTCGGTCAGGAGCTGGTCGGTATGTTGCCCCAGGCGCGGCGCCGCGGTCACGGCCAAATCCAGCGCGCCATCGACCTTGATGGGCGTGCCGAGCGTGGGCAACCGGCCGTGCTCGGGATGGTCGACCTGGACGACCATCCGCCGGTGCCTGACTTGCGGATCCGCCAGCACGCGATCGACGCTCTGGATCGGCGCCGACGGCACGTCCTCGGCCTGCAGCCGCGCCAGCCATTCCGCCGTGGTCCGCTCCGCGAAGATGCGCTCGACGAGCGGCATCAGCATCTCCCGGTGCGCGACGCGATCGCGGTTGGTCGCGAATCGCGGATCGCCCTCCCAGTCCGGACGCTCGAGGGCGCGGCAGAAGCCCCTCCAGAACTTCTCGGCGAAAACGGCAACGACGAGATGGCCGTCGGCCGTGGCGAGCGCCTGGTAGGGCACGACCGACGCGTGGCCCGACCCGAGCGGCCGCGGGACGACGCCGTCGGTCCAGAAAAACTGCGCGAGGTACGAGAGCAGCGAGACCTGACAGTCGAGGAGCGAGAGGTCGACGTGGGCGCCGCGTCCGGTCCGCGTGCGCCGGAAGAGCGCGCCGGCCACCGCGAACGAGCCGAACATCCCGCCCGCGAGGTCCCCCATCGGCAATCCCATCCTCACCGGGTCTCGCCCCTGCTCGCCCGTCAGCGACATCGCGCCGCCCATGGCCTGGAGCGCCAGGTCGAACGCCGGCCACTCCCGATATGGGCCGTCCTGACCGTAGGCGGAGATCGAGCACATCACGAGCCTGGGATTGATGGCGGCCAGCGCCGCGTAGCCGCAGCCGAGCCGCGCCATCACGCCCGGCCTGAAGTTCTCCCAGACGACGTCGGCGGCGCCCACGAGATCGTGGAACACGCGGCGGCCGGCGTCGCTCGTCAGATCGACGGCCACCGACTTCTTGTTGCGATTGATCGCCAGAAAATACGCCGAGCCGCCGTCCGGCAGGAACGGCGGCCCCATCACCCGCATCGGGTCGCCGCCGTCGGGCTCCTCGATCTTGATGACCTCGGCCCCCTGGTCGGCCAGCAGCATCGAGCCGTAGGGACCCGCCAGCATCCGCGAGAGGTCGAGCACGCGCACACCCTCGAAGAGGTTCATTCGACCACTCGCGTCGCGCGCACCACGATGGAGCCCGGCAACGTCAGCCCGAGGGCACGCGCGACGCGGGCGTTGACCGTCAGCTCGAAGGTCGCAGGCGCCTCGATCGGGACCTCCTCGGGCCGCGCGCCACGCAGGATCTTGTCGATGATGAACCCGGCGCGCCGGTAGACGTCACGCACATTCGGGCCGTATGCGATGAGTCCGCCCGCGTCGACGAAGGAGGCCAGCTCGTACATCGCGACGAGCCGCCGCGCGGCGGCGAAGTCGACCAGCGCACGGCGGAGGCCGCCGGTGACGGGATCGGCGAGTACGACGAGCGCGTCCGGGCGCGCACGGTCGATTGCCGCCAGCAGGCCGGGCAGGGCCGCGGCATCCTTCAGCGGCATCGCCTCCAGCGCGAGATCGAGGCGGCGCGCCGCCTGCTGGAGGACGCCCAGCTCGCGAACCTTGCCGGGATCGCCGTCGTTCAGGATCACGGCGACACGCGCGGCGCGCGGCACCAGCTCCTTGAGAAGCTCCAGCCGCTTGCCGCTGACTTCCGGGGAGGCGAGCGTCACGCCGGTCACGTTCCCGCCGGGCCGGGCCAGGCCCGGGACGATGCCCGTGCCGACGGGATCACTGCTCGCGACCATCACGACCGGCACCGTCGTCGTCGCGCTCTGGGCGGCGCGGGTCGCCTGGCCCCGCTCGGCGACGATCACGTCGACGTTGAGGCGCACGAGCTCGGCAGCCAGCTCGGGCAGCCGCTCACGACGGCCCTCGGCAAAGCGGCTCTCGACGACGAGATTCCGCCCGGGCACGAATCCTTGCTCACGCAAGCTCTCCATCAGCGCGTCACGTTCGGGGGACGGCCCCGCCGATTCGAGCGAGAGCAGGCCGATTCGCCGCGTGGCACCGGCCGCCGGCACGGCACCGGTCAGTGCCGTGAGCAAGAGCAGCAGCAGCGCGATCCGCCGCCGGTTCACCGGGACGCTCGCTCCTGCAGAGCCGCGCGTACACGCGCCGGCGTGATCGGGAGCTCCGTGAACCGGACGCCGATGGCATCGTGAACGGCGTTCGCGACCGCCGCCGAGGTTGGAATCACACCGGACTCGCCGAGGCCCTTGGCCCCGAACGGGCCTTCGGTGTCGTTCGTCTCGATGAGACGGACGACGAGCTCCGGCATGTCGCCGGCCTTCAGCACCGCGTAGTCCATGAAGCTCGCCGTGAGCACCTGTCCCTCCTCGACCACGAGCCGCTCGCTCAGCGCGTAGCCGAGGCCCATGTGGATGCCGCCGTGGATCTGGCCCTCGGCGGCGAGCGGATTGAGGGCGCGGCCGACGTCGTGCGCGGAGGCGACGCGGCGCACCTCGATGCGTCCGGTCTCCGGCTCGACGTCGAGCAGGACCGCCTGGGCGGCGAAGCCGTAGGCGGCGGAGACGTTGCCCCGCAGGTCCTTGTCGAGCATGGCCGTGGGCGGATCGTAGAACGCCTCGGCCATCAGCGTGCGGCCGCCCATCTGATAGTGGCCGCCGCGCGCCACCCGCTCGTACGGCAGCCGGCGCTGCGGCTCGGTGGCGACGAACACGAAGCCGTCCCGCGCCGCCAGGCGCTCCGCCGGCTCGTCGAGCTGCGCGGCCGCCATGGCCAGCAGCTCGGCACGCAGCTTCTCCGCGGCCAGGCGCGCGGCGTTGCCGGCGATGAACGTCGTGCGACTGGCATGGGCGCCGACGTCCCAGGGCTTCACGGTCGTGTCGGAGTTGACGATGTCGACACGCTCCAGCGGCACGCCGAGCGTCTCGGCCACGATCATGGCCAGCACGGTCTCCGAGCCCTGGCCGATCTCGGTGGCGCCGGTGATGACGGAGACCTTGCCGAAGTCGTCGAGCTTGACGATGGCCCCGCAGCCGTCCGACCGGTAGATCCGCGCGCCGCCGCCGACGTGGAACATGGCGGCGTAGCCGACGCCGCGCTTCCAGCCCGGCCGCAGCGGCGGCGCGCCGGCGGCCACCGCCTGCGCCGCCGCGTCGAGGCATTCGCGCATGGCGCAGGAGCCGATCACGAAGCCCTGCGGGTTCGCGTCGCCCGACTGCGTCGCGTTGCGCCGGCGGATCTCCAGGCGATCGAGACCGAGCCGGTCGGCCAGCTCGTCCATCTGCGCCTCCACCGCGAACGTGGACTCGAGGTTCCCGTAGCCGCGCATGGAGCCGGAGTACGGGTTGTTCGTGTACGCGATGGTCGTGTCGAAGCGCACGTTCGGCACGCGGTAGAGCCCGGCCACCGTCGAGAGCATCACGTAGGGCGTGGTCGAGCCCCACGACACGTAGGCGCCGTTGTCGATCACCACGTGGCAGTCGCGGGCGAGCAGACGGCCGGCGGCATCGGCGGCCGTCCGCAGACGGATCCTGCACGGCTCCCGCGTGGGGCTCGCCACGAACTCCTCCAGCCGCTCGAACTCGATCTTCACGGGCCGTCCGGCGCGGCGCGCCAGCAGCGCGGCGATCACGTCGATCGGATAGAGGTCGAGCCCGCGGCCGAAGTTTCCGCCGACGGGCGGCTGCATCACGCGGATGCGGTCCCCGGTGATCCCGAGCGCCTGGGCCAGCTCCCGCTGGTAGAGAAAGGGCACCTGCGTGGTCGACCACATGGTGAGATTGCCCTGGGGGTCCCAGTCGGCGATGGCCACCATGGTGCCGAGACAGGCGGTGGTGACGAAGTTCAGCCGGTACTCACCGTCCACCACCACCGCCGCCGACGCGATGGCGCGGTCGACCTCGCCATGGCTGAACTGATAGCGCAGGTCGGTGGCATTGTCGGCGCGCCCCTCGTGAACGCGCACGGCGCCCGGCCGCAGCGCCGACTCCGGATCGAAGAGCGCCGGCAAGACCTCGTACTCGACGTCGATGAGCGCCAGCGCTTCCTCCGCGATCGTCGCCGTCTCCGCGGCCACCGCGGCGATCTCGTCGCGGATGCAGCGCACCGTGCCGGCCTTGAGCGCCGTCTGGTCCTTGGCGAAGCCGAACGAGTGCTGGTCGACGTCGGCGGCCGTCAGCACGGCCAGCACGCCCGGCAGCGCGGCCGCGCGGCGCGTGTCGATGCGAACGAGCCGCGCGTGCGGATGGCGCGATCTGAGAATCTTGCCGGCGGCCATGCGTGGCAGGGCGAGGTCGTGCAGGAACCGCGTACGTCCCGTGACCTTGTCGGCGCCGTCTTTCTTCGGCGTGGCCTTGCCGATGACCGCCAGTCCGCTCACGCGCGACGGCGCCTCATGGGAGCGAGCCGACGCGCAGCCGCTCGTAGAGCATGGCCGTCCACTCGTCGAGCGCCGCCGCGCGCCACACCTCGAAGAACGGCGAGCCGAGCATCTCGACGAAGTTGCTGTCCGCACGCTCCTTCGTCTGCTCCGGCGTCTCGCCCGGACGGGCGGCGTTGAACGAGCCGCGGAGGCGGTCCTTGTGATAGACGGCCGGAAACTCCGTGTAGCGATAGAGCGGGCGCAGGTCTTCCGTGTAGAAGACGATGACCGGGATCGACTGGAAGGTCTGGCCGTTCTTGTGGTTCAAGAGCTGCGCCATGAGGTCCGCATTGGGAGAGTCCGGCTCCGGCTTCGGCCCGCGGGCCGACGTCTGACCGTCGCGCGTGAAGATCCGCAGCTCGAGACCGACCGTGTCGGCGACCCTGGCGATCAGCGGGATGTCGCGCCGGCAATCCGACGACCATTCCTCCGAGATGGCGAGGACCTTCGCCGGCCCGTCCGGCTGCGCCACGAGCCACCGCCACGCCGCCGCGTGGGCCGGCGACAGCGGCAGGCTGTCGTACGCCTGGCGCAGGAAGTCGCTCCAGTCCTTCCGCGGCGCCTGCGAGCCCTCGCGCTTCATGTTCTCCGGCGTGCCCACGTACGCCACGTACTGGGGGAACGTCATCCCCTTCGCGAACCGCGCGGCGTCTACCATGTCACGGGCTCCTTGTGCTCGCCGAAGACGTCCTTCATCGCCCGATTGATCTCGCCGAGCGTCGCGTACGCCTTGACGGTTTCCATGATCGGCTCCATGAGGTTCGCCGTGCCGCGGGCCGCATCGTGCAGACGACGCAGCGCGCCCCGCGCAGCGCGGTCGTCGCGCTCGCGACGGACGCGCGCGAGCCCCGCCACCTGCGCGGCGGCCACCCCCGGATCGAACGCGTAGAGCGCCACCTCGCGGTCGGCCTCGGCGGCGCTCTCGCCGACGTGGCAGTTGACGCCGACCTTCGGGACCTCGCCGGAGGCGAGCTTCTGCTCGAACAGGTACGCCTGGCGCGCCACCTCGGCCTGGAGCGCGCCGCTCTTCACGGCGTCCACGATCCCGCCCATGCGGTCGACGGCGGCCATCTCCGCCACGATCTGCTCCTCCATCATGTTCGTGAGCGTCTCGACGTAGTACGAGCCGGCCAGCGGATCGACGGTGTCGGCCGCCCCCGATTCCTCGGCGCAGATCTGCATCGTGCGAAGCGCGATCAGCTGCGCCTTCGCCGAGGGAATCGTGTACGCCTCGTCGTACGTCGGGAGCGCCATGGTCTGGGCGCCGCTGAGCGCCGCCGCCAGCGCGATGTAGGCGCCGCGGACGATGTTGTTCTCCGGTTCCTGAACCACGAACGCGGAGCCACCGCCGCCGATGAGCGTCCGGAACATCCAGGACTTCGGGCTGCGCGCGCCGAACCGCTCGCGCAGCATGCGAGCGTAGAGCCGGCGGCCCGCGCGGAACTTGGCGACCTCCTCGAAGATCTTCCCCCACGCGGTGAAGTTGAACGAGATCCGCGGCGCGAACTCGTCCACGTCCATCCCCCGCCGCACCATCATGTCGACGTAGGCGGCCGCGATGCAGAGCCCGTACGCCATCTCCTGGGCCGTGGTGCAGCCGGCCTCGCGGATGTGGTAGCCGCACACGGAGACGGGGTTGGAGCGCGGATAGCGCTTCGCGGAGAACTCGATGAGGTCGCCCACCAGGCGCAGCGACGGCTCCACGGGATAGATCCAGGTGCCGCGCGCGATGAACTCCTTCAGGATGTCGTTCTGCGGCGTGGTGACCACGCGGTCGGCGGCGGCGCCCTGCTTCTCGGCCACCGCGTAGTACATGGCCGTGATCGGCGCGGCCATGCCGTTGATCGTGAGCGACACGCTGACGCGGTCGAGCGGGATGCCGGCGAAGGCCGCCTCCATGTCGGCCAGCGTGTCGATGGCCATGCCGACGCGCCCGACCTCGCCCTCGGCGCGCGGATCGTCCGAGTCGAGGCCGAGCTGCGTCGGCAGGTCGAACGCCACGTTGAGCGCATCCTGGCCGTGGGCCATCAGGTACTTGAAGCGCTCGTTGGTCTCCGACGGCGTGCCGAAGCCGACGTACTGGCGCATCGTCCACAGCCGGTCCCGGTACATGTGCTTGTGGATGCCGCGCGTGTAGGGGTACTCGCCCGGCCGTCCGATGTCCGCTGCCGCGTCGCGGCCCGCGAGATCCGCGGGACCGTACACCGCCTTGATCGGCATTCCCGCGTGGAGCCGCAGGTCCTTCATGGCATCCTCCGTGGCGCCTCGAGAAACCGCCGCACGAGCGCGGCGGACTCGGGTCCGCGCACCTCCTGCGGCGCGTGACCGACGTCCGCCCATTGCACGACCTCGGCGTCGGCGAACAGGGCGCGCCAGCGCGGCAGCGCGGCGGCGAACGCCGGGTCCTTCGATCCCCAGACGAGCAGCGCCGGGATGCGCGCGATGCGCTCGCGGCGACGCCAGAGCGATTCGAACCAGGCGCTCGACGCCAGGAGCTCGCGCGCGTAGATCCAGCTGGCGTGGCGCGCGGCGGGGTCGCGCAACGCCGCGGCGTACTGCCGGTGGACGGCACGCGTGTAGCGCGCATCACGGACGGCCTGGCGCCAGAGCACGTTGACCGAGAAGCCGAGCCGCTCGTAGAGGAGCCGTCCGAGCGGACTCGACATCACCCGTGCCGGCCACTCGTAGCGCCGATCACCGGCGAGCGGCCACATCCACGTGTTGAAGAGCACCAGGCGGCCGACGTTGCCGGGGCGTTCGATCGCCTGCGCCAGGCCGATCGGGCCGCCGAAATCGTGCACGACGAGCGTCAGATCCTTGAGACCGAGCGTGTCGATGAACGCCGAGAGCCGCCGCGCCTGGTCCTCGGGCCGATACGTGTCGTCGGCCGGCTTGTCGGAGAGGCCGAAGCCGGGAAGATCGGGCGCGACGCAACGAAAGCCGTCGCGCAGCTCGCGCACGAGATGACGATAGACGAACGACCACGACGGCGTGCCGTGCACCATGAGCACCGTCGGCCCATGCCCCTCGTCCACGTAGCTCATCCCGACATCGTCCACGACCACGCGGCGAGTCGAGAACGGATACGCGACGCGATCCAGCCACGCCGGCGTCATCCCGTCTCCTTGAACGCTCGCACGATGTCGGGCAGCGGCGTGCCCATCGGGAAGACGCGCTCCACGCCGAGGGCGAGCAGCGCCTCGACGTCGCGCGGCGGCACGATGCCGCCCACCACCACCCGCACGTCGGCGGCGCCGCGCGCGCGGAGCCCCTCGAGCACGCGGCGCGCGAGCGTCAGGTGCGCGCCGGACAGGATCGACAGGCCCACCACGTCGACGTCTTCCTGGATCGCCTCGGCGACGATCTCGTCCGGCGTCCGCTTGAGCCCGGAGTAGACGACCTCCATCCCGGCGTCCCGGAGGGCCTGGACCACCACTTTCGCCCCGCGATCGTGCCCGTCGAGCCCGGGCTTCGCGACGAGCACCTTCATGATGCGGCCGTGAATGCCGGGAGAAACCGCGGATTGCCTCTGGGGTCGTCGGCCACGCGCAGGGGCGCCAGGCGGACACGCTGGCCGACGGCGACCGACGTCGCATCGGCGTCGCGGAGGACAGCAAAGATCCGGTGGCCGTCGACCTTCACGATCGCAAAGACGCGCGGCCCCTCGAAGCCGGCGGGGAGGCCCGCGTCCTGCACCGTGAAGGCGTGCACGGTCCCTTCCGCCGGAAGGTCCACCCACTCGAAGGCATCGGAGGCGCAGTCGCCACAGAAGCCGCGCGGCGGCCACGCGGTGCGGTGACACGCGGTGCACCGGGTGGTGCTGAGACGGCCGCCGGCCAGGCGCGAGTAGAACTCGTGGAGCTTGTTGTGGTCGGCCGTCTCGAGCGGAAACGGATCGATCGCGCGGAAGTAGCTCATGCCTGCGTCCCGGCGTCGTCGCGCGCCCGCTTGAGCTGCCGGAGGAGGGCGCGGATCTTCTGAGTCTCGAACGTGTGCCGGCGGTCGCCCGCGTAGTCGAAGAAGCCGCGGCCGGTCTTCGGCCCGAGCTCGTTGTATGCCATCTTCTGCTCCACGAGCCGCGCCGGCTTGAAGCGCTCGTCCCCCACGGCTTCCGTCATGTAGCGGCTCGCGCGATAGAGAATGTCGACGCCGCCCCAGTCGATGAACTCGAAGATGCCCACCGTTGCGTAGCGGAAGCCCATGCCGGCACGAAACGCCTTGTCCACGTCCTCCGGCGTGGCGACGCCCTCCTCGACCAGGCGGACGGCCTCGTTCATCAGGAGCACCTGCATGCGCGGGCCGATGAAGCCGGGTGAGTCGTTGCAGCGCACGGGAACCTTGCCCAGCTGTTCCAGGCGCTCGAGCGTGGCCTGCACGGTGGCCGGCGCCGTGCGCGGACCCGGCACCACTTCCACCAGGGGGATGATGTGAGCGGGGTTGAGCCAGTGCGCGACGAGGAACCGCTCGGGCCGGTCCACCGCGTCGGCCAGGTGCGACGGCGAGATCGTGGAGCTCGTGGACGCCACGATGGCCTCCGCTCCGATCCGTCCCGCCAGCCGCTTGAACGTCTCGCGCTTGAGATCCACCGACTCGGGCAGCGCCTCCTGCACGAATGCGCAGTCGCCCAGGTCGCCGAGCCCGACGCGCTCCTCGATCCGTGCGAGGGCCGCCGTCTCGCCGGACTCGCCGATCACGCCTTCCTCCACCATGAGCCGCGCATCGCGCGCGATCTCCGCGCGCGCGTCCGCGAGCACGCGCTCGGCGTCGGCCACCGAGCGCGTCTTGAGATCCACCAGCACGACCCGTGCGCCGCCGAGCGCGAACGCCAGCGCGATCTGCCGCCCGATCCGTCCGGGCCCGAGCACCGCGACACGATCGCTCACGCGGACTCCCGCCCGTAGATCACGACGATGTGCTCACCCATGCCGCTGTTGTTGTGGGTGAGGCCGACGGTGGCGTCGGGGACCTGGCGGGCGCCGGCCTCGCCGCGGAGCTGGGCGAAGATCTCGGCTGCCTGGGCGACGCCGGTGGCGCCGAGCGGATGGCCGCAGCCGATCAGGCCGCCACGCGGGTTGACGACGACGTCGCCGCCGTAGTCGCTGCGGCCGGCGGCCACGAACGGGCCCGCCTCGCCCTTCTTGCAGAAGCCGAGCTCCTCGTACGCGATGAGCTCGGCGATCGAGAAGCAGTCGTGGACCTCGGCCACGTCGACGTCCCGGGCGGCGACACCGGCCGCCGCGTACGCCGCGTCGGCCGCGCGCTTCATCGCCGGCCAGTGCGCGTAGTCCTCGTGGAGCGAGGTGAGCTGGAACCCGTCCAGCGCCTGCCCCGTGCCGCGGATCCACACCGGCGAGGGCGTCAATGCCCGCGCCCGCTCCTCGCCGGCGAGGATGACGGCGGCGGCGCCGTCGGTGATGGGCGAGCACATGAAGAGCCGGAGCGGGCTCGCGATCATGCGCGAGCAGAGGACCTGATCGAGAGTGGCGCCCTTGTTGAAGTGGGCGTTGGGGTTCTTCGTCGCGTGCGTGTGGTTCTTCACGCCGACGAGCGCCAGCTGCTCCTCCGTCGTGCCGTAGCTGGCCATGTGACGCTGGGCGGCGAGGGCGAAGCAGGGGGGCGCCGTGAGGCCGAAGGCGGCTTCCCACTCGCGGTCGACCCCGGTGCCCATGTTGAGGATGGCCTCGTCGCCGCTCGGCTGGTTCAGCTTCTCGACGCCGAGCACCATGACGAGGTCGGCGAGCCCGGCCGCGATGAACGCATAGGCGTAGCGGATGCCCACCGTGCCGGACGCGCACATGTGCTCCGTCCGCGCGCTGAGCGCGCTTGGCCGGATGCCGAGCGCTTCGGCGGCCATCGACGAGATGTGGCTCTGGAACGCCGTCCGCTCCGGCATGACCGAGCCCACCACCAGACCTTCGAGGTCCTTCGGCTTCACACCGGGCACGGAGTCGAAGCATGCCTTGCCGGCTTCCCACACGAGATCCCGGTAGGTCGCCTTGCGCACGCCGAACTTCGACACACCCGCGCCGACGAGCGCCACCTTTCTCATGGCATCTCCCCTCGCAGCCGCCTCGGCGTCACGTGCGCCTCCGCATGAGCACGGCTGTCTCGTACGTGCACACGGCCTCGCCCCGCTGGTTCTTCACGGACACGTCGAACACGACCACTCCGCGATCGGCCTTGGACGACGGCTTCGCCTCCCGCACCTTCATCTCCGTGTGCACGGTGTCGCCGAACTTCACGGGCGCCGTGAACTTCACCTTGTCCAGGCCGAGGAGCGCGAAGGTGGTGCCCTCGAACCAGCCGGCGAGGTTCTGCTGGCCGTTGGAGACGGCCAGGGTCAGGATGCCATGGGCCACCCGTTCGCCGAACGGGGTCGTCCGCGCGAACTCCGCATCGATGTGGAGCGGATTGAAGTCGCCCGTGAGCCCGGCGAAACGCGAGACGTCGCCGCCCTCGACGGTGCGCCGCCCCGTGACCAGGACTTCGCCGACCGTGAACTCCTCCCAGTAGCGTCCACGTCCGTGCCGCGTCATGCACCTCCTCCGGCGACGAGCCAGTCGGCCGCCTCCGTCAGCGTCGGGAACTCCGCGTCGGGACGCTCGACGCCGGGCGGCGACCGGCGCGTCCGGTTGATCCACGCCGACGCGATGCCGAGCCGCCGCGCGGGAACGATATCGTGAAAGTAGCTCTGGGCCACGTGCAGCCAGCGCCCGTCCCCGATGCGCTTGCGCGCGGCATCCCAGTGGGCCGGCGCGGGCTTGTAGGCGCCGACCTGCTGGGCGGTGACGACGAACTCGAAGTCGACGTCGAGATGGCGCCGCGTGGCGGCCAGCAGGTCGTCGTCCACGTTCGAGAGGATGGCCAGGCGGTAGCCGGCCCTGGCCAGTCGCCCCAGCGCCTCGTTGGTGTCGGCAAACGGCGGCCACGAGGGAAGGCTGTCCGGCAGGAAGCGCTCGTCGCCCTCGGGCAGCCGCCACTTGAAGCGCTGGGCGAGCCGACGGGCCGTCAGCGCCAGAACGTCTCGGTACGAGCGATACCGCTCCGCCTGGACGACGGGCTCGATCTCGTGGTACGCGGCCAGCAGCGTCGCGCGGTCGAGCGCCACGCCGCCCGCTCGCGCTGCGGTCGCGAACGCGTCACCGAGCCCGCGCTCCCAGTCGATCAGCGTGCCGTAGCAGTCGAAGGTCAGGACGTCGAAGCGCCTCATGCGAAGGCGGCTCCCCGGTCCCAGTCCAGCTCGCGCCCGATGATCACGCGCAGGATCTCCGAGGTACCGCCGCCGGGCAGCAGGAAGCGCGCGTCCCGGAAGTAGCGCTGGACCGGATACTCCATGGCCAGGCCGTACGAGGCGAAGATCCGCGCCGCCTCGTCCGTCACCTTCACGGCCGTCTCGGAGGCGAGCAGCTTGGTCATCGCCGCCTCGCGGCCGACGGCGCGGCCGGCGTCGAGCCGCGCCGCCGCCTGATAGGTGAGCAGGGTTGCCGCGTGGATGGACGCCAGCATGTCGGCGAGCTTGAAGCCGATCGCCTGGTGCTCGCCGATCGGCTTGCCGAAGGCGGTGCGCTCGCGCGAGTACGCCAGCGCCGCCTCGTAGGCCGCTCGCGCCACCCCGACCGAGAGGGCCGCGGTCATGATGCGGATCTCGGCCAGGATGCCGCCGATCTTCTCGACGCCGCCGGTGTCGCCGCCGAGCAGGTGCTCGGTCGGCACCTCGACGTCCTCGAGTAGGATCTCCCCGGTCGCCGACGCGCGCACGGCCATCTTGTCGATGGGCTTGCCGAGCGTGATGCCGCGCATGGACGTCCGGTCCAGCAGGAAGAGGGCGATGTTCTTCATGCCGCGCTCGCCCGACGTCTTGGCGGCGACGGTGAGCACGTCGGCCACCGGCGCGCTCGTCACCCAGGTCTTGGCGCCGCGCAGCACCCAACGGTCGCCGCGGCGCTCGGCGCGCGTGGTGAGATTGGCGACGTCCGAGCCGGCGTTCGGCTCCGTCATGGCGAACGTGGCGACGATCTCGCCGCGCAGCGCCGGAACCAGGTAGCGCTGCCGCAGCGCCTCGGAGCCGTATTTGTAGATGAAGTGCGTGCCCATCAGCCCCTGCATGGCCGAGGCCGCCGCCACCGACAGCGACCCCCGGGCGAGCTCCTCGGCGAACAGACAGTACGTCGTCATGTCGGCGTCGGCGCCGCCGTACGTCTCCGGGTAGCGCAGCCCCAGATAGCCCAGCTCGCCGACACGCCGGAACAGCGCGGCGGGGAACTCGCCGCGCTCGTCCAGCGTCTGGGCCGCCGGCGCCACCTCGGCGTCGACGAAGCGCGCGACCGCGCGGCGGAACTGCTCCTGGTCGGGCGTGAACTCGATCACGGCTGCCGCCGACGCTCGCGCAGCGCGGTGGTGGCCGCTTCGTCGACAGCGAGGTCGCCGTCAGCGGCCACGATCACGACGCCGTACCGCTCCCGCGCGGCCTCGAGGGAAACGTAGTCGTCGCGCACGTCGGTCAGCACGCGGGCGGGGTCACGCGTCAACGGATCGCCGTATCCGCCGGCGCCCGACTGCTGGAACGAGATGACGTCGCCATAGGCGAACTCCCGCGATTGCTTGCCGTGCACGAGCTGCTCTCCCGGCCCGGGATTGATCACCGTGCGGGCCAGCGCGCCGCGCTCACCGCCGAAGAGACCGTACGGCGCGAAGCGCTGCCGCTCGGAGAGATTCGTCAGCTTGCCCTCGTCGGCCAGGAAGCGCATGTCGCGGCGGATGCCGCAGCCGCCGCGGAACCGCCCGGCGCCGGCCGAGTCACGAATGAACTCGAAGCGCTCGATGACGACGGGCTGGTGCGCCTCCTGCGCCTCGACCGGAATGTTCGACGCGTTGAAGGCGTACGACATCGCCTCGCAGCCGTCGCGCGTGGCCCGCGCCCCGGTGCCGGACAGCACCAGCTCGTAGGCGACGAAGCGGCGCTGGCGAGCGCGATCCCAGCCGCCGAACGTCGGATTGGCGAAGTGCGAGGCGGCGGCGGCCACGCGCCCGGGTAGCGCGGGCGCCAGCGCCCCGATGACGGCCTCGAAGGTGCGGTAGCAGATCACCGCTCGCGGCCCGCCGCCGGCGGGCGGCCGCGGGTTCAGGAACGATCCGTCCGGCGCGGTGACGGTGATCGGACGGAGGGCACCCTCGTTCATCGGCCCGTAGGGATCGGTGAGGCACTTCACCGCCGCGTACGAGTAGGAGCGCGTGTAGTTGATGTACGAGTTCATCCCCGACGCCGTCTGCGGACTGGAGCCGGCGTAGTCGATCGTCATCGCGTCGCCGTCGACGGTGACGGCGACCGCCACCCGCAGCGGCTCGGTGCCCGGCCCGCAATCGTCGAGGAAGTCCTCGAACGTGTAGACGCCGTCGGGCACGGCGCGGATGGCCGCGCGCATGTTCGCTTCCGTCCGGGCAATGATCTCGTCCATCGCGGCCAGCAGCGTGTCACGGCCATAGCGCCGGCAGAGCTCGGTCAGGCGCAGCTCGCCCACGCGCAGCGCGCTGCGCTGAGCCCGCAGGTCGCCGAGCACCTTGTCGGGTGTCCGCGTGTTGGCCGCGATGATGCCGACGATGCCTTCCTGCTCCCTGTACTCCTGCCACACCTTCGTGGGCGGGATGCGCAGCCCTTCCTGGAAGTAGTCGAAGATGCCCTCCACCGCCTGGCTGCCGGGCCGCGCACCGCCGACGTCGGTGTGATGCAGGATGTTGACCGCGAAGCCGATCAGCCGGCCCTCGTGGAAGGCGGGCTGCGTGATGAAGAAGTCCGGCAGGTGCCCCGAGCCGAGCAGCGGGTCATTGAGCAAGATGGCGTCGCCCGGCCGCAACGTCTCCACGGGGTGCGCGGCCAGCGCGTTCCTCACGGCGAACGACATCGCGCCCATGTGGCCCGGCGAGTACGGCCCCTGCGCGACCATCCGCCCGCGGGGATCGAAGACGGCCACCGAGAAGTCCTGCCCTTCCCGCGCCTGCTCCGAGTACGCCGTCTTGTGCACCGTGGTGCCGATCTCGACGGCGATCGACTGCAGCGCGCCCCAGATCACCCCGAGCGTGATCGCGTTGGGCGCGGTCATCCGGCGGCCACGCTGACGAGCAGGTTGGCGTACTCGTCGACGTCGGCGGTGCTGCCCGGCGGCAGGACGGACGTGGACTCGCGCTCCTCGACGATGGCGGGACCGGTCAGCTGCGTTCCCGGCGCGAGCGTGTAGCGGTCGTAGACGGGACAGTCCGTCCAGCCGGCCGTCTCCGGGAACCACGCGCGCCGGCGCACCTTCAGCGCCGCCTCGCGCTCGCCGGCGCCCGCCTTGGCGAGCGTCACGCGTGGCGCGGCGCCGACGGCGGAGAGCTTCCAGGTCACCGTCTCCACCGGCTCGGCCGGATTGGCGTAGCCGTAGCGCGCGGCGTAGATCTCGTCGAACGCCGCCCGTACCCGCGCGAGCGCCGCGGCGTCGAGCGGCCCGGGCGGAACCGGCACCGTCAGCTCGTATCCCTGGCCGACGTAGCGCGCGTCGACCGACCGCACGAGCGTGATGCTGCCGGTCGTCACGGCGGACTCTCGCACCACCGCCGTGGCCTGCCCCGCCATCTCCTCGAACATCCGGTCGAGGGCGGCGGGATCCAGCGCTTCGAGCCGCCGCACGTACGTGCGGGCGACGTCGAACTTCACCTCGGCCGCCAGCAGGCCGATGGCCGCCGTAACCCCGGCCGCGGCCGGCAGGATCACGCGCGGGATCCCGAGGGCCTGCGCCAGCCGGCAGCCGTGCACGGGCCCGGAGCCGCCGAACGCGATGAGGGTGAGGCCGCGCGGGTCGCGGCCGCGCTCGATCGACACCACGCGCGTGGCAAGCTCCATGTTGGTGGTGACGACGGCGTGGATCCCCCACGCCGCCTCGGGCAGCGAGAGGCCCAGCGGCTGCGCCACGCGGGTCTCGATCGCGGCCGCCGCCGCGCGGGCGTCGAGACGCATGGTGCCGCCCGCGAAGTCGTCGGCGTTCAGGTAACCGAGCACGAGGTTGGCGTCGGTCACCGTCGGCGCAGTACCGCCGCGCGCGTAGCACACCGGCCCCGGTGTCGACGAGGCGCTCTCGGGTCCGACCGCGATGACGCCGAGCGCGGCGCGCGCGATGGAGCCCCCGCCGGCGCCGATCTCCACCAGGTCGATGGCCTGGATGTTCATCGGCAGTCCGCTGCCGGCCGCATTGTTCACGCGATGCAGCTCGAAGGCCGTCGTCGTGAACGGCCGGCCGTCCTCGATCAGCGCGAGCTTGGCGGTGGTGCCGCCCATGTCGAAGGCGACGAGGTCGCGGTGGCCGGTGATCTCGCCGTACGCCGCCGCCATCAACGCGCCGGCCGCGGGCCCCGACTCGATCATCCGCACCGGATAGCGCTCCATCGCCTCCGCGGTGGCGACCCCCCCCGAGGACTGCATGACGAACAGCCTTCCCCGGTAGTCGCGCTCGCCGAGGGCACGGCCGAGGCCGCGCAGATAGTCGCGGACGGCCGTCATGACGTACGCGTTCACCACCGTCGTGGACGTCCGCTCGTACTCGCGAAACGTCGGCGACACCTCGTGCGACAGCGTGACGGCGAGTCGCGGCGCTTCCTCCGCCGCCAGCTCGGCCAGCCGCTTCTCGTGCGCCGGATTCAGGTAGGCGTGCAGCAGGCACACGGCCAGCGTGCGCACACCCCGCGCGACCAGCTCGCGGATGGCGCGCCGCGCGTCGGCCTCGTCGAGCGGGGTCCGGATCGAGCCGTCGGCGAGCACGCGCTCGGTCACCTCGCCGATGAGTCGCCGGGGCACCAGGGGCTCGGGCTTCTCGATCTGGAGATCGTAGACCTGGTAACGCTTCTCGCGGCCGATGACGAGGACGTCGCGGAAGCCGCGCGTGGTGAGCAGCCCCACGCCGCGCGCCTTACGCTCGATGACGATGTTCGAGCCGAGCGTCGTGCCGTGCACGGCCTGGTCGACGTGGCTCCAGGCGACGCCGGCTCGCGCGAGCAGCGCGTCGAGGCCGGCCAGGCACGCCTCGGAGGGGTCGGGATAGGTCGTGAGTCGCTTGCCGGTGGTCAGCTCGCCGGCCGGCGACTGCAGCACGAAGTCGGTGAAGGTGCCACCGACGTCGAAGCCTACGCGATACCCCATCCCCTCAGCTCCGGCGCTCCGCGCGGGCGAGCACGACGCGGTAGGGATATCGCCGGCTGGTCTGATAGGAGACGGCATGCTCCACCACCTCGCCGTTGGCCGCGAAGTACGTCCGCTCGAACATCAGCAGGGGCGCGCGGGGTCGGATCTGCAGCAGCTCGGCGACGTGCCGGGGCGCCAGCACGGCGTCGGTCACCTGCTCGAGCGTCTTGATGGGCACTTCCACCTGCCGCTCGATGGCCCCGAGCAGCGATGCCTTGCTGATGTCCTCGTCCGAGAGCTGCGAGGCGATCCCGGTCGGCACCCATGCCGTCACGTGCTGGAAGGGCCCGCTGTCGGAGTGCCGCACGCCGATCACCCGGGCCGCCTTCGAGCCCGGCGGCAGTCGGAGCGCCTGGGCGATGTTGGGCGGCACGGCCATGGTCTCGTTGGAGATGAGCTTGAACCAGGTCTCGTCGCCGAGTGCGATCATGTCGTCGATCGATCCGATCACGCGCAGGCGCGAGTCTCCGCCGGCGGCGGCGGTGCTGAACGTGCCCCGGCCCGCGTGGCGGTAGAGCCGGCCTTCCTGCACCAGCACGTCGAGCGCCTGGCGCACGGTGGGACGGCTGACCTTGAAGCGCGCGCACAGGCTGTGCTCGGAGTCGATGCGCTCGCCTTCGCCGCGCAGATCCCGGCGGATGGCGTCGGCGATCTGCAGATAACGTGGGACGCCAGGACGGTAGTTCACAGCCGGCCTCCTCAGGTTGTCTAGACATCTACCACCCGGTCCGGACGACGTCAATCGCGCGCCGCGGCTGCGGCGCGGGGGTGGAAGGCGTCGTACATCCGTCGGATCGCCGAGGACGGCAAGTGCGTGTAAATCTGCGTGGTGGCGATGTCGGCGTGCCCGAGCATCGCCTGGACGGCCCTCAGGTCGGCGCCGCCCTCCAGCAGATGGCTGGCGAAGCAGTGCCGCAGCGTGTGCGGCGAGACCCGCTGACGGATGCCGGCCCGGCGGGCCGCCCGCAGAACGACCTGCCAGAGGGCCTGCCGAGTGAGCGCGCGCCCGCGCGGGCTCACGAAGATCATCGGCGACTCGCGGCCGCCACGGAGGAGCGCGGGGCGCCCGACCGCCAGGTAGCGGTCGAGCCACGCCAGCGCTTCGGCGCCGATCGGCACCAGCCGCTCCTTCCGCCCCTTCCCCATCGCCTGGAGATAGCCGGCGCTCCGATTGACGTCGCCCACGCGCAGCGACAGGCATTCGGTGGCGCGCAGCCCGCTCGCATACAGCAGCTCCAGCAGCGCACGATCGCGCAGCCCGCGCGGTGTGGTCACGTCGGGCGACTCCACCAGCGCCGCCACCGCCTCGCGCGAGAGCGTCTTCGGCAGCGGGCGCGAGAGCCGCGGCTGCTCGACGTGCTCGGTGGGATCGCGCGCGACGAGGCGCTCGCGCATCAGGTGGCCGTAGAACCCGCGCAGGGCGGCCATGCGGCGCGCGACGGTCGAGGCCTTGCGGCCGGCCTTTCGCTGTCGCTCGAGCCACGCCACGACGTCGTCGCGGCCCGCGGCGCCCGGCCCCACGCGGCGGCGGCGCAGCAGCTCGAAGAAATCACGAAGGTCGCGGCGGTAGGCGTCGAGCGTGTGGCGAGAGGCGTTGCGCTCCGCGCTCAGCATGGACAGGTAGTCGTCGAGCGCGCGAGCCGCGTCCACGCGCCGATGCTAGCAGAGGGATGCCGCTGGACCGCCCAAACTACGACGTCAGGATCGCCGCGCGTTGAGCTCGCGCGCGATCACGGTGCGCTGGATCTGGTTCGTGCCTTCGTAGATCTGCGTGATCTTCGCGTCGCGCATGAAGCGCTCGACCGGATACTCGCGGGTGTAGCCGTAGCCGCCGTGAATCTGCACGGCGTCGATGGCCACCTTCATGGCCGCGTCGCTTGCGAAGCACTTCGCCATCGACGACTCGAGCGACGTCGTCGTGCCGCCGCGGTCGACGAGGCCGGCCGCGTGGTAGACCATGAGCCGCGAGGCGTGCACCTGCATCGCCATGTCGGCCAGCATGAACTGCACGCCCTGAAAGGCGGCGATCGGCTGGCCGAACTGCTGCCGCTCGCGCGCGTACGCGACCGACGCGTCGAGCGCCGCCTGCGCGATGCCGACCGCCTGCGCGCCGACGGCCGGCCGCGAGCGATCGAGGGCGCCGAGGGCGACGCGGAAGCCCTGCCCCTCGTCGCCCAGGCGATTGCCCACGGGCACCTCGCAGTCGCTCAGGTGCAGCGCCACCGTAGGCGAGCCGCGGATCCCCATCTTTCGCTCGAGCTTGCCGTACGCGAAGCCCGGGAAGGTGGGCTCGACGAGAAACGCCGTCACGCCCTTGTGGCCCCGTCCGCGATCCACGGTGGCGAAGAGGGTGAGCACGGACGCATGGCTGCCGTTGGTCACCCACATCTTCGTGCCGTTGAGCACGTAGCGGTCGCCCTGGCGGACGGCGGTCGTCGCCATGCTGGCGGCATCGGAGCCGGCGCCCGGCTCGGAGATCGACAGCGCCGTCGTGATCTCGCCCGACGCCAGTCGCGGGAGGTAGCGACGCTTCTGCTCTTCGGTGCCGTGCGAGACGAGCGGATAGCCGGCGGCGTACTGCACGAGATAGACGACGGCGGTCGACGCGCACGCCCACGCGATCTCCTCCACGGCGAGGCAGAAGGCCAGGGCACCGAGGCCGGCGCCGCCGTACGCCTCAGGGATGTAGAGGCCCATCAAGCCCTGCTGGCTCAGCAGCCGCATTTGCTCGGTGGGATAGGCCTCGGTCTCGTCGACGTGAGCGGCCAGCGGCGCGATACGCTCGCGGGCGATGGCGCGCGTCAGGTCGCGGACGTGGCGTTCCTCCTCGGAGAGCCCGAAGGCATCCCCCATGACCGCGATCAGCGCCCCTCGTATGTATAGAAGCCCTTGCCGGTCTTCCGGCCGAGGTGGCCGGCCATGACCATGCGCTTGAGCAGCGGCGGCGGGGCGTAGCGCGGCTCGCGGAACTCCTCGAACATCACCTCGGCCACGTACATCGTCGTGTCGAGGCCGACGAGGTCGAGGAGGGTGAAGGGCCCCATCGGGTAGCCGCAGCCCAGCTTCATCGCCTGGTCGATGTCCTCCAGCGAGGCGAGGCCGCCCTCGTAGACGCGGATCGCATCGAGCAGGTACGGCACCAGCAGGCGATTGACGATGAAGGCCGTCGCATCCTTCGCCTGCACGGGCACCTTGCCGACCGCGCGTACCCACTCCGTCACCTCGCGCAGGGCCGCCTCGTCGGTCAGGAGCGTCCGCACGACCTCGACCAGCTTCATCAGCGGCACCGGGTTGAAGAAGTGCAGGCCGACCACCTTCCCGGGGCGCTTGGTGGCGGCCGCCATCGCCGTCACGTTGCACGACGACGTGTTGGTGGCGAGCAGCGCGTGGGGCGCGCAGATGCGATCGAGCTTGGCGAACGTCTCGTTCTTGAGGCTCTGGTTCTCCGTCATCGCCTCCACCACGAGGTCGGAGGCCTTCAGATCCTCGAGCCGAGTGGTGCCGGCGATCCGGCCGAGCGTGTCGTCCTTGGCGCGCGCGTCGAGCTTGCCCTTGGCCACCAGGCCGTCCAGCGTCTGGCGCAGCCGGTCGAGACCGCGCTTGACCAGCTCGTCGCTGGCCTCCACGAACAGCACCTGGAATCCCGACTGGGCGGCGACCTGGACGATGCCAGAGCCCATGAGCCCGCATCCGATGACGCCGACGTTCTTGATGGCCATGTGTCCTTCCTGCGGGGGAGTGACGGTTGGACGGACGCTACTTGGAACGACGACCCGGCAGCGGCATCGGCTCCTCGTGACCGGAGCCGGGCGGGCACGGATTGCGCACCGTGACCGTCACATTGCCGTACCGGACGCTGCCATCCTCTTGCACCTCGCCGCTCGGCGGCCTCGGCGCCACCGGGGGCGCGGACCGGATCGACTCCTGATAGGCGGCCTCGCGTGCGCTCGCTCGCGGCGCCGTGAGATCGAGGAACATCGACGCGCTGATGCGCGTCTTCAACTCCTCGGCGGCGACCACGCCGGGTCCCACGAGCAGCGCGAGCAGGGCGAGCAACACGGCTTTAGGCATGCGGTCCAGGGCCTCCGACATCAATCGTAAACGATCAGCGAGTGCAGCGGATAGTTCTTCAGCTTGTCACGGCCTTTCAGGAATGCCAGCTCGATCATGAACGCCACGCCCACCACCTTGCCGCCGAGCTGCTCGACCAGGCGCAGCGTCGCGGCCATGGTGCCGCCGGTGGCGAGGAGGTCGTCGACGGCGAGCACGCGCTGGCCCGGCTTGATCGCATCCTCGTGCACGGCGAGCGCATCGCGCCCGTACTCGAGCTCGTACTCCACCTCGATGGTCTTCCCGGGCAGCTTGCCGAGCTTTCGAACCGGCACGAACCCCGCGGCGAGCTGGTGCGCCACCGCGCCCGCGAAGATGAAACCGCGCGACTCGATGCCCACCACGACGTCGACGCGCTGCTTGCTGTACTCGGCGGCCAGCATGTCCACCACTGCGCGAAAGGCCGGACCATCCTTCAGGAGCGTGGTGATGTCCTTGAAGAGGATGCCCTCGGTCGGGAAATCCTTGATGTCGCGAATCTTCGCGCGCAGGTCGGCCACGTTCACGGGGGTCATAGTAATGGACGCATGCCGCAGCGCGCAAGGCGCGCCGGCTCAGGCCTCCGGGGCTCCCGACATGACACGGGCGACGGCGTCCGGCAGCCCGGACAGGCTCGGGATCACCGCGTCCGGCCGCCGGCCGCCCAGCGCCTTGAGCGAAGCGCTGGTGACCTGGATCACGCGCATCCCGGTCGCGCGAGCGCCGCCGACATCGAGCATGCCGTCGTCGCCGACGTGGATGGCCCTTGCCGGCTCGCCGCCGATCGCGCGCAGTGCCTGCAGGAAGATCTCGGGATCCGGCTTGCGCACCCCGACCTCGTCGGAGAAGACGGCGTGGGCGAAGTAGCGCACCAGGCCCGCCTGCTCGAGCAGCTTGCGAAGCGTGGCGCCGGGCGTGCGCATCGTGTTCGAGACCACGGCCAGCGTGTAGCCTTCCTCGCGCAGCGCGGACAGCGCCTTCGCCGCGCCCGGGTCCACGGCCGGTGGAACGAGCAGGGCGGGGCGCGCGTAGGCGTCGACGAGCGCGGCGAGAACGTCGGCCGGCAGGCGCGAGGGGAGCGCGCTGTCGACGCCGCCCACGATGGCGCGCACATGGTCCGTCACCTGCACGTCGCGGTGCTTGGCCCAGATGCGCGAGAGGTACACGGCGGAGGCCTCGTAGGCGCGATCGAGCGCGGCCGCGCCGACGCGCACTCCGGCGCCGGCCAGGATGTTCTCGAAGTCCCGCAGGCGCCGCGCCTTGTAGCGATTGTCGCTCGAGGGCGGGTCGAGCAGCAGCGTGCCCCAGAAGTCGACCGTGATCGCCCGAACGCTCACGGCCGCTCGAAGCGTGGCGCGCGCTTGGCCAGGAACGCTTCGGCGCCCTCGCGCGGCTCCGGGCCGGCGTAGGCGGTGGCGAACGCGTTGACGCCGGCCTGCACCGCCGATGTCAGATCCGTCTCGCGCCACCGGATGATCAGCTCCTTCTGCAGCCGCACCGCCCCCGGCGCGCAGCGAGCGAGCGCATCGAGCAGCTCGTCGACGGCGCCGCTCAGCGCGCCGGCGTCGACCACGCGGTTGACGAGGCCCCATTCGAGCGCCTGCGCGGCGGTGACCGACGTCCCCAGCAGCAGCATCTCGGCGGCGCGGCCGGGGCCGATCAGCGGCGGCAGCAGCGCGGCCTGGATCACCGACGGAACGCCGACGCGCACCTCCGGCAGACCGAACACGGCGCCGGCGGCGGCCACGCGCAGATCACACGCCAGCGCCAGCTCGAAGCCGGCGCCGAGGCATGCGCCGTTCACGGCCGCGATGACCGGGAACGGCGCCCGGTGCACCGTATCGATGGCCGCGCAGAGCGCGCTGATGAGCGTCTTGGCGGAGACGACGTCGAGATCGCGCAGGACGTGCACGTCCATCCCGCCCGTGAACGCGCGCCCCGCCCCGGCGAGCACCGCCGCGCGGACCGAGCCGTCGCGCGCGAGCGTCGCGAAGGTGTCGTGCAGGGCGGCGATGATACCGGGCTCGAGCAGGTTCAGCGGCGGGCGATCGAGGGTGCAGCGGACGACACCGTCCGCGCGATCGACGCGCAGCGCGCGATCGGCCATCAGTACCGGCGCATCGAAGGGTCGACCGTCCGCGCCCAGAGGTCCAGTCCGCCCGTCAGGTTCTTCACGTTCTCGAATCCATGCTGCTCGCGAAGATACTGGGCGACGGCGGCGCTGCGCACCCCCTGATGGCAGTAGACGACGATCTCGTCCTGCCGGTTCAGCTCGTCGGCGCGGACCTCGATCTCTTCGATCGGGATGTGGACGGCGTTGTCGAGACGGCAGAGGCGCGTCTCCCAGTCCTGCCGGACGTCGAGCAGCAGCGGGCGGTCGTTCGTGTCGAGCCGCGTCTTCAGCTCCTGAGGCGTGATCTCGCTCACGGACGCCTCATCGTGGCGCCGGCCGGCCGACCACGAACTCCTCCAGCCAGCCGTTCACCACGTCGGGGTGCTCGATATGCGGGAAGTGGCCGCACGCGTCGAGCCAGCGCACGCGTGCGCGCGGAAAGCCCTCGGCGGCCTCGGCGCAATGCGCCGGCGCCACTGCCCGATCCTGCCGCCCGTGCACGAGCATCACGGGCAGATCCAGGGTGGCGATGGCGCGGCGATACGCCTCGCGGCGGCCGACCAGCTCCTCACGCAGCGCGCGCGTGGTCCCGAGCCAGGCGGCCCGCGCCGCGGCCGCCGTGCGCACCGGGTAGTCGTGCCCGACGAGGAAATCGACCTCCTCGGGATCGGGTGCATGAAAGCACGCGGCGATGGCGGCGCGATACATCGGCGCGCAGCCACAGAGCGTGACGAGCTCGCCGAGTCCGAAGGTGCAGACGAGGCGATGCCGCCAGGACAGCCGCCAGGTGAACCCCGGCACCACGGAGCCGAGCAGGGCCAGCCGGTCGACACGGGTGGGATGGGTCAGCGCATACGTGACCGCCACCGCGCCGCCGAGCGAATGACCCACCAGCGACGCCTGCGACACGCCGAGCCCTTCGAGAAATCCGTGGAGCGCGCGGGCGAAGTACGCGAGGCCGTACTGGGTCCGCGGCTTGCCCGACCGCCCGAATCCAGGCAGATCGAGCGCGTACACGGTCGCGCGCGCGGCGAGCGGGGCGATGTTGTGGCGCCAGGAGGCGGCGAATCCGCCCAGCCCGTGCAGAAGGACGACGGCGGGGCCGCGGCCTTCGACGAGATAGTGGAGTGAGAGTCCGTCGACCTCGCCGCCCCGGAGCCGCAGTTCAGGCATGGGGCTAGGAGTTTACCAGAGTGTCTCCGTCGCTGAGCCGGCCGAGCGCGCTGCGGTACGGAAAGACGCTGAACACCCCGCCCGTGTGGACGAAGCAGACGCGGCGGCCGAACGCCTTCGGGTCGCGCTTGAGGGTGTCGAGCACACCGCCGAACGCCTTGGCCGTGTACACGGGGTCGAAGATGAGGCCTTCCAGGCGCGCGAGACGCAGCACCATCTCGAAGTCCTCGCGGCGGATCTCGGCCCGGCCGGCCCCCTGATAACCGTCGAGGATGCGCACCTCGCGCGGGCGGTCCACCGGCAGCCCATAGCGTCGTCGCGCGCGATCGATGACGTCGACGACGTAATCGCGCACGCGCGACGCTTCCCAGGCGATCGGCACACTGACGATGTCCGCGCGGAGGCCGGCGAGCTGCCTGGCCATCAGCAGGCCCGCCTGGCTGCCGCCGCTGAACGCGGTGATGAGCACCGTGTCGAAGTCGGGCGCCCCGTGACGCACCTGCGCGGCCAGCTCCTGCCCGCACGCCAGATAACCGAGGGCGCCCACCACGGTGGCGCCGCTCTCGGGGATGACGTAGGGCACGCGCCCGCGGGCCCGCTCGCGCGCGGCCAGATCCTCGAGCACCTCGTCGATCCTCGCCCACTCCGCGCGCGAGCAATACTGCACGTCGGCGCCGAGCATCCGGTCGAGCAGGAGGTTGCCGTCGTACTCCGCGGGCGGCTCGCCGTTGAGCGCCAGCACGGCGCGCAGCCCGAGGCGCGCGGCCACGGCGGCCACGCAGCGGCAGCAGTTCGACTGCAGCGTGCCGCAGGTGATCAGGGTATCGGCGTTCTGCGCAAGCGCCTCGCCGACGAGGAACTCGAGCTTCCGGATCTTGTTGCCGGTCTCGAGCAGGCCGGTGAGATCGTCGCGCTTGACCCACATCTCGACGCCGATCTCGGCCGAGAGCCGCTCGAGCTTCAGGAGCGGCGTGGGCGCCTGCGCCAGCTCGATCCGGGGAATCGGCGGTGCCGACGTCGCCATCTCCGCCACTATCTCAAGCGAACAGGTCGCCTGGCAAGGAATCGGGGACGTCCGCCTCCCCGAGCAGACGCTTCAGCATGCGCGCGTTGCGCACCGGATAGTCGCGATTGTTGTTGTTGAAGGAGACGTGGACCTCGTCGGCCACGTCGGCCGCTCCCTCGACGTCGACGAGCAGCTCGCGGAGCTCCTCATCGCTGTAGAGATAGTCGTATTTTTCCCGCACGGCGGGCTCCTCGCCGCGCAGCTGGCGGCTCCAGCCCTCGACGTTGCGCCCGTGCAACCGGAACACCGCCAGCGGCGCCGTCACCTCCGCGATGCGTGGCACCGAGCCGGCGTTCACCGGTCCATCGACGACGACGTTCGCCACCCCGGCGGCGCGGAGCGCGGTCAACGTCTCGGCGGCGTGGTCGGGGAGCCACGAGCGGTGGCGAAACTCGACGGCCGGGCGCGTGCCGGGCAGCCGCCCGGGCAGCGAGGCGATGTACTCCAGCCAGGTGCCGTCGAAGCGCACCCACGGCGCGAACTGGAACAGCACGTGGCCGAGCTTTCCGGCCTCGCCCAGCGGAGCCAGCGCCGCGCGGAACAGCCGGAACGCCTCGTCGATCGCCTCCGCCGGGAACTCGCCGACGTCGATCTCACCCCGGTGCGTGCGCCGCGGCGCCGCCGGCAGCAGGCGCTCGACATCCGCCGGCAGCGACTGCGGCCGCGGATGATGGCCCGTCATCAGCGCGTAGGCCTTCACGTTGAACAGGAAGCCGGGCGGCGTGCGGGCCGCCCAGCGGGCGACGGTGACGACGTCGGGAATCGCGTAGTAGGAGGAGTTCACCTCGACCACGTCGAAGAACCCGGCGTAATGGCGCAGCCTCGCCTCGGCCGACATCGACTTGCGCGGATAGAAGGCGCCGCTCTCGATGAGCGCCTGGTCGGCCCAGGAGCTGATGCCGACACGGATACGGCCGCGGCTCAGACGATCTTCTCGTACACCCCGGGCGGGATCACGCGATACACCCGGATCGGCTGCGAGACGTTCTTGAACGTGCGGTCGCCCAGCGACTCCAGGACGAAGTGGCTCCGGATCCGCTCCGCCGTCGTGGGCCCCACCACGATCTCGTCACCCTGCGCTGACGCGGCCAGGCGAGCCGCGACGTTGGTCGTCGGGCCGGTGGCCGTGAACGTCCACCGCTGCGCGGTGCCGACGCCGAGCTTGGTGGCACCGACGAGCGCCTCGCCGGTGTTGATGCCCATGTGCAGATGGACGGGCGGGAACATTCCCTCGTACTCCGCGTTGAGGGCGGCCGTGCGCTGGCGGATGGCGAAGGCGGCCCGCGTGGCATTGACGGCGCAGTCGCCGCCGCGCTCGGCCTGGAAGATCACCATGAGGCCGTCGCCGGCCGTCTCGTTGATGTCGCCGTGATGCACCTGGATGATCTCGAAGTAGGACGAGAAGTAGGTCTGCACGAGCTGGTTCAGACGACGTGGCTCGAGCTGCTCGGACAGCTTCGTGTACCCCGTGATGTCGAGGAACAGCACCGACACCTCGACGTTCTTCTTCTCGAGCTCGGTGGCGTTCGGGTTCTCGTCGAGCAGGCGCTTGACGGAATCGGGCACGAACTTCGACAGCTCACCCTTGAGCTGCTCGAGAAGCGCCAGGCGCTGGCGCGACTCGGTGAGATTCTGGAGCGCGGTCGCCAGCTCCGTGTTCTTCATCTCGAGGTCCGTATACGCCTGGGCCAGACGCCCCGTCATGTCGTTGAAGGCGGCGCCCAGCTGTCCCAGCTCGTCACGCCCGATGGCGGGCACGCGGGCGTCGAAGTCGCCGGTGCCGACACGGCGCGCGGCGGTGGCCAGCTGCGCCACCGGCCGCAGCACGATCCGGCGCATGGCGAGGCCGAGCAGCGTGCCGGCGATCAGGATGGTGGCGGCGCCGATGGCGAGCTGGCGGTTCCGATGTCGGGCGACCTCCGCAAAGACCGGCTCCATGGACGTGGCCACCCGCACGACGGCGCGGACCTTGTGATCGGCCCCGTGACAGCCCTGGCACTTCTCCTGGTTCTGGATCGGCGTGTGCAAGGTGAAGTATCGTGCGTCGCCGCGCGTCTCGATCGCTTCTTGCGTCGCCAGGGTCTCGATGGCGCGCGCGAACAGGGGACCCGTCATCACCGGCCCCGCCGGGCGCGCCATCTTCTCGATGTTCTTCCAGACCTCCGGCGCCAGCCCCGCGTTCTTGTCGACTTCCATGGCCGTGCTGAGGTCGGTGAAGGCTTCCACACCCGTCCGGCGATAGACGGTGAACTCCTCCACCGGCGAGTTCTGGCGCAGCTCCTGGATCACCGTCCGCGTGACGTCGGGCCGCTCCTGCAGCATGGCGCCCTCGATGGAAGCCACCAGCGTCGCCGTGAGCCGCCGCGCGGCCAGCATGTTCTGCTCGACGAGCAGGCTCGACTCGCGCTGGATGCTGATGATCGTCGACAAGCCGAAGCCGGCGACGAGGACGACGATGATCAGCAGCTCGATCTTCACCGCGAGCCGGGATCGCAGCATTCCGCCGATGCTAGCACGCAGGCCCGCCCTTCCGCGCTGTGCGCCGGGCCGGGTGCTATGATCGCGCGCGATGAATCTGGCGGCCCTCGGCACGGAGAACTTCCGGAAGTTCGGCGAGTACGTGGCCGTGCACTTCGAGGGGCGCGACATCACCAACGTCGAGCAGCAGCGCGCGGCGGCGAAGGTCGCCAACGCGCTGCGGCGGCTCGGGGTCGGCGCCGGCGATCGGGTGGTGGTACTCCTCCCGAACTGTCCGGAGGTCACGCAGGCGTACGGGGGAATTCTGCGGCTCGGCGCCGTCATCGTGCCCCTCGTCTTCCTGCTGAGCCCGGACGAAGTCCGCCATGTGCTCGCGGACTCGGAGGCGAAGGTCGTCATCACGGCGTCCGAGCTCGTGTCCAAGGTGGAAGGCTGGGAGGGCAGCGTCGTCCTCGTCGGCGGCGGCGCCGAGGGACCGGCGTGGGGGGAATGGATCGCGCGCGAGCCGGATGAATGTCCGATGGCCGCGCGCGATGACGCCGACCTGGCCGTCGTCCTCTACACCGCGGGCACGACGGGACGGCCGAAGGGCGTGGCCCTCTCGCACGGCAACCTCGCGTCCAACGCCCGATCCGCGGCCAGCCTCTACGAGCTCGATCGCACGGCATGGGCGCTCGCGGTGCTGCCGCTCTCGCATTCCTACGGGCTCACCGTGATGAACGCCGGCCACATCCTCGGCACGAAGGCCGTGCTGCTGCGCTGGTTCACTCCCGACCGCGTGCTCGAAACGATCGAGCGCTTCCGCGTGCAGTCCATGGCCGGCGTGCCGACCATGTACGTCTATCTGCTGAACTACCCGGAGGCGGACCGGTTCGACACGTCGTCGATGCGCTCGTGGGGGTCGGGCGCCGCGCCGCTTCCGCTCGAGATCGTCGAGCCGTTCGAGAAAAAGTTCGGCGGCCGTCTGCTGGAGGGCTACGGGCTGACCGAAGCCTCACCGGTGGTGTCGGCACATCGGCTCTCGGGCATCCGCAAGCTCGGCTCCGTCGGCCAGCCGATCCCCGGCGTGGAGGTCGCCATCCTCGACGACGACGACCGGCCGGTGCCGAGCGGAGAGCTCGGCGAA
Source organism: Candidatus Methylomirabilota bacterium (assembly GCA_036556545.1). Lineage (GTDB taxonomy): Bacteria > Methylomirabilota > Methylomirabilia > Rokubacteriales > CSP1-6 > AR12. The sequence continues at coordinate 29,875 of DATBJF010000019.1, forward strand.
GTGTGCGTACGAGGCCCGAACGTGATGCTCGGCTACTACCGGCTCCCCGACGAGACGGCACGCGCGCTCCGCGGCGGCTGGCTGCACACGGGCGACGTGGGCCGTCTGGACGCGGACGGGTTCCTCTACATCGTCGAGCGCAAGAAGGACCTGATCATCCGCGGCGGGTTCAACATCTATCCGCGCGAGGTGGAGGAGGTCCTCTACGCCCACCCGCACATCGCCGAGGCCGCCGTCATCGGGATGGCGGACGCGCTCATGGGAGAGGACGTGCTGGCGTTCGTCGCGTTGAAGCGCGGCGCCGTCGCCGACGCCGACGAGATCATCGCGTTCTGCCAGACGCGGCTCGCCAAGTTCAAGTGTCCGAAGCAGGTGCGATTCGTCGACGCGCTGCCCAAGAGCCCGGTCGGCAAAATCCTGAGGAAGGAGCTGCGGGCGCGGGTAGGATGAGCGGGCCGGCGCGGATGCCGGCCCGCCCGGCACGACTCAGACCTTCTCGTCTTCCTCGTCGTCGAGAATGCGATCGGCGGCGTCGCTCACCTTCTCCTTCGCCTTGCCGAAGCCCTCGCGCAGCTTGCCACCCGCGCGTTCGGCGCGGCCTTCGGCCTCGAGCTCGGGATCGTTGAGGATCTCGCCTGTCTCTTCCTTCACGTAGCCCTTCGCCTTCTCCGCCTTCCCCTTCAGCTCATCACGATTCATGAGAAGCCTCCCGTCACGAACGGCTTGCATCACCGTCCGCACGGAAAAGTTTCTGCAAGGCGATTGCCATTCAGTCTCTCGCGCGCGTGACTGCCGCTCCGCCGCCGTCCGCTAAGCGGCGATTTTTTCAGTCGATGCCATATCGCGCGTCATTCCACTGACACCGCCGATGGTAGACGAGTGTATTCACTACAACTAAGGGTTGCACTGAGCATCGGGCGCTGTTAGTGTCTCGTAGCTCATTCATTCATTCCTCATCCGTTCCTCAGTAGGCGAGACGGCGGCAAGTCGTGATTACCGACAGGAGGAACACGCATGAGTCGTCACAGTAGAGCGCTCGCAGGGCTGACGCTGGTGATCGCGGTCGGAGTCGGGGGATTGGTCCTGACACGCCAGATGATCGCCGTCGCCGGCGAAGCGGACGCGGAGCGATTGAATCGTGCCATTCTCCAGTACGTGGCGCAGAAGAATCCACAGGCGCCCATCAAAGCGTTCCAACGCTTCCCCGAAGTGCTCGTGGCGGAGGCGCAGAAGTCGAATCTGGATCACTGCCTCGTGCTCGCGCAGGCCGAGGTCGAATCGGACTTCCGTCACGACGCCGTGGGCGCCGCCGGCGAGATCGGCATCTTCCAGGTGCTGCCCAGCACGGCGGCTCTCATGGAGCCCATCGTGGGGCGGCTGAAGCGCGCGTCGATGACGAAGAACGGCCGCGACCTCGGCGATCTCGCCGATCCGCTCATCAGCACCCGCGTCGCCATGGCCTACCTGCGCGACATCCTCTCGCGCAAACCGAGCGTGCGCGACGCGCTCACCGAGTACAACGGCGGCCCCGCCGGACGCCACCCGCACTACTACCGCATGGTGATGGGCGCCTACGTGGAGATTCTGGAGCGCTCCGAGCTGCGATGCCGCTTCCGCGAGATGCCGAAGCAAACGCCCGTTCTGACCACCCTGCTCACGCGCGCGTAGCGCGCGGATCGACCGGGAAGAAGCGCCCGCGCGCGGTCGCCACGACGCGCCGGGCGCCGAACTCCTCCAGGCTGCCCTCCACGTCGACGTAGCGGCCGTGGTTCGCCACCATCCGGCCGCGGCCGAGCAGCGGCGTCTCCGACGGCACGGGCTTCACGTAGCGGACGGTCAGCTCGCCCGTCACCGCCGGCTTGCCGGCCGCGCGCGCGGCGGCGCCGCCCAGCACCTCGTCGAGATATGCGGCCACGATGCCACCGTGCACGGCGCCCGGCGGTCCTTCGTAGACGCGCGGCACCACGATCGGCGCCGCCACACCCTCGGAGGTCTCGAACCATCGCACGCGAAGCCCCGTCGGATGTCCGGCGCCGCAGCCGAAGCAGTGGTGGAACGTCTGGTCGGGCCCGGAGGCCAGTCGCAGCTCGCGGAGGCCGGCGAAGAAGTCGCCGAACCCGTCGGGGATGTCGCTCATCCGCGCGGTCGCTCGGCGTCGATGGCCGCCGCCAGGCGGAAGTCGCGCTCGGTGAGACCGCCGGCGTCGTGCGTCCAGAGGCTGAGCGTCACCTGGTTGTAGCGGATGTCGATGTCGGGGTGATGCCGCTGGCCCTCGGCCAGCTCACCGACGCGGTTGACGAACGCGAGCGCACCGCGAAAGTCGTCGAAGCGATAGGTCCGGGCAATGGCGCGGCCGGCGCGCGCCCAGCCCGGCACGCGCGCCAGCGCGGCGGCCACGGCCGTGTCGTCCACGCTACTGCCGCTCGAACTTCTGCAGCGACCGGATCTCGCGCGGCGGCTGTTCCTGGCTGCCCTGCGCCGTCCACGAGACCTCCGCCACGTAGAGATCGCCGTGCGAGTCGACCGCGCAGCCGTGCGGCGCCACGAACTCCCCCGGCTGCTCGCCCGCGAAGCGTCCGCCGATGCGCCCCAGGAGCTGCCCCTTGATGCTGAGGATGCTGACGCGGGCGCCCAGGTTCGGAACGTCCTTGTTGACGGCGAGATGCGACGGCAGCTCGCCGACGAAGAAGATGTCGCCCAGGCGAGCATCGGCCGCCAGGCCGCACGGACGGTGCAGATTGTTCCACTGCGCGAGGTACCGGCCATTCGGGTCGAAGATCTGCACGCGGTGGTTCTCACGGTCGGCCACGTAGACGAGTCCCGCCGCGTCGGTGGCGATGTTGTGCGGCAGATTGAAGCAGCCGGGATCGGTGCCGGGCTCGCCCCACGACATCAAATGACGTCCCTTGGGATCGTACTTGTGCACGCGCGAGTTGCCGTAGCCGTCGGAGACGTAGACGTCACCCGTCTTCGGCGAGATCGCCACGTGGGTCGGCCGGTTGAACGGCTTGCCTCCCTGCAGGGTCGACGGCCGGTCGGGATCGCCGATGGTGAGCAGGCACTGCCCCTGCGGCGTGAACTGCCGGATCGTGTGATGCAGATCGTCGGTCAGCCACAGCGTCCCGTCGGGCCCGATCGTGATGCCGTGCGCCCGGCGGAAGACGCCTTCGCCCCACGTCCGCTTGAAGCGGCCGGCGCGGTCGAAGACGATGACGGGATGCTTCCCGCGGTTGAAGACGTAAACGTCGTCGTTCGTGTCGACGGCAACGCTGGTCGCCTCCACAAAGCTCATGCCGTCGGGCAGCGTTCCCCAGTTCTCCACCGGCCGGTAGTTCATCGGACGCTCCTTGGCACGGACTGAAACGGCAGGCTTATCCTGCCACACGTTCCACCCTTTCGCGCCGCCTCGCCGTATAACAGGGCGATATGGATGAGCGCACGTTCGCCCGGCTGGCCGAGGAATACGCCGGACGGCTGTACGCGGTCGCCTATCGGATGCTGGGCCATCGCGCCGATGCCGAAGACGCCGTGCAGCGTGCGTTGACGAAGTGCTTCGCGGCGCGGGCGAGCTACTCGCCACGCTGGGCGGCGTCGACCTGGCTCTACCGGGCGCTGTCGAACGTATGCATCGACGAGCTGCGCCGGCGCCGGCCCATCGCCCCGGTGGACGAGCGTGACGAGACGGCGCCGCCACGGGGCAGCGACCGGCTCGAGCTGACGCGTGCGCTGGAGGCCGTGCCGCGCGAGGCGCGCCTGCTGCTCGCGCTGCACTATGTCGACGGGCTCTCGTACCGCGAGCTGGCCGCCGTGCGCGGGATCTCGGTGAACACGGTCAAGAGTCAGCTCGCGCGCGGCAAGGCCATCATGAAACGGGCGCTGGAGGAGTGAAAGCAATGGACAGACTGGACACGACGCTCAAGCGGTTCTTCACGCCGGAGGCGCCGCCGGCGCTGGCCCGGCGCATGGTGGCACGCCTGGCGCCCCCGCCCGACCTCTCCGGCCTCATCGCGCGCTTCGCTATCGAGGCGAGCGACCGCGGCGTGCAGCGCCTCGCCTACGGGCGCGGCCGGGACCTGGCCACGCGCGCCGGGCGGCGCCACCTCGAGCGGGCGCGCGAGGAGCTGCAGGAGTACCTCGCCGGCCGGCGGACGTTCTTCACCGTGCCGATGGACCTGGAGGTTCCTCCGTTCCAGGCGAAGGTCCTCGCGGCCGCGGATCGGGTGCCGTTCGGCGAGGTGACCTCGTACGCGGAGCTGGCGCGGCGCATCGGCCATCCGCGCGCCGCGCGCGCCGTCGGCAACGCGCTCGGCGCGAACCCCGTGCCGATCTTCCTCCCGTGCCACCGCATCGTGCGCGGCGACGGCACGTGGGGTCACTACGCCTTTGGCGGAGCGCTCAAGACGCGACTGCTGGCGCTGGAGCGGGCGACTCCTGCCCTCGTGGGCTCGGCCACCACGCGGATCGTCTGCCGCCATGGCTGTGCGCACGAGCAGCGGATCGCCGAGCCGAATCGCATCGTCTTCGCCTCGGTCGCCGACGCGGCCAGCGTCGGCTATCGTCCGTGCCGGCGGTGCCGACCGGTGGCGTGAGAGATGGTAGTATCCCGGCCATGAGACGTCGCGTGCTGCTGGCGGGGCTGGCGATCGCGCTCGCCGTCTGGACCAGCCCGGCGGCGGCGCAGCTGCCGATCTTCGACGCGCACATCCATTACAGCCAGCCCGCCTGGAGCGTCTACACGCCGGAGCGGGCGCTGTCGATTCTCGCGCAGGCGGGCGTGCGGCGCGCGCTGGTGTCGAGCACGCCCGACGACGGCACCGTGATGCTCTACGAGAAGTCGCCGGCGGGGATCGTGCCGTTCCTTCGCCCCTATCGCACCCGGGACGACATGGGCTCGTGGACGCGCGACGCGGCGGTGGCCGCGTACGTCGAGGAGCGGCTCAAGCGCGGCATCTACCGGGGCATCGGCGAATCCCACTTCGGCGCCGACGACGTCACCGCGCCCACCGTGCGCCGCTTCGCGGAGCTCGCGGCGGCGCAGAACCTCTTTCTGCAGTGTCACGTCGACGAGACGACGGTCGAAAGGATGCTGGCGACGTACCCCGGCGTCCGCATTCTGTGGGCGCACGCGGGCATGTCATCCTCGGCCGCCACCGTCGGCCGTCTCCTCGACCGCTACCCGATGCTATGGGTCGAGCTGTCGATGCGCACCGACGTCGCGCCGGGCGGCACCCTCGATCCCGAGTGGCGCGCGGTGTTCATGCGGAAGCCGGACCGCTTCATGGTCGGCACGGACACCTGGGTCCCGTCGCGCTGGGAGGCCATCCGCGACGCGACGGCGGACGTGCAGACGTGGCTGCGTCAGCTGCCGCGCGAGGTCGCCGAGCAGATCGCCTACAAGAACGGCGACGCCCTGTTCCCCCCGCCCTAGGTCTAGGGCTCGAGGCCCGCGAGCAGCTTCAGGTCGGAGTCGTAGCGGAGGCGGGTGCGGGCATCGGCCGGGTCGGTCCACAGCACCTCGTCGACCTCGTGATCGTGCTCGCCGACCTTCTCGAGCGGCCGCATCAGAAACCAGCGCACGGTTTTCCGGATGCGCTGGCCGCTGCGCTGAAACCAGTACGTCACCGCCGTCAGCTCGCGGACCACCTCGCACCGCCAGCCCGTCTCCTCACGTACCTCGCGCACGGCGGCGTCGGCACTGGACTCTCCCGGGTTCAACGCCCCCTTCGGCAGCGTCCACACCGGTTGATTGCGGAGGTCGCGCGCTCGGATCAGCAAGATGCGGCCGCCATCGTCGACGACGAGGCCGCCGGCCGAGAACTGCAGAAGCGGACGAGCGCGCGAGGGCGGCGCCATGCCTCATAGTAGACTCATTCGATGCCCCTGGAACACGGAGGCCCGCCGCTCGCGTGAGCGGGTCGCTGCGGGAGCACTTCCCGACCGGCGCGACCCCGCGCCCCGAACAGGCGCGCCTCCTCGATCAGCTCGAGGACGCCCTCGCCGAAGCCGAGCAGGACCCCGCCGCGCCGCGCGTGCTCGCCCTCGAGGCCCCGCCCGGCGTCGGCAAGAGCCATCTCGCCATGACGCTGGCGCGCTGGAGCGGTGATGCGTACCTGCTGACGTCGCAGAAGGTGCTGCAAGACCAGTACGAGCGCGAGTTCGGCGATCAGCTGCACGTCGTCAAGGGCCGCGACAACTACGTGTGCGAGCGCTACGCCGACCGCCTCGTTCCCACGTCGCTCGGCATGTGCCGGCGGCCGCGCGGCCCGGTGTGCCAGTGTCCGTACGCGCGCGCGAAGGCGGCCGCGCTGGCCGGGGCGGTCTTCTGCACGAACACGTGGTATTTCGCCACGCTCCGCCACTGGCACGCCGAGCAGCTGCGGCGGCGGCGCCTGCTGATCGTGGACGAGGCCCACAATCTCGAGAGCCAGCTCGTCAACGTCTACACGGTGCGATTCACGACGGCCGAGATGAAGGACTGGTTCGGCGCGCCACTGCCGCACCTGCCGACCGCCGAGGAGTACCGCAACCTCCTCGGCGGCCATGCCGAGCGCATGGAGCAGGAGCGGCGCGCCGTGGTCGAACAGCTGGAGTCGCTCAGGCCCCCCGAGCTCGCGCCCGAGCTGTTTCTCGAGATGCCGCCTTCCGCCGAGGAGACGCTCCTGCTCGAGCGTCGCGACGCGCTGGAAGGCGCGCTCGCGCGCCTGCACTTCTTCGTCGGCGCCGGCGATGCGGAATGGGTCGTCCGGTACCCGCCGGAGGCGGCGGCGACGCTCGAGCTCGTCCCGCACGAGGTCACCGGGCACGCGCGCGAGCTGCTGACCGGTAGTGCGGAGCTGGTGGTGCTGTCGTCCGCCTATCTCGGTCCGGCAGCCCTCGTGGCGGAGTCGCTCGGGCTCGAGGCGGAGGCCGTCCGCGGGCTGCGCACGCCGTCGCCATTTCCGCTCGAGCAGCGCCCGATCGTCTACCGGCCGGTGGCCGCGTTCTCTCGCGCCCGGCAGGCCGAGCAGGAGCCGGCGCTCTTCGCCGAGATCGCCGGGATTCTCGGCGCGCATCCGCGCGACAAGGGCCTGCTGCACGTCGCGTCCTACGCGGTGGCGCGCCGCCTGGTAGCGGAGCTGACACGGACGGCACCGGCGGAGGCGCGCCGTCTGATCTTCGTCGAGTCGTCGGACGCCAAGCGGCGGGCGCTCGAGCAGCATCGCGCCTCGTCGGTCCCCACCGTCCTCGTCTCCCCGTCGTTGCGCGAGGGCATCGATCTTCCCGACGACTTCTTGCGGTTTCAGATCGTCACCAAGATGCCGTACGGGGACCTCGGCGACCCCTGGACGGCAGCGCGGCGCGAGCGTGACCCGCGCTGGTATGCGCTGGAGACGGCGAAGGCGCTGGTGCAGACCTATGGACGGTCCTGCCGGCACACCGAGGACTTCGGAATCACCTACGTGCTCGACGCGCAGTTCACGCGCTTTTTGCAGCACTACCGCCCGCTGCTACCGGAGTGGTTCCTCGACGCCGCGCACGCGGCGCTCCGCGTGTCGCCGGACTGGTGAGCTCCGCGCTCAGCCCTTGCCGGCGGCCGACCGTCCGGCGATGCGTCCGAAGACCGAGCCGGCCATGAGCCCGGCGCCGCCCGGATAGTTCTGATAGAAGAGCCCGCCGACCAGCTCGCCGGCGGCGAAAAGACCCGGAATCGGTCGCTGCTCGAGGTCGATCACCTGCCCGCCGGCCGTGATCCGCAGGCCACCGAACGTGAACGTGATCCCCGTGGTGACAGCGAAGCCGACATAGGGCGGCCTGTCGAGCGGTTGCGCCCAGTTGCTCTTGGGCGGCGTGATACCGCGCGTCCCCTTGCCGTCCTTGATGGCGGGATTGAACGTCCCCGGCAGGACGGCGGCGTTGAACTGCTTGACCGTCTCGACGAAGCCCGCCACGTCGATCTCGAGCTTGCGGGCCAGGCCCTCCAGGGTCATGTCCTCCGCCTTGGTCACCTCGCGGATGCGGTACTCCTCGCGCAGCATCTCGATGACCTTCTGGTCGAAGATCTGGAAGGCGGCGCGGCGCGGCTGCTCGATGACGGCGCGCCCGTACTTCACGTAAGTGTAGTTCCGGAAGTCGGCGCCCTCGTCGACGAAGCGCTGGCCGCGGATGTTGACGATGATGCCAAGCGGGTAGCTGTGCTTCTGGAAATTGTCGCCGACCTTTCGATCGCCGTGCCAGGGCGCGTTGTAATCCCACTGCACGGAGTGGCAGCCGCTCCAGTGGCCCCACGGCTGCGCGCCGATCTCCAGCGCCATGCGGATGCCGTCGCCGGTGTTGTAGGGGGTGCCGCGGACGCGCGCGAGATCCCAGTTCGGCCCTAGATACCGTGTGCGCATCTCGGGATTGGCCTCGAAGCCGCCGGCGGCGAGCACCACCGCCCGCGTCTCGACCGTCTCGGTGCCCGCGGGCGTGCGGACGGCGACGCCCGTCACCCGCCCGCGGTCGTCCGTCAGCAGCCGCACCGCTTTCGCCTCGAACCGGACCTCGATGCCGGCCTTGGTGGCCGAGGCGTACTCCATGTCGATGAGCCCGGGGCCGCCGCCGACCGCCTCGAGCACCAGGCCGCCCCAGAAGCGGAACTTCCCGCCGACCTTGTAGGCCTGTCGTCCGAACATCGGGATCCACCGCACGCCGCGCTCCCGCATCCACCGCACCGTCGCCTGTGACTCGCGCACGAGCGTGAGCGCCATGTCCGGATCGGCCAGATCCTCGGTGACGCGCATGAGGTCGTCGTAGTAGGCGTCCTCGGTGTACGGATCCACCTCCATCGTGGCCGCTTCCTCGTCCGACATGTCGCCGACGATGGCGCGCAGCTCGTCGAAGGACTTGAAAGCGAAGCGAAAGCCGCCGGCGGTGAAGAAGCCGTTGCCGCCGCGCCACGCCTCCGGCGCCTTCTCGAGCACCAGGGTGCGCGCGCCCGCCTCGCGGGCGGACAGCGCCGCGCACATCGCCGCGTTGCCGCCGCCGACCACCACGACGTCCCAGTCGCTCACGAGTGGATGATCTCGCTGATCTGGACCTGCGGGGTGATGTCGGTGAAGTTGGGCACGTCGGCGAACAGCTCTTTGCCGTGCGGCTTCATGGCCGCCTGGAAATCGGCGACCGAGTCGAAATACAGGTGGCCGACACAGGCGAACGGCGCGGGCGCGCCCGGCGCCCCGCCCGCCACGCCCTTGTCGACTTCCACGCGACGCAGGCCGGCACCGCCGATGCGGTTCTTCACCAGCGTCATGTGCTTGTTCACGTAGTAGTCGTAGTCGAACTTCTTGCCTTCGCCGGTCGGATACATGACGGACACGCGAATCATGCGCGCCTCCTCGAGTCGTGGTTGCGGCGTAACGTATGCCGCGTTCAGAGGCGTGTCAACTGCGGGGCGACGTCGCGGCCGCGCGCGCCTCGCGCAGCATCGCGATCAGCGTCTCTCGACTCTCCCCGGCCGTGGTGACCTCGCGGGGGAAGGCGATGCGCACGCTCGACAGTCGCTGGCCCTGACGAAGGCGGAGCTTGAATCCGAGCCGGTCGACGGCCACCATCGTGGCCTCGTCGGCCACCTCGCGCGCGAAGTAGCGCGCGTACTCGACGAGAGCGCCGGCATGGTCACGATTCATGTGGTCGATGATGCCGGGCGCGGCGTCGGCGAGCGGGTCGGCCCGCGCGCCGCGATAGTCGGCCGCCGTCACCCAGTCCATCGCCGCGAAGCCGCCGACGAAATAGAGGTCGGCCACGTCCAGCCGCCACAGCGAGAAGTCCTCGAAGTCCGCCCAGTAGCGGGCGCGCTCGTGCCGCGCCAGGTATGCGCCCCGGGCACTCGGCGCCTCCGCGCTCGCCACCGGCCGGGCCTCGCCGATCAGCGTGAGTCGTCCGGCCGCCAGCGGGTCGCCCGTCCAGCCGGGCTGGGTGATGAGGAGGCTCGCGCGCGGATCCGCTTCGAGGTTCTGCGTATGCATGGCCATGGCGCTGATGAGGAACAGCGGGCGGCCGTCGGCGTCGAGGGCGTACGGCATCACGGACGCGAACGGATGACCGGGATGTCGACGTGACAGTGTGGCCAGTGAGCCGGTGCGCCCGAGGTACGCGAGCGTCCGCGCCCGCTCGGCAAACGTCGGCTCGGGGATGGCGGGCGCGTCGGCGCCGCCTGGCGGCCCCGCATGCCTGTTCATGCCGCCGAGCTTACTCCCGCGTGGCCGTGAACGGGCAGATCTGGCTGTACGCGCAGTAGCGGCAGGCCTGACGCGAGGGCGTGGCGTCGAAGCGGCGCGCCCGAATCCCGTCGGCGGCGGCGCGCACGGCCGTGACAGCCGCCTCCGCGTCCTCGTCCGTCGGCGCGTGGGATCCGATGACGTGCGATTCGATGAAGCGGAGCTGCACGCGCTGCGGCAGCCGCCCGCTCATCTCCCGCCACGCCAGTGCGTACATCTTGAGCTGCAGGCTCGAGGCCACGCGGCGATCGGCGTCCCGCTGCCGCGTGATCTCGCTGGTCTTGTAGTCGATGATGGTGGCGCCGAGCAGATCCTCGTCCACGCGATCGAAGCGCCCGCGCACCCGGTTGGCGCCGATGCTGAACGCGAAGTCCTTCTCGATGTGCGTGGGCTTGACGCCCTCGGCCTCTTCCTGATGCCAGAAGCGCGTGAGCGCCTCCCGGCCGGCGGCCTTCCGCGCCTCCTGATGCTCCCAGGTCAGGAATCCCTGGTTCAACCACTTCTTGTCGTACTCCGCGAGCAGATCCTCGAGCGACGTGTAATTGCCCTCGACGCGGCGCTTCAGATAGAACTCGACGACGGCGTGGATCGTGCTGCCGTAGACCACCGTGTGATGGCGGAGGATCGGCACGCGCAGCAGGTGCACATAGCGGTACTTCAACGGGCACGTCTGGTAGTCGTCGACCTGCTTGTGGCTCAGCAGGAGCTCCTCGTCCGGGGCCATCGGAGACGCGCCGTCCTCGAGCGGCGTCGGCGGCGGCGCGAAGCGCTCCAGCTCCTCCACGGCCTTCGCCTTGAACGGCCGCGCGGCGTCCTTGGGGAGGTCGAGCGCTTCCAGCACGAACTGACTGACCTTGCGCTCGCGGGCTCCACCGTAGTCGCGCGCACTGGTCAGGACGAGCTCGCGGCGCGCGCGCGTCATCCCGACGTAGAAGAGACGCCGCTCCTCCTGCGCGTGGAAATCACCGGCCGGCAGGACGTCCTTGACCAGCTCCACGGGCAGCTCCAGAGCGTCGCGCCGCTTCGGCGTCGGAAAACGCCCCTGCACCAGGTGCACGAGGAAGACGACGGGGAATTCCAGACCCTTCGCCTTGTGCACGGTGAGGACGCGCACCGCCGGCGTCTCCACGTCGGCCTCCGCCACCGCCGGGTCTTCGCCGGCCTCGATCAGCGCGTCGAGGTGCTTCACGAACTCGCGGATGTTGTCGTACTTCAGCGCCTTCGAGGCGTCGAGGATTCTCCGGAAGAACTTGGAGATGTTCTGCACTTCTGCTTCGTCGCGGGCAGTGGCCGCCTTGGACATCCGCGCGAGCCAGCCGGAGTCGACGAGGAACTGATAGAGCAGCTCGCCGGTCGGCATCTCCCGGCCAAGCTCCATGTAGCGGACGAGATCGCTCACCAGGTGCCGGATGGCCAGCCGCGCTTCCTCGCCGAGCTCTCCAGCCAGCTCGGGAATCGTCTCCGCGCCCTTCAGCACGTCGAACAGCCACCGGTGCTTGCGATCCGCGTGCGTGGCGCACCGTGTGAGGTCCACGATCGGCACGCCGTAGAGATCCGAGGAGGCGAGATAGTGAAGGCTGACCGAATCGTCGGGATGCGCCACTGACCGGAGGAACGCCAGCAGCAGCCGCACTTCCGGACGCCCGTAGAGGCCGGCGTTCCCGGAAAACGTCCACGGGATCGCGCGCAGGTTGAGCGAGCGCAGGAACGGATCCGCATCGTCGTTGGAGCGCACGAGGATCGCCACGTCGTTCAGCTTCCACACGCCCTGCTCGACGCGGTCGCGGATGGTGGTCGCGACCTGGTCGGCCTCCTGGGTGGCCGTCTCGAAGTGCCAGTGCTGCGGCTCCGGACCGACCGGCTCGCGCACGGCGGTGAGATGCTTGACGATGCCGCTCTTCACCTCCAGGCGGTCCGGGTTGTTGTGCTGGATCAGGCGGTACGCCGCGTCCAGGATTCCCTGATGGGAGCGAAAATTCTCCGTCAATACGATCTGCCGCGCGTCCGCATAGCGCTCGAGGAAGCCAAGGACGTTGGAGATGGCGGCCCCACGCCACTTGTAGATACTCTGGTCGTCGTCGGCCACCACCGCCACGTTGTGATGCCGCGCGGCCAGAAGCTTGACGAGCTCGAACTGCGCATAGTTCGTGTCCTGGAACTCGTCGACGAGAACGTACTTGAAGCGCCGCTGGTAGAATGACAGCACGTGCGGCCGCGCCCGCAAGAGCCGCAGCGCCAGCACGATCTGGTCGCCGAAATCGATGTTGCCCTCGCGCAGCATCAGGGCCTGATAGGCCTCGTACACGGCCGCCAGCTCCGCCTGAGCGGCGGCACGATCGCCCGCATCCTGATCGTCCGGCACCGCCGCCACCGCTTCCCGGAGCCGCCTGGCACAGGCGACGTAGTCGTCGGGCGAGATATCTTCATCCTTGCAGCGGCTGACGAGGGTGATGATGGCCTGCAGGTGCCGCGTCGGATCGCCGAGCGGCCGGTACCGTCCCAGCGGCAGCTCGAAGAGCCGATCGCGAAGGAAAATCACCTGCTCCGCCCGGCTCAGGACCTTGAAGTCGTTGCGCAGTCCGAGCTCGAGGGAGTGTCCCCGGAGCAGCGAATCGCCGAAGGCGTGGAAGGTGGCGATCTCGACATCGGCATAGCCGTACGGCACGAGCTCATCGACTCGCGCCTCCATCTCCGCCGCCGCCTTGTCGGTAAAGGTCAGCGCCAGAATCTCTTCCGGCCGCGCCTTCCCCTGGGCGATGAGATGAGCGATCCGCCGCGTGATGACCGTCGTCTTGCCCGTCCCGGCCCCGGCGACGATGAGCAACGGCCCCGTGTCGTGGGTGACGGCCTCGCGCTGCCCCAGATTCAGGCCATCAAGGATCCCACCCGCCATGCTCGAACGACTATAGCAGGACCGCGGTTCACCATAGGCTTACCGACCCCGCGTGATGAGTCCCGGGGGGCGTCCGAAAAGCTCGTTGACTTCACCTAAGTGTGCCTGATATTTGCTCTTCTTTACGCATGCACAAGCTAGAATGCTCGTTATCGAGGGACTCCTTTGATTGAGACTCAACGACGGCAGGTTGTGATAACGGGGCTCGGCGTTGTCGCGCCAAATGGGCTTGGCAAAGACGCCTTCTGGGCCAATATTGTCGCGGGCAAATCCGCCATCCGCCGGATCTCGCTGTTTGATGCCTCATCGTATCCGTGCCAAACCGCCGCCGAGGTCTCAGGATTTCAGCCTGAAGCTTTTATGTTGCCGGCACGCGCGAAGCATCGTGGCCGGTTTTCCCAATTCGCCGTCGCTGCGGCAAAGCTCGCTTTGAAGGACGCCCTCTTCGATGTGAAAGACCTTAAGAAAGTTCGCGGCGAGCGGTTAAGGATCGGCATGGGAACGTCAATGGGCGGTGCGGGCGATGTTATTGAAGACGCTCGGATCGGCTTCGCAAGAAACGGCTTCAAAGGTATTCCGATTGTTAGCGGCCTTGAGTTCGCCGCACATGCTGCCGTTAGCCATGTGTCCGTTGAACTGGGCATCCACGGCCAGGCGCTGACACTTGGCTCCGCATGCACAACCGGCTTCGATGCCGTCGATTGGGCAACATCACAAATTGTCGACGGACACGCAGACGTGGCGCTCGCCGGTGCTACTGATGCACCTCTGGCCGAGTTCGCATATGCAGCCCTGTCGGCGCTGGGCATTTTTGCCTCCGACGGGATTTGCCGTCCCTACGATCTAAACCGTAGCGGCATGGTTCTTGGGGAAGGTGCGGCTGTCTTAGTCCTCGAGGAAATCGGCCATGCGATGACTAGAGGCGCTCCTATTTATGCGGAGGTGTTATCGGCCGGCCACGGCAATGAGGGGGGGTTTGGTCCTCGCACCGACAGCGCGGAAAAGGCGCTCGCGAGCGCTATTCGAGCCGCCCTTTCACGAGCATGCCTCACACCTACGGACATCGACTACATCAGCGCCCATGGCAATGGCCTTCCAGACTACGACCTCGTGGAAACACGTGCTTTCAAAGACGCGCTCGGCGAGACTGCGTATAACATTCCTATCAGCTCGATCAAATCAATGATTGGTCATGCGATGGGAGCTGGTTCTGTGCTTCAAGTCGCAGCGAGCTGTTTATCTATCCAGCATGGATTGATTCCGCCCACCATAAATCTGGAGACTCCCGACCCGGAGTGCGATTTGGACTATGTGCCACAAAAAGCACGCGTTGCGCGTGTGCGTCGCGTTCTTCTCAATGCCCACGCCATGGGCGGAACACATTCTGTTCTAGTTTTGGGTGCACCTGCCAATTGATGAGCAAGACTCTCGTAGTTCTCGCATTGACCACACTTGCGCACGCCCTGCTCAGCCTTGCTGTCTGGCGATCAAAAGCATCCGGTCCGGCCAATCGGGCATTTGTGTATCTGGCGCTCACCATGGGTCTCTGGACGATCAGCAATGGACTTGTCAGCACCTACGCCGATAGCCCTTCAGGCATTCTTTGGGCGCGGTTAGTTTTCTTCGCGGCCTCGCTCATGCCGTTGTGGCTGTTCCAGTTCGTAGCAGCATTTCCGACATCCAACCCGCCTGTCTCCGCACGCTTGCAGTTGGCGATGACGATTTGTGCACTAGCCGCATGCATCTCATCCCTGACGCCCCTCGTTGCCCGCGCGACATCGTCGGTCGACGAGGCATTAAAGATGTCGTATGGAGTTCTCTATCCAATCTTTGGGGTGTATCTGATTGTTTCCGTCACGGGCAGCTTGGTGCTGCTTACCCGCAAACTTCGACTGCACCGCGGCATCGAAAGGATTCAGCTGCAGTTCGTGTTGCTCGGTATCAGCATTGCCGCAGTAGGGGGTTCAACCGCAAATCTGATTGTCCCGCTCCTTTTCGGGACGTCACGTCTCAACGTGTACGGTCCGATCTTTGGTCTACTTATGGTCGCAGTGTTTGCACATGCGATGATTCGCTACCGGCTATTGAACGTACAGTTGGTTGTGCGGCGCGGCATAACAGAGGTGGCGGCTTCGCTCACTGCTGGATTGGCGTTTCTCGGCGTCGCCGAATTGGTTGCGTGGGTTTTTGCCCTCGAACCGCGAGCGCTACCGCTTCCTGTGACTCTTCTCGCCGCCCTAATCGTCGCGCAGGTGTTTCAACCGCTACGTAAAGGCGTCCAGGCAGCGCTTGATTATTACTTCTTTCGGACGCCGTACGACTATCCGGCGGCACTTCGCGAAATCAGTCGCGCGATGAGCGACATTGTTGATCTGAGAACGCTGTTCGAATACACCTGTCGCGCCATTGCGGAAACGCTGCACGCCGAGCGCGTAGCACTCTACGTAGGCGACTCTGGCGGGTCGGAATACCGGCTTGAGGCGTCTCTAGGGGCGGACAACCCGACTTTACCGGGCACGATTTGGGAATCGTCGCTCTTGGTCCAGTCCCTCCGTGGTGGGAATCGAATATCACTTGTCGTAACTGATCTTCGGCGTCGCGATGTTAACTTGCCCGCTTCGGCGCTCGAAGAATTGCAACGTCTTGGAGCAGAGTGTGTGTTGGCGGTTCTCATGCATGGACAATTCGTCGGCTTCTACGTGATCGGCCGCAAGCGATCAGGTGATCCTTACTTTAGAGAAGACATCGACCTGGTGAGTGCCGTTGCGAGCCAGGTTGGTATCGCCATTCGACTGCACGT
The DNA here is from genome assembly GCA_036556545.1 of Candidatus Methylomirabilota bacterium. Lineage (GTDB taxonomy): Bacteria > Methylomirabilota > Methylomirabilia > Rokubacteriales > CSP1-6 > AR12. The sequence continues at coordinate 45,803 of DATBJF010000019.1, forward strand.
TCAGATCGGTCTCGCCGAAGCCGAGAAACGTCGGGCGGAGCGGCTCGTGTCATTCGGCGCAGTTGCACGCGAGCTTGCTCACGAGATCAAGAATCCGCTTGTGGCTATCCGGACATTCGCGGAACTACTGCCTGAGCGGGTCGGAGACAGAGACTTCCGTGAGTCCTTCGGGAAGATCGTATTGCAAGAAATCGGTCGCATCGACCAGCTTGTCGCGAGATTGCGAAGCTTCGCTGCCCCGCCGATTCCACGTTTCGTACCAGTTGATTTCGCTCAGCTACTTCGCGAGACCCTCGCGCTGCTTCGCGGAGAAATCGAGAGGGCAAGGGTTCGCGTAACGATCATTGGCGATCGCGCAATCCCGGTGATCCTGGGAGACCAAGCGCAATTAAAGCAACTGCTCCTGAACATCTTGATGAACGCTCTCGAAGCGGTCGATAAAGGAGGCCAGATAACGGTTCGGCTCTCCTACCATCCTGCGCAACAACTTGTTCTCGAGGTTGAGGATACTGGCCCGGGTGTGCCTGCCGAACTACTTCCTACCATTTTCGATGCCTTCGTAACGACAAAGCCGGAGGGATCGGGTCTCGGCCTTGCAATCGGGCGCGCGATCGCGAATGCGCATCATGCGACGATCCGGGCAGAGAACTGTCCCGGCGGACGCGGCTTCAAGATGCTGTTGGAGTTTCCGGTACCTGAAAAAGCTGCATTCGAACGTAGGGCTGGAGACCCGGCACTGGTTCAGTAGAGCGGACTGCCCCTCGACAATGGCGCTACAGCTCATCGACGGACGTCCGGTCCTCCGGCAAGAGCATCGAGAACGTCACGCTCTTTGATGACGGCGATATCTCCCCACGTTGAACACTTTAGTGCGGCTACCGTCGACGCAATATCGACGGCATCCTGTGTCCCGCGATTCCGGAGCGATGCCCAAAGATATCCCGCCACGTAAGCATCACCGGCGCCTATTGGGTCGATAACCCTCACTACGTGCTGAACCTTCGGCCTCCAAATCTCGCCACGGTAAATGACTGTCGAACCTTCGGCACCTCGCAGGAGAGCGATGGTCGCGTTGGGCGCCAAGCCCGCTAACCCTCTCAGTATCGTTTCTGGCGACCCGGTCGCTTGGAGCACAGTCTCCGCTTCTGTCTGACCGAGAAAAAAGTATCGAACACGCGGAAGAACCGACAGAGCGAAGGTTTTTGCTTCAGCAGGTCCCCATAACGCCGCGCGATAATTCAAATCAAACGAAACTTCAGTTGCTTCCTCAAATACTCGCCGCACTAGGGCACGGGCGTTGTCGCCTAACGCTGGAGTTACACCGCTGATATGGACGAGTCTCGCATGTCGAACAGGCTGCCAGTCGACCATATCAGGGCTCAGCCGGGCAAATGCCGAGTCGCTGCGATCATACAGCACCTGAATTGGACGGGGCGGAACGCCGTACTCGAGAAAGTAGAGGCCCAAGCGGCAACCGGTGCACAAGATAACTGAGGAGCAATCGACGCCATGGTTCCGCAGTTCTCGGAGTACACGGTCACCCCATACGTTGTCAGGCAGCGCAGAAACCCATGCCGTCCGCAGTCCGAGCCGCGCACATGCGGCCGCAACATTTGCCTCCGCTCCACCGAACTGCACATCAAGTTGATGCGTCGTTTCAAATCTCGAAGGTGAAGGAACGGAGAGCCGCAGAAGTACTTCGCCTAGTGTGACCAGATCGTGCATTAGGACGGCGCAAAACGAATCGTGACGTATGTACCGAGCATCATTGACGTTTTAATCAACTCAGGGCGGCGAGTACGTCCGAACACTATGCGAGCTGGCTCGGATGGCTTTGCCCACGATGAAAACCGGCTCAGATCGAACAAAGCCGCTGCCTTGCCAGACGCATCGCGTTCGATCTTCAGGTCTAGCGTCACCAATTCAGCTCGATAAGAACCAGCAACATCATCAGGACCTTCGTTCTCCGACCGCCGTCGTCTCACAACGAGGGTGCGGTGCGCGCCGTCCGGATCTGGTGGCCAACGGCCATCAGCGTAGTTGAGTGTCGCGGTTATCACATCATCAACGTGAACGCCATGCGCGACTGACAGAACGTCGTCGACAACTCGTTGTCGTCGCAGAAAGAACGTTTCGCCACGCGCTCGATACGAGATCTGCCTCGTTCTCCAATCGTACGCAACCTCTGTGCGTGACTCTCGGCCACGGATATCGAACCACGATCGGCTCTCCAACGGAGCCCAGCGTCCGTCGCGGAGGATGCCGTTAGAATCGTAGCGGTTTGAAATTCCTGGTCCGGCCCCCATCGCCACAACACGATACTCTCCGGCCCGGCGGTCGATAGTTTCCTCAATGGTGCCCTGCAGATTGAGCTTCAACATCTCATACAGAATGCCGATGTCAGCTGCATATGTCGCCTTGGTAAGTTCAGTGCCGGCAACCGCACGCGTGATGGCTGTCGGCAATAGGAAGGTAAGTGGGAGAGCCAGAAAGTATCGACGGCTTATTAGATACATGGACATCATCGATCGGTTCGCTCTATTCTAGCAGCCCAGGCGCGCCGAACTTGGCACTTCGGCGACTGCCCTATTGATTCGGCGCCAGCAATTACGCATAGATAGAGCTGGGATGGCTATGGGGCAACCGAAGGCCTTCGAGCCGTGCGCAGACGATAAGGCAGCAAGGGGTCCAAGGCCGCCTTCGGAGCAATCCACGCTCGCGTCCCCGGCATCAACGTCATCATCAGCCAGACGCGATTCGACGGAGTTCAGACGCTAACCGTGACCCAAGTCTCTCTGCTTCTCGTTGCCAGTGCCCTTGGTGCGCTTGCGTTATTCGTTTGGCGGGCGAACCGCAGTTTCGGAACAAATAGACGATTCGCCGTTCTCGCTCTAACTATTGGTTTGTGGGTGCTCGGGGTCGCCGGTCTCCAGATGGAGTCGCACCTAGAGTTTTGGGCGCGTTTCACGTTCGTTGCGGCAAGCTTCATTCCGCCAGCGTTTCTCGCCTTCATGCAAGCGTATCCGGTACAGACGGTGTCGCTTGCGCCCGGGCTACTGCGCGTAACGATCATCCTAGCTACGACGATGGCTGTGCTAGCTGGAACGACTGATTTGGTCGTCTACGACACGCGCATCGTCGACGGCGCACTTACGCGGAAGTCGGGAGCCTTTTATCCGATCTTTGCTGGGTACTTCGTCATCGTGTGGTGCATAGCACTGACGCATTTGTTCTCGATATGGCGCAATGCCCGAGGCCTAGCGCGCGCGCAAATTCAGTATCTGGGCGCAGGGATCATCACCGCGACCGCCGGTGGAATCGGGCTAAACCTCGTACTGCCATTGACGACTGGTTTGTCTACCTATAGCTGGGTCGGCCCGTACTTCACGCTTGGCTTTCTGGCGTTGGTCGCGCACGCGATCATCCGCCATCGACTGATGGATTTACGACTTGTCGTACATCGTGGCCTCACCGTAGCGATTGCCGTTTTGTTGTCTCTGATTCCAGTCGGGGCACTTTTGTTATTACTCTCGCCACGACTCTTCGCGCATATGCGACGCGATGAAATCCTCGTCGCATTTCTTGCGTCAGTTGGCGTCGCCTTGCTAATCGCGCCCACACGCGATGCCGCTCGCCGAATACTCGACCGGTACGTCTATCGAACGCATGCCAACTATCAGAGGACGGTCCGCGACGCGAGTTCCGTCCTAACAAAGGTGCTCGATCTCCGGCGGTTACTCGAGTTCATCACTCAGACTGTCGCGCGCTCCACGGAAACCGAAGGCGCAGCGGTCTACCTACGACAAGACACCGACTTCGGATGCGCGATCGCGACGCGGCGGCATGATGGGAGCCACTTCGATGCGCCGGAGACGGCGATGGCGGAGGTGGTGGAGGCGCTGGAGCGGCTGAAGGAGCCGCTGGTGACGGATGAGATCGTGCGGGCGGCGGCGACGGAGGCGGAACGGGAGCTGGCGGAGCAGCTGACGCAGGCGAACTGGTCCCTTGTGTTGCCGGTGATCTCGGACAGCGGGGTGATCGCGCTGATCGCGGTGGGGCCGAAGCTGTCAGGCGATCCCTTCTATCCGCAAGATCTCGATCTCTTGATGACGCTGGCGAATCAGGCGGGCATCGCCATCAAGAACGCGCGGCTCTACGCGCAAGTCGTCCTGGCGAACGAGTACATCGAGAACATCGTGGCCACCATCGAGAGTGGCGTGGTCGCCATCACGTCGGCGGGCCGAGTCGCCATGTTCAATCGGGCGGCGGAGCGGCTGACGGGGCTCCGGACGGAAGACGTCAAAGGAGAGTCGATCCAGATCGTGCAAGCGTGCGTGAGCGAGCCGCTGCTGGCCACTGTCGCCGACGGGCAGGCGCGCACCAATCCGGAATCGGAGCTCGTGGCGGGCGAGGTGCGACGGCCGGTGATGTCCACCACCTCGCCGCTGCGCGATCCCGACGGCGTCGTGCTGGGCGCCGTCGCGGTGTTCAGCGATCTCACGCCCCTGAAGGAGCTGGAGAACGAGCGGCGCCGCGCCGAGCGGCTCGCGTACTTCGAGATCCTAGCCTCGGGGATCGCGCACGAGATCAAGAATCCCCTGGTCGGCATCAAGACGTTCACGCAGCTCGTGCCACGACGACGGGCCGATGACCGATTCATCGAGGAGTTCACGCGCGTGGTGGGGCGTGAGATCGAGCGGATGGAGCGGCTCCTGGAGCGGCTGGGGGCGCTGTCTCGGCCCGGCCGGCGGCCGCAGTACCCCCTCGACGTTCGCGCGCCGATCGCGCAGGTTGTGGAGGCCATGCAGCCCACATTCGACGAGAAGGGCATCACGATCAGCACGGCCCTCGGGAACGCGGCGTGCCTCGTGCTGGGCCACCATGCGGAGCTCGAGCAGCTCTTTCTCAACCTCGTCATGAATGCGCACGAGGCGACGCCACCCGGCGGCCTCGTGCACATCGACGTCCGGCAGGACGCGCAGCACGTGACCGTCAACATTTCCGACACCGGGCCCGGCATCGCCGCCGACCTCGTGGAGCGCGTGTTCGACCCCTTCTTCTCGACGAAGCAGCGCGGATCGGGCCTCGGTCTTGCCATCTGCGCCGGGATCGCGCAGACGCACGGGGCCCGGGTGCAGGCCGACAACCGACCCGGTGGGGGCGCGATCTTCTCGGTGGAGTTTCCGGCGGCGCCGCAGCCGGCGCGGGTGGACGCATGAACGCCGTCCTGCTCGTGACGGCGGACGCGGCGCTTCGGGGGCGGCTGCAGCGCGCGTTGACGAGCTTCAACGTCTTTCCCGCGGCGTCGGACGCCGAGGCGATCAAGACCCTGCGACTCGTCGACATCGATCTCGTCCTGCGTGAGAGCGCCGGCCCCGCGGGCGCGCTGAGCACGTTCGTTGGCACCGTGCGCGAGGTGGCGCCCACCACCCTCGTCATCGCCATCGGACTGGCCGGCGAAGAAGAGCACGCCGCCGACTTCACGCTGCCGGACGGCTACACGCCGCGCGATCTCGCCGCCGTGCTGCAGCAGGCGCTCGAGAAGCAGCGGCTCGTGCGCGAGATCAATGCGCTGCGGGCGCCGGCCACGGCTACGCGCGAGCCGACCGCCGCCGAGAGCTCGTGGGATGGGCCGGTGCTGGCCCGGGTGCTGAAGGCGTTCAGCCGCGTGCTGGCGGCCGGGTTCGACCTGCGGCGCGTGCTGGAAACCTTCCTGGACGCCATCGGCGACGTCGTGCGCGCCACCCGCATGGCCGTCCTCCTGCCAGACGCCGAAGGACGCGACTTCCGCATCGTGGTGCACCGCGGTCTCGCGCCGCAGATCGTGCAGTCGGTCCGCCTCGGCGCCACCGACGGGCTGGCACGCTGGCTGGCCAGCCAGGCGCGGCCGGCCATTCTCGACGACCTCCGCGATGCCGACATCGTGCGCGAGCTGAAGCTTCTCCAGGGCGTCGTGGCGATACCGTTGCTGGCCCAGGGCGAGCTCGTCGCCATCCTGATCCTCGGTCAGCCGGTCTTCGGGACCGGCTATGCGCGGACGGAGATGGAGACGCTCTTCGACCTCGCCACGCAGCTGGCGACCGCCATCCGTGACATCACGCTCCACCAGCACCTGCAGCGCGAGAAGGAGTTCTCCGAGCGGATCCTCTCGCACATGTCGAGCGGCGTGATCACGATCGGCCGCGATCATCGCGTGGGCACGATGAACCGGCGGGCGGAGGAGATTCTGGGGATGTCCGCCCAGGCGGTGATCCGACAGGACCTGCGCGTGCTGCCGTCACCGCTCGGCGACCTGCTCTTCGACACGCTCTCGTCGGGGCGGCCGCAGCCGCGCACGGAGATCCAGCTGGCCCTCCGGCAGCTCTGGATCGAGGTCTCGACCTACGTGATCCGGGACGAGGAAGGCGCCCCGCTCGGGTCGGTGCTCGTCTTCGAGGACCTGACCGCCCGGAAGGAGCTGGCGCGCCAGAAGCGCCAGGCGGATCAGTTCCAGCTGCTGACGCGCGTGGTGGCCCGCATCGCGGACGAGATCAAGAACCCGCTCGTCTCCATCAACACGTTCATCGAGCTGATCGGTGAGCGGTACGACGATCCGGACTTCCGCCGGCACTTTTCGTCCGTCGTCCGGCGCGACGTACGGCGCCTCGTCGAAGTATTCGAAAAACTTGCGGGGCTGGTCACGGAGGGTGAGTTAAACTTTTCGACGGTGGACGCCTACGAGGTCGTCACGCAGATGGTCGAGACGATCGATCTGGCGGATGACGGAGTGGGCAAGCACCTGCAGCTCGATCTGGCGCCCGCTACCGAGCCGCAGCTCGTGAAGGTCGACGCCACCCAGCTCCGGAAGGCCCTCACCTATCTCGTCCGTTACCTGACCCACAACTCCCCCAGCGACCTGGCCAAGATCTCGCTGTCGATCGGACGCCATACGGCCTCCGACGGCAGCCAGGACGTGCGGATCCTGGTCACGTCGCGAACGGCCGCGGTGCCGGCCGACCGGCTGGACAAGCTCTTCGACCCCGTGCACACCGTGCAGGAGAGCCTCATCGACGTCGGCCCCGCCGTCAGTCAGCGGATCATCGAAGCGCTCGGCGGCCGCTTGGACAAAAGGCCCGGGAAGCACGAGGTCGGCTTCCTCGTGTCGCTGCCGCCGGCGATGGCATGACGACGGCGACCGCGGCGGCAACCGCGGCCCGCATTCTCGTCGTCGACGACGAGCTCGGGCCGCGCGAGTCGCTTCGCATGCTGCTGAAGCCGTCCTACCAGATTCACACCGCGGAAGGCGGCCGCGCGGCGCTGACCCTGCTGCCGGAGGTCCGTCCGGACGTCGTCATCCTCGACATCAAGATGCCCGAGATGGACGGGCTCGAGGTGCTCCGGCGCGTGAAGCGGCACGACCCGACGATCGAGGTCGTGATGATCACGGCGTACGCGTCGCTGGAGACGGTGAAGCTGGCCCTGACGCATGGCGCTTTCGAGTACCTGATCAAGCCCTTCTCGCGTCAGGACCTGGAGGACGTCGTCCGCCGTGCGCTGCTGCGGCGCCAGGCCGATCTCGGGACGCGCGGCGAAGTGGCGAGCCTGGTCGAGGAGATGCGCCGGCTGTCGTCCAAGACGCGGCAGCTCGAGGAGGCGGCTCGGCGCGAGGCGGCCGAGCAGTCGCTGCGGGTCACCCAGCTGTCGCTGCTCCGGCAGATCGCGCGCACCATCGTCGGGCAGCTGGCCGTCGACGACGTCATCAGCGCCGTGACGGCGCAGCTGCGGACGGCGCTGGGCTACGACAGCGTGACCATCACCAGCGCGCCCCCGATGAGCGGCAGCTCGGACACGCTGGTCACCTGCACCATCCGCGATGCCGAGGGGACGCTCGGTCATCTGGTCGTCGACAACCGTGGCTCGGGGCGTGCCGTCGATCCCCGGGAGCGCGAGCTCCTGGACATGCTGGCCGAGTACCTGGCCGTCGCGCTCCGCAACTCGCGGCTCTACGGCCAGATCGCCGACACCAAGCGCTCGCTGGAGCAGCTCATCGCCTCCGCCGGCGAAGGCATCATCTCCGTCGACGCCGAGGACCGCATCGATGGCTGGAATCCGGCCGCCGAGCGCATCTTCAGCCTGGCCGCCGGCCAGGCGACCGGCCGCCCCGTCACCACCGTCCTTCCCGCGGCCGAGTACCGGGCGGCCAAGGAAAAGCTGGCGCGCGGCGCGTCGATGGAGGCCTTCGAGGCGAACGCCGTCAGCGGTCGGGACGAGCCGGTGGCGCTCGCGGTGACGCTATCCGGATTGCGGAACCGCCAGGGTGGCCTGGACGGCCTCATCGCGATCGTGCGGGACATCACCGCCCAGCGCGAGGTCGAGGCGCAGCTCCACCAGTCGGAAAAACTCACCGCGCTCGGTCAGCTCGCGGGCGGCATCGCGCACGACTTCAACAACCTGCTGCAGGCCATTCTCGGCTACGCGCAGCTCATGAAGCAGAACCCCGGCAACATCGAGCTGGTCGAGCGGTCGCTCAGCGTCGTCGAGACGGCGGCCATGGACGGCTCCGAGACCGTCCGGCGCATCCAGACGTTCGCCCGGCTCCGCCCGGAGGAGCGGTTCGTCCCGCTGAACGTGAACCAGGTCGTGGAAGACGCGCTCGCCATCACGCGCCCGCGCTGGGAGGAGAAGGTGGCCCACGACAGTCGGCCGTTGAGGCAGCGGCTGGAGCTGCGAGCCACCCGGGTGATCCACGGCCGCCCGGCCGCCCTCACCGAGGTCATGACCAATCTCGTCCTGAATGCGATCGACGCCATGCCGGACGGCGGCACGCTCACCATCCGCACGCGCGACACAGGCGACGGCGTGGTCATCACGGTGGCCGACACGGGCGTTGGTATGCCGGAGCAGGTTCGCCGGCGCATCTTCGAGCCGTTCTTCTCGACGAAGGGCGAGAAGGGCTCCGGGCTCGGCCTGTCGATGGCGTACACGATCGTGCAGCGCCACGCCGGCGAAATCCGCGTCGACAGCGAGCCGGGTCGTGGCGCGACGTTCACGCTGGCCCTCCCCGAGGCCCCGGCCACGAAGGACACCGAACCGGCGGCGGCCGGCCAGAGCGTGCGGCGGGCAGCGCACATCCTGCTCGTCGACGACGAGCCGCAGGTGCTCTCGGCGCTGGTCGCGCTGCTGGAGGTCAACGGCCACTCCGTCAGTGCCGCCGTGAGCGGTGCCGCCGCGCTGAACATCTACGCGCCCGGCCGCTACGACGTCGTGCTCGCCAACGTGGGAATGGCCGGGATGAACGGCTGGGAGTTCGCCGAGCGGCTTCGCGCCGTCGATACAGCGGTGCCCATGCTCTTCATCACCGGCTGGGGACTGCGCGAAGAGGACCGCGCCCGCATGACGGCGCTCCGGATCCAGCGCTGCCTCTTCAAGCCGATCCGTCCCGAAGAGCTCGACGCCGCCATCCAGTCCGCGCTGCCCGCCTCCCGCTGACCCCCGCGCCGCGGTCCGAGTCGCACGCAACCTTGGACGCCGTTGCTTGCACGCCGATGTGGCACCCTGGTTGCTCGTCTCGATCTCGTGCGTACCGCGTCCACCCGTCTCCGCATGCTCGTCGCCGTCGCAGCCCTGGCCCTCGGTGCGCAGGCCGAAGCGCAGGACCGTGCAGGCGTGGTCACCACCCTTGAAGGGCACGTCACAGTGACGCGCGCGCCGCTCCGTGAGCCGGCACCGCTCAAGTTCAAGGACGATATCTTCGCGCGGGATCGCATCGCGACCGGCAGGGATGCCGTCGCACGGATTCTCCTCGGCGGCCGGGCCGTCGTCACCGTCCGCGAGCGCTCGGTCGTGACGATCACCGAGGCGCCCGGCGTCGCCACCGTCGACGTGGCGGGCGGCCGAGTCGCCGTGGCCGTGGCGCGCGAGAAAATGCGCCGCGGCGACGTCATCCAGGTGCGAACGCCGAATGCCGTTGCCGGCATCCGGGGCACCGTCATCGTCGCGGAGGTGTTCGGAGCCGACCATTCGGTCGTCACGGTGCTCAAGGGCACCATCGACGTCACGCGGCTGGAGGCGGGACGGCTGGTCGGGGCGGCGACCATCGTCGACGCGCTCCATCGCGTCACCATCGCCGGCGGCGCGCCCATCCCGGCACCGCTCCGCGTCCCGCCGGGCGCCGCCCGTCGGCTCGGAGAAGAGTTTCGCGTGGCGCCGCCGCGCACGGCGCCGGCCGCGGCCGCCACCGCCCTCACCGCGGACGAAGTGGCGCGCACGGCCAGGGACTTTCCCCGGCTGACGTCCGACCGCGACCGGCGGGAGAACGTCGGCAGGCGGGACGCGGACGGCGCGCGACGCGTCCGCGGCGCCGCACCCGAGACGACGGGTTATGGGAACGGCGACCGGGATGCGAATGCCGTCAAGGCTTTGATGGACGCCCTGAGGCACGGCGAGCGGAGCGGGCGCGGCCATCGCGGCCGGGATCGCGACCGCGACTGATCAGGCGCGGGCCCGCTTGACCTGGTCGGCGAGCTTGCAGAACGCGCACACCGTCGAGGTGGTCACCTGCCCGCACCGCGCACATTCCTGGAGCGCTCGCCCTTCGGCGCGCTCGAACGCCGGCCGCGCCTTCTCGAGGAAGCCGAAGAGGAAATTGTGCTTGGCGCCCGGCGACACGTCCTCCATCCGGTTCAAGATCTCCTTGTGGCTGATGGAAGTGGCGCCGGCGGCGAAGGGGCACTCCTCGACGATGTAGTCGATCCGCCGCAGGAACGCGTAGGCCGCCGTCTCCCGCTCCGAGAGCCGGTAGAGCGGCTTCACGCGGCGAACCAGCTTGGGGTGCGTCGAGGCGAGCGCCGGGGACTGGCGCGGCAGTGCGTCGGTCTGCCAGTGCATGACGGAGCCGAAGAGCGTCGCCGCCTCGTCGTCGAGGTTGTGGCCGGTGGCCACCACCGGAAGGCCGTGCTCGAGCGCCGTGAGATTCATCAAGTAGCGCTTGCTGAGACCGCAGCCGGAACACGGTGGTCGCCGCGTCACCTGCTTGATCACGGGCACCGGCGCGCCCACCTCGTCGGCCACCCGCCGCACGAGCAGCGGCACCCCGCGTCGCGCCGCGAACGTCTCGCATTTCGCGCGCGACTCGACGGAGTAGTCGAAGATGCCGAGGTCCAGGTACAAACCGGTGGTGTCGTAGCCCTCGTCGATGAGGACGTCCCACAGCGCCAACGAGTCCTTGCCGCCCGACACGGCCACCAGCATCCGCTCGTCGCGCGTGAACATGCGGTGCCGCCGGATCGCCTCCCGCACCTGGTTGCGGAAGAACGCCAGGAAGTCCTCGGCGCAGAAGGCGGCGTTGTGCCGCCGCAGCTCGAGCGTCGCGGTGCCCCCGCAGCGACGACACTTCACCGCCGGCCTCCGGACATCACGGGCCGCAGCTCGATGACGTCGTCGTCGCGCACGACCTGATCGGCGGTCACGAGATCGTCACCACGGATCACCAGCACCGTCTCGGGCAGGATGTCGAGCTCACGCAGGATCTCCTTCACGCGCCGGTTCCCGGCCACGGTGACTTCGCGTCGGGGATTTCGCAGCAAGACCTTCATTGCTTGGACTTCGCGTCGAGTATACCCGAAGATAACGGCATGTCCGATCGGCGCAGCCGTCTCGCGCGCGCGGCTTGGCGCACGCTCACGACGCGCGAGGTCTACGCGAACCCGTGGATCCGCGTCCGCGAGGACATCGCGGAGCTGCCGGACGGCCGCACGACACTCTACGGTGTCATCGAGGTGCCGCCCGCGGTCGGTGTCCTGCCGTTCCTCGACGCGCGCACGGTGGTGCTGGTGGGGCAGTACCGCTACGTGGCGCGCGGGTTCTACTGGGAGATGCCGACGGGCGGGATGAAGCCCGGCGAGACGGAGGAGGCGGCCGCCCAGCGGGAGCTCACCGAGGAGGCGGGCTACGAGGCGTCGCGGCTCGTCAAGCTCTGCACGTTCTACTCTTCCAAGTCGGTGCTCGACGAAGTGGCTCATCTGTACCTCGCGGAAGGGCTGCGGCCGGCCACGCGGGCCGGCGACGACACCGAGTTCATCGAAGTCCGCGCGTTCCCGCTCGACGAGGTGCTCCGGATGGTCGAGCGCTCGGAGATCGTCGACGCGATGACGATCGTCGCCGTGCTGCACGCGGCCCGCCGCCGCTACGCCGCTACCGGGGAACGAGGACGACGGCGCCGCTCGGGGCCTGCGCGCCACCCTCGGGCTCGAGAGTGACGGAGAGCACTCGCACCGGCGTGTCCGCCGCCTCCGGCGGCACTTTCAGCGTCGCTCGTCCGCCGTCGTCGGGAACGAACACGCCGGCCATGCGCGGCGCCGCGCCCGCAAGCGTCCACAGCGCGTAAACCTTCCCGGCCGGCGGCGGTGGCAGCTTCGTCGCCAGGAGCAACCCGCCGCCCTCGCTCCACAGCACGCGCGCGACCGCGTCCGGGGCCGCCGGCTGGCCGCGAAGCTCCACCACGCGCGTGGTCGGATCACGCAGCAGCGCCAGCTCTTCACGCAGCGCGGCCTCGCTGCGCGCCAGCCGCTCGCGCGCGGCCGCCGTCTCGCGCGCCATCTGGCCCAGCCGCGCCTCGTATCGCGCGGCGACGTAGGCCGCACTGAACGCGCCGGTGGCCACGGAGGCGGCCACGATGCCGAGGGTCCAGGGCAGCCAGCGCCGCCGGCCGGGCGCCCCGGCCGCGGCGGCGCGCTTGACCAGCCGCTCGCGGACGCCGCTCGGCGGCGGCTCGGGCGGCCCGGCCATGGCCGCGCGCGCGAGCGCCTGCTCGGTCTGCCGGACGAGCGTCGCGCAGCGGGTGCACCCGCTGGCCAGGTGCGCTTCGAACTCGCGAAGGTCGTCGCCGTCGAGGGCCCCGACGGCATGGAGCGCCGCGAGCGTGTCGAACGGCTCGTGGCTGGCGCTCACCGCGTCCTCACCATCTCCCGCAGGCGGTCGAGGGCCAGGCGCAGGCGCGTCTTGACCGTGCCGAGCGGCTGCTTGAGGCGGGCTGTGATTTCCGTCTGCGTGAGGCCGCCGTAGTACGCGAGCTCGAGCGCCTCGCGCTGCGGATCGGGTAGCCGCTCGAAGGCTCGCCTGAGCACGCTGCGGTCGAGGCTCGGCGGCCGCTCGAGCGGCGCCGCCGACGGCGTCGACGTCGCGCGAGCGCCGAGCGGTACCGCGTCGCGCTTCCGGCGGGCCGCCCGCATCCGATCGATGGCGCTCGCCCGCGCCAGTGTGACGACCCACGCATCCGGCGTGGCCCCGGCGGCGTCGTACGATGGCGCCCGCTCGCGCGACTCCCAGAAGACGGCCTGCAGACACTCGGCGGCGTCGGCGGGATCGGGCAGGATCCGGAGGATCAGCGGATAGATGAGCGGCGCGTAGTGATCGTAGAAGCGCGCGAACGCCTCAGCGTCTCCTTCGGCCATCTGCTGAATCAGGTCGGCGCCGTTCGACATCCCCCGCTTTTCACTACCAGAACTCACCCGCTCGTGACAAGACGCGATGCTATCCTGACGACCTGAACAACATCTTCGACGACCTTCCCGAGCGTCTCCCCGCCGAGCACATCGACGTTCTGGCCTCCGCGCCCGGCGTCAGGATCGAGCGCATCGTGTCGACGGGGCACGTGACGCCGCCGGGACAGTGGCTCGACCAGGACACGGATGAGTGGGTCGTGCTGCTTCGGGGCCGCGCACGGCTCCGCATCGCCGGCGACGCCGATCCGCTGGATCTCCATCCGGGGCACCACATCCTGCTGCGGGCGCATGTGCGGCATCGCGTGGAATGGACCGACGATCTGGGCCCGACCGTATGGCTGGCCGTCCACTGGACCGACCTTCGGGCCGCGCGTCGACATCGCGGCGCTTGACAAGCTCACGCGGCGCCCAGGCCGGCGCAGCGACCCTGAGCGGTGGTCGCGGACCGCCGCCCGTCGGCTCAGGCGGGTGGCTCGCGTCGAACGACGCGCCGCGCTTTCAGCTCGAAACGCGGCAGGGCGCGCGCCGCCGCCGCCACCTCCAGACGCAGGCCCAGCGCCGCCCGCAGCGCCTCCTGCACCAGGCCGCACAGCGCGCGGCTGTCGCCCTCGGGCGCCTCGATCAGGACGCGCGCCTCCTGCAGCTCGCCGGTCCGGAAGACCTCGATCTGAAACTCCTCGATGCCCGTGAAGCGCCGCACGATGCCCTCGATCGCCGAGGGAAAGACGTTGACGCCACGGATGATGAGCATGTCGTCGAGCCGCCCGAGGATGCCGCCTTCGAGCCGGCGAAACGTGCGGCCGCACGCGCACGGCGCCTCCGTGAGCCGCACGCGGTCGCCCGTGCGATATCGGACCACGGGCGACCCGCCACGGCCGAGGTTCGTCAGGACGAGCTCGCCTTCCGACGCCGGCGCCAGGGTGACGGGGTCGAGCACCTCCGCGATGAACTCGGCTTCGTTGACGTGCAGGCCCGCCTGCTCGGCGCACTCGTAGCCGTACGCGCCGACCTCCGTCATGCCCGCATGGTCGAAGGCGCGCGCGCCCCAGCCGGCTTCGATCCGCGCGCGCACCGCCGGGATGCCGGCACCCGGCTCGCCGGCATGCACGGTCACCCGGACGCCGAGCTTGCCCGGATCGAGACGGCGCTCGCGGGCCGTCTCCACGAGATGAAGCGCGTACGATGGCGTGCACACGAGCGCGGTGGCGCCGAGCGCCTGCATGGTACCCAGGCGCGCGACGGAGTCCTGGCCGCCGCCGGGAATCGCGAGCGCTCCCAGCGCGCGGGCGCCCTCGAAGCCCGCCCAGAAGCCGACGAAGAGCCCGAACGAGAACGGGAAATACACGCGATCGCCGGCACCGATGCCGGCGCCGGCGAGCACGAAGCCCCAGCAGCGCGCCCACCAGTCCCACGACGCCTGCGTCTCCAGCCAGCGAATCGGCTGCCCACTCGTCCCCGACGTCTGATGCACGCGGACGTAGCGGTCGAGCGGATACGTCAGGTTGGTGCCGAACGGCGGATGCGCGGCCTGATCCTCGACCAGGTCGATCTTGCCCAACGGCGGGAGCCGGCGAAAGTCGTCCCAGTCGGTGAGATCGTCGGCGCGCGTCAGGCCGGCCGCCCGCCACCGGCTCGTCCAGAACGGGTTGGTGCCGAGCGTCTCGCGGACCAGGGCCCGGAAGCGCCGCCAGCGCTCGTCGCTCAACCGGTCGCGCGGCGCCGACTCGACAGCCCGATCGAACACGTCAGCTCCGCAGCTTGAAGCGCTGGATCTTCCCGGTCGCCGTCTTCGGCAGCTCGGTGACGAACTCGATCCAGCGCGGATACTTGTACGGCGCGATCTTGTCCTTCACGAACCCCTTCAGCTCCTCGGCGAGCCCGCTGCCGGCACCGGCCGGCTCCTTCAGCACGACGAACGCCTTCGGCTTCACGAGGCGGTCGGTGTCCTCGTGGCCGACGACGGCGGCTTCGAGGACGGCCGGATGGCGGATCAGCGTGTTCTCGACCTCCACCGGTGACACCCAGATGCCGCCCACCTTGAGCATGTCGTCGGCGCGTCCGGCGTACCAGAAGTAGCCGTCGGCATCCTGGTAGTACTTGTCGCCGGTCTGGATCCAGTGCCCGTGCAGCGTGTCCTTCGTCTTCTCGTGCTTGTTCCAGTAGTAGGCCATCGTCGACTCGCCCTTGACTCTGAGATTCCCGATCTCGCCCTGCTTCACCGGCAGCCCGGCATCGTCGACGATGATGGCTTCGTAGCCGGGCACGGGCAGGCCGGTGGAGCCGGGACGCGCGGCGCCGGGGCGGTTCGACAGGAAGATATGGAGGATCTCGGTCGTGCCGATGCCGTCGATGATCTCGACGCCGAAGCGCTCCTTCCAGCGCGAGTAGATCTCGTCGGGCAACGCTTCGCCGGCCGAGACGCACAGGCGGAGCGACGACAGATCCCACCGCTCGTGGGCGTCCTTCACCGCGAGCATGGCGGCGTAGAGCGTCGGCACGCCGAAGAACATCGTGGGGCGATGGCGGGTCAGGATCTCGAACACGCTGTCCGGGGTCGGGCGATGCGGGGAGAGCACGCTCTCCGCGCCGGCGCCCATCGGGAAGTAGCCCGCGTTGCCGAGGCCGTACGCGAAGAAGAGCTTGGCGGCGGAGAAGACGCGGTCCCTGCTTCCGAGACCGAGCACCTGCCGCGCATACGTCTCGTAACACACCACCATGTCGTGATGGAGGTGCACCGCGCCCTTCGGGCGGCCGGTGGACCCCGATGAGTAGAGCCAGAAGGCGGCGTCATCGCGCGACGTGGGCGCCGCCTCCAGTCGTGACGACGCTTTCTCCAGGCAGGCCTCGTAGGACAGGTGCGCGCCCGGCTTGCCGCCGGCGACCAGCACGTGGCGGAGCTGCGGGGCGCCGGCGAGCACGGGACCGGCCTCGGCCAGCAACGGCGCGGAGATCACGGCGGCCTTGGCGCGGCTGTCCTGGAGGAAGTAGAGGTAATCGGCGCCTCGCATGAGCGTGTTCACGGGGATCGGCACCGCGCCGATCTTGATGGCGCCCCAGAACGCGCCCAGAAACTCCGGCGCATCCAGGCACAGCACGAGCACCCGATCCTCCATGCCGATGCCGAGGTCGCGGAGGGCGTTGCCGGTGCGGTTCGTCAGCTCGAGCACGTCGGCGTAGCTCAGCACGCGGTCGTCGCACCGAAAAGCAGTCGCGGTACCGCGGCCCTCGGCGACGTTCCGATCCACGAACCACGTGGCGACGTTGAACTGCGCGGGCAGCGATTCCCACGTGTTCATCGGAATCTCCTCATTTCCGTCCAGTCAATGGCACTGGCCTTGCTCCGTCTACCGCCCCAGGAGGTGCGGTATGAAATCCTTGCTCCTTGCCCTGCTTGGCGTGGCAGTGCTCGCCGCGCCCGTGACCGAGACGCTCGCGCAGGCCAGCTCGAGCAGCTCCAGCTCGACGAGCCCGGCGAGCCCGTCGGCGAGCCCGGCCGCTCCGTCGGCCCCGTCGGCATCCGGCTCTTCGTCCTCCTCCACCACGACCACTACGACCGACAAGCCGGCCGCGACGGCGCCGGCCCCCGGTGCCAGCGGCAGCGTGAGCGGGACGGTCAAGAGCGAGTCGAGCCGTGATGACGGCGCCTCGGCGCTCCCGCGCTCGTCCGTGGAGCGCACCACCATCTTCGGGCTCAGCCCGACCGCGGCCGTGCTGATCGCGGCCGCCCTGCTCCTGGTGGTCGTCCTCGCCATCGTGGCCATGACCCGCAGCAGCGGCGACTACATCGACAACCGTCGGTTGTAGGTCGCGGGCGGTCGGTCGCGCGCGGTTCCTCCCGAGCGGCGCGCGACCGCCCGCTGGCTCACCCCGCCAGCTTCACGTACTCGAACTCTACCGGCTTGCCGTTGATGCCGCGCGCGGGAGGCGCGATCCAGCTTGCCGACTTCCCGGGCTCCGTCACCGGCGCCATCAGGCTCTGCACGAACTCCTCGTCGGCCGCGCTCGGCAGCCACTCGTCCTTGCGTGCCTCCCACTCGGCGTCGCTCAGGACGCGGCCGTCCGGCGAGACGCGCGTCTCCGCGAACGTCCCGATGGCGCGGTGGAAACCCCGGTGCGGAAGCACGAAGGCGAAGTCGATGCCGTGCTCGCGGATCGTCCGGTTCCACCGGTCGAGGCCGCGCTGGCAGTCGGCGATGTAGTCATCGCGCAGCCGCTCGTTCAGCGACGGCAGCGCGGCCTCCTCGCGCGTCACGAGGCGCGCGCCGTCGAGCGCGACCACCGGGTACGTCCCGGTCTTGAGCAGATGATCGTCCGTCTTCTTCGTCTCCTCGAACCGTCCCTTGAGGCTCATGGTGTAGAAGTTCGCGGCGTTGGTCGAGATCTCGGAGCCGAAGAGATCCAGCGAGACCGAGTAGTGGAAGTTGAGGTACTTCTGCATCGTCGCCAGGTCGATGGCGCCGTGTTTCCGGACGTCATCCGTCTTGTGCCGGCGCATCAGCTCGCACGTCCGTTGGACCACGCGTCCGATGCCCGTCTCGCCGACGAACATGTGATGCGCCTCTTCGGTCAGCATGAACCGGCAGGTGCGCGAGAGCGGATCGAAGCCGCTTTCGCACAGGCTCGCCAGCTGGTACTTGCCGTCGCGGTCGGTGAAGTAGGTGAACATCAGATAGGCCAGCCAGTGCGGCGTGCGCTCGTTGAAGGCGCCGAGGATGCGCGGCTTGTCACGGTCCCCCGAGCGGCGCTGCAGCAGCGCCTCTGCCTCTTCGCGGCCGTCACGGCCGAAGTACGCCTGGAGCAAGTACACCATCGCCCACAGGTGCCGGCCCTCCTCCACGTTGATCTGGAAGAGGTTGCGGAGATCGTAGAGGGACGGGCACGTCCGGCCGAGGTGGCGCTGCTGCTCGACGGAGGCCGGCTCGGTATCGCCCTGCGTCACGATGAGCCGCCGCAGCGTGCCGCGGTATTCCCCGGGCACCTCCTGCCACGCCGGCTCACCCTTGTGGTCGCCGAAGGCGATCGTGCGGCTCGGCTCCGGATCGGCCAGGAAGATGCCCCAGCGATAGTCCGGCATCTTCACCCAGCCGAAGTTCGCCCAGCCCTGCGCGTCCACGCTGATGGCCGTGCGGAGGTACACGTCGCGCGCCTGGAAGCCGTCGGGGCCCATGTCGCGCCACCAGTCCAGAAACTTCGGCTGCCATTCCTCGAGCGCGCGCTGAAGGCGGCGGTTCTCGACGAGGTTGACGTTGTTCGGGATTCGCTCGAGATAGTCGATCGCCATCACGCTCTCCTGCGGTCGAAATCGCTCCGCTCGCCGGTCCCGTAGAGCTGCAAGGCGCCCTTCGGTCCCACGGCGTTCGGCCGTTGAAAGATCCAGTTCTGCCACGCCGAGAGACGGCCGAAGATCTTCGTCTCCAGCGTCTCCGGGCCGCCGAAGCGCAGCGAGGCTTCCATGCCGGTCAGCGCGTCGGGCGAAAAGGCCGTGCGCTCCTCGAGAGCCAGCCGCACCTCGTCCTCCCAGTCGATGTCGTCGGGCGTGAACGTCACCAGGCCGGCCGCGGCCGCCGCGGCGGCGTCGAGGTCCTGGCCGATCCGGCCCTTGAGGTCGTCGACGCGTCCCGGCTCCCCGAGGAAGCGGCTGGCCAGGCGCGTCAGCCCGTTGATCATCGGGTACGCACCGAAGTTGGCGGCCGTGAGCCTCACCGTCGCCGGTCCCTGCGTCTGCCCGGCCGGGGTGCCGTCGAGCATGAACGACCGGTCGGCCGCCAGCGCCAGCTCGAGCAGCGTGCCCGTGAAGCACGACCCCGGCTCGACGAGCGCGAAGATCGAGCGCGACGAGACGTCGAGCCGCTTGAAGGTGCGCTTGAGATAGAGCCGCACCTCCCGCACGAGCCAGTCGCCTGCGTGATCGAGCAGCAGCCGGTCGTGCGCCTCCACCAGGTCGGCGCGGCCCGCCGTGCGTACGACCCAGACGCCGATCTGCGGCTCGTTGGTCCGCAGATGGAGGACCAAGTCGTCGAGCTCGCGCGCGATCGCGAGCGGCCAGAAGGCCGCGCCGACCTCGGCGACGCCGGCAGCGTCGGGCGGCGGCGCGCCGGCAGGGCCGGTGACGGTGATCTCGGCGAGGCCCCGGCGACGGTCGACGGCGCACGTGACGTGCGTGTAGGCGATGCGGTCGGCGTCGAGCGTCCGCTCGAGCGGCGTGAGGGCGATGCCCCTGGCGTTGCGGGGCCGGTCGGTCTTCGCCGCCAGCTCCCGGGCCCGCTGCTTGACCGTCTCCTCGAGCCGGGAGCGCGGAACCACCTCGTCCACGAGGCCCCACTCCACCGCGCGCCGTCCCTTGACGCCTTCCTCCGTGGTGCAGAAGAAGTCGGCGCGGTCGCGGCGGACGCGGCGCTTGTCCACCAGGCGCGTCAGCCCGCCGGTGCCGGGCAGCACGGCCAGCAGCGGCACCTCGGGCAGCGAGACGGCGGTGTTGCCGTCGTCGGCCATGACGATCCACTCGGTGGCCAGCGCCAGCTCGTAGCCGCCGCCCGCGCACGGCCCGTTCACCATGCAGAGGTACGTCTGCCGGGACTCGGCCGACGCCTCCTCCAGCGCGTTGCGCGTCTCGTTGGTGAACTTGCAGAAGTTGACCTTGAAGCCGTGCGACGACTGGCCGAGCATCCGGATGTTCGCGCCGGCGCAGAAGATGCGCTCCTTGCCCGAGGTGACGATCACCGCTCCCACCTCCGGGTGCTCGAAGCGCAGCCGCTGCACGGCGTCGTAGAGCTCGATGTCGACGCCGAGGTCGTAGGAATTGAGCTTCAGCTCGTAGCCCGGTCGCAGCCCGGCGTCCTCGCGGACGTCCATGGCCAGCGTGGCCACCGGCCCGTCGAAGGACAGCTTCCAGTGCCGGTAGCGCGCGGGCTCGGTGCGAAAGTCCACCGGTGCGGAATCGGACGTCGTCTCAGCCATCGTCTATCCCAGGATGACCCAGAGGACCCGGGCCGTCTTCGTTCCGAGGTTCTCCCACCCGTGCGGCGCGCCGCCGTCGAGCAGGGCGCTGTCGCCCGCCTCGAGCGTCTGACGCTCGCCGTTGTAGTGCAGCGCGACCTTGCCGTCGAGCACGTAGAACAGCTTCATCTGGCCGGGCTTGATGACGACCTTGTCGGTCGTCACCCCTTGCGACCGACCCTCGAGGGTCGACACCACCGCGCGGATCTTGCCCTCGAACAGACCGGCGCCGAGCACCGCCCACTTCTCCGACGATCCGTCGAACGACACGACCGGGTAGTCTTTCTTGCGGCTGACGTGGATACGTCCCGTCGGCTGCCCGTCGAACAGCGCCGCGATCGGCACGGACAGCGCCGCGGCGATCTTGCCGAGCGTGTGCAGCGACGGCGTGAGCCGTCCCGACTCGATCTGCGACACCATGCTGGGCGTGAGCTCGGCCTTTTCCGCGAGCTGCCGCTGCTGGAGCTCGCGCTCGAGTCGCAGCGCCTTGATCCGCTCGCCGAGCGGCGCCAACTAGCTTCCCGCCTCGTACGACGACGGCCCGGCGTCCAGGCCGGCCAGCCGCGCCAGCGCGCGCGCCACGTACACCCGCGTCACCTTCTTGCGATACGGGTGCGTGAAGTCCGTGTTGTCGAGCGGTTTCGAGGGGCGGGCGGCGAGCTCCGCCGCGCGCGTGATCGCCTCCGACGTGAGCGGCGCGCCGACCAGCGCGGCACCGGCCGCGCTGGCCTCGCGCGGCTGTGACGCCACCGCGCCCAGGACGATGCGGGCCTCGCGCACCACGTCGCCCTCGCGCCGCACGGCCGCCGCCACGCCGAGCACCGGAAAGTCGAACGAGCCTCGGCGACGGAGCTTGAGGTAGACCGACGACCAGCCCTCGGAGTCCGGCAGCGCGATCTCGGTCAGGATCTCGTCGGCGCGCTTGCCGAGGTACTCGATGCCGTCGTCCTTGAAGAGCGCGGCCACGGGCAACGTCCGCTCACCGGCGGGGCCGGCCAGGCGCACGGTAGCCCCGAGCGCCCACAACACCGGCGCCGTGTCGGAGGACGAGACCGCCCAGCACCGCGGGCTGCCGGGCGCCACCAGGCAGATGTCGCCGTCCTTCTTCATGCAGAAGCCGATCGCCTTCCGCCACTCGTAGGTCTGGTTGTAGTAGTTGCAGCGCGTGTCGACGCAGACGTTGCCGCCCAGCGTGCCCATGTTGCGCAGCTGCGGCGACGACACGAGGCCGGCCGCCGTGGCGAGCGCGGGATAGCGTCGCCCGACGTCGGCGCTGGTCGCCACCTGGGTGAGGGTGGTGCCGGCGCCGATCGTCAGTTCGCGGTTCGTCGCGCGCACGCCGCGAAGCTCGCGAATGCCGCGCAGCCCCACCAGGGCCTTCGGCTCGAACTGGCGCCGCTTCATGTTGGGAAAGAGATCGGTGCCGCCGGCCACGAGCATCGCATCGCGGCCCCGATCGGCGAGGTACTTCACCGCATCACCGACGGTGCGCGGCGTGAGGTACTCGAAGGCCGGCAGCCGAATCATTGTAGGTCCGCGAAGGGACGCACCGCGATCGCGTCCGCCGGCTGTCCGAACGCCGAGTCGACCGCCAGCGGCTCCTTGAACGTGAACAGCGGGAGCTTCTCCGGTCCGATCCGGGCGACCTTTCCCTGGCGCTTGAGCTCGAGCCCCTTGAGGATCTTGTCGGGGGTGATGGGCACCTCGTCGATCCGCACGCCGGTGGCCTGGTAGATCGCGTTGGCGATGGCGGGGATCACGGGAAGCAGCGGCCCCTGCCCCGCCTCCTTGGCGCCGAAGGGTCCCTCGGGATCGTCGGTCTCCACGAGGAACGTATGGATCTCGGGCGTCTCGAGCGTGGTCGGGCTCTTGTAGTCGAGCATGGACGGCGTCTTGTGGAGTCCCTTGCGAAAGACCTGCTCCTCCATGAGCGCCTCGCCGATGCCCATGTAGATCGAGCCCTCGACCTGGCCTTCCACGAGCAGCGGATTGAGGGCGCGGCCGATGTCGTGCGCGATCCACACGTCCTCGAGCTCGATGGCGCCGGTGTCCTCGTCCACCGTCAGCTCGACCACGCACGCGGAGTACGAGTAGCAGGGCGAGGGCCCCACGCCGCCGCCCTTGTACTTGCCGGCGCGCTTCGGCGGCGCGTACGAGCCGGGGAACGCGAGCACGCCATGCAACGCCTCGCCGAGCTCCACCGCCTGCGCGAACGGCATCGCCTTGTCCCAGTCGTCGGCCACGCCGACCTTTCCTTCTCGCGCCCCGAGGGCGGACGGCTCGACGCCGAGCTTGGCGGCGACGGCACGGACGAGCACGGCCTTCAAACGCTCGCTCGCCTGGATGGCCGCCTGCCCGCACATCAGCGTCACCCGTGACGAGTACGAGCCGAGGTCGACCGGAGTGAGGCTTGTGTCGGCGGGATGGACGTGCACGTCCTTGGGCTCGATGCCGAGCACCTCGGCCACGAGGTAGGCGAGGATGGAGTCGGAGCCCTGACCGATGTCGGTGGCCCCGCAGAGCACGGTGACGCCGCCGCTCCGATCGGCGCGGACGATCACTCCCGAGTGCGGCATGTTGTTCCAGTAGATGGCGGTGCCGGCACCCGTCATGTAGGCCGAGCACGCCAGCCCGATCCCCTTGCGCTTGCGCGTCTGCCAGAGCGGTTTCGGCGACGCGTCGGCCGCCCGGTAGCGCGCGTGCTTGTCGCGCCAGCCCGAGGCCTCGACGACCTTGTCGATGCACTCGCCGAGGCCGATCGTGGTCACCGTCAGATGGTTCGCCGTCTTCGTGAACGGCTCGGCGAGGATCCGTCGCCGCATGTCGGCAGGATCGAGACCGAGCTGCTCGGCGGCTTTATCGAGCTGGCACTCGAGCGCGAACCGGGGCTGCGGCGTCCCGTGGCCGCGCTTGGGTCCACAGGGCGGCTTGTTGGTGAACACGCGCGCGCCCTCGAACTTGTACACCGGCATCTTATAGGTGACGGGGTTGATGACGCCCGTGTAGAACGTCGACGCCACGCCGTACGACCCATAGGCGCCCCCGTCCAGCCACGTGCGGAGGTGGCACCCGGTGATGTCACCGTGGCGCGTGAACCCGGTCTTGATCCACATCAGGACGGGGTGCCGCCCGCGGTGGATGTAGAAGACCTCCTCGCGAGTGCACGTGATCTTGACCGGGCGACCCGTGATCTGGGACAGCTTGCACGCCGCGATCTCGTGGGCGAACGGGTCCAGCTTGCCGCCGAACCCGCCGCCGACCGGCGCCGCCACCACGCGGATGTGCGCGGCCGGCACGGCGAGGATCTTCGCGAGCAGCCGGTGCACGTAATGCGGCGTCTGCGTCGACGACCAGAGCGTCAGCTTGCCGTCCGCCGTCCAGTGCGCCACGGCCGCGTGCTGCTCCATCGGCAGGTGCGTGTTGCCCTCGAAGTAGAAGACGTCCTCGCGCACGAGATCCGCACGCGCAAAGGCGGCCTCGACATCGCCGAACTGCAGCGCGACGTTCTTGTGGACGTTGGGGCCGTCGCCGTACTCGTGGATGCGCACCTCCGGATGGGCGAGCGACTCCTGGATCGACATGAGGGCGGGCAGCGGCTCGTACTCCACCTCGATCAGGCGGCACGCCCGCTCCGCCGTCTCCTCGTCGACGGCGGCCACCGCCGCGACGGCGTCGCCGACCATCCGGACCTTCTCCGTGCAGAGCGCCTCCTCGTCCTGCGACACGGGAAGGATGCCGAACTTGACGCGCGGAAGGTCAGCGCCGGTGATGACCGCGTAGACGCCGGGCAGATCACGGGCGCGGGCGACGTCGATACGCGTGATCCGCGCATGGGCGTGCGCGCTCCGCAGCAGGCGCCCGTGGGCGAGCCGCGGCGGCGCCAGGTCGTCGGCGTAGCGCGTCTCGCCCGTGACCTTCGCCCACGCGTCGATCTTCGGGAGCGGCTGGCCGACGACGGTGAAGCGGTTCTTCGTCATCGCGCGACCTCGTGCGGGGCGCTCGGCCGGCGCATCCGCAGCGCGGCCAGCTCCACGGCGTCGAGAATCTTGGTGTAGCCGGTGCAGCGGCAGAGATTGCCGGCCAGCGCCTCCTTGATGGCTTGGCGCGTCGGCGCCGGCGCCTCCTCGAGCAGCGCCTTGGCCGTCAGCAAGATCCCGGGCGTGCAGTATCCGCACTGTGCGGCGCCGAGCTCCGCGAACGCCTGCTGCAGGGGATGGAGGTGACCGCCGTCGGCCAGCCCCTCCACGGTCGTGACGGCCGCGCCCTCGAGGTCGGCCGGAAGAGCCAGGCACGAGAGCACCGGCTCGCCGTCCACGAGCACGGTGCACGTGCCACACTCTCCCAGCTCGCAGCCGTGCTTGGTGCCGGTGAGGTCCAGATCCTCACGCAGAACTTCCAGCAGGGTCTTGTGAACGGGGACCAGCAGCTCCCGTGGTTCGCCGTTCACCGTCAGAGTGAGGCGCGTCTTCATCGATTCCCTACCCTGGCTTGACTTAATCGATACTGAAGGCGACTTCAAAAATACTGAATCGAGGCGCCGCCGTCAAGATCGGGTGCCAGCCCGCCCCTGGCCGTGGGTTTGCAGTCCTCCCCGCGAGATCGCGCTGGAGGTGACGTAGTGGCATACATCATTGCGTGGACGCTGGGCCCGCCAGTGTCCCTGATCGTTCTGTTCCTGCTGCTGTTCGGCTCCTGACGTCTGCCCTCTGACGCGTCCCCTTCCGTCGTAATATCGCGCATGCCGTTCGCCCGGACCGACGACCGCGTCAAGATCTACTACGAGGAGCACGGCCCCACCGAGTCCGCCGACGCGCGCCCGCCGCTCGTGCTGGCCTACGGCATCGGGGGAAACGCCGACCTCTGGGATGTCAACGTGCCCGCCCTCGCCGCGCGCCGTCGCGTGGTGCTGTGGGAGCCGCGCGGCCACGCGCGCTCGGACAGCCCGGAGGATCCCGCGCGCTACTCGTTCGCGCGGTGGACGCTCGACCTCAAGGCCGTGCTCGATCACCTTCGCATCCGCGCCGCCCACGTCGGTGGGCTCTCGCTCGGCGCCGGCATCGCCACGCGCTTCGCGCTGAGCTTTCCCGAGCGTGTGCGCTCGCTGCTGGTGACGAACTCGTCGTCCGCGGTCGGCCTGCCGCTGTCGGTCGACAACATCGTGATGCGTGCCCGCTCCATCGAGGTGACGCTGAGCAAGGGCATGGACGCCATGGCGGAGTTCGCGATGGCGGCCAATCCCAACGTCGTCGCGCGCCTCGCCCTCGACCCGTCGTCCAAGGACGAGTTCTACGCGTACTACCGCCGCCTGACGCCGGTCGGCTACGCCAACGCGCTCCGCGCGCTTCTGGCGATGGATCACATTACCGAGCGGCTGCCGGAGCTCCGCGTTCCCGTGCTGCTCATCGGCGGCGATCGCGATCCCTCGCTGGCCCCCATGCGGGTCATGCATCGAAAGGTACGCGGCTCGACGCTTGTCGTGTTGTCGCCGGCCAGCCACTTTGCGAATCGGGATCAGCCGGAGGCGTGGAACCGCGCGGCCGTGGAGTTTCTGGAGCGCGGCGACGCGAGCGCTGCCCGCGGACGCGGCACGCGCCGCGCCCGCGGGCGACCGATCCAGGCGAAGCGGAGGCGGCGACGCTACTCGCCGTAGACGATGGTGGTGTACTTGGCGTAGACGCCGAGAATGTTCGAGGTCTCGTGATCCACGTGATGAATCCGCGTGATCCCGCCGTTCCGCATGGCGGTGGAGATGCTGGCGTCGCCATAGGCGAACATCACGATCCCGGTGGCCGTCGCGCGGCCGACCTTGGAGCTACCCGCCGCCGACCCGGCCGAGACCGGTCCGCGGACGTCGAACGCGAACGGAGCAACAACCGGACCGTGCCCGATGGCACATCCGGTGAGGAGCACGGCGCACGTCACTGCGAGCGCGGACTGGCGTCCAATTTTGTTCATGGTCCGTCCTTTCTGACGTGGACGCTTCGCTTCGCCTGAGGCGCGTCCACAGTAGCAGGCGGCCGAACCCGCAACAACGCGCCGGCCCCCCGGCCGGGCAGAATGACGGCTTTGCCGGTCGCGCTCGCGCATTTTTAGCCGGTCGCCTACCCTGCCTGCGCGCAAATCCACCACCGGGCCACGGCTAACGTGACGATTTTCCGATGCAGTCCCCCGGCGGAGCGGCTGGCATCGTCGATGCTCTTCTTCGAGCCGTCGCACAGGCATTCGACGGGAGCCGCGACGATGAAATACGACAACTACAGCCGCCGCCTCACGATTCGCACGGCGCGCACGGTGACCGCCGAACCGCGCCGCACCCGGTCCAGCGGCTCCGCTCGCCGCCGTCGCCCACGCATCACGTCGCGCCGCGCCGTCGCCCGCGCCTCCTGATTTTTCGCCGATGCGCCGCCGCGCGCTCCGATGGACGCCACGGCGCCGGTGCTGGACGCGAGAGCACGCCCAGCCACGCCGCTACTGCGCGGTCCGGGGCCCGGGGAGTTACCTATCGGCCGGTCCGGCCGGCTGTTCGCGAGGGACCGGCCTCCGCGGGAACGTCCGCTGGGCGCGGCCGATCGCGCGGAGGCCTGGCGGGGTCAGCTACTTCTTGCTGGCGTCGTAGAGCTCGCCGAACAGCACCCAGCGCTCGCCGTCGAACTTGGCGAGCTGCTCCTGCTCGATGGGCGCGTGGTCGGTCGGGCTCGTGTTGATCTTGATGCCGGGAAGCAGGAGCGGCAGCTCGAAGTTCTTGAGGCTGGCCGCCTGCCGCATGATGTTCTCTCGACTGAGATCGTTGCCACACTGCTTGAGGACGTGGACGAGCGTCTGTGCGACCGAATAGCCGTAGGCATTGAACTGGTCGTCGATCGCGCCATCCGGATAGTACTTCTTCATCCACGCCACCCAGTCCTGGAAGCCCTTGTCCTTCTGCCACTGCGGGTCGGTGATCTCCTTCATGTAGAGCGCCGTGATCAGTCCCTTGGAGGCGTCGAGACCGGCCGGCTTCAGCACGGTGGCGAGCGAGGACGACACGTTGTTCAGGAAGTGCGTCGGCTTCCAGCCGATGTCGTGCGCCTTCTTGATGGCCTGCACGGCGAACTTCGGGATGGTGACGTTGAAGAAGACGTTGGCGCCGCTATTTTTCAGATTCACGATCTGGGAGTCGATGGTCGGGTCGGTCACCTCGTAGGTCTGCTCCATCACGATGAGCTTCTTGGCGGCGTCGCCGAGGCCGTCGTGGAGGCCTTTGCGATAGTCCTTCCCGTAGTCGTCGTTCTGATAGAGGATGCCGATCTTCGCGTCCGGGAAGTTCTTGAGGATGTACTGCGCGTAGATCCGGCCCTCCGTCTGGTAGTTCGGCTGGAACCCCATGGTCCACGGGAAGTTCTTCGAATCGTTCCACTTCGTGGCGCCGGTGGCCACGAACAGGTGCGGCACCTTCTGCTGGTTCACGTACTTGTGGATGGCCGTGTTGGTCGGTGTGCCCAGCGTCTGGAACAGCAGCGCGACCTGGTCTTGCTCGACGAGCTTGCGGACCATCTCGACGGCCTTGGGCGGGCTGTAGGAGTCGTCATAGCTGATGTACTCGATCTTGCGTCCGTTGACACCGCCCTCGTCGTTGACCTTCTTGATGTACGCGCCGATCGCCTTGCCGATCGTCCCGTACGCCGACGCCGGGCCGCTGTACGGGTTGGTGTTGCCGATCTTGATCTCGGTCTTCGTGACGCCGGGCGGGTCCGCCGCCAGCGCCGGCACGCCGGGGGCCAGCGCCAGCGCCACGACGAGTGTTCCGAGCATCGTCCTCCTCAGCATGGTGTCCTCCTGTGTGGTCGGCGGCCAGCAGGCCGGCCGGGTGGGAATCATCTTACTCCGGGCAACAATCATGCGTTCCGTGCGGTTCCGCGCCGGGCGGCTCGCGCGAACGCCAGCCACAGCGCGCCGGCGATGCCGCGCGGCATGACATACATGAACACGATGAGGAAGACGCCGTAGATCGCCCACGGCGCCGCTTTGGAGATGTCCTGCGCCCAGTTGGGCACGAACTGGATGAACAGCGCGCCGAAGATCGCGCCCGAGATCGACGCCAGCCCGCCGATGACGATCCCCACGAGGAACGTGATCGAGCGGAACACATCGAAGCTGTCGGGAGCGACGAAGGCGATGGCGAGCGCGCTCAGCGCGCCCGCCACGCCGGTATAGGCGGCGCTGACGCCGAAGGTGAGCGACTTGTAGAGCGCTGTGTTCACGCCCATGGCCTGGGCGGCGATCGGATTGTCCCGGATGGCCACGATCGCGCGGCCGGTGCGACCGGCCAGCAGGTTGTGGGCGACGACGAACAGCACGATCAGGATGGCGAGGGTGAAGAGATAGAGCCACTGATCCGCGGAGATCTTGAGCCCCCACGGCGGATTCGGCTTGGACAGCACGATGCCCTGCGAGCCGCCCGTCCAGTGCTCGAAGTATTTCAAGATCTGCGGCACCGCCAGCGCGAGCGCGAACGTCGCCAGCGCGAGGTAGAGGCCCTCCAGGCGGAGCGCCGGGATCCCGAACAGGAAACCGGCAACGAGGCACAGCACGCCGGCGGCGACGATGGTGAGCGGGTACGGCACCGACCAGCGGTCGATCATGATGGCCGTCGTGTAGGCGCCGACCGCGTAGAAAGCGCCGTGACCCAGCGAGATCTGGCCGTTGTAGCCGGTCAGCATGTTCAGGCCCAGCAGCGCGATCGCATAGATGCCGACCTGCGTGAACTGAAAGAGCCGGAAGTTCGAGACGAGCAGCGGCAGGGCCAGCGCCACCACCAGGCCGACGACGACACCGACGAGCGAGACCCGGCGCATCATACGCGTCGGACGGCGGCGCGGCCGAAGAGCCCACTCGGCTTGAACACCAGCACGACCAGGATCAGCGCCAGCGCCACCGTGAGCTTGAGCTCCGTCCCGATGAAGCTCACGTACGTGCCGACGATGTTCTCGATGACGCCCACGATGAGGCCCCCGACGACGGCCCCCCCGGGGCTCGTGAAGCCGCCCAGCGTGGCCGAGGCGAACGCGTAAATGAGAATCCCTGCCATCATGTTCGGGTCCAGGAACACGATCGGCGCGACCATCATCCCGGCCACGGCGCCGACGAGGGCGGCCAGACCCCAGCCGACGGCGAGCATCCAGCCGACGCGGATGCCGCAGAGCCGGCTCGACGCCGGATTCTGCGCGGCCGCGCGCATGGCCAGGCCGAGCGTGGTGAAGCGAAAGAAGGCGTAGAGCAAGGCGAGGACGATCAGCGTCACCGCGATGGCGCCGACGTCGTGCGCCCCGAAGACCACGTTGCCGATCTTGATCGGCCGCCCCGGAAACGGGCTCGGGAACGGCTTCTGGATGTAGGAATAGATCCACCCCGCCACGCTGTTGAAAATGACCAGCAGCCCGATGCAGACGATGACGATGGTCAGGATCGGCGCCCGCTCGACGGGCCGGATGACGATCCGCTCGATCAGCACGCCGCCGACGAAGGACAGCACCAGCGTGCCGAAGAATGCCACCCAGTACGGCAGCCCCGCGTTGAGCATCGTCCACGCGAGATAGGTGCTGAACATCGCCATCTCGCCCTGGGCGTAGTTCACGACGTCGGTGGCCTGATAGATCATCACGAGGGCGAGGGCGACGCTGCCGTAGATGCCGCCGGTGGCGAGCCCCGACACGATCTGCTGGATCAGGATATCCATGGCTCAGTAGCCGAGATACGCGCGCCGGATGGCGTCGTTCTGCTTCAGCTCGGCCGCCGGTCCCGACTGCACCATGCGGCCCGTCTCCATCAAATAGGCGTGGTCGGCGAGCGCCAGCGCCATCGAGGCGTTCTGCTCGACGAGCAGCACGCTGACGCCCCGCTCACGGTTGATGGTGCGCACGATGCGGAAGATCTCGCGCACGACGAGCGGCGCCAGCCCGAGCGACGGCTCGTCCAGCAGCAGGAGCCGCGGGCGCAGCATGAGGGCACGCGCCACCGCCAGCATCTGCTGCTCGCCACCCGACAGGGTGCCCGCGAGCTGGCGCTTGCGCGAGGCGAGCACGGGGAAGTAGCCGTAGACGCTCTCGAAGTCGTCCGCGATGCCGTTGCGGCTGGCGCGTCCGTAGGCGCCGAGTCGCAGGTTCTCCTCGACGGTGAGGTTCACGAACGTGCCGCGGCCCTCGGGCACGTGCGCGATGCCCAGCCGGACCAGGTCTTCCGTCGCGCGACCGGCGATGCTGCGGCCGTCGAAGGCGATCTCGCCGGATGTCTTCACCATGCCGCACACCGCCCGCAGCGTGGTCGTCTTGCCGGCGCCGTTGGCGCCGAGGATGGTCGTGATCCCGCCCGCCTCGACGGCGAAGTCGAGGCCGTGGAGCACGCGCGTCCAGCCGTACTGCGCGGTCAAGCCTCGGGCGGCGAGCAGCGCCATCAGCGCCGAGCCTCGGCCGGCTCGTCGGCGCCGAGATAGGCGCGGATCACCTCGGGGTCGCGCTGAATCTGGGCCGGCGTGCCCTCGGCGATCTTGCGGCCGAAGTCGAGGACCACGACCTTGTCCGAGACCTGCATGACGAGGCCCATGTGATGCTCGACGAGCAGGATCGTCACTCCGCGGCGATCGCGGATCGTCCGCAGCAGCGCCGCCAGCGAGCCGACCTCCTCGTGATTGAGGCCCCCCGCCGGCTCGTCCACGAGCAGCAGCACGGGCGTGCCTGCCAGCGCGCGGGCCAGCTCGACTCGCTTCAGGGTGCCGAAGGGCAGCCCGGCCGCCGGATGATCGGCCACCGCGTCGAGCTCGAGGAATCGCAACAGCTCGGTGGCCCGGGCGCGGATGTCGGCTTCCTCGCGCGCCACCCACGGCAGCCGCACCGCATTGCTCAGGAAGTCGCTGCGCGTCCGCCCGTGCACGCCGATCATCACGTTCTGCAGCACGGTGAGCGTGGGGAACAGCGCCAAATTCTGGAACGTGCGGCCGACACCGAGCTCGTTGATCCGGTGCGCGGGCAGGCCGAGCAGCGAGCGGCCGCGAAAGCGGATCTGGCCCTGCTGCGGCGTGTAGAGGCGGCTCAGGCAGTTGAAGAGCGTCGTCTTGCCGGCGCCGTTGGGTCCGATGAGCCCGACGATCTGGCCTTCGCCGACGTCGAACGACACCCCGTCGAGCGCGACGATGCCGCCGAAGCGTACGGTGACGTCGCGCACGGCCAGGATGGGCTCGGCTCCGCTCACGGGTATCCGCTTATACGGACTCCTTTCGATGTTGTCAAACGTCCGGCGTCAGCGCGCCCGGCGACGCTCGTGGGAAGAGAGGCCGCGCTCCCACAGGTATTCCGGCTCGCCCATGTGCTTGCCGACCCAGCGGCCCAGCACGAAGAACAGGTCGCTGAGCCGGTTGACGTAGCGCAGCGGCCACTCGCCGATGGGCTCGGCCCGCGCGAGCGCGAGCACTTCTCGCTCGGCCCGGCGGCAGACGGTCCGTGCCTGATGAAGGAACCCCTGGATGCGGCCGCCCCCGGGGAGGACGAACGACGGGAGCGGCTCGAGGTCTTGCTGGCAGTGATCCATCAACCGCTCCAGCTCCGTGACCTCCGTCTCGCTCACGCGGAACATGCCCTCGTAGGCCGCCGCCGGCGGCGTGGCCAGCTCGCTGCCGAGGTCGAAAATCTGGTTCTGGACCTTCTTCAAGACGCCGTCCAGCCACTCGTGGCGGGCGCGCGCCGGTCCCGGCTCGCGCAGCCGCTCGGCGTTGAAGACGCGCGCGAGACCGACGGCGGCGTTGAGCTCGTCGAGCGTGCCGTAGGCCACGATCCGCGGCGAATCCTTCGGCACCCGGGCGCCGCCCACCAGCGCCGTCTCGCCGCCGTCCCCGGTACGCGTGTAGACGCGCGTGATGCTGATCGTCATTGCTGCCTCCTGGTGCGATTCGCGGCCCATTCTACTTGAACGTCACCGCGCCCCCGGCGATGATCGGGCCATGCGCGCCGCGCGTCCCCGCTCGGTGCTGGCCACGGCCGGCGCCATGCACTTCGTGCACGACGGCTTCTCCGAGATCCTCTACGTGCTGCTGCCGGTGTGGGCGGCGGAGTTCCGGCTCTCGCTCTGGCAGGTCGGCTTCATCCGGACCGCGTACACGGGTGGCATGGCCGCGTTCCAGATCCCGGCCGGGCTGCTCGCCGAGCGCTTCGGCGAGCGGCGCCTGCTCATGCTCGGCACGCTGGTCACGGCGTGCGCCTTCATCGCCGTCGCCACCGTGGCGGGCAGCTTTCTCCCTCTCCTGCTGCTGCTGACGCTGGCCGGGCTCGGCTCCGGCGTTCAGCACCCGCTGTCGTCGTCGGTCGTGGCCAAGGCGTACGAAGACGGGCCGCGCCGCGCCGCGCTCGGCACCTACAACTTCGCCGGGGACATCGGGAAGGTGGCGAGCGCCGCGCTCATCGGGCTGGTCGCCGCGCTCGCGGGCTGGCGGGTGGCCGCCAGCGGCTACGGCGCCGTCGGCATCGCCGCCGCCATCGTGCTCGTGATCGTCCTCGCGAGCCTCGACGCGGGGAGCGCTCCCCGGCGTGCAGGCGCGGCCGCCGGAGCGGGCGCCGCGTCCACGGGCTGGGGCATCCGCGACGCGCGCGGCTTTCAGGCGCTCTCGGCGATCGGCATGATCGACAACTCCACCCGCTCGGGGCTGCTCACCTTCCTGCCGTTCGTGCTCATCGCCAAGGGACTGACGGTGGCCGGAGTGGGCGGCGCGCTCGCCCTCGTCTTCGTGGGCGGCGCCATGGGCAAGTTCGTCTGCGGCCTCATCGCCGAGCGCGTCGGCATCATTCGTACGGTCGTGCTGACCGAGGCGGCCACGTCGGTGGCCATCGTGGCGATCCTGGCGGCGCCGCTGCCGGTGGCGATGCCGCTGCTGGTGCCGCTCGGCATCGCGCTGAACGGCACCTCGTCCGTGCTCTACGC
Organism: Candidatus Methylomirabilota bacterium; assembly: GCA_036556545.1. Lineage (GTDB taxonomy): Bacteria > Methylomirabilota > Methylomirabilia > Rokubacteriales > CSP1-6 > AR12. The sequence continues at coordinate 79,222 of DATBJF010000019.1, forward strand.
GACGGTGGCCGATCTGGTCACCGCCGAGCGCCGCTCGCGCGCGTACGGCCTCTACTACACGCTCACCATCGCGGCGTCCGCAGTGGGGCCGACGCTCTACGGCCTCGTCGGCGACGCGGTCGGCGCCGCCGCCACCCTGAGCCTCATCGCGCTCGTGGTCCTCACGACGATTCCGCTCTGCCTGCTGCTGCGCACGGCGGTGGCCGCGCCCGCGCGCGGCTGAACCGTCCTAGCCGAGCACCACGAGGCCCACCGCCTGCGTCCGCGGCGACGCTCGGTGGCACATCCGATGCACCGGCAATGCGCGGACACGTTTGCAGGAGGACTCCATGGCAACCACTCCGGCTCGAGTCGGCAAGCACCCCATACATCCCATGCTCGTGGTCCTGCCCCTCGGGCTCTGGATCGCGGCGCTCGCGTTCGACATCGTGCACGCCCTCGGCGGCGGTCCCGTCTGGCGAACGCTCGCCTTCTGGAACATCGCGGCCGGCATCATCGGCGCCCTGCTGGCCGCCGTGCCGGGCTTCGTGGACTATCTCGACCTCCAGGGCCGCGCGCGCCGCATCGCGACGTTCCACATGGTGCTCAACCTCGGCGCCGTCGCGATCTTCGCGCTGAACTGGTACGTGCGAACACAGGTGTCGCCGGACTCGTGGTGGCCGCTGGCGCTGTCGGTCATCGGCGTGATCGGCATCCTCGTCTCGGGCTGGCTCGGCGGCGAGCTCGTCTACGCCGAGCGCGTCGGCGTCGAGGAGCCGCCGCGCAACGAGCGGTATCGCCGCGTCGCCTGATCAGGTGAGATAGAAGGGGCGCGCGCCCTCGCGCGAATACGGGTAGCGCGCGATCACGTCCGGATCCGGATCGGCGCCGAGGCCCGGCCGGTCGTCGACGGTCACGCGGCCCGCCACGCAGCGGATCGGCGCCGTCGAGAGCGACGGCGCCAGCTCGCCGGCGCCGTACTCGATGTAGGGGACGCCGGGCGTCGACGCGATGACATGCAGGGTCGCCGCCAGGCCGGGACCGAAGTAGTACGAGTGCGGCACGAGGGTGACGTTGGCGGCCGCCGCCAGCGTGGCGATCTTCTTCAGCTCCAGCAGCCCGCCCACCTTCGTCACGCTCGGCTGGATCACGTCCGCCGCGCCTGCGCGGATCAGCTCGCGGAACCCGAACACCGTGGCCTCGTTCTCGCCGCAGGCGATCGGCGTGGCGGTGGCCTGGCGCACGCGGGCGAGGCCGGCATAGTCCTCCGGAGGCCACACGGGCTCTTCCAGCCAGCGCAGCGCGTACGGTTCGAGCTTCCGCGCCATGCGCGTCGCCTCCTCCACCGTCCACGGACAGTTGGTGTCGAGCATCAGCTCCACGCCGTCGCCGACGGCCTCGCGCGCGGCCGCCACCGACGCGACGTCCGTCTGGTGGAGCTTGATCGCCGTGAACCCGTCCTTGGCCATGGCGGCGGCGGCACGGGCCACGTCGGCGGCCGACTCGTATCGCGGCAGGCTCGCGTAAGCGCGGACGCTGCGCTGCACGAGCCCGCCGAGCAGGGCGTACACCGGCACCCCGCGCGCCTTGCCCGCGATGTCCCACAGCGCGAGCTCCACACCGCTCACCGCCATCATGGCGAGCCCGCGCCGGCCCCAGATCATCAGCGCGCGGTGCATGCGGTCCACCAGCGCCTCGATCTCCGCCGGATCGGCGCCGACGACGATCGGCGCCAGGCCGTCCTCGATGACGTTGCAGACGGCCAGCGGCACGCCGTAGGCGAACGCCTCGCCCCAGCCCGTGAGGCCGCCGTCGGTCCGGACCTCGACCAGGATCTGCTTGGAGGCACGGGCCGACCAGGTGGAGGCCACCGGCGCGGCTTCGCGGATGGGCACGGCGAGCGGAATGGCACGCACCGAAGTGATCTTCATTGTCCGTCTCCAAACCCGTACTCGGTCCAGCGTGAACGGACAAGAGCCTCGTCCTCCGGCGCGGGTCGGACCGTGGGCGGAAATCGCTCGCCACTCCATTCGGCGCGCTTCTCGAACTTCCAGTTGCGGGTGGCGTCGAACAGCACGCGATTCCACAGCCCGGTGCCGAGCTGCGCGACGTTGCGATCCTCCAGCGGTGTCGAGGGATCGATCGGCGATCCGAAGCTCCCCGGAAAGACGACGAGCCCGCCCTCGCCCGCGTTCATCCGGTGCGCCATCGCCCAGTCGATCTGCTCGTACGACGCGACGTCGATGTCGTCCTCGACGACCCAGACGTGCTTGTAGCGATATTGCGCCGCGCTGTTGCCCCACAGGGCGGCCGCGATCTGCTTCGGCTGTCCCTGATAATGCTTGGTGATCTTCACGCAGACGTTCACGCCGTTGGTGATGGGATGGACGTAGACGTCGCGGATCCCCGGAATACCGGCGCCGGTGAGGATGTTCCAGGCGATGGCCGCCCGCTGCACCGACGACATCACGCTGTTCTCGCTGTACGAGCCGGGCAGCGTGCCCTCCAGACAGCCGCGGAAGATCGGCTGCCGCCGGTGCGTGATGCACGTGACCTTCATCGTCGGCCGCGGCGTCGGCACGTCGGAGACGTAGCCGGTGAACTCGCCGAACGGTCCCTCCTGCTCGTACGTCGCCGGATCGTCGCTGATGAAGCCTTCCAGCACGATCTCGGCGCTGGCCGGCACTTCCAGATCGACCGTCTCGCACTTGACCAGCTCCGCCGGCTCGCCGCGATAGGCGCCCATCACGTCCCATTCGCACACGCCGACGGGGATCGGCGATCCCGCCAGGAACGGCATGATCGGGTCCCAGCCGATCACGCAGGCCACCGGCATGGGCTGGCCCTTGCCCGCGTACTTCACGAAGTGCTGGCCCCAGTGCTGGCCGCCCTTGATGAGCAGGAACGGCGCGGTGTTCTTGCGGCCGATCATGCCGCGGTAGATGCCCACGTTCATCACGCGGGTGTCGGGATCGCGGGTGACGATGCCGGAAAACGTGTGGATGTACCGCCCGCCGTCGCGGAATCCCCACCGCGGCACCGGCAGCTCCGTCTGGTCCACCTGGTCGCCCCGCACGATCACCTCTTTCACGGGACCGCTCTGCACGATGCGCGGCGCGATCGTCTCCCGGTTCTTCTTCATGACGTACTGCACGAGCTCGGCGTTCGACACGTCCTTCGGGAGCCCCAGCGCGAGCGCCAGCCGTCTGCGCTCGCCGAGGCCGCCGGTGAAGACCTGGGTGCACCGTCCGTCGCGGTAGCCCTTGATGCGCTCGAACAGCAGGGCCGGCCCTTTCTTCTCCAGCACGCGCCGCGCGATGGCGCCGATCTCGCGGTCCCAGTCCACCTCGGCGCGGACGCGGTGGAGCTCGCTCTCTTTCTCCAGGAGCCCGATCCACTGGCGCAGGTCCATGAAGCCCATCAGACGACCTCCGTGGCGCCGGCCGTCCGGGCCGCACGCTGCGAGAGCAGGACGATGACCAGGCATGAGAGGCCGGCGAAGTCGGTCCAGAAGCCCGGGAAGATCAACAGCAGCGAACCGGCCAGCAGCAGGACGCGCTCGACCGGCCGTGTCGGCCGCTGGAAGTACCCGATGAGCCCCGCGCCGAGCATCAGGATGCCCACTCCGGCCATGAGCGCTCGGAGGGCGATGTGGGCCACCGACGAGCTCATGAGCAGCAGCGCCGGATCGTACGCGAAGCTGAACGGGATGATGAAGCCGGACAGCGACAGCATCATCCCCAGCCACTGCGTGCGCCACACGTCGGCGCCGGCAATGGACGACGTCGCGTAGGTCGAGATCGCGGTCGGCGGCGTCAGGTCGGCCAGGATGCCGAAGTAGAAGACGAACATGTGAGCCACCAGCTTCGGCACGCCGAGCTGCTCCAGGGCTGGCGCGGCCATGATCGACGTGATGATGTAGGTGGCAGACGTCGGCAGGCCGGTCCCGAGCACGAGCGCGGCCACCATCGTGAGGATCAGCGTCAGCAGCAGGCTGCCGCCGGCGAGGCCGACGATGCCGGTCGCCAGCTTCAAGCCGAGTCCGGTGATGGAAACGACGCCGACGACGATCCCGACCGTGGCGCACGCGAGCGCCACCGGCATCGCTGCGTGTGCGCTGTCGGCGAGGATGGTCAGGATCTTGCCGCCGCCGATACGCGTGTCGCGCCGCACCCACGACAGTACGAACGCGGCCACGAGCGCCCAGAAGCCGGCGAACATGGGCGAGCGCCCCTCCACGAGGAACCACACCAGCACGGCCGGACCGCCGAGGAGGTGCAAGTCCCGGCGCAGGACGGTGCCGAACCGCGGTAGCTGGTGCCGAGGCAGCACGGGGATTCCCTGCCGGGCCGCCTCGAAGTGGACCATCATGCCGACCGCGACGAAGTAAAGAACGCCGGGGATGGCGGCGGCGATGGCCACGCTGGTGTATGGCATCTGGAGCGTCTCGGCCATGATGAACGCGGCCGCCCCCATCACCGGCGGAATGAGCTGACCGCCCATCGACGCGGTCGCCTCGACGCCGGCGGCGAACTCGCGCCGGTAGCCGGCGCGGATCATCAACGGGATCGTGAAGGCGCCCGTGGTGACGGCGTTCGCCATGGCGCTGCCGTTCACGGTGCCGAACAGTCCGCTCGAGATCACCGCCACCTTGCCGGCGCCGCCCTTCGTGTTGCCGGCCACGGCCAGCGCCCCGTCGGTGAAGAAACGCAGCAGCCCACCGTGCGACATGACGCTCCCGAAGACCACGAACAGGAAGATGAACGTCGCGGACACGAGCGTGGGGATACCGAAGACGCCCTGCGTCGTCAGCATCTGCTGATCGATCAGGATCATGGCGGACTCCCCGCCGTGCGACAGGAAGCCGGGCAGCCGGGGGCCCACGAACACGTAGGCGATGAAGGCAACCGCCATGATCACCAGCGCGGGTCCGATGTGTCGCCAGGCGGCGGCGAGCAGGAGCGCCACGAAGACCAAGCTCACCGCGACGTCGACCGGCAGCGGATCGTCGACCATCGCCATTCGGCTCGCCAGCCTCGGGTTGTGCCAGACGTAGTGAGCCGCGCAGAGCAGCGACAGGCCGGCGAGGCCGATGTCGAGCCAGCGCCGCGACCGCCGGCGCGCGAGGCGGGCGGCCGCCTCGGGCGAGTCGGGCGTCGCCGGCGTGAGAAACCCGAGCGCGACGGCGAAGGCGACGTGGACGGGGAGCTGGACGAGGAGGTCGTACATCCCCGCGTACGCCGTGTAGAGCTGGAAGACCGACCAGGCCATGCCGAGCCAGACGCGCGGTGAGCGAAGGTCAGGCACGGTGCACGATCTCGCCGGCGACCATCGTGAGGCGCGCGGTCTGGCCGGCCAGGACCTCGGCCGGCGCCGACAGCGGGTCGGTCTCCAGCACGGCGAGGTCGGCGACGTAGCCGGGCACGAGCCGCCCGCGATCGCGCTCGGCGAACGTCACGTGGGCGCCGCCGACGGTGAGCGCGGCCAGCGCCTGGCCGCGCGTCAGCCGCTCGCGCGCCCCGAGCAGCGCGCCCGAGGCCATGTCGCGCCGCTCCACGATGGCGTTGAAGACGAGCCACGGATCCGGAGGCTTGTTGTCGGTCGCCACGCCGAACGGGATGCGCAGCCGCGCGAGGCTCCGGTGCGGCAGCAGCGTGTCGGCCGCGCCGCCGACGCGCGCCGCCTCCGCCGCGCCCGAGCGCCACAGGTAGCTGATCGGATTGGTCGTGGCCACCACGCCGAGCCGGCGGATGCGCGCGAGCTGATCGGGCGTGGCGGCCGCGAGATGCACCAGCACCCACCGCAGCGGCGCCATCGGCGTGACGGCGGCGATCTTCTCCCAGACCTCCAGGACTTCCGGGAGGCATCGCGTCACCAGCGTATTGACGCGGAGGCCGAGGCGGGCCGCCAGAGCCGCCTGCCGCGCGTACTCTTCGCGCGAGTTGGCGCTCTCCACGAAGCCGGCCCAGCCGGTGTACGGCTGGCTCGCATGCAGGATGCGAGCGACCTCCGGGTCGCCGCCGTAGTGCAGGCAGATGCCCTGCAGGCGCAGGCGATCGTCGCCGAGGCCGCGGCCTCCGGCCCAGGCCGCCAGGTCCGGCAGCGCACGCTCCGCCTCGCTGGCGCCCGCCCACGTCGGACTGACGGCCAGCGTCGCGCGGAGCTTGAGCGTCCCGGCTTCGTGCGCGGCTCGATAGATCGCGATCACCTCGGGAGCGACGCCATGCCCCTCGTAGACCGCGGTGACGCCCCGGGCGGCATACGCGCGCTGCGATTCGGCCAGCGCCGCCAGCCGCTGCGCGGGCGTGAAGCGTGGGGCCGCGCGCATGAGCGTGAACTCCAGCACCTGGATGAGGTTGTGCTCGACGAAGACGCCGGTCGGCTCGCCGGTGGCGTCGCGCCCGATCTCGACCCCGCTCGGCGCCACGGTGTCGCGGGTCACGCCGGCCGCGCGCAAGGCGCACGAGCTGGCCACGGAGTACACCGGCGGCTTGTTCCAGTAGCCCCAGATGCCGCGGATGTAAACGGGATGGTCGGGCGCCGCCGCGTCGAGGTCGGCACGCGTCGGCCATCGGCCCTCGGCCAGCGTGGCGGGCGGGTCCTGGTAAAAGGGCGGCGCGCCGAGCGGCATGGTGACGATCCACTGCCCCTTCGGCGTGCGGGCGGCGAGCCGCCGCACGACCGCCTGCACGTCGGCGATCGAGCGGCACCGCGCCAGGGACGGACAGACTCCCTTCAGGCCTTCGCGATCGAGATGCGCGTGCGCGTCGACGAGACCGGGGACGACGGTGGCGCCGAGCAGATCCACCACCCGCGTGCGGCGGTCGCGCCACGGCCTCACGTCGGCGCGCGTGCCCGCCGCCACCACGCGTCTGCCCTCCACCGCGAGCGCGCGGACCTCCGGGCGACGCGGGTCGAGCGTCAGGACACGGCCGTTGTCGAAGATCCAGTCGGCGGCTATTTCATCCACCCTTTCTCGCGGTACGCCTTCTCGGCGCCCGGATGGAGCGGAATGCCGACCTTCTCCGGCTGCCACGCCGTCTTCGGATCGAACGCCGCGAGCCCGCCATGACCGCGGACGAGCGCGTCCTTGTTCTCCAGCACGGTCTTCGTCACCGTGTAGGCGACGTCCTCGGGGAGCTCCTTGTTGGTGATGAGCACGGTGGGGAAGCCGACCGTCGTCACCGGCTCGGACTGGCCCTTGAACGTGTTCGCGGGCATGGTGGCCGCCACGTAGCCCAGCGGCAGCAGCGCCTTGGTCGTCTCCGCGTCGAGACCGAGGAACTTCACGTTGCCGTCGTTGGCGATCTCGCTCACGGACGGGTGCTTGGGCGTCACCACCGCGAACAGCACGTCGGCGCGGCCGTCCTTGAAGGCGTCGACGATGACGTTGTAGCCGACGTGGGTGGTGGTGCCGCCGAGCGCTTTGATCTCCGTGTAGCCGGTGCCGATGGCGCGCAGCAGCTGCCGGCCGGCGAACTCGCCGAGGGCGCCGATGGGCTGCGTGTAGATCTTCACCGGCAGCTTCTTCTCCTTGATCTCGCGCACGGAGTTGATGCCGAGCTTGTTGCTGGCCACCGCCACCAGGTAGTACGTGTCGAGCCCGCCCACGAGGCCGCGGATGTTCTCGAGCTTGTCCGTATAGGCTTCCTTGCCCTCCAGCGCCCAGCGGTTGGTGACGGTGAAGGCCAGGCCGAGCGGCGTCTCGTTCTTGGCCACCAGGCGCGGATTGCCGACGCCGCCCGAGCGCGGCTTGACGTCGATGTTCGAGCCGGGTGGCAGTGTCTTTCTCAGCAGCTCGGCCATGGTGGCGCCGTACACGTACCAGGCGCTGCCCGTATCGAGCGTGGCGAACGCGAGATTCACCGGCTGCGTCTGCGCCGTCACGCCGCTGACGGAGACCGCCAGCGCCAGCAAGACTGCGAGTGCGATCCTCATCGTGCCCCTCCGATGTTCAGGCGAGCGCCAGGCGCGCGCCGTGCGTTTTTCCGGGATCGAGGGCGCCGGTCCGGCCGGCGCCGCCCTTGAACGTGGCCGCGTACGGCGACGGTCCGCGCGCCGCCAGCCAGGCGGTCAGCGGGCTCGAGGCCGTCGACGGCGCCACGAAATCGAACGTGTGTGGTCCGATCGCGAACCTCACCCCGGCGGCACCGAGGTCGTCGCGCTTGACGTCGGCGCCGGGGCGCCGCAGCATCTGCGCGTACCAGCCGCGCACCCGCGCCACGTCATCGACGGCGACGGTGACGGTGTCGATGCCGGTCACGCCGTTGGCGTGGCGGCGCTCGCGTGGGATGCGCTGGTCGCGGCCCGTCTCGTCGGTGATGATGAACGGCGCCACCCCGCGGTGGGCGCCGCGCGCGAGCGAGAATACCCAGCGGATCTCCTTGCCGTCGGGGCGCTTGCGATCGCGCTTCTCCGGCTCGCCGACGTCGATGCCGGCGCGACGGAGCGCGGCGGTGTCACCAGGCAGGTCGTCCGTCTGCAGGCAGAAGTCGACGAGGCCGCCGCCCTTCTGGAGCGGCGCGAACCACCGGTGATCGTCGCGCGGCTCGTAGAAGCCGATGAGCTCCAGGTACGAGCCGTCCTCGAAGGCGATGAGGCTGTTGTAGGTGCCGATGCCGGTGTGCCGGCCGCCGGGCACCACCGTGAAGCCGAGGTCCGTGTAGTCCTTGCCGGCGGTCTCCAGGCTCTTGACGGCGATGACGAGATGGTCGATCCCGAGCAGCATCAGCGGCCTCCGAATGCGGGCGCGATTTCTTGGATGAACCGCGTGAACTGCGCCTGCTGGTTCCAGGACGTCAGCCGCAGCGCCATGTGGCCGAGCCCGGCCGCGAAGTACTCGCGCAGCTGCGCGATGCACTCTCTCGGCCCGCCGGCCACCGTCCACTGCTCGACGAACTTCGCGCTGAAGTTCGCGGTGTAGTAGGCGTCGAGGAACTTCTTGCTCTCCTCCAGCGCCGCCTGGCGGTCCTCGTTGACGTTGATGTTGTGGTAGAGCGCGCTTCCGAGCGACGCGGGATCGCGGCCCTCCTCCTTGGCCATGGCCCGTACGCGCCCGAACTGCTCGGCGAATTCGCTCGGGCTCAGCTTGTTGGTCATCCAGCCGTCGGCCAGCCGCGCCACTCGCCGGAACGACCGCTCCACCACCGCCGCCGAGGCGCTGGCGCCGCCCTTCCAGGTGAGCCCGGTCGGATTCGACGCGATCCAGATCGGCAGCGGCTGCTGCACTGGCCGCGGCTGCAGCGCGACATCGGCGAATCGGTAGAAGCGTCCAGTGTGCGACGCTTTGGGCGCGGCGAAGAGAGCGCGGAGGATCGCGATCCCCTCTTCCAGACGCTCGACGCGCTCGCTCGCCTGCACGCCCATCACGGTGTGCTCGAGGGCCTGGGCGGCGCTCTGCTCGTTCGGTCCGCCGAGGCAGACGGCCAGCCAGGCGCGGCCCTCCGAGAGGACGTCGAGGCTCGCCCACTGCTGGGCGAAGAGCACGGGGTGGCGATGGACGAAGGTGGCCATGCAGCCGACGCCGAGGCGCGCACGCCGCGTGACGCCGGCGAGGGCGGACAGCAGGGCGACCGATTCGAGGCGGGGCTTGGCGAGCAGGCTGTCGCCGACCCAGATCGTGTCGAAGGCGCCGGCGGTCTCGGCGGCGGTGGCCAGCTCCAGCAGGTCGCGCGCCTTGAGCGCACCGAGAACGACCGCGCGGTTCGCGAGAATGAGGCCGAAGGAATCGGTCACGGTCATCTCCCCCGGTACGATGGTGGGCGCTTGTCGAGGAACGACCGCACGCCCTCTTCATAATCGTGCGTCGAGCGCAGCCAGGCGTAGGCCTTTCGCTCCAGCTCGAGCGCCGTGTCGAGCGGCGCGTCGGCGCCGCGGTTGAGCACCATCTTCAACGTCCGCAGCGCCAGCGGCGCCCGTTCCGCCAGCTCCCCGGCGAGGGCGCCGACCGCCTCGTCGAGCTTGTCGTTGGCCACCGCTTGCGTGATGAGCCCCCAGGCCTCCGCACGCTCGGCCGAGATGCGCTGGCCCGTCATCATGAACAGCTTGGCGCGCGTCATGCCCATCAGCCGCATCGCGCGCTGCGTGCCGCCCGAGCCGGGAATCATGCCGAGCCGGACCTCCGGGAAGGCGAACTCCGAACGGAGCGTGGCCACGCGGAAATCGCAGGCAACGGCCAGCTCCAGGCCGGCGCCCATCGTATACCCGTCGATGGCGGCGATGACGGGCTTGCGACACCGCTCGGCGGCCGTCAGCGTGTCGCCCCAGAGCTCGAGGTCGGCCGGCGCCAGCGTGAGGAACTCCGCCACGTCGCCGCCCGCGCTGAAGGCCTTGCCGCCGGCGCCGCGGACGACGATCACGCGCACGCTCTCGTCGCCCTCGAGGACCTGGAAGATGCCGGGCAGCTCGTTGCGCATGGCCACGGTCATGGTGTTCATCTTCGGCTGGCGATCGATCCAGATCGTCGCCGCCGGGCCCTTCCGTTCCACTCGCAGGAATTCAGTCATTGCTCCTCCTGGGCGCCCCGACATGGCCCCCAGAGCCCCTATGCTCCTCGTACTGGCCGTCGCGCAACAGGCGGCGCAGAATCTTACCCGAGGCCGTCTTCGGAATCTCCTGCACGAAGACGATGCGGCGGGGGCGCTTGAACGACGCCAGGTCCGCCGCATCCCGGCAGTACCGATCGAGCGCGTCCGCGGTGAGCGCGGCTCGCCGGGGCACGACGAAGGCCACCACGCGCTCGCCCCAGCGCGCGTCCGGCTCGCCGACCACGGCGACGTCGGCCACGTCCGGATGCCGCGCGACCACGTCCTCCACCTCGACGGGATGGATGTTCTCTCCGCCGCTGATGATCATGTCGTCGACGCGGCCCGCCACGTGGAGCTCCCCGTCGGCGTCGAGCCAGCCCATGTCGCCGGTGAAGTACCAGCCGTCGCGCAGCGCCCGCGCATCGGCATCCGGCCGCCGCCAGTAGCCGGCGAACGCCTCGTCGGAAGCGAGGCTCGCGATGATCTCGCCCTTCTCGCCGGTCTTGACGACCTCGTCGGGCGCGACGCGCCGGTCGGTCGAGGCGGCCACCACCCGGATGGCGGAGTGCAGACCGGGCCGCCCTGCGCAGCCGGGCTTGGCGCCGACGTCGGGCCGCACGGTGAACGTGTAGATCTCCGTCGAGCCGTAGTGATTGACGAACACCTCCGGCCGGAACGCGCGCACGCAGCGCTCCGTCAGCGGAGCCAGCATCGGCGCGCCGGCGTAGGCGAGCTTGCGGACCGAGCGCACCCGCTCGGAGTCGAAGCCCGGCGCATGCACGAGGTCCCAGTAGAGGGTCGGGATCAGGTAGAGCGCCGTCACGCCCTCGGTGGCGATGAGACGAACCGCGGCCTCCGCGCTCCAGTCCGGCTGGCAGACGAAGCAGCCGTTGACGGCCGCCATGCTGGTGAGCGCGTGGATCCCCATCGTGTGATAGAGGGGCATCACCCCGAGCGTCCGCTCGCCCCACGTGTAGCCGCACTGTACGACCTGGGCGACCGCGCCGGCGTAGTGATTCCGGTGCGTGCGCGGAACGCCCTTGGGCCGGCCGGTCGTGCCCGACGTGTACAGCAGCAGCGAGAGGTCGCGCTCCTCGACGGTCGTCCCCGACGGCCGGGCGTCGCCGGTCGCCACCTCGTCGAATGGGAGCGCGCCGGCCGGGGCGCCGTCGCCGACGGCGACGATCGACACCGCCGATCCGGCCGCCGCCTCCGCGAGCGCGGCGGCCGTCGCAGTCTCGCAGAGAGCAACCCGCGCGCCGCTGTCGCCGAGCAGGTAGCGCACCTCGCCGGCGGCGAGCCGGAAGTTCACGGGCGTGGGCACACCGCCGATCCCCTGCAGCGCCCAGTAGGCCAGCACGTGCTCGAGCCGGTTCCGCAGCACGATGAGCACGCGGTCGCCGTGGCGGACACCGAGCGCGTGAAAGCCCGCGCCGAGCGCCTCGGCGCGAGCCGCCAGCTCGCCGTACGTCAGCCGGCGGTGACCATCGACGACGGCGTCGGCGTCGGGCCGCCGGAGGGCGGCACGCTCCAGGAGCTCCCCGAGGGTCAAGGGACGAGCAGGACCTTTCCCCTGTTCTTCCGGTCGAGGACGTGCTGGACGGCCGCGCGCGCGTCCTTCAGCGCGAAGGTGCGGTCGATCACCGGGCGCAGCCGGCCCGCCACCATGTAGTCGAGGATGGTGCGGAGCTCGAGGATCGAGCCCAGGTTGGTGCCGATGATTCTCAGATTCTTCGAGTACACGTGCCGGAGGTCGAGCCGCCCCCAGTGCGTGTCGTGGGAGCCGATCGACACCAGCGTGCCGAGGCGGGTCAGCGCGTAGGTCGAGCGCTCGAACGTCTCGCCGCCGATGTGCTCGACCACGACGTCGACGCCGCGCTTGCCGGTCCAGCGCTTGGCCTCCTCGACGAAATCCTGCGTGCGGTAGTTGACCACGTGCTCGGCGCCGAGCGCGCGCGCGAACTCGATCTTGTCGTCGCTGCCGACGGTGGTCATGACCCGCGCGCCGACGAGGCGGGCGATCTGGATGGCGGCGCTGCCGACGCCGCTGCCGGCGGCCTGCACGAGCACCGTCTGGCCGGGCCGCAGCTGCGCCTGCGCGATGAGCGCGTGCCACGACGTCAGCATGGCCAGTGGCACGGCCGCGCCCGCCTCGAAGGAGATCGAGTCGGGCAGCGGCACGATGTTCGCGGCGGGCGCCTTCACCAGCTCGGCATAGCCGCCGTCCCGGGCGGCGCCGAGATAGCCGTAGCGCAGGCACACCGTGCGCTCGCCGCGCAGGCAGAACTCGCAGGTGCCGCACGAGAAGCCGGGGAAGATGACGACGCGCTGCCCGCGCGCGAGCCCCCGCGCCGCGCCGTCGACCGCCTCCACCGTCCCCGTGACCTCGCAGCCGTTGACGTGGGGCAGCCCTTCCGGCGGCGGATAGCGGCCGTCGAGCAGCAGCATGTCGACGTGGTTCAGCGCGCACGCCTTCACGCGCACCACGACCTCGCCGGCGGCCGGCGCCGGGTCCTTGTAGTCGCCGTAGATGATCCTGTCACTGCCGCCGTGCTCCTTGAAGTAGGCCGCCTTCACGAGATGGGCTCTCCTCGCTGGCTAGAATGGAACTTCGGTGCGCTCGTCCTTGACCCGGCGCGCCTTGTGATCCCAGCGGGGAAGCTCGCCGGGCTTCGTCGCCTCCACGGTGACGCGGATGCCGAGGCCGACGCGCAGCGCCTCGCCGAGGGCGGCGCAGAGCCCGTCGCACTCCGGCTTCGCCAGCGTCGGCGCCGGATCGACGCGCAGCAGGATGTCGTCGAGGCCGTCCTGCCGGCGGAACACGATCTGGAACTCGTCGACGCCGGCGAACGGACGCACGAGCTCCTCGATGCGGCGCGGATAGACGATCACGCCGCGGACCTTCTTCATGTCGTCGAGCCGCGCGAGCACGCCGCCCTCGAAGGCGAGCAGCGTGCGGCCGCACGGGCAGCGCCGGTCGGCGAGCTGCACGACGTCGCGCGTGCGGTAGCGGATCAGCGGCATCGCGCGACGATAGAGGCTCGTGAAGACCAGCTCGCCGCGGCCGCCGGGCGCGACCGGTGCGCCGGCCTCGTCCAGGACCTCGGGGTAGCAGTAGTCCTCGTGCACGTGCACGAGCCCGGAGCGGGCGTCGCACTCGAAGCCCCAGGCGGCGATCTCCGTGAGCCCCGGGAGGTCGAAGGCGCGGGCGCCGAAGGCGGCCTCGATCTTCGCGCGCGTGGCCGGAATCGACGCGCCCGGCTCGCCCGTGTGCCAGGTGAGCCGGATCTTCGTCTGCCGGGCGAGGTCGATGCCTTTCCGCGCAGCGTGCTCCGCCAGGAAGAGCGCGTACGACGGGGTGCAGCCGAGCACGGTGATCGGATAGGTCATCAGGGCGTCGATGCGCTGATCCGTGGAGAGCCCGCCGGCGGGGAACACGAGACAGCCCAGGTCCTGGGCCGCGTAGAATCCGGACCAGAAGCCGATCCACGGACCATACGAGAACGCGGCCATCACCATGTCGCTGCGCCGGACGCCGAACCCGTACAGCGAGCGCGCGTAGGAATGATAGAAGCCGTACCAGTCCTCGGCCGTGTCGAGGAACGCCAGCGGTCGGCCGGTGGTGGCCGACGTCATGTGGATTCGCAGCACGTCCTCGAACGGCACCGCCAGCACGTTGCCCCACGGCGGATGCTGCGCCTGGTTTTCCTTCAGCTCGTCCTTCGTCGTGAACGGCAAGGCGCGCAGATCGGCCAGCGTGCGCAATCTCGGCGCGACGCCGGCAGCCTCGAGCTTGCGACGATAGAACGGGCTGTGGCGCGCGGCGTGGGCAACCTGCGCGCGGAGACGCCGGAGCTGCAGCGCCTGCAGCGTCGCGCGCGACGCGCGCTCGAGGCGCGGCTCGAGATAGCGCGAGGGCACGTCAGGCCTGCAGCAGCTCGCCCATCTTGCCGAAGAACTTGTCGGCCATCATCTTCGACACCCCGCCGAGCATGCGCTGACCGACGGAGGCGATGAGGCCACCGACCTGGAGATCGGCGGTGTACGCGACCCGTGTGCCACCCGCGATGTCGCTCAGCGTGATGAGCGTCTCGCCGCGCACGAACCCGGGACCGCCGGTTCCCTCGACGGCCATCTTGTACGAGTCCGGCGGCTTCTTGTCCGACAGGCGCACCTTGCCCTCGAACGTTCCCTTCACGCCGCCGACGCCCACCTTCATCGTCGCCTTGTACTCGTCGTTGCCGAGCGCCTCCAGCTTCTCGCAGCCGGGAATGGCTTGCCGCAGCCGCTCGGGATCGAGGAACGCGTCCCAGACTGTCTGCCGCGGGGCGGGAACGTCGTGCGAGCCTTCGAGCTTCATTTTGCAGTCCTCTCCTTGCTCGCGGGTGCGGAACCGGCCGGGACCGCGAGATAACTCGCAGTAGTATTGGATGGAACCGAACCTGTCAAGTCAGCCGCCACGGGCATGTCGGTTGCAACCTTCTTGCGTGGTTCGACACCCCACAAGGAGGAGCATGCGGCAATGAAGAAAATGCTATCGGGCTTCTGCGCGCTCGCGTTGCTGGCCGGTGCCAGCATCGCCTGCAATCGCACCGAGACCGAGCGCGTCGGCAGCACCCCGGACCGGACGACGCCGTCCGCGTCGCCGGGCACGACCACGACTCCGGGCAGCAGCAGCACCACGACCACCACGGGCTCCGGCTCGGTGAGCGGGTCGGGCAGCGCCACTTCGCCGTCCGCCACTGGTTCCGGTTCGTCGTCCGGCACGACCACGAGCCCGAGCGGCAGCGCGTCGTCGAGCAGCACGAAGTAAGGTCAGACGAGAGTGTCCCGGCGCCGGTGCGCACATGGCGCACCGGCGCCTAGCCCCGCTTGGGCCACACCACGCGGCCCGCGACCACCCGCGCGATCTCGGCGGGTGTCACGGGCGTTTCGATGACGACCTGACCCCGCAGGTCGTCGACCGATCGCACGCGGCCGATGCCCAGCGTCTCGCCGGCGGTGCCGTACACGCCGACCAGCAGGCCCTCGACGATCGCCGTCGGTGGCGCGCCGCGCGGCGCCGGCGCCTCGATCCGCTCGCGTGGGACGCTGAACACACCGGCGTGCTGCAAGTACTCCTGCAGTGCCTGATCGCGGAAGAGGCGCCGCTGCGTCTGCGTGCGGCGGACGGCGGCCGGTGAAGCCGCCACGCGCAGAACGGTCGGGCGCGCGGCGCCGGCCAGGGCACGCGCCAGCGGCTCGCTCTCCTCGCGGCGCTGCACCACGACGACCAGATCGGGATCGACGGCGCGCACCTTGGCGCGCTTGAGCGCGAGGCCGAGCGCGCCCTCCACCAGCCCGCCCGTGTCGACGACGACATGAGCGAAGCCGTCGGCGAGCGCGCGGCGCACGAGACGGCCGGTGGCATCGGCCGTCTGCGCGAGCCGCCGCACGGGAGAGGTGTCGCCGATGAACTCGACGGCGACGACGTCGGCGTCGTGGAGGCGGGAGAGCGGTCGCGTCACCGCGCCGAGGCCCACCGTCGTCGGCGGGCCGATCTCCGACTGTCCGACGTCGGCGTCGACCACGGCGACGCGGGCGCCGCGGGCGGCGAGCGCGCTCGCCAGCCGCACGGCCAGCGTCGTCTTGCCGGTGTCACCGGCGCCGACGATGACGGTGACGCGGACGCGCGCCGCCGCCTCGAGGGCGGCGGGGTCCGGGGACATGGGGGGCCCCGAATGGCCCCCCATCCCCCCCCGACGTTCGGAGCGCCCCGGCAAAGCCGTGGCGCTCCTCTTTATCCCAGCGTCTTGATGGCGGCGCTCATGCGCGCGAGCCCTTCGCGGATCAGCGTCTCGCTGGTGGCGTACGAGAGCCGGACGTGGGCGTCGGAGCCGAAGTCGAGGCCCGGCACCACCGCCACGCGCGCCTCCTCCAGCAGGAAGGCGGCGACGTCGAGCGAGCCCTTCAGCGTCGTGGCGCGCCCGTCGCGCGTCCACCGGCGGCCGAAGAGGCCGGCGACGTTGGCGAAGGCGTAGAACGCGCCCTTCGGCATCACGCACGACACGCCGGGCAGCGCGTTGAGCGCGCCGACGATGAGGCGCCGCCGGCGATCGAACTCACCCGCCATCTTGGCGACGTCGTCTTGCGGGCCGCCGAGGGCCTCCACGGCCGCCCACTGCGCCACCGACGACGGGTTGGACGTCACCTGACTCTGCACGTCGGTCATGGCGCGGATGAGCTCGCGGGGACCGGCCGCGTAGCCGATGCGCCAGCCGGTCATCGCGTAGGCCTTGGAGCACGTGTTCACGACGAGCGTGCGCGCCTTCACCTCGGGCCCCAGCGCGGCGACCGAGACGTGACGCCCTTCGAACGTCAGGGACTCATAGCATTCGTCGGAGACGATCCAGAGGTTGTTCTCCACGGCCAGCCGCCCGACGGCGGCCAGCGCTTCGGCGGAGAACACCGCGCCCGTCGGGTTGTTCGGGCTGTTGAGCACGACCAGCTTCGTGCGCGGCGTGACGGCGGCACGCAGGCGCTCGGGGTCGAGATCGAAGCCGGTGCTCTCGCGCGTCTCTACGCTGACGGGAGCGCCGCCGAGGAGCCGAACCTGCTCGGGATAGGAGACCCAGAACGGGCTCGGCACCAGCACCTCGTCGCCGGGATTCACGAGCGCGGTGGCGATGTTGAAGAGTGTGTGCTTGGCGCCGCACGAGACGAGCACGTCGGCCGGCTCGTAGGTCAGGCCATTGTCGCGCCGGAGCTTGGCGCACACGGCGGCCCGCAGCTCGGGAATGCCGGCGACCTCGGTGTACTTCGTCTGCCCGCGGCGCATGGCCGCCACCGCCGCCTCCTTGATGCGCTCGGGCGTGTCGAAATCCGGCTCGCCGGCGCCGAACGAGACGACGTCGACGCCGCGCGCCCGCAGCTCCTTGGCCTTGGCCTGCACGGCGAGCGTCGACGAAGGGGCGAGCGTCTTCAGGCGGTCAGCGAGCACACGGTCCTCCTTCGGCGCGGGCGCGGGACGCGCCCGGCGTCACTTGAGCGGGAACTTCTCGGTGAGGCGCTTCTCCACGACGGCCGGAACCATCCCCGCCACCGAGGTCCCGAAGCTGGCCACCTCCTTGATGAGCCGCGACGAGATGTACGTGTAGCGCTCGTGCGGCATCAAGAAGACGGTCTCGACGTTCGAGCGGAGCTTGCGGTTCATCAGCGCCATCTGGAACTCGTATTCGAAGTCGGAGACGGCGCGGATCCCGCGCACGATGCAGTGGGCACGCTCGCGGGCCACCAGGTCGATGAGCAGCCCGTCGAAGGCGACGATGCGCAGATGCGGCCCCACGCCGAGGTTGGCGGTGGCCTCGTCCAGCATCTCGAGGCGCTGGCTGACGGTGAACAGCGGCTGCTTGGACGGGTTGGCCACCACGGCCACGATCACCTCGTCGAAGATCTGCAGGCTGCGCTGGATGACGTCCACGTGGCCGTTGTGGATCGGATCGAACATTCCGGGATAGACGGCGCGCTTGGACACGGGTCAACCTCGCGGCGACGTGGGTGTCGACGGGGCATCGTAGCCGCCCGCTCGAAAGAAAGTCAAGGTCGTCTCCCCGAACCGCCGCGTGCGAAACGCCGCTAAAACACCGGCGTTTTCCGCCGGCGGCCGCTTCGTCAGATGCTGCGCGACGACGAGCGCGCCGTCGGTCAGCACGGCGCCCTCCCCGAGCGCGGCCAGCGTGGGCATCGTGAGCTCCGCCTCGTACGGCGGATCGAGGAAGACGACGTCGAAGCCCTCGCCGGCGCGCCGGAATGCCGCCAACGCGTGGAGCACGTCGTCCCGGACGACACGCACGGCGTCCGGAATGCCGAGGGCGGCCACGTTGTCGCGAAGCGCGGCCACCGCGCGCGCATCGCGCTCCACGAACGTCGTGTGGGCGGCGCCGCGCGACAGCGCTTCGAGGCCGACGCCGCCGGCGCCCGCGAAGAGGTCGAGGAAGCGCGCCCCGGGCAGCCACGGCATGAGCGTGTCCATGAGCGCGATGCGCACCTGATCGGCCGTCGGCCGCGTCACGTCGCCGCGCGGGGTGACGAGCCGTTTGCCCTTGTAGGCGCCGGCGATGATCCGCACGTCAGCCGACGGAGGCGAGGTCCAGCTTGCCGCGCCAGCGCGTCAGCAGCGCCTGACGGAGCCCGCGATGCGCCGCGTCGCGCAGGTCCGGATCGGCGGCGACGATGGTTTGCGCCTCGCGGCGCGCCTCCTCGAGCAGCGGCGCGTCGCGCAGCAGGTCGGCCGCGCGGAACTCCGGCAGCCCCGACTGTCGCGTCCCGAAGAACTCACCGGGGCCGCGGAGCTGCAGGTCGACCTCGGCGATCTTGAATCCGTCGTTCGTCTGGACCATGGCCTCGATGCGCCGCTGCGCGTCCTCGCCGAGCCGCCCGGCGGTGAGCAGGATGCAGTACGATCTCCACGGCCCGCGCCCGACGCGGCCGCGGAGCTGATGGAGCTGCGAGAGGCCGAACCGCTCGGCGTGCTCGATCAGCATCACCGAGGCGTTCGGCACGTCGATCCCGACCTCGATCACGGTCGTCGCCACGAGCACGTGGAGGGCCCCGGCCTTGAAGCGCTGCATGATCGCGTCCTTCTCCTCGCTCGGCATCCGGCCGTGCAGGAGACCCACCACGAGCTGCGGAAAGACGTCGCGCTGGAGATGGGCCGCCATGTCGGTGGCCGCCTTGAGGTCCATCGCCTCCGACTCCTCCACCAGCGGATAGACGACGTAGATCTGCCGCCCCTCGGCCGCCTGGTCGGCGAGGAACTTGTAGATCTGCGCGCGGCGGGCGTCCGTGCGCGCGTCGGTACGAACCGGCTTGCGGCCGGGCGGCAGCTCGTCGAGCACGCTCACGTCGAGATCGCCGTAGAGCGTCAGCGCCAGCGTCCGCGGTATCGGCGTGGCCGTCATCACGAGCACGTCGGGCCGCTCGCCCTTGCCCTTGAGGCGCGCGCGCTGGTGGACCCCGAAGCGATGCTGCTCGTCCACCACGGCCAGGCCGAGGCGCTGGAAGGCCACGCGCTCCTGCACGAGCGCGTGGGTGCCCACCACGCAGCCGACGTGGCCCGCTTCCACGGCCGCCCGTCGCGCCGCCGCGTCGCGGCCCTTCAAACCGGAGCGGAGCAACGTCACCGGCACCCCGAGCGGCTCGAGCAGCCGGGACAGCGTGACGAAATGCTGCTCGGCGAGGATCTCGGTCGGCGCCATCACGGCCGCCTGGTACCCGGCCTCGACGGCGGTGCACACCGCGAGCGCGGCCACGATCGTTTTGCCGGACCCGACGTCTCCCTGCAGCAGGCGGTGCATGGGAAAGGGCGCCGCCATGTCGGCGCGGATCTCGTCCCACACGCGTTCCTGCGCAGCCGTCAGCGAGAAGTGAAGGCTCTCGCGCAGCCGCGCCACGAGCGTCCCCCGGGGCCGCATCGAGATGCCGCGCGCGCGCGTCGTGCGCGCGCGCAGGATGGCGAGGCCGAGCTGCAAGAGCAGGAAATCGTCGAACGCCAGGCGGCGCATGGCGCGCTCGCGCTCGGCCTCGGTGGCCGGAAAGTGTGCGTGGCGCACGGCCTCCGACAGCGGCGGCAGGCCGCGCCGTGTGCGGAGCGCCTCGGGCAGCGTCTCCTCGATCTCGCCGGCGAAGTCCTCCAGCACCTGCCACATCAGCCGGCGCAACGGCCGCTGGGCCAGCCCCTCCGTCGTCGAGTACACGGGCACGAGGCGCCCGGCATGCAGATGCTCGTCTTCGCCGCCTTCGACGAGCTCCCAGTCCTGCACGGCGATGGTGATCTTGTCCCGATAGCGGCCGACCTTGCCGTGCAGCACCAGGCGCTGGCCGCGCGAGAGCACGCGCTGCAGATAGTGCCGCCCCGCGAACAGCGTCGCCGTCGCGTAGCCGCTGTCGTCGCGGAGGAGCAGGGCGAGCGGCGCCCGCCGGCGTCCCGGCGGTGGGGGACTCACGCCGGCAATCACGCCCGAGCACGTGACCGACTGGCCGACCTGCAGCGCGCGGAACGGCGAGAAGCGCGTGCGGTCCTCGTGCCGGATGGGAACGAAGAACAGCGCATCGCCCACGGTCGTGAGTCCCTTTCGGGCCAGTAGCTTGGCCCGCTCGGGGCCGACGCCCTTCAGGTACTGCAGCGGCGTGGCGAGCCCGGCGGCGACGCGCGTTTGCCTGGCTCCGGTCATTGTGCTACTAAATCTGCTTGTCTCTGCCGCGGAAAACTCATCCTCGAGGAGTCGTGATGGCGCAGCGGTGTGATCTGTGCGGAAAAGGCCCGTCGGTCGGCAACACGGTGAGCCACGCTCACAAGCTGACGCGCCGACGGTGGCTGCCGAACCTCGTCTCGATGCGGGCGCTCGTCGCCGGCCGGACGAAGCGCGTGCGCGTGTGCACGCGCTGCCTCAAGGCGGGAAAAGTCACGAAGGTCATTTAAGCACAATCGGCAGGGGACGTTGCCCCCTGCCGATTGGTGACTGATGGGAGGCCGCCACCCCCCATCGGCAACTACAACGACGTTACTTCTTCTTCTTTTTGGCCGCCTTCTTCTTCGCCATCGAGATGTCACCCCCCTTCCTGCTGCGACAATCGCCCTATGCGAAGGGCGTCCTTACGCCCCCCTTCCCTGGGCGGGCTCAGTACCCCATGGCTTCGCGGCGCAGGTGCTCGGCCTGCTCGGCGCCGCGACGGCCCGCGTGTACGAGGTCGGCGTAGAGCTGCGGGACGCTGACGACCTTCAGGCCGGCCTTCTCCAGCGTTCCGTGGAACACGCCGGGGTCGTACGGCGTCAGCACGTGCAGCCCGCCGTCGGCCTCCGCCGTCGGGCGCAGGCCGAGCGCCGCCGCCAGCGGGGCAGGATCGCCTTCGAAGTAGCAGTGCAGCGACGTCAGCCGCGGCTGGGGCGCCACCAGCGACAGCCCGGCGCCGAGCGTGAACGCATAGCGCCGGCCCTCGGCACCGGCGACGCGCGCCACGTCGGTCATCAGCTTGCGACTCACGCGCTCGGGCACGAAGTACGACGTCATCTCGTTGGCGCGGACCGTGTAGGACTCGCACCACGCCTGGAGCAGGTCGGCGGGTTTCCCGAGGTGGATGCGCTGGGCGTGATCCCGCTCCACCCAGCGGAGATCCTCGAGGCGCTTGATCACGTTGTGCGAGTGACCGAGGCTGACCTCGGCCGCCCTGGCGAGCTCCTCGAGGCGCCACGCACGCGTCGGCTCGGTGAGCAACACGCGCACGACCCGGGTGGCGCGCGGCGCGAACAGCGAGCGCAGCGGGCGGGTGGAGGGCCGGAGGTTGCGCTTGCCCTCCTTCTCGATGAGCACCTGGTCGAAGGCGATGTAGCAGTTGCCGGACAGGTCGAGGAACCCGAGGTTGTTGTCCTTGAGGATTCGCGCGCTCTGGGGGCCGATGTAGACGGCAGCCGCCACCGGGTACGCCCCGGGCAACTCGCGGCGGACATCGGCAAGCCGCGTGACGGCGGCGCGGATCTGCCGCGGCTGACCGAGCGAGCTCACCTCAGCCACTACCAGGCGCTCCTGGTCGCCGAGACGGAATTTCACCGCCAAATCCGTGGCTTTGCCGTTCACCTGAAGACCGGCGACTTCCTCCCAGGGCCGAGCTTTCGGGAATAGCTCGCGCAACCGCTGAGCGACTTGCCGCCGAATCTCCCCGGTTTTCAGCATCTTTCTCTGACCCCTGCCCTTTCAGCATCCGCTGAAACATTACGGACTATTGAAACTCCTTGTCAACACAAAACTTACGCCGCGCACGTAGAAGACTGCCTGGGTAGGTGCTGGAGATGAGGCCGGACGAGGAGAGGCTACAGCCGAGCCGGGGAAATCACTCCTCTCCCTCCTCGATGCGATGCATCGTCTCGTCGTCGAGCCCGAAGTAGTGGCCGAGCTCGTGCACGACCGTCTCTCGCACGATGTCCGCCATCTCCGCCTCGTCGGCCGCGTCCTCCTCGATCGGCCCCTGATAGATCGTGATGACGTCGGGCATCACGTTGCCGTAGGAGGAGTCGCGCCGCGTGAGATCGATTCCGCGATAGAGGCCGTACAGCGTGTCGGGCGGCTCGATGCCCATCTCGGCCAGGGTCTCGTCATCCGCCCAGTCCTCGACGACGACGGCGATGTTGGCGATCCGTTGCCGGAAGCGCCTGGGAAGCTTGCGCAGCGCCTTGTCGACCAGCGCCTCGAACTGCCGACGGGTCACGACGGCGCCGCCGGTGGGTGACGGGCTACAACCCGCGAACGCGCTCGACGTTGATCACGTCGGGCACGTCACGGATGGACGACATGATGTCTTGCAGCTGCCGGAGGTCCGAGACCTCGATCACGAAGTTGTTGATCCCGCGTCGGTCGTCGGTCACTTCGACCTCCGCCTTGGTGATGTTGCCGTTCCGCGAGGAAATGGCGCCGGTGATCTCCGACAGCAGGCCCGGCCGGTCACGCCCGATGTAGACGGCGATGCGGACGGGACGCTTGCCCGGCTCCTGCGCTGGCTCGCCACCATCCCACTCGACGTTGACCAGCCGCTCGCGGTCCAGCACGCTCTTGACCACGGTCAGGCAGTCCCGCGCGTGGACGGTCAGCCCGCGCCCGCGGGTGATGAAACCCACGATCTGGTCGCCGGGCAGCGGGTTGCAGCACTTGGCGAAGCGGATGAGCAGGTCGTCGACGCCCCGGATGCGGACGCCTTGCTCGGTCTTGGGCCGCGTGCCGGGTAGCGTCTTCGGGCGCTCGACGGTCTCGAGGGTCGCGCCGGGCGCGAGCTTGTTGAGGAGCTGGTGCACGGACGCCTTGCCGTAGCCGACGGCGGCCAGGACGTCGTCGGCGGTCGGATAGCCGAGATCGGAGGCGGCGCGCGTCATGTCGTCGCTGGCGAGCAGCGCCGCCGGGTTCAGCCGGTACTTCTTGGCCTCGCGCTCGAACAGCTCGCGGCCCAGCTCGATCGACCGCGTGCGCTCCTCGACCTTGAGCCACTGGTTGATCTTGGCCCGCGCCCGCGTCGACTTCACGATCTTGAGCCAGTCACGGCTGGGATGCTGGTTCGGGGAGGTGACGATCTCGACGATGTCCCCCTGCCGCAGCGTGTAGCGCAGCGGCACGAGCTTGCCGTTGACCTTGGCGCCCACGCAGTGCTCGCCGACCTTCGTGTGCACGGCGAAGGCGAAATCGATCGGGGTGGCGCCCTCCGGCAGCGCCTTCACGTCGCCCTTCGGCGTGAAGACGTACACCTCGTCGGGGAAGAGGTCGACGCGCACGCTGTCCAGGAACTCCTGCGGGTCCTTGGTGTCCTGCTGCGTCTCGAGGAGCTGGCGCAGCCAGAGCAGCGACTCGTCGAGCTTGTCCTTCCGCTCCTTGCCCGACTTCTTCTCCTTGTAGAGCCAGTGGGCGGCGATGCCTTCCTCGGCGATCCGGTGCATCTCCCACGTGCGGATCTGGATCTCGATCGGATCCCCCTTGGGGCCGATGACCGTCGTGTGGAGCGACTGGTACATGTTGACCTTGGGCATCGCGATGAAATCCTTGAAGCGGCCGGGCACGGGCTTCCATAGCGAGTGGATGACGCCGAGGGCGCCATAGCAGTCACGGACGGACCCCGTGATGACGCGCACGGCCGTCAGGTCGTAGATCTCGTCGAACTCCCGACCCTGATCGTGCATCTTCTTGAAGATCGAGTAGAAGTGCTTGGGCCGCCCGCGGATCTGCGACTCGATGCCGACTTCGGAGAGCTTGCGCTCGATGATGGCGATGACGTGGTTGATGTCGGCCTCGCGCTCGAGGCGGCGCTTGGCCACGCGCTTCTGAAGGTCGATGTAGACGTCGGGCGACATCGCGCGCAGGGCGAGATCCTCCAGCTCCGCCTTGACCTTGGCCATGCCGAGCCGGTGGGCGAGCGGCGCGTAGATGTCGAGCGTCTCGTGGGCGATCTTCCGCGCCTTGTCCGGCGCCAGATAGTCGAGCGTGCGCATGTTGTGCAGCCGGTCGGCGAGCTTGATCATGAGCACGCGCAGGTCGCGCGCCATAGCCACCAGCATCTTGCGGAAGTTCTCCGCCTGCCGCTCCTCGCGGGAGGAGAAGGCCAGCTTGCCGATCTTGGTGACACCGTCGACGAGATCGGCGATCTCCTTGCCGAACTCCGCCTCCAGATCCGCCCTGGTGGTCGAGGTGTCCTCGAGGACGTCGTGGAGGAGGCCCGCCGTGACCGTGGTGACGTCCATCTTGAAGTCGACGAGGAGGCGGGCAACTTGAAGCGGGTGGGAGACGTAGGGCTCACCGGAGGCCCGTTGCTGGCCCCGGTGCGAACGTTCAGAGAAGCGGTATGCTCTCTGCAGCACCTCCAGGTCCGCGCCCGGTTGGTACTTCGGTATTTCGTCGATCAGCGTCTCTAGCTGGGTCACCCGCTGCCAACCTCTGTGTAATCATGTGATTTTACGCGGTTCTCCAGCTTTTACCATGCCTTTTTTCCGGGCGCGCAGCCGTCCTTCGACATACTGCGTCCAGTCGACGACGAGCGCAGCGGCGATGTACACCGTCGAGTACGTCCCGGTGAGGACGCCGACGACGAGAACGAACGCGAAGTCCTCGAGGGTCCGTCCGCCGAAGGCGAGCAGAATCGACGCCGAGATGAACGTGGTGAGGGCGGTGAGAACCGTGCGCGACAGCGTCTGGTTGACCGCCTCGTTCATCGCCTGCGAGAACGTCCTGCCCTTCATCGCCGCCTTGCCGCGATTCTCGCGCAGCCGGTCGTAGGCGACGATGGTGTCGTTGACCGAGTACCCGATGATCGTCAGCACGCCGGCCAGGACCGGCAGCGAAAACTCACGGTGGGTCAGCGACATCGCGCCAAGCACGATGATCACGTCGTGGAACACGGCGCACACGGCGGCCACGCCGCCCTTCAGGTCGAACCGCACCGCGATGTAGATCAGAATCCCGGCCAGCCCGACCAGGACGGCGTAGATCGCCTGCAGCTGGAGCTCCTTGCCGACCTGCGGGCCGACGAACTCGACTCGCCGGATCTCGGCCTTGCCGAGCGCCGGCGCCGCCGCCAGCGCCGCTCCCACGCGCTGACCCAGCTCCTGCGAGGAGCTCGCGCCGAGGGGCACCCGCACGATGAACTCGCGCGCGTCGCCGAACTCCTGGATGACCGCGTCCCCCATGCCGACGCCGGCGAGGGCGCTGCGGATCTGCGCCACCGAGGGAACGCCGTCGAACCTCACCTGCACCAGCGTGCCGCCCGTGAAGTCGATGTCGTAGCGCAGGCCTTGCAGGGCCAGCGAGAGCAGGCAGATGACCAGAAGCACGGCGGAGAGCATGTACGCCCACCGCCGGTTGTCGATGAAGTTGTACGAGGGGTTCCGGAAGATCTGGATCATATGGACACCGCCTCCACCTTGCGGCGTCCCATGTAGACGACATCGAACAGCAGGCGCGTGAGGTAGTACGCCGTGAAGAGACTGGCGCCGAGGCCGACGAAGAGCGAGACGGCGAAGCCTTTCACGGGCCCGGTGCCGAAGTTGTAGAGGATGAGCGCGGTGACCATGACCGTCAGGTGGGTATCGATGACGGTCCGTAGCGCGCGGTTGAAGCCGGCGTCGATGGCCGAGCGGGGCGTCTTGCCCACGTTCAGCTCCTCACGGATCCGCTCGAAGATCAGGATATTCGTGTCGACGGCCATGCCGATGGTCAGCGCGATGCCGGCGATGCCCGGCAGCGTGAGGGTCGCGCCGAAGGCCGCCATGCACGCGAGCAGGATGAGGAGGTTCAAGACGAGGGCGATGTCGGCGATCAGGCCGGAGAGGCGGTAATAGAGGACCATGAAGACGAAGACCAGCAGGCCGGAGGCGGCGATGGCGACCATGCCCTTGCGGATGGAGTCCGCGCCGAGCGACGGGCCGACGGTACGTTCCTCGAGGATGGTGACCGGCGCCGGCAGCGCGCCCGCGCGCAGGACGATGGCGAGATCGCGGGCGTCGTCGACGGTGAACTGACCGGTGATGACCGCGCGCCCGCCCGGGATGCGCTCGTTGATCCGCGGCGCCGAGTAGAGGGTGCCGTCCAGGATGATGGCCAGGTGGCGGCCGACGTTCTGCTCGGTGATCTCGCCGAACACGCGCGTGCCGTTCGGCGTGAACTCGATGGCGACCTGCCAGTTCCCGGGCGAGTTCGGGTCCGCGCCCACGTCGGCGCGCGTCAGCTCGCCGCCGGTCAGCAGCGCACGCCTGTGCACGACGTACGGGACGCGCCGCTCCTCCTTGGACTCCTTGTCGACGCGCCGCTGGTAGACCAGCTCGGAGCCCTCCGGCACGCGTCCTTGCACGGCGGCCTGCGTATCGGCGCGCTCGTCCACCAGCTTGAACTCGAGGAGCGCCGTGCGGCCGATGAGCGCCTTCGCCCGCTCCGGATCCTGGAGCCCGGGCAGCTGGATGAGGATCCGGTCGGTCCCCTGCCGCGTGATCGTCGGCTCGGCCACGCCGAACTGGTCGATGCGATTGCGGATCGTCTCGAGGCCCTGTCGAACGGCGTCGTCGGCCAGGCGCGCCGTCTCCCGCTCGCGCATGGTCATGGTGAACCGGCCGGCCGCCTGGTCCTCGGCGCGGCGCTCGAAGGTCTGGAACTCGCTGGCCACGGTGGCGGCGTCGTTCCACGCCTGCGGCGAGGCCAGCTCGACCACGAACGACTGGAGGCCCTCGCGGGTGATGCGCCGGACGGCGATGCCGCGCCGGTCCAGCGCCGCCTTGAAGTCCTCGGCGGCGCGGTCGGTCTGGCTGGCGATGTGCTTGTCCGTCTCGACGCCGAGCACGAGATGGATGCCGCCCTGCAGATCCAGCCCCAGGTTGATGGTCTTCTTCGGCGGGTACAGCGCCCACACCGACGCGATGAGGACGACCAGAACGATGGCCGCACGCGTGCGGAGATTCCTAACCATCCTTGTCGCTCTGTGCCTCCACCACCCGCCCGATGGCCCCGCGCTCGAAGTCCAGCTTGACCTGGTCCGCCACGCGCAGCGTCACCGTCGTGTCCGAGAGATTGGTGACCGTGCCGTACAGGCCGCTCGTGGTCACCACGCGATCGCCGCGCTTGACGGCGCGGAGCATCCGCTCACGCTCCGCCTTCTGACGCTGCTGGGGACGAATCATCAGGAAGTAGAAGATCGCGAACATCGCGGCGAACATCACCAGGGTGGGCATCAGCTGGGAGCCACCGCTGCCGCCGCCGGCTGGCCCGGGCGCCATCGCCCAGGCGGCGTCGGGAACCAGGAAGTTCATGACTGCTCAGGCCTCCGAACGTTGGGGATCGTCGAGCGGAACGTCTGCGGATGATACAGCATATCGCGCGTAAAACCGAGCCCGGAACGCGTCGAAGGCGCGCGCGGCGATCGCCTCGCGCATGGCGGCCATCAGCCCCAGATAGAAATGGACGTTGTGCAGCGTCAGCAGCCGGTAGGCGAGCAGCTCCTCGGCCACGTACAGATGGCGCAGGTACGCGCGCGAGAAGTGCCGGCAGGTGTAGCACGCACACTCCGCGTCGAGGGGGGCGGCGTCGCGGGTCCACTGCGCCTGCTTGATGGTGACGGTGCCCGTGCTCGTGAACGCCTGGCCGTTGCGGGCGTTCCGCGTGGGCAGGACGCAGTCGAACATGTCGACCCCGCGCGCCACGCTCTCCACGAGATCCTCCGGCTTGCCGACCCCCATGAGATAGCGCGGGCAGTCGCGCGGCAGGGCGCGGGCGACGAGCTCGGTGAGCGCGTACATCCGCGGCTTCGGCTCGCCGACGGCCATGCCGCCGATGGCGTAGCCGTCGAAGCCGAGGGCCACCGTGGCCGCCGCCGCCCGCGCCCGCAGCTCCTCATCGCTCCCGCCCTGGACGATGCCGAAGAGCGCCTGGCCGGCACCGTGCCGGGCGTGGGCCGTGCGACACCGCTCGGCCCACCGCAGCGTCAGCGCCAGCGAGCGCTCGGTCGCCTCGCGGGTGGCGGGATAGGCGAGACATTCGTCGAGCACCATCGCGATGTCGGATCCGAGCGCGTGCTGGATCTCGACGGACAGCTCAGGCGTGAGCAGCCGCGTGCTGCCGTCGAGCGGCGCGCGGAACTCGACGCCGTCGTCGCCGATCTTCCGGAGCTTCGCGAGGCTCCACACCTGAAAGCCGCCGGAATCGGTCAGGATGGCGCCCGGCCAGGCCATGAACCGATGCAGGCCGCCCAGCCCGCGGATCAGCTCGTGGCCGGGGCGCAGGAAGAGATGGTACGTGTTGCCGAGGACGATGCGGGCCCCCGCCGTTTCGAGATCCTCCGGCGTGAGGGCCTTCACCGTGGCCTGGGTACCCACCGGCATGAAGACCGGCGTGTCGACCACGCCGTGTGCCGTGGTGAGACGGCCGCGGCGCGCGGCGCCGTCGGTCGCCAGCAGCTCGAAGCGCATCACGTGATCAGCATCGCGTCGCCGTACGAGTAGAAGCGATACTCCGCGGCGACGGCGTGCCGGTAGGCGCGCAGCGTCAGCTCGCGCCCGGCGAAGGCGGCCACGAGCAGGAGCAAAGAAGAGCGCGGCAGGTGGAAATTGGTCAGCAGCGCGTCGATGGCGCGAAAGCGATGGCCGGGCCGAATGGTCAGGCCCGCTGCGCCGGCGAGCGCCGCCACACGCCCGTCGTCGCCGACGGCGCTCTCGAGCGCGCGCGTCGCCGTGGTGCCGACAGCGACGACCCGCCGGCCGTCGGCGCGGGCGCGATTCACCGCCGCCGCCGTCGTCGCCGGGACGATGGCGGCCTCGGCGGCAATCGTGTGGCCCTCGACGGTCGGGCTCGTGACCGGACGGAACGTCGCCGGGCCAACGTGCAGGGTGAGCGCATGCACCTCCACGCCGCGCGATCGCAGGTGGTCAAGCAACCTCTCGGTGAAATGCAGACCGGCGGTCGGGGCGGCCACCGAGCCCGCCGCCTTGGCATAGACCGTCTGGTAGCGCTCCCAGTCCTCCGGGGACGGCTTGGCGTGGCGGTCGATGTACGGGGGCAGCGGCGGCACGCCCTGCTGCTCCAGCAGCGACGCGATCGTGCCGTGTTCCCGCGCGATCAAGCGGGCGCCGTCGGGCTCGACGCCGATCACGCGCAGCCGGGCGCCGCCGGCGCGGAGGTGCACGCCGGGGCGGCAGCGGCGGCCCGGACGGACGAGCGCTCGCCAGACCCCCTCGCTCACGGCCTCGACGAAGAGCAGCTCGACGGGGCGCCCGTCGACGTCCTCGGCGGCGACCCGCGCCGGGATCACGCGCGAGTCGTTCACCACCAGACAGTCGTCCGCGCGCAGGAGCGACGGCAGCTCATCGAAGCGGTGGTCGCGGAGCGAGCCGGCCGCACGGTCGACGGCGAGGAGCCGGGACGCGTCGCGAGTCTCGGCGGGCGCCTGCGCGATGCGCTCGGGCGGCAGGTGGTAATCGAACTCGGCGACATCCACGACGGGTAAGTCTACATGGCGCGGAATGACACCCGCCGTCAGGATCAGCCGATCTTGCTGCCGGCCATGACGGGCTGATCAACGGCGAGCAGGATCACGTCGCCGGCCTCGTCGTAGGCGCCGAGCACGAGCACCTCGGACACGAACGGGCCGATCCGCTTCGGCGGAAAGTTCACGACGGCGATGACCCGGCGTCCCACGAGGTCGGCCGGTCGGTAATAGCGCGTGATCTGGGCGCTCGAGCGCTTGCGGCCGAGCTCGGGACCGAAGTCGATCTCCAGCTTGTAGGCCGGCCGCCGCGCCTCGGGAAACGCCTGCGCGCTCGTCACCAGGCCGACGCGGATGTCGACCTTCTCGAAATCGGCGAGCTCGATGACCGGGGCCGGGCCGCTCACGGCGGCCCGGGTGGGCCCGGAGGACCCGGCGCGTGAAGGGAGCCGAGCGCCGTCCCGGGATAGAAGTGCTCGAGGATCTGGCGAGCGGAGTAGCCCTGCTCGGCCATTCCCTTGGCGCCCCACTGACACATGCCGACGCCGTGTCCGTACCCGCGGCCCGAGAACCGGGCCCATTCGCCGTCGAGCGCCACCGCGAACAGCGTCGACTTGAAGGTGTCGTAGCCGAGCATCCGGCGGAAGTCGTTGCCGCGAACGGCGACCGTTCCGCCATCGCCACGCACGGTGACGACGCTGGCGCGGAGCGAGGGCGTGCGGTCGGTGACGTCGATCGCCGAAATGGCGCCGGCGTGGACACCGTGGCGGCGCAGCGTCTCCGCCAGCTCGCTGAGCCGGACGTCGAGGCTCCAGTAGAAGTGCGGCGACCCGAAGGAAAAGTCGCAGCGCACGGGCTTGAGCCCCGGCATGTTGCGCGCCGCAAAGACCGACCGTGGGTCCTCCGTGTAGCCGCCGCTCTCGGTGTGATAGAAGGCCGGGAACAGCTCACCTTCCCACAGGAGCACCTGCCCTGCCGTGTCGCGCACGGCCGTCCACACCGGCGACGCCGGCGGCACGCGCCCGGCGTACTGCTGATGGGCCGTCGAAGCCAGGATATGGAACGGCTTCGCCGCGGAGATCAGCCGATGGTAGGCCGCGTAGGTGCGCGCCACCGTCGCCTGCGCGCGCAGCATCTCGAGCGGCCACTTCTCCGACGCCTCCGCCCGGACCACGCCCACGACGTACTCCTCCAGCGGCACCTCGTTCACGATTGCCACGCCGTCTCCGCTGCGCACGATCTCGACCGGGGAGGAGTATTCGCGCCCGTTGATCCGGATCGGCCGCTCGCTGCGCAGCCGGAAGGCCGCGCCGCGCCGGCCGTCGACGTCGACGGCCGATCCCGCCGCGGCCGCGCGAACCAGGCTGGTGCGCCAGCCGGCCGTCTCGCCGCCGACCGCCACCACGTCGATGTCGGTGCCGCGCAGCTCCGCGGCCCGCGTGCCGTCGACGATGGCGACGCGGATCGTCGACTGAGCGGTGGCCTCCGAGGCGACCAGTGCCGCCAGCGCGAACGCGGCGAGGAACCGGATCACCGGCGGCCGAACAACCAGAACAAAACGGTGAGGAGCACCGACAGCACGAGCGACGTCACGATCGGGAAGTAGAAGGACCAGTTGCCCCGCTGGACGTAGATGTCGCCGGGGAGGCGGCCCAGCCAGGGGACGCGGCCGGCGAGCATGAGCACCACGCCGACCACCGCGATGAGGAGCCCGATCACCACGAGCGACTTGCCGAGGTCGTTCATCGCCGGCGCGTCACTCAAAGAGGGCGCCCTGTCCCGAGCCCGCCGTCGACGCCGCCGGCGGCAGCTTACCGACGTGCGCGTACGCCTCGCGGGTCACGCGCCGGCCGCGCGGCTCGCGCGCGATGAAGCCGATCTTCAGGAGATACGGCTCGACGATCTCCGACAGCGTCTCGGCGTCGTCGTTGATGGTCGCGGCCACCGCCTCGATTCCGACCGGCCCGCCGCCGTACACGTCGATGATCGCTTCCAGGAAGCGGCGGTCGAGCTTGTCGAGGCCGCGGGTGTCGACGCCCTCGCTCCGGAGGGCGTCGCGGGCGATCTCCTCCGTGATCACGCCGTCGGCCTTCACCTGCGCGTAGTCGCGCACGCGCCGGAGCAGCCGGTTGGCGATCCGCGGCGTGCCGCGCGAGCGGCGCGAGATCTCGTGGGCGCCGCCGGCGTCGGCGCGCGCGTCGAGGATGGCCGCCGAGCGCGCGACGATGCGGGCCAGCTCCTCCTCGGAATAGAAGTCGAGGTGGTGGAAGATGCCAAAGCGCTCGCGCAGCGGTGCCGACAGCATGCCCGGCCGCGTGGTGGCCGCCACCAGGGTGAACGGGCGCAGCGCGTACTTGAGCGTCCGCGCGTGCATGCCCTTGTCGATGACGAAGTTGACCGCGTAATCCTCCATCGCCGGATAGAGCAGCTCCTCGACGGCCCGCGGCAGCCGGTGGATCTCGTCGATGAACATGACGTCGTTCTCGGCTAAATTGGTCAGGATGCCCATCAGGTCCGCGCCCCGTTCGATTGCCGGTCCTGACGTTGCCGTGAGATTCGTCCCCATCTCGTTCGCGATGATTCCCGCCAGGGTCGTCTTCCCGAGCCCCGGCGGACCGTAGAGCAGGACGTGGTCCACGCACTCGCCGCGCTGGCGCGCGGCGGCCACCGACACGCGGAGGCTCGCCACCGCCTGGTCCTGGCCGACGTACTCGTCGAACGACCGCGGGCGCAGCGCCCGCTCGAACTGGGCTTCCTCCGGCGCCGCCGCGCGGCTCAGGATCCGGCTGTCGTCCGCGGCCGCCACGCTCACGTCCTCGGCTTCGCCGCGGCCTGGCCGCGATAGATCTCGTCGAACAGCTCCTCGGGCGTGGCCGCGCCCGGCCGGCGACGGAGCGCGTCGGTGATGAGTTGCGAGGCTTCCGACGGGCGGTGGCCGAGCTGCTTGGTGAGCACCTCCCACACCAGCTCACGCAGGCCGTCGGCGTCCAGCGGCGCCGAGGGGACGCTGGCGGGGCTCTCGGCCCGCTCATCCTCGCGCGCCAGCGCGAACTTCGAGACCTTCGACTGGAGCTGGGCCACGATGTTCTTGGCCTTCTGCGGCCCGATGCCGGGGAGCGCGCGCAGGTACTTCTCGTCCTGGCGCGCGATGGCGGCGGCCAGCTCGGCCACCGGCGCGGCCAGCGAACGCGCCGCGATCATGGGCCCGATGTCCTTCACCGTGATCAGCTTCTCGAAGAACTCCTTGTCCAGGTCGCTGGTGAAGCCGATGAGCACGGGCCGCGGCTGGTCGCGGGTGGCGTGATAGTAGACGACGAGCGCCAGCTCCGGCGCCTTCTCGCCGGCCTCCGGCGTCGCCGACGAAAGCGCGCGCATGGCGATCGGCGGCAGATAGATCTCGTAGCCGATGCCGCCGCACTCGAGGACCACGCGGTCGTCGAGCTTGCGCCGCAGCCGGCCGGTCAGGGTGGCGATCATGCGAGCCGGGCGCCCGCGCGCGACAGCGCGGTGAGGGCCAGCGCCAGCGCGTCGGCCACGTGCGACGGGCGCGGCGCGGTGGCCAGGCGCAGCAGCCGGCGCACGGCCTCCTGCACCTGCGCCTTCGAGGCGGCGCCGTGTCCCGCGACGGCGCGCTTGACCTCCGCCGGCGCCAGCGTCACCACCTCGACGGCCCGCTGACGCGCCGCCAGGCAGATCACCCCGCGCGCGTGGGCCATCTGGAGCGCGGTGCGGGGAAAGCGGTACTCGGTGTAGAGATCCTCGAGGACGAGGCCACCGGGCGCGTGCTCGGCGAGCAGGCGATCGATCGCCTCGTGGATCACGGCCACGCGCGCCTCGAGCGGCGCCTCGGCGCCCGTGGTGACCACGCCGGTGGCGACGACACGGACACCCGCCGCCGCGGGCTCGATGAGCCCGTAGCCGGTGCCGACGAGGCCGGGATCGACGCCGAGGAGCCGCAGGCTAGGCAGCCGAGATGGCCTCGAGGACCTCGTCCGGGATGTCGTAGTTCGCGTAGACGGACTGAACGTCGTCCAGCTCCTCCAGCGCCTCGATCAGCTTGACCACCGACGTCGCATCCTTGCCCTCGACGCGAACCGTCGACTGCGGCACGTAGGTCACCTGCGCCTCGATGATGGGCACGCGCGCCCGGGCCAGCGCCTCGCGCACGGCGTCCATTTGAGCAGGCGCCGTCGTGATCTCGAAAGCTTTTTCCGCCCGGCGCATGTCGGTCGCGCCCGCCTCGAGCGCCTTGTCGAGCAGCTCGTCCTCGGAGATCTTCTCGGCGTCGACCTGGATGAGGCCTTTGCGCTCGAACATCCACGCCACGGCGCCCGCCGAGCCCATGTTGCCGCCGAACTTCTCGAAGGTGTGCCGGATCTCCGGGCCCGTGCGATTGCGATTGTCGGTCAGCACGGCCACCAGCACGGCCACGCCGCCCGGCGCGTAGCCCTCGTACGTGATCTCCTCGTAGGACTCGCCCGGCAGCTCGCCCGTCCCCTTCTGGATCGCGCGCTTGATGTTGTCGGCCGGCATGTTCACTTCCTTCGCCGACTCGATGGCGGCCTTCAGGCGCATGTTGCCCTTGGGATCGCCGCCGCCGTTCTTGGCGGCGACGGTGATCTCGCGGAGGATCTTCGAGAACAGCTTGCCGCGCTGGACGTCGGCCTTGCCCTTCTTGCGCTTGATCTGCGACCACCGGGAGTGCCCTGACATCGCCCTATCCTCTTTCGTTGAAGAGTGCGGCCTTGAGCCGCTTCACGCGCTCCATCCGCCGATCGCGCCGCGCCAGCGCGCCCGCCCAGCGCCGCCGCTCCCCTTCCGTGCCCGGGGTGAAAGGCCGGCACGGCTGCGGCCGGAGATCTCCGCCGAGATGCACGTACGTAAGATACGCCGTGCAGGCGTGTCGCACCTCCCCGCTCCACGGCCGCTCGGCCAGGACCTTCACGCCGATCTCGAGCGAGGAGGTGCCGACATGGTTCAGGCCGGCCTTGAAGGTCACGACCTCGTGGGTGTAGATCGGCGCGTAGAAGTCCATCGCGTCCAGGCACGCCGTCATGACGAAGCCCCGGCAGTAGCGCATCGACAGGATCCCACCCGCCTCGTCGAGCTCCATCAGCATCTTGCCGGGAAACATCATGTTGCCGAAGAGGGCGTCCTCCGGCAAGACGGCGCGCGCCGACTCGAACCGCCACTGGAACTCCTCGTTGGCCGAGGTGTCGATGTCACGCAGCCGCGCCGCCTTCTGCTCGAAGCGAGCGCGCCGCTGGTCGCGCCGGCCCCTGGCGGCTTCCACGAGCGCCTCCTCGGCGGCGTCACGCGGCTCGATCTTCACGCCGACAGGCCGAGGCCGCACCTGCTCGTCGACGTTCACGAAGACGAGATGGGAGTTGAGGGTGACCGCGTGGGCGCCCGTGGCGACGTTCTCGGCCCAGACGCGGACGCCGACCTCGAGCGACGACGTCCCGATGTACTCGACGCGCGCCCGGAGAATCGCGATCTCGCCGACCTTTACCGGGTGCAGGAAGTCGATGTCGTCCATCGCGCCGAGCACGACCGTGCCCTTCGCCACGCGCGCGGCGGCCATGGTGCCGGCCTGGGTGATCCACTGCATCATGCGGCCGCCGTGGATCTGTCCGGGCGCCCCCGCGTGCTCGGGAAACACCCAGTGGATCGTCTCGGTCACGGTGTCGGCAATCGATGGCATAGGCCTGAAACACGAGCGCCCCCGGGAGCGACACGGCGGGGGCACGCGCCTGGTTCTAGCACGACGGCGCGCCGCCGCGCAAACGCGGACGCCGCTGGACGATCGTCCGGGTGTGCCGCCAGTACGGCTTCGCCGGGGCGCGCCGAACGCCGGGGAAGGACCTTCGTCAGTCGTCGACGCCCGGGTCTTCCGCCCGGGCGTCCTGGGTTACTGCTCGAGCGAGACGGGGGCGAGACGATGGAACCCCGTCGGATGCAGACGGAGATTCCGGACCTCGGGGCGCGCGACGCCCCAGACGAGCCGCACGTAGATCGGCAGCCACGGCATGTCCTCGGCCAGGAGCCCCTGGCCGCGCTTGTAGAGCCGGACGCGCTCTTGTCGCGAGGCCAGCTGGCTGGCGCGGATCAGGACGTCGTCCAGTCGCGGGTTGCGATAGAAGGAGAAGTTCAGCGCCTTGGGACCGGGCCGTGCCCCCTCGCTCGTCGACAGCGGAAAGAGGAACAGGTGCGGGTCACCGCCGACGACGGAGGCCTCGGCGAGCGCCAGCTCGTGAGCCCCGTTTTCCAGCGCCGTCTGTACCATGTCGCTCGGCTCGATCTTGACGCGCACGGGAATGTCGGAGCCGCCCAGCATGAGGGTCATGCTCTCCGCGAGGCGGGTGGCGTTGATGCCGCTCGCGTCTCCCGGAACGAGCATGACCGGCGTCGCGCCCTGCGGCCAGCCACCGTCGCGGAGCAGCGTGCGGACCTGCTCGCGGGTCCCGCCGAGCACGGGGCTCCCCTCGCGTCGTCCCCATACGCCGGGTGGCAGGAAGGACTGCAGCGGCACGGCGGTACGCTCGAGCGCCGAGCCGAGCGTGGCCGGATCGAGCGCGGCGGCGACGGCCTGGCGCAGCTTCTTGCGGGAGAACGGCTCCTTCTCGGTCTGGAACGCCAGATACCCGACGCGAAGGCCCGGCGTGGACAACGCTCCGTCCACACGACGCGGAGGGCCGGGCGGAAACCAGATGTCGAGGGCGCGCGCGGCGAACTCCGCTTCGGCATGGTCGTCGTTGTTGACGTCGAGGAACACGATGCGCTCCGTGCGCGGCGCGCCCGACCAGTGACCGCTCACGGCCTCGATGGCCATCCGTCCCGGCGTGGCATCGACGATCCGGTACGCGCCGCTGCCGACGAGACGGGCCACGCCCTCGGCAGTGCCGAGACGGGCCACCGACATCGCCGGGTGTGCCAGCACGGTGAGCAGCGCGGCGTACGGCTGGACGAGCACGATGTTCACCGTGCTGCGGTCAGCCGCCCGGACCTCCTTGATGACGCCCGGAACACCACGCAGCAGTGCTGCCCACGCCGTAGGCGGTGCCGCCGGATCGTGCTTGAGCTGACGCGTGAAGCTGGACGCGACCTCCGCTGCGGTCAGCGGTGCTCCATCGTGAAAGGTCACACCATTGCGGAGCGTGAACGACCATGTCAGGCCGTCACGCGAAACGGCCCAGCGTGTCGCCAGCGCAGGATCGACGTCGGTCGAGCCGACCCGGTAGGTGACGAGCGTGTCGAAGACCTGTCGGGCGATGAGCGGGACGGCTCCCTCGAGGGCGCTCGCGGGGTTGAGCGCGGCCGGAACGCCGCTGACTCCCACGCGCAGCTCGCGGCGGTCTTGCGCCTCGCTGTCGGAAAAGGAAACAAGCGAAAGCGCGAAGCACGCGAGGAGGACGACGATGCAGCGGGCGCGCAGCGACTGCGAACAGCGCATCCACATCTTTATACGTGGAACCCGGTGTACACGCCAACGGTTTCGAGCTCAGCCATCCTCGGTACGGAACTTGCGTAAGGGATGGCCGGGCGCGACCTCGTGATCTCCGTCGTCACGCGCGCGATCCGAGGGTCGGAAACGAGCGAAAACGGCGGCCGAAAACGCCGCCGAAGGACCTGACAACCTTGACTTTCTTTTTTACGGCCGCCTATACTCGGTCAGCGACGGAAAAGCTCGAGCACGAGCGGCGCACGAGGGGTCAAGAGAGAAGGGATAGGCCATGAAGGAGTTCGACAAAAAGAGTAGCCCCGGCCGCGAGGGCTTCTCAAAGTTCCTTCCCGCCTCGATGTCCGATTCGAGCACGCGCCGTCGCCTAACCGAGTACGAGATCCAGGTCCAGGACCTGCAGGCCTACGTCCGCTCGCTCGAGGCCGAGACGGTGCACCTCCGCAAGAAGCTCGAGGACACGCCGAAGGACTTCATGGTCCTCGAGAACAAGCTCCGCGAGGCCAACCGGCAGCTCGTCCAGGCCTTCAACCAGAACGAGAAGCTCGTGAACGCGCTCTACGAGGCGCGGGAGCAGATCACCGCCCTGAAGGAAGAGGTCGACAAGCTGTGCGCCCCGCCCTCGACGTACGGCGTGTACCTGTCGCTGAACGAGGACGGCACCGTGAACATCCTCGCGCAGGGGCGCAAGGTGAAGGTCAACCTGCATCCCTCGATCAAGCCCGAGACGATCAAGCCCGGTCAGGAGCTCGTGCTCAACGAAGGCCTGAACGTCGTCGAGGCCGCCGGTTACGAGATCCAGGGTGACGTCGTCATCCTCAAGGAGCAGCTCGACCCCGAGCGCGCCGTGGTCACGCTGCGCGCCGACGAAGAGAAGGTCGGCATCATCGCCGATCCGCTGCGGTCGCTCCGGCTGAAGACCGGCGACCACATCCTGATGGACTCGAAGAGTGGCTACCTGCTGGAAAAGCTTCCCAAGAGTGAAGTGGAAGATCTCTCACTCGAGGAAGTTCCGGACATCGGCTACGACGATATCGGAGGGCTCGGCACCCAGATCGAGACGATCAAGGACGCCGTCGAGCTGCCGTATCTCTACGCCGACTACTATAAAGAGCACAAGCTGACGCCCCCGAAGGGCGTGCTCCTCTACGGGCCTCCCGGCTGCGGCAAGACCATGATCGCCAAGGCCGTGGCGAACAATCTCGCCGAGAAGATCTCCGAGAAGCGCGGCGAGAAGATCAAGGGGTTCTTCCTGAACATCAAGGGCCCGGAGCTCCTGAACAAGTACGTCGGCGAGACCGAGCGCAAGATCCGCGAGATCTTCGTGAAAGCCAAGGAGAAGGCCAACGAAGATGTGCCCGTCGTCGTCTTTTTCGATGAGATGGACGCGCTGTTCCGTACGCGCGGCACGGGCATCTCGTCGGACGTGGAGACCACGATCGTCCCGCAGCTGCTCGCCGAGATCGACGGCGTCGAGGGGCTGAAGAACGTCATCGTGATCGGCGCCTCCAACCGGCAGGACCTCATCGATCCGGCGATCTTGAGACCGGGCCGGCTGGACGTGAAGATCAGGATCGAGCGGCCGGACCAGCAGGCGGCCAACGACATCTTCAAGAAGTACATGACGACGGACATCCCGATCGCGGAGTCCGAGACCAAGCAACACCGCGGCGACACGCAGGCGGCCATCGACGCGATGATCCTCAGCACCATCGAGGCGATGTACAGCCTCTCCGAGGAGAACCGCTTCCTCGAGGTCACCTACGCCAACGGCGACAAGGAGGTCCTCTACTTCAAGGACTTCTCCTCGGGGGCCATGATCGAGTCGATCGTGCGGCGCGCCAAGAAGCTGGCGCTCAAGCGCTACATCGGCAAGGGCGAGAAGGGCATCATGAGCGACGACCTTCTCACCGCCGTCCGCGAGGAGTTCAAGGAGAACGAGGATCTGCCAAATACGACGAATCCGGACGACTGGGCGAAGATCGCCGGCAAGAAGGGCGAGCGCATCGTCTACGTGAAGCCGCTGATGGGCGAGAC
Source organism: Candidatus Methylomirabilota bacterium (assembly GCA_036556545.1). Classification (GTDB taxonomy): domain Bacteria; phylum Methylomirabilota; class Methylomirabilia; order Rokubacteriales; family CSP1-6; genus AR12. Next base: position 118,693 of record DATBJF010000019.1, read on the forward strand.
GAAGGAGAAGCAGCGCAACGTCGAGAAGGTCGTCAACACCGGACAATACCTCTAAGAAATAGGGAGCGCCCGGCGCTTGCCCCTGTTTGTTATAACTAGGGTGGCGCCGGGGGCTCCGCTATCCGCACCCCGGCCGCCGCGGCCGGGGTTCTTTTTCAACGAATGTTTCACGCGAGCTTCGTAGAGGGGACGCATGGCCATCCCGAAAGTCATGGGCATCGAGACCGAGTACGGGATCACCGTCAAGAATCAGCCCGACTTCAACCCCATCCTCTCGTCGCTCCTGCTCATCAACTCGTACGAGACGTATAGGTCATCGCGGGTGCGGTGGGACTACGAAGCGGAGAGCCCGCTCCGAGATGCCCGGGGATTCGAATACATGGAAGAAAAGGAGGGAACCTCCAAGGAGGAGTCCCGGCTCATCAACCTCATCCTGTCCAACGGCGCGCGGTTCTACGTCGATCACGCCCATCCGGAGTACTCGAGCCCCGAGACCACGAATCCTCGCGATACGGTGATCTGGGATCGTGCGGGAGAACGGATCCTGAATCTGTCGCGACAGAGAGCCGAAGCGGTCTCTCCGCCCGAGCAGCGCATCCTCATCTACAAGAACAACACGGATAACAAAGGCAACTCCTACGGCACCCACGAGAACTACCTGATGGACCGCAAGGTGCCGTTCGCGCGCATCGTCCAGCACATGATGCCGTTCTTCGTCTCGCGCCAGGTCTACACGGGCGCGGGCAAGCTCGGTTACGAGAACAACGCCGAGCCCTGCGACTACCAGATCTCCCAGCGGGCCGACTTCCTCGAGACCGAGGTCGGGCTGGAGACGATGCACTCGCGCCCCATCGTGAACACGCGCGACGAGCCGCATGCCGATCCCGAGAAGTACCGGCGCCTCCACGTGATCGTGGGCGACGCCAACATGAGCGAGATCTCGACCTACCTGAAAGTCGGCACCATGGCCGTGGTGCTCAGCATGGTCGAGGACGACTTCATCGACCGCGATCTCTCGATCGACGGGCCGGTGGCGGCCTTCCGGAAGGTCTCGCGGGACCTCACCTGTCGCGACACCATCCGCCTCAAGGACGGGCGGACGATCTCGGCGGTGGATCATCAGCGGGAGTTCCTGGGCCTCGCGCAGCGTTACTACAAGGATCGGGAGCAGGAGCCCTGGGTCCGCGAGCTCCTGGCGCGGTGGGAGCACACGCTGGATCGGCTGGCCGACGACCCCACCCAGCTCGGCCGCGAGCTCGACTGGGTGATCAAGCGGCAGCTCCTCGAGAACTACACCGACAAGCACGCTCTCGACTGGAACGATCATCGCCTGCAGATGATCGACCTCCAGTACCACGACATCCGACCCGGCAAGGGGCTGTACTACAAGCTCGAGGAGTCGGACGCGGTCGACCGCATCGTCACCGACGACGAGATCTCCAAGGCGATCTACGATCCTCCGAAGGACACGCGCGCCTACTTCCGCGGCATGTGCCTGCAGCGCTACGCCGACGAGATCGTCTCGGCCTCGTGGGACTCGGTGATCTTCGACCTCAAGGAAGGTCCGCTCAAGAAGATCTTCATGCTCGAGCCGCTCCGCGGTACGGAGGCCCACGTCCGGCAGCTCCTCACCGAGTCGCCGACGGCCGCCGACCTGCTGCGCAACATCTCGCGGCCCAGCTTCGGCATGTAACGCGTTCTTCCAATTATAAGGAGAACGATGAACGACGAGCGCTGGCACCACCTCTTTCGCACCTATGCCGACTCGAGCTTCGTCGAGCTGCTGCGGCGCGATTCCCCTCACCTCATGCCGACGCCGATGGCGAGCGGGGATCTTCCGGCCGCCGAGGTGCCGCACGGCACGACGGTCATCGCCCTTCGCTTCCGCGACGGCGTGATCATGGCCGGTGACCGCCAGGCCACCGCCGGCTATCAGGTCGCCAATCGGCGGATCGACAAGATCTTCAAGTCCGACGATCTCTCCGGCGTCGGCATCGCGGGCGCCGCCGGCCCCGCCATGGAGATGGCCAAGCTCTTCCAGACCGAGCTCGAGCACTACGAGAAGGTCGAAGGCGACAACCTGTCGCTCGAAGGCAAGGCGAACAAGCTCGGTCAGATGATCCGCATGAATCTCCAGGCCGCCATGATGGGCCTGGCCGTGGTCCCGATCTTCGCGGGCTTCGACGAGAAGGCGGGGGTGGGCCGGCTGTTCAAGTACGACATCACGGGTGGGCGGTACGAGGAGACGAACTACGACTCCCAGGGGTCGGGCTCGAAGGACGCCCGGGACTCGCTGAAGAAGCTCTGGAAGAGGGACATGGGCCGCGAGGACGCCCTCCAGGTGACGCTGCAGGCGCTCATTGACGCCGCCGACGAGGACGTGGGGACCGGCGGACCGGACTTCGTGCGCGGGATCTTCCCGACCGTCAAGACGATCACGCGAAGCGGCTTCGGCGAGGTGGCCGAGGACGAGATTCGCCGCGTGTGCGAGCAGATCCTGGACGACCGCCGTCGCACCGGGAACGGGGGCTAGCGATGCCGCTGCCGTATTACGTCAGCCCCGAGCAGATGATGAAGGACAAGGCCGAGTATGCCCGCAAGGGCATCGCGCGCGGCCGATCCATCGTCACCCTGGAGTTCCGGGACGGCATCCTGCTCGTGGCGGAAAATCCGTCGACACTCCTCCACAAGATCTCGGAGATCTACGATCGCATCGCGTTCGCCGGCGTGGGCAAGTACAACGAGTTCGAGAACTTGCGCATCGCCGGTATTCGTCACGCCGATGTGAAGGGGTACTCCTACAGTCGCGGCGACGTCACCGCCAAGGCGCTCGCCAACGCCTATTCGCAGGCGCTTGGGAACATATTTACCCAGGACATCAAGCCGTTCGAGGTCGAGGTGCTGGTGGCCGAGGTGGGGGATGCCAACGGCGGGCGCAACGAGATCTACCACATCCTCTACGACGGCACCATCGAGGACGAGCGGAACTACGCCGCCATGGGTGGCCAGGCCGACGAGATCCGCCGGTGGCTGAAGGACCACTTCCGCGAGGCGCTCGGTCTCGACGAGGCGCTGCAGCTCGGGGTGCGCGCGCTCACGGTCACCCAGAACAAGACCCTCACCGAGCGTGATCTGGAGGTCGCCGTGCTCGACCGGACCAAGGAGCGGCGCAAGTTCCGCCGGATTCCGCCCGAAGCGCTGAGTCAACTGCTGGGCACACAGAGGTAAGGCGTGCTAGGCTGAGTCCAGATGAAGCGCCGGATCTTCGGCCTCGAGAACGAATACGGCCTGACCTGCACGCTCAACGGTCAACGCCGCCTCTCCCCCGACAACGTCGCGCGATATCTCTTCGAGAAAGTCATCCCCGGCGCGCGCAACGCCAACGTGTTCCTCGAGAACGGCGCGCGGCTCTACCTGGACACGGGCTTTCATCCCGAGTACGCGACGCCCGAGTGCGACGACGTCGCCGAGCTGGTCATTCACGACAAGGCGGGCGAGCGGATCGTCGAGGATCTGCTGCACCAGGCCGAGAAGCGGCTGCGCGAGGACGGGATCTCCGGCAACATCCTGCTCTTCAAGAACAACACCGACTCCGCCGGCAACTCGTACGGCTGCCACGAGAACTATCTGGTGAGCCGCGACGTGTCGTTCCAGCGCCTCGCGGAAGCGCTGATCCCCTTCTTCGTGACGCGCCAGATCTTCGCGGGCGCCGGCAAAGTGCTGCAGACGCCGCGCGGCTTCCACTACTGCCTGAGCCAGCGCGCCCAGCACATCTGCCAGGAGATCTCCGGCGCCACGACGTCATCGCGATCGATCATCAACACGCGCGACGAGCCGCACGCCGATGCCGAGCGCTATCGCCGGCTGCACGTGATCGTCGGCGACTCCAACATGTCCGAGGTGGCCACGTACCTCAAGATCGGGACGACGGCGCTCGTCCTCGACATGATCGAGGACGGCTTCTTCGACAAGGATTACTCGCTGCAGTCGCCCGTGCAGGCCATCCGCGATATCTCGCACGACCCGACGCTGAAGGAGACGATCAAGCTCAAGGACGGCCGCTCGATCTCCGCGCTGCAGATGCAGCAGGAGTACCTCGAGTACGCCACGCGCTACGTGGCCTCGATCGACGCCGACCCGGCCTCGAAGGACGTGCTCGCGCGCTGGACGGACGTCATCGAGAAGCTCGAGACCGACCCCATGCAGCTCGACCGCGAGCTCGACTGGGTCATCAAGCGCCAGTGGATCGAGAGCTACATGTCGCGCAACCGGCTGTCCTGGCGCGACCCGAAGATCTCGCTCATGGATCTCCAATACCACGACATCCGCCCCGACCGCGGGCTCTACTACAAGCTCATCGGCAAGGACATGGTCGATCGCATCACCGACGACGAGACGATCGAGGCGGCCAAGCACACGCCGCCGCAGACGACGCGCGCGCGGCTGCGCGGTGAGTTCATCCGCCAGGCCAACCTGAAGGGCAAGGATTATCGCGTCGACTGGGTCTACCTGAAGCTCAACGACCCCGAGCGCGAGACGATCCTCTGCAAGGACCCGTTCCAGTCCCACGACGAGCGGGTCGAGCGCCTTATCCGATCGTTCTGAACCTCTACCTGGCCTTTCGCGCCGCCAGGCTCGTTCTCCTTCTCCTCCTCGCCGTCGTTTTCCTCGTCCTCGCCACCGGCCGTCCCGTCTCACGGCGCCTTCGGCTGGCCGTCGTGGCGCTCGTCGGGCTGGCCGCCATCGGCTTCGTGAACTTCGGCTTCTTTCACGTCCAGCAGCGCCAGCAGATCCACTACTGGGACGCCTTCCACTACTTCGTGGGCGCCAAGTACCTCCCCGAGCTCGGCTACACGCGGCTCTACGCGGCAACGTGGGTCGCCGGCCGCGAGCTGGGCGCGTTCGCCGGGATCGAGCGCATCCGCGACCTGCCGACCTACCAGGCGCGCGACGTGCGCTCGATCGACGCCGCCGCCGTGCGCGCGCGCTTCACCGACGCGCGCTGGCGCGCGTTCAAGCAGGACCTCCTCGTCTTCGGCCCCCGGATTCCGGACTGGCGGCGGCTCTTCATGGATCATGGCTACAACGATCCGCCCCCGCGCGCGCTCCTGCTGCACGGGCTCGTACGCTGGATGCCGGCGACGCCGCTCACGCTGGCGGTGGTGACGTCGCTCGACTATGTCCTGATCGCCGGCGCGCTGGCGCTGGCAATCCGCGCCTTCGGTCCGCTGGCCGGCGGGCTCGCCGCCGCGTCGCTCCTGCTGAGCTTCTTCGGGCGCTTCGACTACATCGGCGGCTCCGTCCTCCGCTGGGACTGGATCGCCGCTGTCATCGCGGGCGTGGCCGCGTTCGCGCGCGGCGCCGGCGCCACGGCCGGCGTCCTCTTCGGCTACGCCGCCATCGCGCGCGTCTTTCCCCTGCTGCTGCTGGTGCCGTTCGCGATCAAATGGGTGCAGACGCGTCGGGCCGCCACCCGGGACCACACGCTCGACCGCTGTCTCGCTGCCGCCGCCGTCACGCTCACGGTCACCGCGGTCGCGGTCGCCGCCGGTGCCGAGGCTCTGGCCGTCGGCGAGTTCCTCGCGAAGATCGGGCTGCACAGCAGCACCCCCTTCACCAACCACGTCGGCCTCGGCACGTGGCTCGTCTTCCAGACGGCCCCGTGGAACGTGTACGCGGACGGCATGCGCTCGGTCGACCCGGTGGCGCTGGCGGCCGCCCGCCCGGCCGCCTGGGTCGTGCCGCTCGTGTCGGCGATCTACCTGGCGGCGGCACTGCCGCTGATCCTCCGCGCGCGCATGCTCCCCTCGATGATGTATGCGGTGCCGCTCGTGTGGTGTGCCGTCTCGCCCGCCGGGTACTACTACTCGTTCCTGGTGCTTCTGGTCCTGCTCCCCTGGGAGGAAGGCCTCCCCGACGGCGTGCGGCTGACGCAGATGGCGCTGCTGGCCCTCGTCAGCGCGGCCGGGTACGCCCTCGAGATCGTCTCCCACGACTCCCTGCCGCTCATGCATCGGACGTCCATGCTGCTGGCACTCTACTTCGCCGTCTGGCTCGGCCTCGAGTACGCGCGGCGGCGCCGGCCGGGGTTGCTGACGATGGCGCCGCCGGACCCGCGGCGCGACACCCTCGGCGCGCTCCCCAAAATTTGACCGGGCGAAGCCCCGGATGCTACATCTGAACGCGATACTTCTCGCTTCCATCACCCACTGCGCCCCGCGCGGCCCCGCGCGGCAACGTTCCCACGGTCTCCGTTCACCGGGGAGGAGGCATGCGGCGCTCATGATCTGGAAAGGCAACGGCAAGGCGCGGGGCAAGGACGGCGGCGAGCTCACGGCCTTCCTCGACGAGGCCTCGGAGATCGACGGCAAGTTCAGCTTCAGCGGCACGGTCATGATCAACGGCCGCCTGCGCGGCGAGATCCACTCCAACGACACGCTGATCGTCGGCGAGAAGGGCGTCATCAACGCGACCATCCGCGCCGGCGTGGTGCTGGTCAGCGGCGAGGTCGTGGGCAACGTCACCGGCGTGGAGCGGGTCGAGCTGCGCGGCAGCGCGCGCGTCTCGGGCGACATCGAAGCGCCGATCGTCGTGGTCGACGAGGGCGTGATGTTCGAAGGCCATTGCCGGATGACCCGCGCCGACGACGCCCGCGACCACTCGGTGGTCCACCTCAAGCGCTGACCCGACGGTCGGCGGCGCGCGAATTGCTACCCTCCCCCGCTGGAGGGCGCATGCATGGGTCTCGAGCCCCGACCTGGTCGCGCGGTCGCACTGACGCGGCGGCGGCTCTGGCTGGCGGTGCTGATCGGCCCTCTCGCCTGGCTCGTATTCGTGCAGACCGCATACGCGCTCGTGCCATCCGCCTGCACGCGTCCGACGGGAGTGATGCTGTTCCTGCAAGGGGCCGCCGCGCTCGCCCTGGCGCTGAGCAGCGCGGGAATCGTCGCGGCGTGGCAGGCCTGGCAGCGCGCCGACCGGTCTGCGCCGAGCGTCAGCACGGCCAGTGCTCGCACTCGATTCATCGCCCTGGCCGGGATCGGCGCCATCGGGCTGCTGGTCCTGATCGTCGTCGCGGGAGCGTTGCCGCTGCTCCTCCTGGCGCCGTGCGCGTGACGCCGGGCGAATAACCCACCCGCCCCTCTACAGCGCGAAGCCTCGCGTGGCGGCGCCGACCGCCCCGAGAATCTCCTCCAGTGACGCCCGCGCGAGGCGGCCATCCGCGACCACACGCTCGCCGTGGACCCAGACGTCGCTCACCGCCTGCGGCGACATCGCGTACACCACGCTGCGCAGGAGGTCGGTCGGCGGATGGAGCGACGGATGGCCGAGGTCGACGGCCACGAGATCGGCCAGCGCGCCGGCCGCCACGCGACCGGCGTCGACGCGCAGGACGGCCGCGGCCGCGGAGGTTCCGAGCGCGAAGGCCGTGGCCGCGTCGAGGGCGGAGCCGTCGAGGAGGCGGACGCGCGCCAGCAGCGAGGCCATGCGCATCTCCTCGAACACCGACAGCCGGTTGTTGGTACAGCCGCCGTCGCTGCCGAGCCCCACGCGCACGCCGGCCCGGAGCAGCTCGGGCAGCCGCGTGATCCCGTCGCCGAGGAACATGTTGCTGCTCGGGCAATAGGCGACGGCGGCGCGCCGCTCGCCCATGAGACGGATCTCGTCGGCGTCGAGCCACACGCAGTGCACGGCCACCGTGCGCGGGCCGAGGACGCCGAGCCGGTCGAGATGTCGCACGGGCGTGGCGCCGTGCTCGCGCAGCGTGCGCTCGCCCTCGTAGCGGCCCTCTGCGACGTGGACGTGGAACACGGTGTCCTCGGTCTCGGCCACCTCGAAGCCGGCGCGCAGCATGGCCGGCGAGGCGCCGTGAGGGCTGTGCGGCGCCGGCTGCACCATGACCGTGGCGTCCCCCCGATGAGCGGCGATGAGCTCCCGCGTCCGCCGCGCGGCCTCCGGCGGCGTCTCACGGTAGCGGGCGGGCGCGCCCTCCCAGTCGTACATCCCGCGCGCCAGCACGAGCCGGATGCCCACCGAGCGAGCGGCGTCGATCACCGCCTCCGCATTCTCGTTGCCGCCGTCGTGGATGTAGAAGAAGTCGACGCACGTGGTGACGCCGTGCAGGAGCATCTCGGCAAAGGCGAACGCGGCGCCCGCCCGAAGGGCCGTGCGATCCAGCCGGGCCGAGAACGGATAGAGGACGCGGTCACGCCAGCCCATGAAGTCGAGATCGTCACCGAGGCCGCGCAGCAGCGACTGGAACGCGTGGCAGTGCGTGTTGACGGTCCCCGGGAGCAGCGCGCGTCCCCGGAGCACGACGTCGCCGGGCCTCGGCGCGCCCGCAGCGTCGACGGTGGCGACCCGGCCGCCGGCGACGGTGACGGCGACGTCGCGTCGCCAGCCGTCCGGAGTGAGCGCGAGTTCGGCCACGAGGCGCACGGCCGGCATTCTACCGGAGAGCCCGCGCTATACTGCCGTCCCATGATCGCGCGACTCGGCTTCGTCCTCGCCAGCGCGGCCGCGCTGCCTCCCGACGACTTCGTCGCCATCGTTCAGGAGACGGAGGCGCGCGGCTATCACACCGCGTGGACGGGCGAGGTCTCCGGCTGGGATGCCTTCACCGTGATGACGATGATCGCCAGCCGGACGACGCGACTGCATGTCGCCTCGGCGGTGGTCCCCGTGCAGACGCGCACGCCGGTCGTGCTCGGCATGAGCGCGGCGGCGCTCGCCCATTTCGCCCCGGGCCGCGTGGCGCTCGGCCTCGGGCTTTCGAGCCGCATCATCGTCGAGCAGTGGCACGGCCAGTCGTTCGCGCCCTCGCTGGCGCAGATCCGCGAGGCCGTGCAGATCATCCGGCTCGTGGCCTCGGGGGAGCGCGTCAACGTCGACGGCAAGTTCTACCGGCTGAAGAACTTCCGCCTGACCACGCCGCCGCCGTCGCCGCCACCCCGCATCGTCCTGGCCGCGCTCGGCCCCGAGATGCTGGAGCTGGCCGGGGAGATCGCCGACGGCGTGGTGCTCAACTGGATTCCGCCGGAGAGCGTGCCGGCCTCGATCCGGCACCTCGAGGCGGGCGCCAAGCGCGCGGGCCGCACGCTCGACGGCTTCGAGATCGCCGCCTTCATTCGCACGTGCGTCACCGACGACGCGGCGGCCGCCCGGGCAACGCTCGCGCGCGACATCACCGGCTACACCATCGTCGACGTCTACGCGAGCTTTTTCAGGACGGCCGGCTTCGCGGAGGAAGTGGACGCCGTGAACGCGGCCTGGAAGGCGGGCGACCGCGCGGCCGCCGTGCGGCACGTCTCGCCGCGCGTGCTCGATGGCCTGGGCGTCGTCGGCGACGAGGGCGCGTGCCGGGACCGGATCGCGGACTTCGCGCGGGCGGGGCTGACGATGCCGGTGATCCTGCCCTTCACGCCGGCGGGCGCCGATCCGCGGACCTCGCTCCTCCGGAGTCTCCGCGCGTTCGGATGAGCCTGGCCGTCCTCGGCGTCATTCCGGCCCGCCTGGCGTCCACGCGGCTGCCGCGCAAGGTCCTGCGCGACATCGGGGGCCGGCCGCTCATCGCCTGGGTCTACGAGGCCGCGCGCCGCTCGCCGCTGCTCGGCGACGTGCTCGTGGCCACCGACGCCGCCGAGGTCGCCGACGTCTGCCGGGCGCACGGCATTCCCGCCGTCCTCACCTCGCCGGACCACGCCTCGGGCACCGATCGCGTGTGGGAAGTCGCCCAGGGCCGCGCGGCCGACGTCTACGTCAACGTCCAGGGCGACGAGCCTCTCGTCACGCGGGGCCACATCGAGCGGCTCGTGCAGCCGTTCGTGACGCACCCGGACACGCAGGTGAGCACGCTGAAGATCCTCGCCACCGAGGCGGAGAAGCCGAACCCGGCCGTGAACAAAGTCGTCGTCGACGCCGATCACCGCGCGCTCTACTTCTCGAAGTTTCCGATCCCGTACGACCGCGACGGCGCCGGCGCTCCCGTCTACAAGCACATCGGCCTCTACGCCTATCGTCGCGCGGCGCTCGAGGCGTTCCACCGCTTCACCCCGTCGTTCCTCGAGCGTACCGAGCGGCTCGAGCAGCTGCGATTCCTCGAGAACGGTATCGCCATCACCGTGATGGAGACCACGGAGCCGACCATCGGCGTCGACACCGAGGAGGATCTGCGCGCGGCCGCCGCGCAGCTCGGCGCTCCCGTCTCGTGACCGGCGCCGCGGCCGCCGCGCCCGCGCGAAAGCGCTGGCTGATCCTCGCCGTCATCGTGCTCGCCCAGACGGTGGCCAACATCGGTCCTCTCGGGGTACCGGCCATCGCCTCGCTCGTTCGCGCGGATCTGGACCTCACGCTCACCCAGGCCGGCTCGTTCGTCTCCGCGTACTACATCGGCCCCGTCGCGATGTCGCTGTTCGCCGGCCTGCTCGCCGACCGCTGGGGCACGGCGCGCACCCTCGTGCTGGGCCAGGCCATCATCGCCGGCGGCCTGCTGGCGGTCAGCGCGACCGGCTCCTACGCGACGTTCATCACGCTCATCACGCTCGCCGGCATCGGCTACGGCACGCTCAACCCGGCGTCGACGACCGCGGCGATGTCGTGGTTCCCGCCACGACAGCGGGCCACCGTCGTCGGGATCAAGCAGGTCGGCCTGCCGTTCGGCGGGATGCTCGGGGCCGCCACCCTGCCGGCGCTGGCGCTTGCCCTCGGCTGGCGCCACGCCATCGTCGTCGCCGCCCTGCTCATCGCCGCCTGCGCCGTCCTGTGCGCCGTCGTCTACCGGGATCCGCCCGGCGAGCCACTGCCGGCGCGCCGGCCGGGCGAGCGCGGCGCTCTCGCCCTCGTGCTGCTGAACCGCGAGCTCTGGCTCGTGGCGGTGGCCACCCTCGTCTTCGCGGCCATGCAGACGGTGTGGATGGCGTTCCTGACGCTCTACCTCCAGGGCGTGGTCGGGCTGAGCCTCCTCGGCGCCAGCCGGTATCTCGCCATCGCCCAGGGCGGCGGCGTGCTCGGGCGCATCGGCTTCGGCCTGCTGTCGGATCGTGTGTTCGGCGGACGACGACGCCTGCCGCTCGCCATCGCCGGCTGTGGCTCGGCGCTCTGCTCGGTGGCGCTCGCGTTCACGGGCCCGGCCACGAGCGGCGCGTGGCTGGCGCCGCTGGCCCTCGTCTTCGGCATCGTCGGCATCGGCTGGAACGGCGTCCAGCACACGCTCATGGCGGAGCTGGCGGGGCCGCGCACCGCGGGCACCGCCGTCGGCCTCGGCCTCGCCATCTCGTCGCTCGGCGTCACCATCGGTCCGCCGATCTTCGGGTGGTGCGTCACGGCCGCGGGAGGCTACCGCGGCCCGTGGCTGGGCCTCGCGTCGACGATGGTCGCCGGCCTCGTCTTGCTCGGCCTCGTTCGCGAGCGGCGCGCGTTCTAAATCGGATCGCGCGCGCCGCGCGGCGCCGCGGCCGCCCGGAACGGGAGCGCCAGGGCCGCGTGCTATCGTGTGTCGCGATCATGCGACAGCGCTCCATCTCGTACGGCTGGGTCGTGGTCACCGCGGCCGCCGCCATCACGTCGATCGGAGTCGGCGCGCTGTTCTCGCTCGGCGTCTTCCTCGTGCCGATCGAGCGCGCGATGGGCTGGAGCCGCGGCGCCATCTCGGCCGTGGCGCTGGTGAACTGGATCGCGATGGGCGTCGGCTCGTTCTGCTGGGGCGCACTGTCCGATCGCATCGGGGGCCGCGGCGTCGCCGTGGCGGGCGGCTTCCTCCTCGGTTTCGGTCTCGTCCTCTCGAGCCAGGCGCAGGCGCTGTGGCAGCTCTACGTCACCTTCGGCGTCCTCGTCGGCTTCTCGGTCGGCGCGTTCTACGCGCCGCTGACCGCGACGGCCACGAAGTGGTTCACGGCGCGACGGGGCCTGGCGGTGGCGCTCGTCTCGTCGGGCATCGGCGTCGGCATCCTGGTCATCTCGCCGCTCGCCCGCGCGCTCACCAGCGCATGGGACTGGCGCATCGCCATGCTCGTGCTCGGCGACCTCGCCTGGCTGGTGATCATCCCGACGGCGCTGCTGATCCGCGACGACCCCGGCCAGGCGGCCGCGCCGGCGACCGCGACGCCCGAGCCGGAATACTCGCGCGTCGGGGTCCTGAAGGCGCCGCAGTTCTGGGCGATCGCCCTCACGCACTTCGCCTGCTGCGCCGCGCACTCGGGCCCGATCTTCCACATGGTGACGCATGCGACCGACCAGGGCGTTCCGGCCATGGCCGCCGCCACCGTGCTGGGAGTGTCCGGTCTGTCCTCCATCGCCGGCCGCATCGGGGGCGGGCTCATCGCCGACCGCCTCGGCGTCAAGCCGACGCTCATCGCCGGCCTGGCGCTGCAGGCGGTCACCATCGCGGGGTATTTGCTGGCCCGCGAGCCGTGGACGTTCTACGCCCTCGCCGTCGTCTTCGGGACCGCGTACGGCGGCGTGATGCCGCTGTACGCGCTCGTCACGCGGGACTACTTCGGCGAGAAGGTCATGGGCACCGCGTATGGCGGCGTATTCCTCGTCTCGTCGCTCGGCATGGGCGTCGGCTCGCTGGCCGGCGGCGTCATCTACGACCGCCTCGGCGCCTACGCCTGGCTCTTTCTCGGCTCGGCGCTCATCGCCTCCATGGCGATCGTGCTCGCCTTCACCTTCCGCCGTCCGACCCCGGTCATCACGCCCGTTCCGGCCGCCGTGGCCGCTCGCTGAGCGACGAAAAACCCGGCGCGCGATTGACACACCGCAGTCGCGGTGGTATCACTTCGTCACATTTCTCGGAGGTTTAGCCTACTTCCAGCCATCGGACTCACCGCGCTCCGAGGCAGCCGGAACCGGACGGGGCGAGGACCCCGTTGAAACGATCAAGGAGGATCACGCATGGGCTCGAACGGCATGAACAGGCGGTACTTCCTCAAGGTGTCGGGAACGGCGGCGGCCGTGGCCGGTGGCGGCATCGAAGGCATCCTCGCCGCGCGCCAGGCGCCGGCGTGGGCGCAGTCTCGAAAGCTCCACGTCGTCCGCTGGAACGACTTCATTCCCGAGGCCGACAAGTGGTTGAAGGAGCAAGGCGCACCGGCCGCCTCCAAGGCCCTCGGCGCGGAGATCCAGATCGAGACGATCAACGCCAACGACGTGCAGCCGCGGATCACCGCCGCCATCCAGTCGGGCTCCGGGGCGGACATCTTCCACCTCTTCTACAACTGGCCCCAGCTCTACCAGAACGCGCTCGTCGACGTCAGCGACCTCGCCACAAAGGTCGCCAAGGAGCAGGGTGGCTTCTATGGCGTCTTCCAGCCGTCGTTCAACGTCGGCGGCAAGTGGCTGGGAATGCCGCACTCGATCGTGGGCAACGCCATTGCCTACCGGAAGTCTCACTTCAAGGAAATCGGGATGGACAGCTTCCCGAAGACCTGGGACGAGCTCCGCAAGGCCGCGGCGCAGCTCAAGAAGAAGGGCAAGCCCTACGGCCAGACACTCGGTCACACCTTCGGCGACGCCCCGACCTGGGCGTATCCTCTGATGTGGTCGTTCGGCGGCGCCGAGACGGACAAGAGCGGAAAGAAGGTCGTCATCAACTCCAAGGAGACCGTCGAGTCGGTGAAATACATGACGGCGCTCTGGAAGGAAGGCTGTGACGAGGGCGGCCTGGCCTGGGACGACACGAACAACAACCGCGCGTTCCACGCCGGCGAGATCAGCGCGACCCTCAACGGCGCGTCGATCTACATCGTCGCCAAGCGGCAGAAGGACAAGATCAAGGACGACAAGGGCGAGCCGATGTGGCAGGACATCGACCACGCCCTCTATCCGCTCGGCGGCGCGAAGGGACAGTTCCCTCTCTACTTCTCGAACGGCCACGGCATCATGAAGTACTCGAAGGTCCAGAAGCTGGCCAAGGACTTCCTGGCGTGGCTGCATCAGAAGGAGAACTTCGAGCCCTGGTTCAAGGTCTGCGAGGGCTACAGCGTGGCGGCGACCACGGAGTGGGAGAAGCATCCCATGTGGGGTCAGATCGACAAGCCGCTGCAAATGTTCCGGACGGCCGCGCGCACCACTCAGATCTTCGGCCACGCCGGGCCGTCCACCGGCAAGGCGACGGAGGCGTTCTCGAAGTACGTCGTCGTGGACATGTACGCCAAGGCCGTCCAGGGCATGCCCGCCGAGGATGCCGTGAAGTGGGCGGAGGCCGAGCTCAAGAAGATCTACGCCTAGGAGTCGGATGAAGAAGTCTGTCTCGGGCGGGGCGGGCAACGCCGCCGGGTTCCCGGTGGCGTTGCCGCACGTCCAGTCGCGACCGGGACGCAGCACGCGCCTCCTCGAGAGCGAGGGGCTCCTGGCCGTCCTGCTGCTGGCGCCGGCGGTGGCGCTCCTCGGC
>DATBJF010000020.1:0-93665 GCA_036556545.1 Candidatus Methylomirabilota bacterium
CCTTGGTGGGCACGCCCATGTAGGTGTTCACGAGGTCGACCGAGTGGCACATCTTCCTCTCGTCCATCCAGCCGAGGCCGTGCTGGGCGTAACGCGCGGTCTTCATCAGCTCGAGGCCCATCATCATGTTGGGCTCGATCAGCGACAGGTCGATCTCCGGCACCCGCTTCTTGAAGATCTCGAGCGCGGACTTGGGGTTCTCCATGACGTCGCGCCAGCCGGTGTAGGAAGCCTCCAGGAACGCGCGCAGCATCTTCGCCTGCTCCTTCATCGTCTTGTCGCTGGCGATGATCGACATGCTGTACATGTCGAAGCCGTGCTCGACCCACGGCATCATGACCGGGTTGCCCTTGCCCATGGCCTTCTCGTAGAACGGCAGCCCGGTGGTGTAGTCGGCCACCGCGTTGACCCGCCGCTCCGCCAGCGCGGGGATCTTCGCGGCCGGCTCGATGTTGACCCAGGTGACCTTGCCGGGATCGATACCGTGCAGCTTGGCGAAGGCCGGGAACAGCTGCCGCTGCGAGTCGCCGGGTGGCGCCGCCAGCGTCTTGCCCTCGAGGTCCTTGGGTTTCGTGATGCCGGTGTCCTTGCGCGTCCAGATGTTGAGCGGGGTGTTGTCGAAGACGGCGCCGACAATCTTGATCCGGGCGCCCTGCGCGATGCGCGGGATGACGACGACGGCGTCGGCGAGGCCCAGCTCGGCGCGGTGCGTGTCGACCTTGGCGATGGAGTCGCCCGAGCCCTTGGAATTCTGCAGCTCCACCTCCAGGCCGCGCGCCTTGTAGTAGCCCTTGTCGAGGGCCACCCAGTAGGCGGCGTGATCGCCCACGGCGAACCAGTTCAGCGCGAAGGTCAGCTTCTGCGGCGCCTGGGCGGCGGTGGAATGCGCGAGCAGCATGACGACCAGCAGCGCCGGCACCAGCACGAGACGACGCATCATGAAAAGCCTCCTCACGCGGTCTCGGCCCACGGCGCCCACCACCGCGCGGCGAGACCGACCGCCCCGTAGAGGAGCAGGCCGATCACCGAGATCCAGAGCAGCGCGGCGAATGCCACGGGCGTGTTCAGGTTCGTTTGCGCGTTGACGATCACCATGCCGAGCCCCGCCTGCGAGGCCACGAACTCGCCGACGATGGCGCCCACGACCACGGCCGTGGCCGTCACCTTCAGGGCCGACAGCACGTACGGCAGGGCGTTGGGAAGCCGGATGGTCAGGAACACTTTCCACGTCGGCGCGCCGAAGACGCGCCCGAGGTCGAGCAGCTCGTCGTCGATCTGCGTCAGCCCGACCGCCGTGTTGATCACGACCGGGAAGAACCCGATGAGAGCGGCGATGAGCACGTTCGGGACGATGCCGTATCCGAGCCACAGCAGGAACAGCGGGGCCACCGCCACCTTCGGCAGCGTGTTGACGAAGACGAGGAGCGGCAGCAGCGCCCGCGCCGCCAGCGGCGACCACGCGATCGCGATGCCGAGCGCTACCCCGGCCGCGCCGGCGAGCGCGAAGCCGCCCAGGATCTCGAGGGAGGTCACCCATAGATGCGTGTGCCACGGGACGGAGGCGCCGAAGGCGGCCCGGAGGACGGCCAGCGGTCCGGGCAGGAGGTACTCGCGAACGCCGAGGACGGGGCCGGCCAGCTGCCAGGCGACGAGCAGCACGGCGAACACGATGACCGAGGGGAGCAGCCGTGAAAGCGCGCGCGCCGCCATCCGAGCGACCATCATAGCGCCGCCGCCCTGTGCTACGCTACGATCCGTGCGCTGGCTCATCGTGCTGCCGTTCGAGCGGGCCGGCCTCATGGGCGTCGATTTCGCCGACGAGCTCAGGGCGATGGGCCACGAGGTCCGGCTGTTCGCCTACCGTCGCGACAACGTCCTTTACAAGAATCGCTCCACGAAGGGCGCCTACCAGCTATGGATCCTGCGCCGCCTGGAGCGCGCCTGCCTGGCCTGGCAGCCCGCCGTGGTGCTGGTCATCAAGGGCGGCCCCATCGCCCCGGACCTCATTCGCCGCGTCAAGGCTCGGCTCGACACGCGCTTCGTGAACTTCTTCCCGGACAATCCGCTCTGGATGATCCCCTTCGAGTGCATCGAGGCGTACGACGTCTTCTTCACCAAGGAGCGCTACGCCATGGCCAGCCTGCGGCAGGTCGGCCTGCGCAACCTTCACTACCTGCCGATGTACTGCGTGCCGTCGCTCCACCATCCGGTCGCGCTCACCGCCGAAGACGTTCGCCGCTTCGCCTCGCCGCTGTCGTTCGTCGGCAGCCGCTATCACTACCGTGAGCGCTTCGTCCGCGAGCTCGCGGATTACCCCGTCCGGCTCTGGGGCCAGGGCTGGGCGCGCGCCACGGATCCCGTGATCCGGCGCATGGTGGCCGGCGGCCCCGTCTACGGACGCGACAAGCTCTCCGTCTACGCCGGCTCGACGCTGTCGCTCAATCACCACCATCCGATGAACGACATCGTCGGCGTCAATACGCGCGCCTTCGAGCTGGCGGGCGCCGGCGCCTGCCAGCTCGTCGACGCCAAGGAGGACATCACGCGGCTGTTCAAGCCCGGCGAGGAAGTCCTGACCTATCGCGACCTCGCCGAGCTGCGCCAGCACATCGACTACTACCTGGCGAACCCGGACGAGGCGCGCGCCATCGGCGAGAACGCGCGCCGCCGCGCGCTCGCGGAGCACACGCTGCGGCACCGCCTCGACGCCATGCTCGACGTGCTCCGCGGATGAGGCATCATGTGTCAACTCCGAGGCGCGCCACGGCTTCGCCGGGGCGCGGCCGAGCGTCGGGGGGTGTGGGGGGCCATGTCGGGGCTCCCCACGACAACGGATGAGCGCGGTCTCGCTCGCCCAGAGCCTCACGTGCATCGACTGCGGCACCGTCCACGCGCTGGGCTACCGGCTGGAATGCGAGAAGTGCCACGGGCTGCTCGAGCTGCGCTACGACACGGAAACGCTGCGGCGCCGGGGCCCCGACGTGCTGTCCGGCCACGGGCTCTGGCGCTATGCGGCCGTGCTGCCCATCGCCGAGCCGCGCCACCGGGTGAGCCTCGGCGAGGGCGGCACGCCGCTGCTGGAGGCTCCGCGGCTCGCGCGGAGTCTCGGGGTGCGCCGGCTCACGCTCAAGTTCGAGGGTCCGAACCCCACGGGGACGGTGAAGGATCGCTCCTCGGCCACCGCCATATCGGCCGCGCTCCAGTTCGGCTTCAAGGCGACGTCGGTCGTCTCCAGCGGCAACGCGGGCTCGTCGATCGCGGCTTACTCCGCGCGCGCGGGACTGCGGTCGCTGATCTTCGCCTATGAGCGGGCATCGGTGCCGAAGCTCCTGCACATGGCCGCCACCACCACCGACCTCGTGCTCTACCAGGGCGTGTACGACGACCTGATCTCGCACTGGGATCGGCTCGTCGAGTCCCGGCTCTTCTTCGACTGCGGCGCCTCGCGCAACGCCTACAAGCACGAGGGCAAGAAGACGATCGCCTACGAGATCGCCGAGCAGAGTGGCTGGACGCCGCCCGACGTGGTGGTGGCGCCGGTGGCCGTCGGCGAGACGTTCATCGCGGCCGCGCGCGGCTTTCGCGAGATGCGCGAGGCCGGCTGGATCACGCGCGTGCCCGCGCTGATCGCGGCCCAGGCGACGCGCGCCAACGCCATCGTCCGCGCGCTTCGCAGCGGCGGCGCGCTGGCGCCGCTCAAGATCGGCTACACGGTGGCCGAGGGCCTGGCCGCGGGCAACCCCGGACGCAAGGGCGACTGGGTGCTCC
This sequence comes from Candidatus Methylomirabilota bacterium, assembly GCA_036556545.1. Taxonomy (GTDB): domain Bacteria; phylum Methylomirabilota; class Methylomirabilia; order Rokubacteriales; family CSP1-6; genus AR12. Next base: position 3,769 of record DATBJF010000020.1, read on the forward strand.
GCCTGCTGCGCGAAGAGCGCGGCGCCGCCGGCGACGCCGAGGACGACGAGATCCTCGCCGCCCAGCGAACGCTGGCTCGAACCGAGGGCGTATGGGCGGGTCCGACCGGCGTGGCGACGCTGGCCGTGCTCACGAAGATGCTCGCGGCCCGGGAGGTCGACCCCGCGCAGTCGTTCTGTGTCATCCTGAGCGAGACGGGCCTGAAGACGGAGGCGACGCCGCCGAGCCGTGAGGCGACGGCCTTCGACTACGCCTCGCTCAAGCGCCTGGTCGAAGATCGGCTCGCGCGAAGCTGATCCGCTGCCGCGGACGTTCTACCTGCGGCCGGCCCCGGTGGTCGCGCGCGATCTCCTGGGCTGCGTGCTCGCGTGCCGGCGCGGCCGGACGGTCACCGCGGGGCGCATCGTGGAGACGGAAGCGTACCTGGGCCCCGAAGACGCCGCCTCTCATGCCGCGTTCCGACCCGGAAGCCACGCGCTCTTCTATGGCGAAGGCGGCCACGCCTACGTCTACCTGAACTACGGCGTGCACTACTGTCTGAACGCGATCACCAATCCCGCCGGCCAGCCCGGCTGCGTCCTGCTCCGCGCGGTCTCGCCGCTCGAAGGCATCGGCACCATGGTCCGACGACGAGGCGCGCCGCCGTCACCCCGACTCGCGAGCGGCCCCGGAAACCTCACGCGCGCGCTCGGCATCACCCTTCGCGACAACGGCGCCGACCTCACCGCCGGGCGGCTCGTCATCCTTCCGCCCGACGCCCCACGCGCATTCGACGTCTCGTGCGGGCCACGGATCGGCATCACCCGCTCCGTCGACCTCCCGCTGCGCTTCTGGATCGTCGGCGACCCCGCCGTGTCGGCTTCGCCTCGAAGGGGGCCTCGGTGGCGCCCTCCGATACCTCCCCCCTCGAACTAGGATTGCGCGGGCGAAGCCCGCGCTCGAAAGTGGGAAATTCCGACGCGTGCGTCAGCGCGCGGCACGCCAGCGGAAAAGGTTGCGGACGGCGCGAATGAGGACGGCCCAGCCGAGGAGGACGAAGGCGACGGAGCCGGCCAGCACCACCGCGTTGAGAGGAAAGGTGAGGGCGAGGCCGCTCTCGCTGCGGAGGGCGAGGGCGGCGACGGGCCAGATGATCGCGAGCGGGACCAGATGCAGCGAGCCGGTGACGCCAGCACCGGTCGTCGCGTCGCGCACGATCAGATAGCCGGAGATCACCAGCGCCGGGACGAGCACGGCGATGTAGAGCCAGCCGAAGAGGCGCACGACGCCGCCGGCCGACGACACGAGGGCCGCGAACCAGGACGTGAGCCGCCGGCGCCGCGTGCGGAGGGCGCCCTTCCACGGCGACGCGCGGCGGCGCATCAGCGCCCGCGCTTGAGCGCGTCGGGGTCGAAGAGCGCGGCGTCGAGATTCGCGTTGACGGCGGCCGAGCGAACGGTCACGAGCACGACCAGCTTGCCGTCGACGAACGCCTCTTGCCGGTACGGGAAGGCGAAGCCGCCCGCGAGCGGCCGGTGCTCGGAGAAGGCGAGATCCACGAGGCCCTCGCCCTTCGGGAGCCGCTCGCGGGCCACGAAGCGGACGACGCCGCGCTCGCCGTCGAGCCACACTTGCGGCACGCCACGCTGGCCCGGCGTCGCGCCGATGACGGTGACCGCGCGTCCGGCGACGCTCGTGTCGTAGCTCACGTCGCCCCGCACGCCGAGCGCCGTCCACTCCGCGAGCAGGTCGGCACCGCTGCGTCGCAGCGGCACGAGCAGGTGCGTGCGGTCGCGGCGGTGATCCGGCGGCGGCAGCTCGTGCGTGCGCCCGTCGGCGCGCCGCACCCACGCGCGGTCGTCGACGATCAGCCGGACCTCGCGCTGGCCGTCGACGAGCTGCTCGAGGCGCTGCCGGCGCGGCAGCTTCACGTAGATGCGCTGCTCGCCGGTGGACTTCGCCTGCCGGCCGGTCGGATCGTACAGGGTGATCGTCTGCTCGATCACCAGGCTGTTGATGCTCACGTGGCCGAGGCGCTTCAGAAAGGAATCGACGGCCGCCCGTGAGTCGGCGGCGACGGCGCCCCCGACGAGGATGATGGTGGCGAGCACCGCGAGGAGCGCACCGGGCACGTCTTCGTTATACGAAGGGCGGGCGCGGGAAGTCAACGAAAAGACTCAATTTTTCGGGCCGAAATGTTGACACTCCGCGGCGAGGTCCGTATGATCGGAGGCAAACCAAGGAGCTCTCTTGCCGAACTCCCCTGACACCCTGACCGCCGGCGTTCTCGACCTGATCTGGGCTTCCGGACCGGTCGCCAAGCTCGTCCTGGCGATCCTGGCGATCTTCTCGATCATCAGCTGGGCGCTGATCGTGGAGAAGTGGTGGCAGCTTCGACGCGTGCGCTCCCGGACGGTGGGCTTTCTGAAGGTGTTCCGTGAGGCGCGCCGTCCGTCGGCGGTGGCGCTCGTCGCCAAGAAGTTCCGCGACAGCCCGCTCGCGCAGATCTACGTCGCCGCCTACCAGGAGCTCTCCGGGACGCCCGACGCGCTGGACCACGGACTCGACGACGCCGACGAAGCGGGCAACGACCGCCTGGCGGCCGTCGACCGCGCCATGCGGCGACAGGCCGGGCTCGAGATCGCGCAGCTCGAGCGTTACCTGCCGTTCCTCGCCACCACGGCGAGCGCGTGCCCGTTCATCGGTCTCTTCGGCACCGTGTGGGGCGTCATGTCGGCGTTCCACGGCATCGGTGCGCAAGGGTCGGCGAGCCTCGCCGTCGTGGCCCCCGGCATCTCGGAGGCGCTCATCGCCACCGCGGCCGGTCTCGGGGCCGCCATCCCGGCCGTCATCGGCTACAACTACTTCGTCAACCGCGTGAAGCACTGGGCGACGGAGATGGAGGGCTTCACCCTCGATCTGCTCAACATGCTGAGTCGGCCGGCTCCCAAGCTCGCGCGCCAGGTCAAAGATGGCGTTTAGCGCGACGCCCTCGGGAGGCGGCGACAGCCGCCGCGTCGGGACCACGCTGGCGGAGATCAACATCATCCCGCTCGTCGACGTCGTGCTCGTCCTGCTCCTCATCTTCATGCTGACGGCGCCGATGATGTACCGCGGCATCGACGTCAACCTGCCGCGCGCCAGCGCCAAGCCGACCGCCGTCGAGGAGCGCCTGGTGCTCACGGTGACCAAGGACCGCGCGCTGTTCCTGAACGACAAGCGCATTGCCCCCGGCGGTCTCGAGGGCACGCTGCGCGACGCGTTCCGCAATCGCACCGACAAGACGCTCTACCTCAAGGCCGATGCCGGCCTCTCGTACGGCGCCGTCGTCGAGACCATGGACATGGTCCGGCGCGCCGGCATCGAGCGCCTCGGCATGGTGACCGAGCCTGCCCGCGAGCGCTGACATGAGCATCGCCACGGCGACGCTCCGGATGCGACCGCCGAGCGGACCCGCCCTCGGCAAGTCGCGCCTGCCCCTCACGGCGACGATCTTCTCGGCCGTGCTGCACGGCTCCCTCGCGGCCGGCGTCGTGCTGAGCGCGAGCTTCTGGGCCACGGAGAAGCCGAAGGTCTACGTGGTGAACCTCGTCCCCGCCGTGGCCGCCGTCGGCTCGCCCCAGGGTCGCGCCGAGGCGCCGCCGACGCCCACGCCGCCGCCGCCGCTGCCACCGCGCGCGGAGGAGGTCACGCGCCCCGCGCCCACGCGGCCCGCCGAGCTGCCCGCGCGCGAGGCGCCGCGTGAGATGCCGCCGCGCGCGCGCGACGCGGCCGCGCTTCCGGACCGGACGCTGCCCACGCGCGCGCCGGCGCTGCCGAAGGCCGGCGACAAGGAGCTGCCCGCGATGGCGAGCACCGCGAAGGCGCCGCCCACGCCGTCGGAGCGCCCCACCACCGACGTCGCGCGCGTGGCACCTCCGCCGCCGCCGGTGCCGCTCGGCCGGCACGACGGCTCGCCGCAGGGGTCGGGTCCGATGACGCTCAACGTTTCCGATTTTCCGTTCGCCTGGTACCTGAGCCGCGTGCAGGCGAAGGTCACCGAGCGATGGGCCGGCAAGGCACTGCCCGGGCAGCAGCCGGTCGCCGTGTTCGAGATCAACCGTGAGGGCCAGGTGAGCCGGCTCGCCATCGAGAAGAGCTCCGGCAACACCTACTATGACCAGGCCGCGTTGCGCGCGATTACCGAAGCCAATCCGTTCCCGCCGTTGCCCGCTGAGTTCACCGGGCAGACGCTGCGCGTGCATCTCGGCTTCAACTTCAGCGCCGAGCGAGGATAACCATCGTGTCGGTCCAGCGTTGCGCCGCCGTCATCGTGCTGCTGCTCGTCTCCCTGTTGATCGCCCCGCCGGCGCTGCCGCCGCTGCTGGCGCAAGGCGTGGACGTGTTCCTCAACGTCACCGGGGGGGGAACGCGGAAGCTCAACATCGCCATTCCGGAGTTCACCGTCGTCGCCGGCACCGACTCGCAGGGCGCCGGCAAGCAGGTCGCCGCCATCACCGGCGCCGATCTGTCCTTCTCCGGCCTCTTCAGCGTGGTGTCGGGCACCGGCTCCATCCCGGCCAACAACCGGGCGGCGCTCGAGGAGTCGTGGAAGCAGTTCGCCGCCGCCGGCGCCCACGCCGCGCTGCACGGGCTGCTGACCATCCGGCCGGACCGCCTCGAGGGCGAGATGCGACTCTACGATCTCACCACGGCCGAGCACCGGCTGATCAGCACCAAGAAGTTCGAGGTGCCCGGCGTGCAGGGCCGCCGCCTGGCGCACAAGATCGCCGACGAGGTGGTCTTGCAGTTCACCGGCGAGCCCGGCGTGGCCGACACGAAGATCGCCTACGTCTCGGGGCCGCGCGGCGCCAAGGAGATCGTCGTCGCCGACTACGACGGTGCCGGGCCCACGCCGCTCACGCGCAACGGCTCGATCAACCTCACGCCGGTCTGGAGCCCCGACGCCCGGTCGCTCGCCTACACCTCCTACAAGCAGGGCTATCCCGATCTCTATCGCGCCTTTCCGTTCGAGCGGCGGCCCGAGCAGACGCTGGCCGCGTTCGTCGGCATCAACACGGCGCCGGCGTTCAGCCCCGACGGCAAGAGCATCGCGATGACGCTGTCGAAGGACGGCAACCCGGAAGTCTACGTGCTCGCGCTGGCCACGGGAACGATGCGGCGGCTCACGCGGCACGCCGGCATCGACACGGAGCCCACGTGGGCGCCGACGGGACGCCAGCTCGCGTTCATCTCGGATCGCACCGGCAGTCCCAACCTGTACGTGATGGACGCCGAGGGCACCAACGTGCGGCAGCTCACGTCGGGCGGGTTCCACACACAGCCGCGCTGGTCACCGAAGGGTGACGCGATCGCGTACACCGCGCGGCAAGGCGGGCACGACATCTGGCTCATCAACGTCGATGGCTCCAGCCCGCGCCGGCTCACCGGCGGCGCCGGCGACAATCAGGGGTCGACGTGGGCGCCCAGCGGGCGCCATCTCGCATTTCAGTCGAACCGCAACGGCCGCTGGCAGATCATGGCGATGCTCATCGACGGAAGCGCCCAGGCGGTGATCACGACGGGCGCCGCGGAAGCCACAAGTCCCTCGTGGTCGCCGCGGTTGCCGTGATACAGTCTCAGCGGTTGCAGCGGGCACTCAGCAGCAGATAAAAGGAGGCGTCATGGTTACGCGCGGTTCGTTTCTCGTGGTGACATCGCTGCTCGTTCTAGCCGCGATCGGCAGTGGGTGCGCCAAGCGTCCGGCGACGACCCAGGCCGCGGCGCCGGCTCCGACGGGCACGGCGAGCACGATGGCACCAGGCTCCAGCCAGCCGGGCGGCACCACCGCCACGCCTTCCGGGCCGTCGGCGTTGCAGCCGGGCGGCGGCACGGCGACGCCGACACCAGCGCCCACGACCGCGGCACCGACGGCGCGGCCGGCTCCGCGCGACTTCGCGGCCGTCCCCGAGCTGCAGGACATCTACTTCGACTTCGACAAGTACGACATCCGTCCCGGCGACACGCGGATCCTCGACGCCAACGCGGCGTGGCTGAAGTCCAACCCGAATCACCTCGTGCTCATCGAGGGGCACGCCGACGAGCGCGGCACCAACGAGTACAACCTGGCCCTCGGCGAGCGGCGCGCGAAGTCGACCATGAACTACCTCGTCTCGCAGGGTGTGCAGGCCAACCGGATCACCATCATCAGCTACGGCGAAGAGCGTCCGACGTGCACGGAGAAGTCGGAAGGGTGCTGGGCCAAGAACCGGCGGTCGCACTTCCTGGTGAAGCCTCGATAGTCTCCCGGGACACGGCGGCGAGGACGGGCGCGCGCCTGCTCCTCGCCGCGTTGCTGTTCGGCGGTTGCGCGTCGGTCACGGACGTCGCCGGTGTCGCAACGCAACAGGACCTGCTGGACCTGCGGGCCGAGCTCGCGCGCGTGCAGCAGATCGCCCAGCGGACGAAGGCCGAGGCCGACGCGGCGGTCGCCCAGATGGACAAGCGGCAGCGCGAGCGGACCGCCGACGAGGAGAAGCAGCTCCAGGCCACCTCCCAGCGACTCGAGGGCCTGATCGCGAGCCTCACGTCGCTGCAGGCTCGGGTCGACGAGCTGAACGCGCGCACGGAAGGCCTCAGCCGTCAGCTTCGCGGCGCCACCGCGGTGCCGCCTCCGCTGCCACCGACGCCGACGGCCCGCCCAACGGCGCCGGCTCCGACGCCACCGCCGGCGGAAGCGGCCCCCACGCCCAGCTCACGGCCGTCGACGAACGCGCTCCAGCCGCAGGACATCTACCAGGCCGCGTACATCGACTTCAGCAAGGGAAGCTATCCGCTGGCGGTGGCCGGCTTTCGCGAGTTCCTCCGCCGCTACCCCGACCACCAGCTGGCGGGCGCCGCGCAGTACTGGATCGGCGAGGCGCACTTCAGCCTCGCGCGCAGCTTCACCAACGCCGGGCAGACGGACAAGGCGACCGAGGCGCTGGAGCAGGCCGTCCAGGAGTTCCGCAAGGTGCAGGCAAACTACGCACGGAGCGACAAGGCGGCGACGGCCCTGTACAAGGAAGCGCTCGCGCTCCTGGATCTGAAGCAGCCGGCCGTGGCCCAGGCGCGCCTGCAGTATCTCGTCGACAACTTCCCGCAGGCCGAAGAAGCCCCGCTCGCCCGCGAACGCCTGGCCGCGCTGAAGCCCGGCCAGTAAAAGCCTAGTTTTCGTCGAGGCCGAGGACCCACACCACGGCCACGTCTCTCTCGGGGGGGCCGTAGACCATCACGGTGGCGCGGGGGTCGCCGGTGGAGGCGGAGCTCACGAGGACGCCGGGCTCGGTGACGGAGCCCCCGAATTGCCACACGCTCAGCCAGACCAGCAGCGCGGCGGCCAGCGCGCCGCCGAGCGCCCATTGCGGACGCCAGCGGCGGGAGGTGCTCCGTACGGGCGCGACGGCGGCACGCCGATCCTGGATGCCCCGAACGACGCCCGGCCAGAAGCCGGTCCAGTCGGGATCACGGACGGCAGCAGTGCGGGTCAGGAGCGTATGGAGACGGCGCAACTCTTCGACCTCGCCCTGGCACACCCCACAAGCGGCCACATGAGCGGCCGTCGAGCGCGCCGTCACCTCGTCCAGGGCACCGTCCAGCCAGGCGCCCAGTCGTCCTCGCGTGCGATAACAGGTCAACACGTTGGTTGGACGGCTGGCCCCCCGGCCGTTATTCGCATGACCGCATGATAGCCGAATGGCGGGCGCCGCGATGCCTCTCGTGCTTATAAGTGCTTGATCTGCCTCGGCTGGCGGGCGGGCAAGTCCTGCCGCTAGGAGCTCTCCGAGGCCGCCCTCTCCTCGTCCCATATGACGTAGCAGCGCGGGTGGAATTTCAGGCTCGCGCCGGGGCCAAAAGCCAGCTCGTACTCGTAGCCGCTGTCGATGGCCTCGCCGCAGCCGCAGCACGGAACGTTCGTCGCCGGCCCGACCCAGAGCTTCATCGGTGCCGCCCCCGGCAGCTTCGCCGCCTGCAGCAATTGCCGTATGCGTTGCCGCACCCGCTCGTCGATCCCCGTGCTCCTTCGGTCAAAGACGATCGAGGGCGTAGCGCCACGCGTTCCAGACCAGGACGAGCCGGTGAAGCGTGGTCTCCGGAAGTTGTCCGCGTAACGCATCGGCCAGTTGATTTCCGCCAATGTCCCTGTTCGTCTGACATAGATGGAAGAGCTCCGCCCGATACGGATCCTGCTCCCAGAACATGGGGGACATCCTCACCCAGTCGCGGACGCGCTTCATGAGCTCCTGCCGTGGCAACGGCGCGCGTGCCGGCTCGGCCACGTCGTCAGTAGATCCCCAGCGAGCGCGCCAGCCAGCCGAGCCGCGGGTCGATCCAGAAGCCGCGCGCCAGCCAATAGCAGAACCAGAGCCTGGTGCCCCACCCGTGTAGCGTGCGCGTTCCCTGTGAAATCATCGCGTCCCCATCGGTAGAGAATCCGACCCGATACAGCGAGTCGCACGATTCGCGCCAGACGGGGAAACCCGCTGTCTTTCAGCATGTTACGACGTGGGCGACGTCCGACATCGCGGCCGAGTGCCCACGAACATGGGCAGTCACCCGACTCTGAGTGCACAGATTTTTGTGCGGCGGCGCGGTATTGCTCGATTTGGCGTATTCTTCCGGGGCGCACGGGCTGTGCGCCGACGCCCGTGGTTGACGGCTACGCCTCATGGGGGGATGGCCCTATGGCTATGGTGTCTCTGTTTGTGGTGTCCGGCGGGCTCCTTGCCCTCGCCGCATTCGTATACCGGGCCGATCGTCACAGCTCGATCCATCGATGGTTTGCCGCATTCGTCGCCTGCTTCGCGGTGTGGGCGTTCGGAATCGCCGGGCGGCAGTGGGGCACGCACCTCGACGCGTGGAACGACATCGTGTTCGCGAGCGCGAGCTTGCTTCCTGCCAGCCTCCTCGGTTTCACGTATGCGTTCCCGGTGCAGTCCACGCTCATCCCGCGGTGGACGCTGGCGGCCAACGTGGTCCTGGGCGCCGTATTCGCAGTGCTCGCCGCGGCCACGCCGCTCATCTACTACGACCCCGTCATCACCGCCGACGGCTTCGCGCGAAAATCGGGGAGCCTCTATCCGGCGTTCGCCTTCTACATCCTGTCCGGCTGGCTGCTCGGACTGGCCACGCTCTTCGCCAAGACGCGGGCGGCCCGCGGCGTCGCCCGCACGCAGGTCCGCTACGTCACGTGGGCCTTCCTGTTGTCGGGGCTCGGCGGGCTGACCACGAACCTCCTGCTCCCCTGGATCACCGAGCAGTCGACCTACACGTGGTTCGGACCCTACTTCGGCGTGGTGCTCATCGCGTTGATCGCCCACACGATCATCCGCCATCGCCTCATGAATCTCCGGCTCGTCATCCATCGCGGGCTCACGGTGACCGTGGCCGCCGTGATCGTCCTGGTGCCGATCGGCGGCATGGTGCTCCTCGTGTGGCCGCGCGTGGCCGAGCGCCTCGACGTCCGCGAGCACGTCGTGCTGATCGGCGCCGTGATCGCCGTCGGCCTCGTCAGCCCCTTCGCGCGCGATCTCGTCGCCGCCCTGCTCGACCGGTACGTGTACCGGACCCAGGCGAGCTACCAGCGGACGGTGCGCGAGGCGAGCGCTGTGCTGACGCGCGTGCTCAACATGACGGAGCTGCTGCGGGTCCTGAGCACGACGCTGCGCGACACGATCGCGCCGGAGGGCGTGGCCATCTACACGGCGACCCACTCGCGGCTGACCCGGGTCGCCTCCAGCACCAGCCTCGAGCCGGATCGCTTCGAGGCGCCCGAGCAGCTCGGGCCCGAGATCGCGAGCCTGCTCGACCGGACGAAGGACGCCGTCGCCGTCGATCATCTCGCCGACGGTGACGCCAGCCATCACGTGGTCGTCCAGCTGCAGAAGCTGAACTGGTCGGTCGTCCTGCCGCTCTTCGCGGAAAACGCGCTGATCGGCACCATCGCCATCGGGCCGAAGCTGTCGGGTGACCCGTTCTACCGCGAGGACCTGAACCTGCTCATGACGCTCGCCAACCAGGCCGGCGTCGCCCTGAAGAACGCCCAGCGCTATGCCGAGGTGGTCGTCGCGCACGAGTACGTCGCCCGCATCGTGGCGTCGATCAGCAGCGGCGTCGTGGCCGTGAATCCGGCGGGCCAGATCACGCTGTTCAACGAGGCGGCGGCGCAGCTCACGGGGCGCGATCCCGCCGACGTCCAGCAGCGTTTCGCCGCCGCGCTGCCGAAGCCGCTCAGCGAGGGCCTCAATACCGCGCTGCACACCGGTGAGGTCGTCAAGGTCCCGGACGTGGCGCTCACGCAGGGAGCGGAGACGCGATCGGTCATCTTGACGACGTCGCCGATCCTGGACCAGTCGGGCGCGATCATGGGCGCCGTGGCCGTCTTCAGCGACCTGGCCCCGCTGAAGGAGCTGGAGCTCGAGCGGCAAAAGGCCGAGCGGCTCGCCTACTTCGAGATGCTCGCCTCCGGCGTCGCCCACGAGATCAAGAACCCGCTGGTGGCCATCAAGACGTTCGCCCAGCTCCTGCCGCGGCGCCAGGACGACCCGGAGTTCATCGACGAGTTCGGCCGCATCTCGGCCCGGGAGATCGGCCGCATCGAGCGGCTCCTCGACCGCCTCCGCACCTTCGCCCAGCCGAGCGAGCGGCCGCACGTCCGCATCGATCTGCGCGCCCCGCTCGCGGAGGCCGTGGAGATGCTCGAGCCGACGTTCGCGGAGAAGGGCGTCCGGCTCGTGGCGCGCGTGCCGGACGAGCCGGTCTGCATCGTGGCCGACCACGACGGTCTGAAACAGCTCGTGCTCAATCTCCTCATCAACGCCCACGAAGCCACGCCGTCGTCCGGCAGCGTGGTGGTCGAGGTCCGCAGCGAGGCGGCGGGTGCCGTGCTGACCGTCTCCGACAGCGGCGAAGGCATCGCGCCCGAGCTGCTCGAACGGATCTTCGAGCCGTTCGTCACGACCAAGCCGTGGGGCACCGGCCTCGGCCTGGCCATCTCGGCCGGCATGGCGGCCATGCACGGCGGCAGCCTGCGCGCCTCGAACGTCGGCACCGGCGGCGCGCAGTTCACGCTGAGCCTGCCGCTCGCCCCGGCGGTGGAGACGGTGGCCGCCTGATGTCGACGCGGCCCGCCGTCTCGTCGCGTGGCACCGTGCTCGTCGTCGACGACGAGCAGGCCGTTCGCGCCTCGCTGAGCGCGATCTTGAAGACCAGCTGCAACGTGCTCGAAGCCCGGAACGGACGCCAGGCCCTCGAGATGCTGGGCGCGCACCCCGTCGACCTGGTCATGCTCGACCAGCGCATGCCGGGGGAGGAAGGCCTGGACGTGCTGCTGCAGATCAAGGCCATCGATCCGACGATCCTCGTGGTGCTCGCGACGGCGGTACGCGAGGTGAAGACGGCGGTCGAGGCGCTCAAGCGCGGCGCCTACGATTACATCACCAAGCCGTTCGAGGTCGACGACATCGTGCTCCTCGTCCAGCGCGCGCTGGAGAAGCGCATGCTGGAGCGCGAGGTGCTGTGCCTGCGCTCGGAGCTTGCGCGGACCGGCATCGACCACGGGGGACGGCTGCAAGGCATCATCGGCCGTCACCCCGACGTCCTGCGCATCCATCAGCTCATCCTGCAGGTCGCCCCCATGCCCACCACGGTGCTGATCACCGGCGAGAGCGGCACCGGCAAGGAGCTGGTGGCGCGCGCCATCCACGAGCAGAGCCCGCGCTCGGACAAGCCGTTCGTGGCCTTCAACGTCGCCGCGTTCCCCGACACGCTGATCGACTCCGAGCTCTGGGGCCACGAGAAGGGCGCATTCACCGGCGCCCACGCCCGCAAGCTCGGGCGCTTCGAGCTGGCGCAGGGCGGCACCGTCTTCCTGGACGAGATCGGCTCGCTGCGGCCGGATCTCCAGACGAAGCTGCTGCGCGTGCTGCAGGAGCGCGAGGTGCAGCGACTCGGCGGCGCGCGGCCCATCCCGGTCGACGTGCGCGTCCTCGCCGCCACCAACGCCGACCTCCAGCAGTCCGTGAAGAAGGGCACCTTCCGCGAGGACCTCTACTACCGCCTCAACGTCGTGAACATCCACGTGCCGCCGCTGCGCGAGCGCCGCGATGACATCCCCGCGCTGGTGGACCACTTCGTGCGCAGGCTCGCGCGCGCATGCGGCCGGGACGTGGAGGGCGTCTCCGCCGAGGCCCGTGATCTGCTGGCGCGCTACGACTGGCCGGGCAACATCCGCGAGCTCGAGAACGTCGTGCATCGGGCGGTGGTGCTCACGACCGGGCGGGTCCTGCAGCTCCACGACTTTCCGCTCGAGGTCGCCATGCCACAGGCGGGCTCGCGCGTGACCGAGGACACGGGACTGCCGCTCAAGGACGCGTGCGAGCAGTTCGAGCGGCAGTACGTGCTGCGCGTGCTGGACCAGCTGCAATGGAACGTGAGCGGCGCCGCGCGCGCCCTCGGCGTCCACCGGAACACCATCGTCCAGAAGCTCGCCGCCTGGGGGATCCACCGTCCCGCCGCCGAGGCGGAGCGCGCCGACGCCTCGTGAGCGCCCTCACCGTCGACGTCGGGGGCGAGGTCACGCTCGAAGCCCGCGTCTCGCTTCCGAGCGGCGCCACCGCCGGCGTCGTGCTCTGCCATCCCCACCCCCTGTATGGCGGCGACATGGACAGCCACGTGGTCCTGCGCGCCGCCGACGCGTGCGTCGCCCGCCGCGTGGCCACGCTGCGCTTCAACTTCCGCGGCGTCGGCGCCTCCACCGGCAAGCACGACGACGGGCGCGGCGAGCAGGACGACGTGCGCGCGGCGCTGGGCGCGCTTCGGCGCCGTCTGCCGGACGGCGCCGCGGTCGCCCTCGCCGGCTATTCGTTCGGCGCCGCGGTGGCCGCCGCCGTGGCGCGGCGCACACCGATCGCCGGCCTGGCGCTGATCGCGCCGCCCGTCCGGATGGTTCCCATCAGCCCGCCCGCCGTGAGCGGTCCGGTCCTGATCGTGGTGGGCGCGGAGGATCAGTACTGCTCGGCCGCGGACCTGGAGCCGATCCGCCACGCCATGCCGGGCGTGACGATCACCGTGATCGACGGCGCGGATCATTTCTTCTTCGGCGCCCTGGATGCGCTGGGCGGCGCCGTGGAGGGCTGGGCGGCCGCGCTGGCGACTTAGATGCCCGCCGTCCTCGAGGCGCGCCACGGCTTTGCCGGGGCGCGGCCGAGCGCCTGGGGGGTGGGGGGCCATGTCGGGGCCCCCACGAAATCAGATCCGGGGCAGGCGCGTCGGCGTGGCGGTGCCGGCGGACAGGATGATCCTGATACCTTCCTCCACCGTGAGCCCCGTCGGCACCACGTCCTCGGCCGGCACCAGCACGACGTCGCCGAGGTACAGGTTGTTGGACGGGATGAACACGGTGAGCATCTCGCCCTTCCCGGTCGGGGCTTCGAGCAGTAGCTGGCTGGTCACGAACGCGAAGGCGTACGCGCCCTCGCGCGGATGCCGCACGAGGACGACGGCCTTGAACGAGTTGCGCCGCTCCGGCGAGAAGGAGTCGATGAGCATCTTCACCGACGGGTACAGCAGGCGGAACACCGGCACCTTGTGGAGCAGGTTGTCGCCGAAGGCGAGCACGCGCCGGCCGACGACATTGCGCGCGATGATGCCCATCACGAGGATGGCGATCACGGCCGTGAGGAAGCCGGCCCCGGGCACCGGGCGTCCGAAGAGCCGGTCGTACATCGGGGCGAAGATATCGTCCACCTTGGACCAGAACACCCAGAGGAGCCAGCCGGTCGCGACGACGGGGAGGGTGACGAAGAAGCCTGCGATCAGCCGGACCTTGAGCCAGTTCCTCATCGCCCATCGACTATGACATCTCACCCGACCGATCGCCAAATCGCCGGCCGTGCCCTGGTGACCGGCGGCGCCGTCCGCGTGGGACGTGCCATCGCCCTGGCCCTCGCCGACGCCGGCTTCGACGTCGCCATCGGCTTTCATCGCTCGGGGCCGGACGCGCGGCGCACCGTGGCCGAGCTGCGCCGCCGCGGTGCGACGGCCGCTCCGATCCGCGCCGATCTGCGCGATCCAGGTGCCGCGCGCCGGCTCGTCGGCGAAGCCGCGCGCGCGCTGGGCGGCCTCGACGTGCTGGTGAACAGCGCGGCGCTGTTCTACAAGACTCCGCTCGCCAGCGCCACCCGCGCGCAGTGGGATCAGCTCTTCGCGTTGAACCTGCGCGCGGCGTTCTTCTGCACGCAGGCCGCGGCGGCGCGCATGTCGCGCGGCGGCCACGTGGTGAACGTCGGTGACGTCATCACGCGCCTCACGCGGCCGGGCTGGGCCGCGTACAGCGCCACCAAGGCGGGCCTGGAGGCGTTGACACGGGCGCTGGCCGCCGAGCTACGCCCGCAGCGCATCGCCGTGAACTGCGTGGCGCCCGGCGCCGTGCTGAAGCCGGACTGGCTGCCCGCTGCGCGCTGGCGCGTCATCACGCGCGGCCACGCCGGCAACGCCGAGGACGTGGCCGCGGCCGTGGTGTTCTTCGCGACGTGTCCGGCGTACATCACCGGCCAGGTGCTGGCCGTGGACGGGGGGGAGACGGCCTGAAACAGAGGACCGTCACGGCGCCGACGGGATAGAGAAGGGCGACGGCTTTGCCGGCGCCCTTCGAAGGCTGGGGGTTTGGGGGCCATTCCGGGGCCCCCATGTAAGCGGGAGCGAGACGGCCTGAGGTTTACACCCCGCCGGCGTCGAGAAGGTCGGCGAGGTTGTTGACGTTGACCCAGCCACCTCGCGTGTAGACGACGCGCACCGGCCGGCCGACGGAAACGACGCGCGTGATGAGATCGGCCACGCGCGCCGTGCGCAGCGTGTCGTCCTTCCGGGCGCCGGCAATGGCCTCGCGCAGCCAGTCGGCGCCGTGGCGGCCGAGGTGCAGCAGGCCGATCCAGGCCCCGTGGCTTGCCGCCGGCGTCACCTCGCCGATCGCCTGCAGGCACGTCTCCGCGAAGCTGAACCGGCCACTGTCGGCGCGCTCCGCGCGCACGCGGTCGGGCACGTCGGCGCCGGCCAGCCCGGAGTCGACGACCAGCGTGATCCCGTCACCGGCCTCCTCGAGCAGCGCCTGGATGATGTGCCGCTTGAGCACGATGTCCCCGAACGCCACGACGGTGCCCGGCGCCAGGTCGCTCTCCGCAAGCGCCAGCGACCAGGCTTCGCTGGTCGTTCCGAAGTCGGCATTGTCCACGAACCGCGCGCCCGCCACGTCGACGGCGGCGGCATGGTGGCCGCGGACGACGGTGACGCTGCGGCAGCCGAAATGGCCGAGGTCGTCCAGCAGCCGGGCGAGGATCGGCCGTCCCTGGACCTTGAGCATGGCCTTCGGCGTCGACGTCGTGAGCCCGCCGAAGTCCGCGGCCGCGCCGGCGGCGAGCACCACGGCCGACAGCGCGCCGCCGCGGGCGGCCGGCAGATAGCGGCTCTCCGCCTCCTGCAATTCCCCGTCGCCCTGGAGCCGGAAGACCTCGTGCAGCGGCGCCACCTGCGGCTCCACGTTCAGCAGCGAGTCCTCACGGCGCAGGCGCGCCGCCGTCGCCTGCATGGCGGAGATCGACGCGCGCAACAGATGATTGGCCCAGATCACCACGCTCACGTTCCGCGCGCGGAACTCCTCCGTCGGCGTCCGCCAGTACTTGGTGGGGACCAGCACCACCGGCGCCCGATTCCCCCAGGCGTCGAGGAACGCGAAGATCTCGCCGGGACTCGACTCCTTGCTGTGGATGAGGATCGCGTCCGCTCCCGCGGCGTGATAGGCCTCGGCGCGCCTGAGCGCCTCCGCGAGCCCCCAGCCGGCGATCAGCGCTTCGACGCGGGCGACCAGGAGGAAATCGGGATCGGACTGGCTGTCCTTGCCGGCCTTGATCTTCCCCGCGAACTCGTCGACATCGGCCAGCGGCTGCCGCTCCGAGCGCAGGAACGAGTTGGTCTTGGGGAACAGCTTGTCCTCGATGGTCACGCCGGCCACGCCGACCTGCTCCAGCTTCCGCACGAGCCGCCGCATGTTGTTGAAGTTCCCGTAGCCGGTGTCGCCGTCGAGCAGCAGCGGGATCGATGTCGCCTCGGCCATGAACGCCACGTGATCGACCACCTGGGACCACGACAGCTCGTTGTTGTCGCGCACTCCGAATCCCGCCGAGATCGTGAGTCCACTGCCCCAGACGCCCTCGAAGCCGGCCTCTTCCACGATGCGCGCCGAAACCCCGCTGTGCGCCTCCATCAGGAAGGCGAGCTCCGGCCGTGTCAGGAGCCGGCGCAGCAGCGTGGTCTTGCGCATGCTCACGCCCCGGCCACGCTCGCGCGGAAGCGATCGCGGATCTCCGCCGGGCTGAACGGGATCCGCGGCACGTCGGCCTCTTCGGCGGTCACCTTGGCCAGGACGAAGTGCGGGCCATCGCTCACCACCGCCTGCTGGACGGCGCGCTCGATGCTGGCCGCGTCCGTCGCGGCCACCGACGAGCGATACCCGGCGGCGGCGGCCACGCGATCCAGGCGCACGCCGCGCGACGGGGAGGCCTGGTTGCCCGTCGAGCCATAGACCTCGTTGTCGAAGACGACGTGCACGAAGTTTCGCGGCCGGAGACCACCGACCATGGCGAGGATGCCGAAGTTCATCAGCAGATTGCCGTCGCCGTCGAACACGACGGTCGCCCCGTCCCGTCGGGCGAGCGAGACGCCGAGGCCGATGGCCGAGGCGAGGCCCATGGAGCCGATCATGTAGAAGTTCTGCGGGCGGTCGCCGACGGCGAACGACTCGCGGCAGATGTAGCCGTTGGCATGGATGATCGGCTCGGTTCCGAGCGGCTTGCGGGCCGCGGCCAGCGCGCTGAGCCGCGAGACGGTCGCCGATAAGGGGCCATCTGCTTCGTTGCCTCGGTCGGGTCCGCCGGCGTACGCGGCGGACGCCTCAGCGGACCGCTCCCTCGGCGCCTCGCATCCGACCCCTTCTCGGCGACCGTGCATCGCGCCAGTTTCGACGACTTTCGGCGGAACGACGATGGCGACGGGTTGCATCCGTGCGTCCATTTCGCGCGCGGCCCACGCGACGTCGGCGGCGGCGGTCTCCGCGGAGAGAACGCGGTACGGCATGCCGAGCAGGTCGAGGAGGTGTGGCGTGATGGCGCCGGTGAGGATGTGCTCGGGCGCATCCTTGCCGCCGTGACCGCGCCAGGTCACGACCACCAGCGCGGGAAGGCCATACATCAGCGACAGCGAGGCGAGCGCGTTGAGGCTGGTCCCGAGGCCGGAGTTCTGCATCAGCACGCACGGCCGGCGACCCGCGAACCAGGCGCCGGCAGCCATGCCGACCGCCGCGTCCTCGCGCACGGCGGCGACGTACGGCGCGCTCCTCCCTTGCTCGAGGACGGCGATGACGTCTTCGACGAGCGAGCACGGCACGCCGGTGAAGAAGTCGAAGCGGTGCCGCGTGAGCAGAGCGGCGAGATCGTGTCCGCTGATCACGCGCTAGGGCATCACGACGCGGGTGCCGCCCATGACGCGCAGGAAGTCGCCGAGGGACGCAAACCGCATGAACGGATTCTGTCGCTTCTGGTCGCCGATCGTCGACGACTCGCCGCCGTAGTTGTGTCCGGGGAACAGCACCGTGTCGTCCGGCAGCGCGCCCAGCCGCCGTGTCAGCGAGTAGTACATCTCGCTCGGATCGCTGCCGGGCAGATCGGTGCGGCCACACGAGTTGATGAACAAGGTGTCGCCGGACACGAGCCGTCCGTCGACGAGGAAGCACTGCGAGCCGGGCGTGTGCCCGGGCGTGTGGAGGAAGGTCAGCGTCAGCCGGCCGATCGGCAGCGTGTCGTGATTGTCGACCTTCACCAGATCGGTGCCGAGGCCGGGCAGAAACTCGCGCTCGGCCTTGTGCACGTACACCCTGGCCTTGACCCTGGTCAGCAGCTCCTCGACGCCCGGGATCCGGCCGGGCATACCCCACGACGCGAGGCTCCCGCCCACGTGGTCCTGATGCGTATGCGTGACCAGGGCGCCGACGATGCGCATATCGTCGGCCTCCGCGGTCCCGACGATGGTGTCGATCTCCCAGGCAGGATCGACGACGACGCATTCGCGAGCCTGGCGGTCGCCGATGAGGTAGACGAAGTTCTGCATCGGACCGAGCTCGAGCTGCTTCAGGTAGATCGCGTCGCTCACCTCGCTCGATGCTACTCTACACGACCGCGTCCCGCCAGTCGTGACTGCCGGCTTGCGTTGTCGCCGGGGCGGCCTCACGCTACGTCGTGGAGTCTCTGACCCTCTCCGCGGATATCGGCCTCGCTCGCGCGCGCTACCTCGAGCTGGAACAGGCGGCGTCGCGTCCATACGGACGGTTCGTCTACGGCAGCGACGCGATCCATGCCGCCGTGCACGCCTACCTCCTCGACAGCGGCGCCGCCGAATTCTCGCCGCCGGACGGCAAGCTGGCGCTCGCCGACACCGAGGTGGTCGGGATGCTGGCGGCGCTGTCCGGGGCGGCCCTCGGGCACCGCCGGCTGCAGTCGGCCTACCGCATCGCGCGGTCACCATTCGTCGCGGCCGATACGGACCTCACACGACGCATCCGGCTCGCGTCCGAAACGCTGCTCCGCCCGGACCCCGACGACTTGTACGTCAGTCGCATCGCGGTGGCGCCGACTGCGCGAGGCCGCGGGATCGGGGCCGCCATGCTCGAACGGCTGCTGCGTGAGGCACGCGCGGCGGGGATGCGCCGCTGTGTGGTCGAGGTCGCGCCTGGGAACGCAGCCGCGCTCGCACTCTACGCGCGCCACGGCTTCGTCCAGGTCGACGCGCGGTCGGTCACGGACGCCCGGACGGGTCGTGCCCTCGCGTACATCCACATGCTGTGCACGCTCGGCGCGTGACCTCTGCAGAGAAGCACACCGTTCCACGCGCCTCGTGCAGGCGTAGTACGCGTGTGCCCTCTTTCCGCTGACGTCCGGCGGCTTTTTCAGGATTCGCGCCATACGAAGTATGGCTCGCCCTATGCAAATCGCAAGTCCCACCAGGCCCTGAACCGCAGTGAAGGAGGTTGTCCATGGTGGCCGGGATCTCGGTATACACGACGTGTCCCCCGTCGCGTGATGCCACGGCCGCGGGGTATCGCGCCGCGCTCCGGGACGTGGCCCGGTGGTCCGAAGACGCCGGCTGCGTCGGCGCGCTCGTGTATGCCGACAACAGCCTCGTCGACCCGTGGCTCGTCGCCCAGGTCCTTCTGGACTCCACCGAGCGGCTCGTTCCGCTCGTGGCCGTGCAGCCGGTCTACATGCACCCGTACGCGGTCGCGAAAATGGTGGCGTCGCTCGCCTTTCTCCACGGACGGCGGGTCGATCTGAACCTCGTGGCCGGCGGATTCCGGCGCGACCACGAGGCGCTCGCCGATCGCACCCCGCACGACGAGCGCTATGATCGCCTGCGCGAATACGGCGCGCTCATCGCGGCGCTCCTCGGCGGCGCGGCGCCCGTGACCGTGGCCGGCAGATTTTACACGGTCACCGGCCTCGTCCTGGCGCCCCCGCTGTCCGAAACGCCGCCGACGACGTTCTTCGTGGCCGGCTCGTCGGCGGCGGGTCGTGCAACGGCCTGCGCACTCGACGCCGTCTCGGTCGAATACCCCTCACCCGGGGCGGCGGCTCCCGAGGCCGCCGGCCCGGCACCACGTCGCGGTGTCCGCGTGGGGATCGTAACGCGAGCCGACCACGAGACGGCCTGGCGCGCGGCCCGCGCCAGGTTTCCCGAGGACCGGCGCGGTCGCATGGTGCACACGCTGGCGATGAAGATCTCCGATTCCTCCTGGCACCGCCGGCTGTCGAGCGCCGAGGAAGCGGTGACGCCGCCGTACTGGCTGGAGCCGTTCCAGCGGGCGCAGACGTTCTGTCCCTACCTGGTCGGCCGCTACGACGACGTCGGCGACGAGCTGCGCCGGTACGTCGAGGCGGGCGTTCGGACGTTCATCGTCGACGTCCCCCACGACGCCGACGACCTGCACCACGTGGCCCGGGCCTTCGAGCACGCGCTGGCCGCGGTGCCGCGATGATCCGCCGTCTCGAAGACGTCGTGACCGACCAGGCCGACCGTCGGCCCGAGGCGCTCGCGGTCGGGATGCGAGACGTCCGGCTGACCTACGCGGCCGTGGAGACGGCATCGAACCGTCTGGCGCACGCGCTCCGCGCCGCTGGCGTCCGGCGGGGCGACCGCGTCGCGCTCTGTCTCCGCAAGTCGCCGGGCGCCGTCGTCGCCATCCTCGCCACGCTGAAGGCCGGTGCCGTCTACGTGCCGCTCGACACGGCGAGCCCGGTCAGACGCCTCGCGCGCATGCTGCGCCTGGCCGCGCCGCGCTGCGTGCTGGCGGAGGCGGCCGTCGCATCCGTGGCCTCGGACGCGCTGGCCGGCCTCGAGGGCGACTTCTCCGTCGCCGTCGGCTGGCTCGACGGTCCACCGCCGACGTGGCGCGTCGACCGCGCGAAGGGCGACTTCACGCCGGCCGACGTCGCGACCCGCGCCGACGCGCCTGTCGGCCGCGACGGCGCGACCGGCGACCCGGCGTACATCCTGTTCACCTCCGGCTCGACCGGGATTCCCAAGGGCGTCGTGATCACCCACGCGAACGTGCTTCACTTCATCGACTGGGCGGCGAAGTACTTCGGGCTCGGCCCCACCGACCGCGCCTCCGGTCACGCCCCGCTGCACTTCGACCTGTCCGTGCTCGACATCTTCGGGACGCTGGCGGCAGGCGGTCAGCTCCACATGATTCCGTCCGATCTCGCGCCCGCGCCCGACGCCCTGCCCCGCTTCATTCGCGAGGCGGCGCTCACCCAATGGTTCAGCGTCCCGTCGGCGCTCAGCTATCTCGTCGCCTTCGATGCCGTGCGTCCGCACGACTTCCCCTCGCTCGAGCGGCTCATGTGGTGCGGCGACGTGCTGCCGACGCCCGTGCTCCGACGGCTCATGGCCCTGTTACCGCACGTGACGTTCACGAATCTCTACGGGCCGACGGAGACCACCGTCGCCAGCAGCTTCTACACGGTGTCGGCTCGGCCGGCCGACGACGCGGCCGTGATCCCGATAGGGACCCCCTGCGACGGCGAGGAGCTGCGCGTGCTCGACCGCGCGGGACAGCCGGCCGCCGACGGCGAGATCGGCGAGCTCCACATCGGCGGCGTGGGCCTCGGCGCCGGCTACTGGCGCGACCCCGAGACGACCGCGGCGGCCTTCACCACCGGCGCCGACGGCGTCCGTCTCTACCGCACGGGCGACCTGGCCCGCCGCGGCGCCGACGGGCTCGTCTACTTCGTCGGTCGCGCCGACACGCAGATCAAGAGTCGCGGCTATCGGATCGAGCTGGGGGAGATCGAGGCGGCGCTGCATCAGCTGCCGGGCGTCCGGGAATCGGCGATCGTGGCCATCGACACG
Organism: Candidatus Methylomirabilota bacterium; assembly: GCA_036556545.1. Classification (GTDB taxonomy): domain Bacteria; phylum Methylomirabilota; class Methylomirabilia; order Rokubacteriales; family CSP1-6; genus AR12. The sequence continues at coordinate 25,219 of DATBJF010000020.1, forward strand.
GGCGGGTTCGAAGGCGCCACCATCTGCTGCGCGTACGCGCCGGTCGACGGCGCCCTCAGCCCGGTCACACTGCGGCGTGCGCTCGCGGGGCTCCTGCCCGCCTACATGCTCCCGGCGCGCTGGCAACGCTTGGATGCGCTGCCCAAGAATGCCAACGGCAAGATCGATCGGCCCGCCATCCGCGCGGCCTTCGTCGCGGCGGGACGAGGAGAAGGCGATGCGGCATGACGAGATCTCCATGCGCATCGCGCGAGTGCTGAGCGACCGGCTTGCACGCGACATCCCGGCCGCCGACGCGGACCTCTTCGAGGCCGGCGCACTCGACTCGCTCGGGTTCGCCGGCCTGCTCGTCGGCCTGGAGGACGAGTTCGGCATACACTTCGCCGTCGACGTCATCGACTTCGAGCGGTTCCGAACGCTGGCCCGGCTCTGCGACGTCGTCCGCGAGAGCCTCGGCGCCTCGAGCCGCGTGGAGCGCGCGGCATGACCCGGATCCGCGCCTTCCGCAAGGATGACATCCCGGCCGTGATCGCGCTGCGGGCGGAGAGCTTTCGCCGGAGCGAGCAGGGCGAGACCGGTGCGCTGCCCTCCTACATCGCCGAGGTGTTCTTCGGGAATCCCTGGTACGACGAGGAGCTTCCGTCGCTGGTGGCCGAGAACGCCGACGGCCGACTGGTCGGCTTTCTCGGCATCGTGCCGCGGCGCATGACGCTGGGCGACCGGCCCCTGCGGGTGGCGACCACCACGCAGCTCATGGTGGCGCGCACGGCCGCACCGCCCGTCGCGTCGCAGCTGCTCCGCGCGCTCTTCGACGGGCCCCAGGACTTTGCGCTGGCCGACGTCGCCTCGCTGCCGGCGCGACGACTCTGGGAATCGCTCGGCGGCGTCACCGCGACGACGCTCAGCCTGAGCTGGATACGCCTGCTGCGCCCGTTCCGCCACCTGGTTTCACGGGCGGCCGGGGACGGTCGGCTGGCCCGCGCGGCGGCGGCGTTGACCACTCCGATCGACGCCGCGGCGACCCGGCTCATCGCCGCCTGCGCGCGGCCCCTGACGCCGGCGAGCGGAGCGCGTCGGCCGTTGAGTGACGGCGACGTCGCCGACTGCCTCGCGACCAGCCTCGATGGCGGGACCGTGCGCGGCTGCCATGACCGCACCTCGGTGACATGGCTGCTGGAGATGATGCGGCGCCGGCGATCCTACGGTCCGCTGACGACGAGCCGGGTCGTCGACGTCCGCGGCGCGCTCCTCGGCTGGTACGTCTGCCATGCGCCGGCCGGCGGCTGCGCTCGCGTCGTCCACGTGGGCGCCCGACCGCACGCGGCCGGGATCGTGCTCCACCATCTCTTCGAGGACGCCTGGCGGCGTCGCTGCACGGCCGTGACCGGTCGCTTCGACACGCGGCTGGTGGACGCGCTCGCCGCGCACCGGGCCTTCGTCTACTGGCCCGACACCTGGGTCCTCGTCCACGCGCGCGACCGCGAGCTGCGCGCCGCGGTCGCGCGCGACGACGCGGCGCTCACGCGCCTCGATGGGGAGTGGTGGATGGGGTTTTGACATGCACCGGCCTCATCCGGTGGCGGCGGACGCCAGCAATCCGGGCAGCCGGCTCATGTCACGAAACACCACCACTCCCGCCCCTTCCAACCGCGACGCCGGCGTCAAGCCGCCCGCGTAGCCGAACGCGCGCATCCCCGCCGCCCGCGCCGCCTCGATGCCATAGGGCGAGTCCTCGACGACCGCGCACGCCTCCGGCGCCACGCCCATGCGCGAGGCCGCATACAGGAAGAGGTCGGGCGCCGGCTTGCCGCGCACGACGTCGTCGACGCTGAAGATCCGGCCGACGAACCGCTCGTAGAGGCCGGTGAGGCCGAGGGTGAAGCGCATCTTCTCGTGGGTGCCGCTCGAGGCGACGCAGGTGGGCAGCGTGATCTGGTCGAGCGCTTCGATGACGCCGGGCACCGGGGTGAGCTCGGCCGCGAAGGCGTCACGATAGAGCGATCTGAACTCTGCCTCCCAGTCGTCGGGAAGCGCGCGGCCGAGGTGGGCCTCGATGGCGGCCTTGACGGAGCGATCGGAGAGGCCGACGAAGCGCTCGATGACCTCGGCTTCGGTGAGGGTCCAGCCGAGCTTGGCGAGGACCTTGACGTCGGTCCGGACGGCGATGCGTTCACTGTCCACCAGGACGCCGTCGCAGTCGAAGATCACCAGCTCCAGGGCGCGGCGCATGGGCCGGCGCCGCGGCTTACGGCAGGGTGATGAAAGCGTAGCCGACGGAGCGGATCTCTTCCTCGGCTTTCGGACGCGCCCGGCGGTCTTCGTCGCGGCTCCCGTCCGCCATGGTGCGCCGATCGAGGATGACGTCGACGTTGGTAGCCTCGGCGAAGGTCTCGCTGAGGTACCGGAACAAATCCGGGCGGTCGCGCGCCACCACGAAGATCTCGCGGTTCATGGCCCGCGAATGTAACACGAGGTCAGCCCTGAAAGTCATCCGGGATCTTCGGTTCAGTGCCGAGCGTCCTGGCATCGACGGCATAGATCGTTGGGCCTGTGCCGGTTCGCACATAGGCGCGGTCACCGTCACGTTTTCCGACAGTGAGCTTCGCCAGCTCGGTACCGTCGCTCTTGAGGAGGACGACTTCCATCGTGGGCGTATCGAGGCCGAACTTGGCGGCATCGTCGCCGCCCGGTGACACGATGTCCTTCCAGCGCAGCGCGCGGACGCTGAAGAGGACGTCCTCCACGCGCGCGCCCTTGGCGGCGCCCCTGGTCGGCTCCACGAGCTTCCAGTCCGTCTCGCCGCTGCGCTCCAGCACCGCCGTCTGGCCGCCGGCGCGCACGCGAAGGCGCTTGACGTCCTTCGGCTCGACCCCGGAGAAGAGCGCGTGCTCGCGGAGGTCGGTCACCGAGCGCGCGAGGTCGTCGAGGGCCTTGGCCTCCACCAGCACCACGGGCCCCTTGTCGGCGACGGCGGCGTAGGCCGTCGGCTGCCCGCTGCGACGCTCGGTGGACGGCGCGAGGAGCACCGTCGTCGGCGCCCCTCCTTCCTCGGTCAGCGTGAGCTTCACCGTCGCCTTCGGCAGGAAGCGCGGAATCGCGGAGGCGTCGTCGCTCAGGAATGCTTGCGCGCGGACCTCGCGGAGGCGGGCGAGCAGCGCCCCGGCTTCCACCTGGTCCGCGGGCAGCGCCTCGGGCGCGGCGATGCGCCAGCGGTCTTTCTCCTTCACGAGCGTCACGGTGCCCTTCGGGCTCTCGAGCTCGACGCGCGCGATCTTGTCGCGCTCGAAATCCACGAACTGCTTGTTGCGGATGGCCGCCACGTTGCGCGGCACGAGCTTGCCGACCTCCTCGGGCAGCAGCAGCACGCTCGCCTCGCCCTCGCGCATGGCGTACACGCCCTTCTTCTCGGCGTCCGTCCGGCCGACGAGCAGCGTGCGGGTCGCGCGGTCCTTGTCCTTGCCCGTGTGGACGCTGATCCGCACCGGCCGCTCGAGCCCGTAGCTCTGGCGGGAGCGCGGCGCCTCGGCCACGAACTCCTTCACCTTCGCGGTGGCGAGCTTCTCGAGCAGGTCGTTCATCTCGGGAGTGTCGGCGGGCAACGCCACGGGCCGCGTGATGCGCCACCTGTTGTCCGGCGTCGGCTCGACCGCGATCGTGTCGGCGTCGGTGACGATCTCGACGCCGGTGACGTCCCGGCGCTCGAAGGCGAGGATGGTCCGATCGCGGAAGTCGACCACCGGCCGCGTGGCCTCGCGCAAGATGCTGTCGGACAGCGCGACGATGGTTTCCTTGCCCTGCTCGCGCGCGTAGACCCAGACGCCGGTCGGGGACTTCGCGCCGAGGTCGATCCCGACCTGCTTGCCGTCCTTCAGCGTCAGCGCCACCTGCGCCGCCGGCTTGTCGAGGCCGAAGTCCGCGAGCGACGCCGGCTTCGGCTCGATCTCGCGGTCGATCTTGGCGGTGAGGATGGTGGTCAGCGCGTCGTCCACGGTGCCCTTGTTGCCGCGCGCCTCGAGCGGGGCCGTGAGGCGCCACGCGTCGCCCTCGCGCTTGAGCACCACCGTGTCGTCCGGGCGCTTGAGCTCGACCGCGGTGACGTCGGCCGCCTCGGCCACGAACACGCGGCCCTTGCGACTCTCCGCGCGCTCACGCTCGGGCGCCCAGCGAACCTCGTACAGATAGTAGAAGCCGGCCACGAGGACGAGGAGCACCGCGAGCACGACGGACGTCCGCCAGCGCATCGGCGGCTACTTGGCGGAACGGCGACGGATCAGCGCGACCACGCCGCCCGCGAGCACGAGCCCCGGCAGCACGACCACGGGCAGCCAGAACACCAGCTGACCTTGCCGCGCGCTCAGGAAGATCGGGCTCTGGCGAGAGTCCTTCGGCCGCACCGAGATCTGATCCTCTTCCTCGGCGAGCCAGGACACCGTGTTCAGGAAGAAGTCGCGGTTGCCTTGCAGGTTGAGGAACTGGTTGGTCGCGAGGTTCGACGTGCCGTACACGACCAGCCGCGCCTTGTCCTTCGTGGCCACCACCGCCACGCTGAGCGGCCCCTTCGGATCCTGCGGGTCCGGCTTGGCCGTCCCCTGCTGGAGGGCGTCGCGGTCGGTTTCGCCCCACGAGTCGGGGCTGGTACGCGCCAGCGGCGTGACGTTGACGCCCGGCGGCGCCGGCTTCGTCACCTCGAGCGAGCGCGTGATCGGGAACAGGGTCGTGATGCCGCCGAGGTCCCGCGTGATGTCGTGCGGCTCGTACTGCTGGATCAGCGGCACCTCGGGCCCGATGCCGAACAGGCGGCCGATCGGGCTCAGCTCGACGATGAGGTTGTCGGCCGGCACCACGCCCCACCTGGCCAGCAGCTTCTTCACGCTCGCGTCCTGCACCCGCTGCGGGAACGGCGGGTCCACCATCACCAGCACCTTGCCGCCGCGGCCAAGATAACCGTCGAGCGCGTCGAGCTCCGGCGGGAACAGCTCCGTCCGCGGTCCGGCCATGATCACGACGGCGGCGTCGGCGGCGATCTTGCCCTCGCGCGCCAGCGCCAGCGGCTTCACCTCGTAGTTGGCGCGCTCGAGGGCGCCCTTGGCCTCGGAGAATCCCTGCCGTTCGGTGTTGCCCAGCTCGTGCTCGCCGTGCCCCTGCAGCACGTAGACGACGCGCTTGCCCTCGCGCGTCAGCTTCACCAGCCCATTCGTGAGCTTCTCCTCCTCGGCGTCGTTGATCTTCTCCGAGCGGTTCTTCGTCTCCAGCACGATGGTCCCGTACGCCTCCACGCCGTAGCGGCGCGCCAGCGTCGGATCGCGGTCCGGGTCGACGACCTTCCACGTGAACTTGCCGCCGGAGTAGCCGGCGTACTGCTTGAAGAGGTCCTCGGCCACGCGCTTGCCGGGCTGGTCGGAGCGGAAGAAGCCGACGGCGTTGACGTCGGTCTTGAGCCCCCGCAGCAGATTGATCGTCTGCGAGGAGAGGCTGTGGCGCTTGGTCTCGGTGAGGTCGAAGCGCTTGCTGTGCCGGACGGAGAGCGCCTCGACGAAGCCGATGAGCCCGATGACGAGCACGATGGAGATGGCGGACTGCAGTCCGTAGCGCAGCGTGCGCGTCCCGAGCGAGCGGCGCGCGTCGGCCAGCCGCGGCAGCGCCGACAGCACCACGAGCACGATGCCGGCGGCCACCAGCGGCCACCAGAAGCGGCCGTAGTCGCGCAGGCGAGGCACGAACTGCTGGACCACGGCCGCGCCCAGGCAGACGAGCCCGATGTAGAACGCCCAGTCGGTCAGCCGCTGCATCGGCCTAGCCCTTCCACCGGCATGGGGGCCCCGAAATGGCCCCCATACCCCCCGACGTTCGGAGCGCCCCGGCTGCGCCGGGGCGCTCCTCTTTCTCGGTCATACTCCTAGCCCTTCCACCGGCGCGCCTCGAGCGAGCGCAGCGTCAGGAACAGCGCCAGGATGGTGAAGTTCACGTAGTAGAGGATGTCCTTCGTCTCGAACACGCCCTTGCCGAAGCTCTCGAAGTGCTCGGTGATCGACAGGTGCTGGAGCAGCTTGCCCCACCACGCCCCGCCGGCGGCGTCGGCGCCCCAGCCGAGCACCCAGAACATCAGCAGAATGCCGAACGTCGTCACCGCCGCCACGATCTGGTTCTCCGTCAGCGACGAGGCGAAGAGTCCCACGGCCAGGAACGCCGACCCCATGAGGAGCAGCCCGGCGTACCCCGTGAGGACGGCGCCCCACTCCACTCGCGCGCCCATGTAGAACATCATCAGCGGATACAGCAGCGTCAGCAGGAGCAGGATGCCGTAGAACGCCAGCGACGCCAGGTACTTCCCCATCAGCACGGCGCCGTCGCGGACCGGATACGTCAGCAGCAGCTCGATGGTCCCGCTGCGGCGCTCCTCGGCGAAGAGGCGCATGGTCAGGAGCGGCATCAGCGAGAGCAGCAGGATGACGGCGATGTTCGAGAAGAGCGGTCTCAAGATTCCGTCGGTCGTGTTGAGATCTTGCTGGCCCATCATCGGCGACATGCCGGCACGCAAGGTGGCCTGGGCGTAGAACTGGAAGATCTGCGAGAAGAACCAGCCCATCACCAGCAGGAAGATGGCGAGGATCACGTAGGCGACCGTGGACGTGAAGAAGATCCGCAGCTCCTTCTTGAAGATGGGCCACACCCTCATGGCGTCTTCTCGACCTCCACCGCCTCGGTGGCCGGGGCCGGCTCGGTGTCCGTCTCCTCGCCGGCCACGACACGCATGAAGACTTCCTCGAGCGTCATGCCGACCCGGCGCAGCTCGCGCAGGCTCCAGCGCTTGTCGGCCGCGAGCTGGAAGATCTCCGCCCGCACGTCGCGGGCCCGCGCCGACTCGACCACGTAGCGCCCGCCGCCGCCGTCGCTGCTCGTCTCGGTGACGCCGACCACGCCCGGGATGCTCTGCATGGCCTCGCGCGCCGCCGGATCGGCCTTGGCCAGCTCCACCTCGACCCGCGAGGACGGGAAGAACTGCTCGACCAGCATGTCGATCGGCCCCTGCGCCACGATGGTGCCCTTGTTGATGATCACCACCGAGTTACACACCATCGACACTTCCGGCAGGATGTGCGTCGACAGGATCACCGTGTGCTCGCCGGCGAGCGACTTGATCAGCGCGCGGATCTCGGCGATCTGGCGCGGATCGAGCCCGATCGTGGGCTCGTCGAGGATCAGGACGTGCGGGTCGCTCACGATGGCCTGGGCCAGGCCGACGCGCTGGCGATAGCCCTTCGAAAGCGTGCCGATGAACCGGTTCTGGACGTCCGCGATCAGGCAGCGGTCCATCGCCTCCGCCACCCGGCGGCGCCGCTCGCCACGGCCGATACCTTTCACCTCCGCCACGAAGTCCAGATACGGCGCCACCCGCATCTCGTTGTAGAGCGGCACGCTCTCCGGCAGGTAGCCGATGCGCTTGCGCACCTCCATGGACTCGCGGAAGACGTCGTACCCGGCCACGCGCGCGGTGCCACCGCTGGCCGGCATGAAGCACGACAGGATGCGCATGGTGGTCGACTTGCCCGCGCCGTTGGGCCCGAGGAAGCCGACGACTTCACCGGGCGTGACGCTGAACGACACGTCCCGGATCGCCGTGACAGGACCGTAGTACTTCGTCAGATTCTGAACTTCGATCATTGGTTCTGGTCGGCCGAAAAGTAACTATACCCGACGGGTCAAGGCGTGCGCTAGGCCCTCGACGAAATCGCCGGGGCCGGAACCACCGGCATGATACTCACCAGCCATTCCGGGACGGCGATCATTTTGCTGGTCGAAGGGTCCCAGCACGCGTGGAGGGTGGTCCCGCTGGCCACGCGCTCGCCCTGCTCGTTCAGCAGCTCGTACGCGAACCGGAAGCTGGCACGCTTGCGCTCGGCGATCCAGCAGCGCGCCTCGAGCAGGTCGTCGAGCACGGCCGGCTTGTGATAGCGCACGGTGGCCTCCACCACCGGCATGTGCACTTTCTGGTCGACCTCGGACATCGCATGCCCCTGCTGGCGCAGGAACTCCACGCGCGCGACCTCGAAGTAGGTCAGGTAGTTGCCGTAGTAGACCACCTTCATGCAGTCCGTGTCCTTGTAGCGGACGCGGATCTTCGTCGACGAGATCACAGGTACTGGCCGTAGCGAATCTTCTCGACCACGCTGCGTACCCGCTTGTAGCGGTCGACGGCGTCGAGCAGATCGTCGGTGGTGACGTTGGTGGCCTCCCGGCCCTCGGCCACCTGCCGGACCTTCATCTCCAGCGCGCGCCGGATGATCTCCGTGATGTCGGCGCCGCTCATGCCGCCCATCAGGGGCAGGAGCTTGCGATAGTCGAGTGGCTCGAAGAGCTTGCGCCCGGCGTCGCGCTCGGTGCGCGAGGCGAGCAGCTCGAGGATCTCGCGCTGCTCGTCGGCGTCCGGCAGCGGCACCTCGACCAGGTGATCGAGACGGCCGGGGGCCACGAGGGCGGAGTCCACGGCATCGGTGCGGCTGGTCGAGGCCACCACGAGAATGCGCGCGGTCTTGGCCACGCCGTCCAGCCGCTCGCACAGCGTCGCCACCAGCCGCGCGCTCGCCTCGCGCGCCTGCGGCGGCGGCAGCAGGTGCTCGAGGGACAGCGCTTCCGCCTCGTCGAGGAACAGCACGCCGCGTCCCTCGGCGATCGCGATGCGGAGGATCTCCTGCAGGAGCTCGCCCGTGTTGGCGCCGAACTTCGACGTCAGGTTGAGCAGCTTGATGTGATAGAAAATCGCCTGCGACGCGGTGGCCAGCGCCCGGGCCAGCTTCGACTTCCCGGTGCCCGGCGGCCCGTAGAGGAGCACGCCTTTGGGCGGCGTGATCCCCCACTTCGTATAGAGATCCGGCTGGGTGAGCGCGTACGCGAAGCCCTGCAGCGTGGCCTTGGCCTGCTTGAGCCCGCCGATGTCGTCGAAGGACACGCTCGGGCGGATGTCCGTCTCGACGCGCCCGGTGAGGTCACCGAACTTCTCGCCGAGCTTGGCAAAGACGTCCTCGATACGGCGCTGCAGCGCCCAGCGAAGATCGTCGCCTTCGAGCGTCGACATGGCCCGGCCAGTATAGCGCCGCGGCCCTCAGCGCGCGGGCGTCCGGGGCAGCCCCATCGACAGCGCCGAGCCGAGCAGCAGCAGCATGGTCAGCACGCTCCACATCGCCGCGTAGCCGAGCGCGTGCGCGACGGCGCCGAAGAGGACGGCGCCCGCCGTCTGGCCGAGCAGGAACATCGAGCTGAAGACGCCGACGGCGGTGGCGCGGCGAGCGGGCGGCGTGAGGTCGGTGACGAGGGCGGCCAGGCCCGGATAGAGGAAGCCGTGGGCCGCGCCGGAAACGAGGCCGGCCACGAAGAGGATCGGCACCACCGGCGTGGTGCTGGCGCGGCTCACCACGTAGCCGACGACGGCCAGCAGTGCCGGCGCCAGCATCTGCAGGAACATCGAGGGAACGATGACGGCCCGCCGGCCGCGCGTGTCGATGAGCCGCCCGCCGAAGACGCGCACGGCGATGGCCGCCACCGCGTACGCCGTGTAGAAGAGCGACAGGCCGGCCACGGCCAGGCTCTGCGCGAACGTCGGCAGGAACGCGAAGATGGTGCCCGAGCCGAGGCCGAAGAAGAGCGTGACGATCATGTGGCGGCGCAGCACGTCCGTCAGCCCCGCGCGCAGCGAGCCCGCCGCCGGCACCGCCCCCGCGCCCGCCGGGCGCCGGTCTCTGAGACGCGTGATGAGGACGAGCGGCACCAGCGACAGCACCGCCGACACGGCGAAGAGCGCGCGGAAGCCCGAGCGCCGCACGATGATCTCGCCGAAGAGCGGCGCCACCGCCGTGGCCACGAAGCCGGAGACGCCGTAGATGCCCAGCGCCCAGCCCCGCTGCGCGGGCGGCACCAGGTCGACCACGTACGAGAACATCGCCACGAAGTACGCCGAGAAGCCGAAGCCCTGGAGCACGCGGACGGAGGCCAGCACGGGGATGGAGTCGAAGACCGTCGCCAGCACGGCGGCCGCCAGGACGAGCGCGCAGCCGATCAGCATGAAGAAGCGCCGGCCGACGGCATCCACCCACGGGCCGATGAGCGGCTGCGCGACGATGCCGATGGCGCTGTAGAGTCCCATCAGCACGCCGATCTCGATCTCGGTGCCGCCGAGCTCCTGGACGTGCAGCGGCAGCAGGACGAAGGCGTTGAAGCTCAGGAAGAACGCGAAGTTGATGACCGTCGCCCGCACGAAGTGGCGATGTGCGAGAATGAGCGGCGGCACCGCGCGATTATCGCATGCAGACGACGCACGCCCTGCTGCGCGCCGCGATTGGTGGCGCCGGCGACGATCTCACGCTGACGCTCGATCCGGCCTTCCAGGGGCTCCCGGACACGGCGCACGGCGGCACGCTGCTCGCCGTCTTCGACACCATCGCCGGGTCGTCCGGGCCGCGTGACGTCGTCGGGCACTATCGCCGGCGCGTGCCGCTCGGCGTCCCGCTGAAGGTCGCCGTCGCCCGCTCGGGCAGCGGCGTCGCTTGCCGGGTGCTCGACGCCTCGGCGAGCACCCTCGTCGAGGGCGAAGTTCAGCAGGCCGCAACGGTGGACGGCGACGGCGGCGGGGCGACGTCGGGCGTGCCGTTGCCCGTTTCGCGAACGTGCTTCGCCTGCGGCACCGACAATCCGATCGGGCTGCGCGTCGCGCTCGCCTTCGACGCACGGACCGTCGGCGGAACCTGGAAGCCGGATGCCCGCTTCGCCACCGGTGACGGCCGCCTGCCCACCGTGGCGCTCACCACGCTGCTCGACGAGGCGGCCTTCTGGCTCGGTGCCCTCGCCACCGGTGAGTCGGGCATGACCACCGAGCTCCGGGTCACGCTCGTCGAGAGCGCCGCCGCCGGCGCCGCCGTACGCGTCGGCGGTGAGCGGGCCGCCGCGCGGCCGCGGGCCGACGACGGCCGCTACTGGGACACGCGCGTGGCGGCATGGGACGAGCGTGGTCGCCTGCTGGCGAGCGCTGCCATCACGTTCGTGGCCGTGCGTGGCGCCGCCCGCCGGCTGGTGAACGGCCTGCTGAGCGTCAACCCGACCGACGTCGTCCGCCGGGTGTTTCCCGCCTACACCCCGTGACGCCGGCGCGCGCGCGGCTCGTCGTGGTGGTGGTGCCGGCCGCGCTGTACTTCTTCTCGTACTTCCACCGCGTCGCGCCGGCCGTGGTGGCGGCCGACCTGATGCGCGCGTTCGGGATCACCGCCGCTTCGCTCGCGCTGCTGGCGGCCGTCTACCCGTACATGTTCGCGGCCATGGGCCTCGTGGGCGGCACGCTGGCGGACGGCGTCGGACCGCGGTGGACGCTCACGGCGGGTGGAGTGGCCATGGCCTTCGGCACGGCGCTGTTCGGACTGGCGCCGACGTTCGGCGTGGCGGTGGCCGGACGCCTCATGATGGGCGTGGGCGCCTCCGTCATGCTGATCGCCTGGCTGAGCCTCATCGCCGCCTGGCTGCGTCCCGGCGAGTTCGCCACCGCGGCGGGCTTGACGCAGACCGTCGGCAACATCGGCGGCCTCGCCGCCTCCACGCCGCTGGCGCTGCTCGTCGAGGCCGCGGGCTGGCGCGAGACGTTCGTCCTCATCGGTGGCCTCACCCTCGTGCTCGCGCTCGTCGTGGCGACGACCGTGCGCGATCGCCCGGACGATGCGGCACGGCCCCGCCGAGGCGATGGGCTGCGGGCGCTCGTGGCCGGCGTGCGCGCCGTCGTGATGAACGCGCACAGCTGGCCGCCGGCGCTCGCGGCGGCCGGCCTGTTCTCGACCGTCGTCACGCTGCAAGGACTCTGGGGCGTGGCGTGGCTCACGCAGGTCTACGGCGTGGGCCGCGTGCAGGCGGCGTCGATCATCGCGGTGCTGGGCCTCGGGGTCGGCATCGGCGCGCTGCTCGCGGGATGGCTCTCCGATCGGTGGCGACGCCGCCGACGCCCGTTCGTGATCTTCAGCGCGACCTACGTCGCGTGCTGGCTGGCGCTCGCCACGGCCGGCGGCGGCGCGCTTCCTGCCGCGTGGCTCGCGCCGTTCCTGCTCGTCATGGGCCTCGCCGCCGGCGGCCTCGCGCTCGTCTTCCCGTGCGTGCGCGAGGTGAACGACCCCGCTCGCGTCGGCCTCGCCATCGGCTTCTGCAACTTGCCGATGTTTCTCGGCTTCGGCCTCGTGCAGGTCGCCAGCGGCATGATGCTCGACGCGCGCTGGCAGGGGCTGGCCGTGCTGGGCGCCCGCGTCTACTCCGCCGACGCCTACCGCGCGATGTTCACCGTGTGCCTGGCCGTCGCCGTTGGCGCGACCGTGGCGGCCGCCCTGGTGAAGGAGACGCGCTGCGAGAACGTCGCGCGAACCGCGTGACGGCGAGCGGTCAGGCCGAGCGGAGCTGGCCCGGCGACGGCGGCCGCGACAGGATCGTCTCGATGGCGCGCAGGAAGCGGGGCGCCTCGACCGGCTTCACGAAGTACGCGTCGAAGGCGAGCGCGTCGTCGTGCTGTCGGAGAAAATCCTCGGGATAGGCGGTCACGGCCACCGCCGGAATCGCGGCGCGCTCGTCCCCCAGCATCCGGAGCCAGCGAATGAAGTCGACGCCGGTCTCGCGCGGCAACTGAAAATCGCACACGATCAGCGCGGGCACTCGCACGTCGATCCAGCTCCGGGCGTGCGCCGTCGACCAGGCCGTCACCACGTTGGCGCCGCAGAAGCCCAGGAGCTCGCTCATGAAATCCAGGGTGTCCTGGTGGTCGTCGACGACCAGAATGGTCTTGCCTTTGAAGTCCGGGTACCCGAACCGCTCGAGCCGGGAAGACATAGCAACCAGAGTACCAGCGCGCGTCGGGAGCGTCCGCTGGAAAACTAGGTAGATGTACGGAGCGGAGCAGGCGCCTGTGAAACGTTTTTCCTAGTGCCGGTACGGGCGGAGCAGGTAATCGGTTTGCGCAGCCTCAGGTCCTGCCGTCGCGACCCCGACCCTAGACGACCCCGCGTGCCTTCAGCCCTTCCAGCTCTCCGCGGGTGAGACCGAGCCGCCCGCAATAGATCTCCTCGTTGTGCTGCCCGATCGTGAGCGGCCCGGCGTGCCGCACGGCCCCCGGCGTGGCCGTCAACCGCGGCACGATTCCCGCCATGTGGAGGATGCCGCCGAGCGGGCTCGCTATTTCCGCCACGTTCCGGCGCGATATCACCTGAGGATCCTCGAAGATGTCGCGGACGCTGGCCACGCGCGACGACGGCACTTCGGCGGCGTCGAGCCGGGTCAGCGCGTCGGCGGCATCGAGGCCACCGACCCAGCGCGCGACCGCGGCGTCCACCTCCTGCCGGCGCTCCAGCCGCACGGTCATGGTGGGATAGCGCTCGACGAGCGCGGGGGTGCCCATCGCCTTGACGGCCAGTCGCTCGAACATCCGGTCGTTGGTGCACGCAATCGCGAGCCACGCGCCGTCACGCGCCTGGTAGTGGTTGTGCGGGACGACGTATTCGGTGGCGGAGCCGATCCGCTCGCGCACGTAGCCGGTGGCGCCGTACACGGGAATCAGCTCGTCGAGCATCCGCAGCATCGGCTCGTAGAGCCCGATGTCCACCACCTGGCCCTCGCCCGTGCGCTCGCGGTGGCGGAGCGCCGTCAGCGCGCCGAACGCGCCGAAGACGCCGGCGAGGTAATCCGGGATCGTGGGCGTTCCGGGGCTCACCGGGGGACGGTCGGGATGGCCGGAGAGATAGGCGGCGCCGCTCACCGCGGCCGCGATGCGCCCGAAGCCCGGCCGCTCGCGCGCGGGGCCCGTCTGGCCGAACGCCGAGATGCGCACCATCACGAGGCCGCGGTTCACCGTCGAGAGATCGTCCCAGCCGAGGCCCCAGCGCTCCATCGTTCCCGGCCGGAAGTTCTCGGCGAGAACGTCGGCCGACGCCGCCAGGCGCCTGAGCAGCGCCTGCCCCTCGGGCGCGCGCAGGTTGCAGGTGATCGACTTCTTGTTGCGCGACTCGACGAGCCACCAGTCCGGCTGCCCGCTCGCAGCGCGCCGTCCCAGCCGCCGAAGCTCGTCGCCCACGCCCGGCTGCTCGATCTTGATGACGGTGGCGCCGAACTCTCCGAGCAGCGTGCAGCAGAACGGCGCGGCGACGAAGGTCGCGCAGTCGAGCACGGTCAGGCCGTCGAGCGCCTGCACTAGCCGTTCTTCTCGGCGTCCACCCACGCCTGCCAGTCGGCGGGCGCGAGGCCGATGGTGACCTTGCCGCCGTTGCGCACGAGGGGCGTCCGCAGCAGCCGCGGCTCGGTCAGCGCGCGGTCGAAGAGCCGCGCCGGCGAGTCGAGTGCCACGCGCAGCCCCAGCGCCTTGTAGCGGGCGCTCTCCTTGTCGATCAGCGCGGCGCCGTAGCGGTCGGCGAAACGCCGGAGCTCCCCTTTCGACGCCGGCCGCTCGTCGAGGTTCACGTAATGGACGGCGATGCGGCGCTCGGAGAAGAACCGCTGCGCCTTGCGCGTGTCACGGCAATCGTTGAACCCGAAGATCTGGATCGTCATTGTCGCGATGATTGTAGCGACGGCGCTATTTGCGGCTCGAGCCGTGGGTGGCCTGGTCTAGATGGCCGTGGCTGCGCTCCGCGTTCAACCGTTTCGCAGTCAACCGTTTCGCGGTCAACCGTTCGTTCTTTCCCGTTTCGCGCGTGCGGCGGCGTCCTTCAGCTCTTCGTACACGCTCATGGGAACCGGCGGGTGGCCGAGGGGGTTGGTGCGGCCGCTGCGCTCGCCGTGATAGTCGGAGCCGCCCGTGGCCACGAGGCCGTGCTGCCGACAGAGATCCTTGTAGTGCGCCGTCTGGGCGGCGGAGTGCTCGGCGTAGTACGTCTCGATCCCCATCAGGCCGGCGGCGATCATGTCGGGCAGCAGCTCGTCGCGGTCGGCGAGCCCGGGGTGCGCGAAGACGGGCACGCCGCCCGCGCGCCGGATGACGGCGATGGCCTCGATGGGCGTGAGCCGACGGCGCGGGACGTTCGCGGGACCGTTGGCGTGCAGCCACCGATCGAACGCCTCCGGAACCGATCTGACGTAGCCGCGGCGCACCATGACCTGGGCGATGTGCGGGCGCCCGGCGGAGCCCTCGTGGACGAGCGCGAACACCTCGGCGGGATCGATCGGCATCCCGAGCTCGGCCAGGCGGTCGGCGATGCGGTGCACGCGCGCGACGCGCTCGGCGCGCTGCTCGCGCAGGAAATCCTGGAACCACGCCGCGCCGTCGTCGACGAAGTAGCCGAGCACGTGCACCTCCGCGCCCGGCACGTCGCAGTTGATCTCGAGGCCGGGCACGATGACGAGCGGCGGATGCCGCGCCGCCTCCTCGCGGGCGGCGGCGAGGCCATCGGTCGAGTCGTGATCCGTGATGGCGAGCACGCGCACGCCGCGCTTGACCGCCGCGCGGACGAGCTCCGTCGGCGACAGCGTCCCGTCGGACGCCGTCGTGTGGGAATGCAGGTCGACGCCGGCCGTCATCGCTCCGCGGTGAGATAGGTGAGGATCGTCCGGACGGCGGCGCCGGTGGCGCCCTTCGGGCCGAGCGGCACGTCTTTCTCGACGAAGGCCGGGCCGGCGATGTCGAAGTGGGCCCATGGCCGCTCACCCGCGAACTCCTTCAGGAAGAGCCCGGCCGTGATGGCGCCGCCGCCGCGCGGGCCGACGTTGTTCAGGTCGGCCACGTCGCTCTTCAGGTGCTCGCGATACTCGTCGATGAGCGGCAGCTGCCAGACGCGCTCGCCGGCCTCCTCGGCCGCCGCGAGCAGCCGGTCGGCCAGCGGCTGATCGTTGCTGAGCAGGCCGGAGCACAGCGGTCCGAGGGCCACCACGCAGGCGCCCGTCAGCGTCGCCATGTCGATGATCTCCTCCGCCTCGATCTTCTCGCCCGCGTAGCAGATGGCGTCCGCCAGCGTGAGCCGGCCCTCGGCGTCGGTGTTGCCGACCTCGATGGTGGTGCCGTTCATCGCCCGCAGCACGTCGCCCGGCCGGATGGCCGACCCCGACGGCATGTTCTCGGTGGCTGCGATGAGCCCGTGGACCTCGAACGAGGGCTTCAGCGTCGGCAGCGCGCGCATGATGGCGAGCACGGCGGCCGCGCCCGACATGTCGTCCTTCATCCGCAGCATGCCCTCGGCCGGCTTCAGGTCGAGCCCGCCGGAGTCGAAGGTGATGCCCTTGCCGATCACGGCCACCCGGCGGCGCCGCCGTCCGCTGGGCGTGTACGTGAGATGGATGAACTTCGGCGGCTGCTCGCTGCCGGCGGCGACGCCGAGGAAGGCGCCCATGCCGAGCTTCTCGCACTCCGGCCGGTCGAGCACCTTGACGCCGAGCTTCGCCTCCCTGGCGATCTCGCCGGCGACCTTGGCGAGATAGGTCGGATGCACGTCGTTGGCGGGCGCGTTGACCAGGTCGCGCGCGAAGCACGTCGCCTGCGCGAAGATCTCTCCGGTCCGCGCGCCGTTCGTGGCCTCGCGTCGGCGGCGGCCGTCGGACTCCACCACGCGCAGCTCCTCGACGCGCTTGTCTGTTTTCTCGCGCTTGTACCGATCGAACGTGTACGAGCCGAGGATGGCGCCCTCGGTCACGGCATGGGCGCGCGCTGCGGCCGGCAGGCGCTCGCCGAGCGTCTCGACGGCGACGACCCTGGCGCCGAGCTCACGCGCGCGTCGCACCCCGGCCGACGCGGCGCGCCGCACGGTCTCCAGCGACAGCTCCGCTCGCTTGCCGAGCCCGACGGCGACGAGGCGGCGCGCCGGCAGCCGCCCGCCCGTGTGGACGTACGTCACGTGTCCGGGCTTGGCCTGGAAGCGCTCGGCCGCCAGCACCTCGCTGAGGTGTCCGCCGATGGCCCGGTCGAGGCGGGCCACGACGTCGCGCGGCTTCGGCTCCTCGGCGTAGATCCCGACCACCAGCGCATCCGCCTCCACCGATCCCAGCGGCGATACGGTGACGGTGACCTTCATACGCGGCCTCCCGCGCTCAGCGCGGCCGCGCGACGGATCATGTCCACCAGCCCCTCGGTGATCGGCAGCCGCTCGACCTCCTCGATCGTCACCCAGCGCACCTCCGCCGCGTCGCTGCCGGCCGTGATCGTGTCGTTTGACTCCGGAACGGCGAGGTAATCGATCAGCACCCAATGATAGCGGACGCGGCGGTCGCCATCGCGCGTGACCCGGTCGAGGACGCCGACCAGGCCGGCGAT
Organism: Candidatus Methylomirabilota bacterium; assembly: GCA_036556545.1. Lineage (GTDB taxonomy): Bacteria > Methylomirabilota > Methylomirabilia > Rokubacteriales > CSP1-6 > AR12. Next base: position 42,461 of record DATBJF010000020.1, read on the forward strand.
CTGCACCTTGAGGCCGCACTCCTCCTCCACCTCGCGGCGGGCCGCTTCCACGGTACTCTCGCCCAGGTCGACGAGGCCGCCGGGGACGCTCCACAGGCCAAGGCCGGGCGCCCGCCCGCGCTTGACCAGCAGCACGCGACCTTCGTGGAGCACGATCGCGCCGACGCCCACGCGCGGGTAGTCGGGGTACTCGCGGGTCATCCGACGCCTTCCAGGCCGCGTCGAGGCCCGCCACGGCTTCCCCGGGGCGCGGCCGAGCGTCGGGGAGTGTGGGGGGCCATGTCGGGGCCCCCCACGCCAAGAGCGCCGTAGCGCTCGCGAACCAGGCGCTCGACGTGCGCGGTCTCCGCCTCGCTCAGACTCCCGGGCCGAAGCGTCAGCCGATGCTCGGCCTCGAACGCCTCGCGCAGGGCGGTGGCCACGTCGTCGAAGCGCGGGCGCACGCCGATCGCCGCCTCCAGCGTCGTCATCGAGGCGAGCGGCACGCGCGTGGTGGGAAAGAGCGCGCGCAGCCGCGGCTCGTCCACGCCGAGCAGCACGGCGCCGTGCTGCAGGAACGACGTCCCCTGCCGGCGCTGCGCGCTGCCGACGATCTTCTTGCCGTCCACCTCGATCTCGTAGGCGGCGGTGCGCGCGAAGCAGAAGGCGGGATCGCGGGCGAGGCCGCGGCCGGTCGGCACCATCTCGGCGCGCGCGCCCAGCGCCTGGAGGCCGCGGGCGAGCGCGCCGCCGATCCAGCGATACGTGTCGAGCAGGTCGGCCGACACGCCGAGATCGTCGGCAGTGGCCGCCACGCTGTAGGTCAGCTCGCGCTCAGGGCCGTCGTGATAGATCGCGCTGCCGCCGGTGGGCCGGCGCACGATGCCCACCCCCAGCCGGCGGCAGGCGGCGACGTCGACGTGGCGATCGAGCGGCTGGCCGTAGCCGAGCGAGACGGCCGGCGGCGCCCAGGCGAAGAAGCGGAGGGTCGGTGGCGAGGTGCCCGCCTGCCGGCCCCGCCACATGGCCTCGTCGATGGCCATGTTCGTCGGCCCATCGCAGGCCTCGGTGACCAGGTATCGCCAGGCGCCTAGCTTCTCGGACTCCACCGGAGGTCGGGCTCGCGAGCGGCGCGGGTCTGGTCGAGGCGGCGGACGGGCGTGGTGACGGGCGCGTCGTGGATGACGGCCGGCTCGCGCTCGGCCTCGCGGGCGATCCGGATCATGGCGTCGCAGAACGCGTCGAGCGTCTCCTTCGACTCCGTCTCCGTGGGCTCGATCATCAGCGCTTCCTCGACAATCAGCGGGAAGTACGTCGACGGCGCGTAGAAGCCGAGGTCGAGCAGCCGCTTGGCGATGTCGGTGGCCGTCACGCCGACCTTCTTCTGCCGGCGCGCCGACATGACGCACTCGTGCATGCACGGCCCGGGCACCGAGACGTCGTAGTCGGCCTCGAGCCGCTTCATGATGTAGTTCGCATTCAAGACGGCGTTGTCGGAGACGCTGCGCAGCCCGTCGGCGCCCATCGTCCGGATGTAGGCGTAGGCGCGCACGAGCATCCCGAAGTTGCCCCAGAAGGCCTGCAGCTTGCCGATGGACTTCGGCCGCTTCCAGTCGCGTGCGTACGTCTCGCCGTCCTTGACGACGACCGGCGTCGGCAGGAACGGCTCGAGGTGCGACTTGATCCCCACCGGCCCCGCCCCGGGCCCCCCGCCGCCGTGCGGCGTGGTGAAGGTCTTGTGGAGATTGAAGTGGCAGACGTCGAACCCGAGGTCGCCGGGCCGCGTGATGCCGAGAATGGCGTTCAGATTGGCGCCGTCCATGTACACCTGCACGCCCTTCGCGTGACAGATCTCGGTGATCTCCATGATCCGCGGCTCGAACATGCCGAGCGTGTTCGGCACCGTGATCATGAAGGCCGCCACGTCGGGGGCCACCTCACGCGCGAGGGACTCCACGTCCACCTCGCCGTTCGGCAGCGACTTCACCTCCACCACCTCGTAGCCGGCGATCGCCGTGGAGGCGGGGTTGGTGCCGTGCGCCGAGTCGGGGATGAGCACCTTCGTCCGCTTCTCGCCGCGCGACCGGTGATACGCGCGGATCATGAGCACCCCGGCGAACTCGCCCTGGGCGCCGGCCGCCGGCTGCAGCGACACGGCGTCCATGCCGGCGACCTCCGCGAGCATCGCCGCGAGGTCGTACATCAGCCGGAGGGCGCCCTGAGCGTCCTCGTCCCGCACCAGCGGGTGGAGCCGCGCGAAGCCCGCCAGGCGCGCCATGTCCTCGTTGATCTTCGGGTTGTACTTCATCGTGCACGATCCGAGCGGATAGAAATGCGTGTCGACGCCGTAGTTCATCCGTGACAGGCGCGAGTAGTGGCGCACCACGTCGAACTCCGAGACCTCGGGCAGCGCGGCCGCCGCCCCGCGCAGGTGCTTCTTCGGCAGCAGCTCGGTCACCGGCCGGGCGGGCACGTCGCTCTCGGGCAGCGAGAAGCCGACGCGGCCGGGCGAGGACAGCTCGAACACCAGCTTGTCGTACGCGTTCGGCACGCTCACTTCAGCACCTCCGCCAGCGCCGACGCATAGGCGTCGATCTCTTCCCGTGTCCGCTGCTCGGTGACCGCCACCAGCAGCGAGTCGGCCAGCGTCTTGTCGTAGCTTCGGAGCGGCACACCGGGCAGGATCCGCCGCCTGGCGAGCCTGGCCACCACCGTGGCCGGCGACTTCGGCAGCCGCAGTGCGAACTCCTTGAAGAACGGCTGCGCGAATCGGAGCGACACGCCGGGGATCTTCGTGAGCTGCTCAGCCGCGTAGTGGGCCTTGGCGGTGGACAGCTCGCCCACGCGCGAGAGCCCCTGCTTGCCGAGAATGGCCAGGTAGATCGTGGCCATGAGCGCGCAGAGCGCGACGTTCGTACAGATGTTCGACGTCGCCTTGGCGCGCCGGATGTGCTGCTCGCGCGTCTGGAGCGTCAGCACGAAGCCACGCGCGCCGTCGCGGTCGACGGTGGCGCCGACGAGACGGCCGGGTATCCGGCGCACGAGCGCGCTCTTGGCGGCGAAGACGCCGAGGTTCGGGCCGCCGAACGACATCGGCACGCCGAGCCCCTGGCCCTCGCCGACGACGATGTCGGCGCCGAGCCGGCCGGGCCCTTCGAGCACGCCGAGATTCACGGGGTCGGCCACCACGACCAGGAGCGCACCGGCGGCGTGCGCCAGCTCGGCGGCGGCCGCCACGTCCTCGAGGACACCGTAGAAGTTCGGGGACTGGATCACCAGCGCCGCCGTCTTGCCGGTGACGACCTTCTTCGCGGCATCGGCGTCGAGCACGCCCTCGGGCGCGGGCACGTCGCGCAGCGTGATGCCGGCGCCCTCGCAGTACGTCTCCACGACCTCGCGGTAGAGCGGATTCACGCCGCGCGCCAGGACGACCTCGCGGCGATCCGTGGCCGCGTGCGCCATGAGGACCGCTTCCGCCAGCGAGGAGGCGCCGTCGTAAATGGACGCGTTCGCCACGTCCATGCCCGTCAGCTCGGCGATCATCGTCTGGTACTCGTAGATCGTGCGCAGCGTGCCCTGACTGGCTTCCGGCTGGTAGGGCGTGTAGGCCGTGAAGAACTCGCCGCGCGAGATCAGATGGTTGATCGGGCTCGGCACGTAGTGGTCGTACGAGCCGGCGCCGACGAAGCACGCGAAGCGGTCGGCGTCGGCGTTCGTCGCCGCCAGCGCCCGCATGTGGCGCACCAGGTCGGCCTCGGCGAGCGCGGGCGGCAGCGACAGCGGCCGCGAGAGCCGCGCCTTGGGCGGGATCTTCACGAGCAGGTCCTCGATCGAGGCCGCGCCGATCGTCCTCAGCATGTCGCGCTGCTCGGCCGGCGTGTTGGCGATGTAGCGGGATGCCATCAGTGGGCGGCCTCCGCCACGAACTTCTCGTACTGCGGCGCCGACATCAGCTGATCCCACTCCCCCGCGTTCGACGGCTTCACCACGATCATCCAGCCCTTGCCGTACGGGTCCTTGTTCACCGTCTCCGGCTTCTGGGGCAGCTCGGCGTTGGTCTCGACCACCTCGCCCGAGATCGGCGCGAAGAGATCCGAGACCGCCTTCACCGACTCCACGACGCCGAAGGCCTGGTGGGCCGTCACCTTGGCGCCCACCTTCGGCAGCTCGACGAACACGACGTCGCCCAGCTGCTCCTGCGCGTACGCGGTGATGCCGACGCGGATGCGGTCGCCTTCACGCTTCGCCCACTCGTGCTCTTTGGTGTATTTCAGCTCTGCGGGGACGTTGGCCATGGGCAGCAGTCCTCCGAACGCGTTATTTCCTGGTCCGTGACGGATGGAACGGAGTCTTCACCACGCGCGCCGGCTTCGCCTGGCCGCGGATCTCCACGCCCACCTCGGTGCCGACGGCGGACTGGGCGGCGGCGACGTACGCCAAGGCGATGTAGCGGTCGACCGAGGGACCGTACGATCCCGAGGTGACGGTGCCGATGGAGGCGCCGCCGTGAACGACGGGGTAGCCGTGGCGCGCCACCGCGCGCTCGGCCATCTCGAGACCGACGAGGCGCCGCGTCACGCCGGCAGCGCGAACCTTCTCGATGGCGTCGCGGCCGATGAAGTTGCCCTTCGCCGGCTTCACGATCCAGCCGAGCCCGGCTTCGAGCGGGTTCGTGGTCGCGTCGATGTCGTTCCCGTAGAGGGCGTAGCGCATCTCCAGGCGCAGCGTGTCGCGCGCCCCGAGCCCGATCGGCGCCACGCCGTGCGACCGTCCGCCCTCGAGCAGCGCGGCCCACAGCCGCGGCGTGTCGGCCGCCGACACGTACAGCTCGAAGCCGTCTTCGCCCGTGTAGCCGGTGCGCGAGATCAGCGTGCGCACCCCACCCACCACGCCGTGAAGGAAGCGGTAATAGCCGATGTCCGTGACGTCGCGGTCGGCGAGCGAGCCGACGAGCGCCTCCGCCTTCGGTCCCTGCACGGCGATCAGGCCCGTATCGGCCGAGACGTTGCGCCACCGTGCGCCGCCGGTGTGCGTCGTCACCCACGCCCAGTCCTTGTCGATGTTGCCCGCGTTGACCGTGAGCATGTAGCGCTCGGCGCCGAGGCGATAGACGGTGAGGTCGTCCACGATCCCGCCGTCGGGGTAGCACAGCGCGGAGTACTGGACCTGACCGATGTCGAGCGCGGAGACATCGTTCGTCGTGAGCGACTGCACCGCCGTCAGGGCCTGCGGCCCATCGACCTCGAACTCGCCCATGTGGCTGACGTCGAAGAGTCCGACGGACGCACGCACCGTGCGATGCTCCTCGACGATACCGGCGTACTGCACGGGCATTTCCCAGCCGCCGAACGGCACCATGCGGGCGCCGGCCTTGACGTGCGCGTCGTAAAGTGGTGTGCGCTTCAACGGGCTGTTCACGAGCGCCTCAGTAGACCATCCCGGTCCGGGGGGGTCAAGGCCCCGAACCGGCATCCCTCTTGCTAAATAACGAGAGCATGAAGGAGAAGCGCGTGCCGCAGCGACCGCGGGTGCTGCTGGTGGAAGATGCCGGCGACATCCGTGAGGTCTTTCAAATGCTCTTGGAAGCTGAAGGAGCGGACGTGGTGGCCACCGGAAGCGGCCACGAAGCGGCGCGCCTGGCCGAACGCGAGGACTTCGACGTACTTCTTACCGATCTCGGCCTCCCGGACATTTCGGGCGAAATGGTGATCCGTCAGACCATCCGAAATGCCCGGCGCCGCCCGCGGATCGTGGTGGTGACGGGCTATGACGAGCCGTTCACCAGCCGGGCGCGCGCGGCCGGCGCCGATGTCGTCCTCACCAAGCCCGTCCTCTGGTCGTCGCTGGTCGAGGAGCTCGCCCTCGACCAGGACGACAAGGTGGCGGCCTGACCCTGTAAGTTTTTTCGCAGGTCACGCCCTGGCGAGGACACGCGCGAGGGCGTTCACGAAGCGGTCCACGTCCTCGTCGCTCATCGCCAGTGAGCACGCCCCCAGGCCACGCTGTGTCAGCAGGATGCCTTCGTTGATGAGCCCCACGAAGACACGGAGCGCGGTCTCGGAATCCTTTGCGCGCGTCGAGCGGTAGTCGGTCAGCGTCTCCGACGTCCAGTGCAGCCAGAGCAGCGAGCCCACGCCGGTCACCTGCCCCTTGCGCCGCGTGTTCGCGAAGAGCCGCCCGATGCCGCCGCGCAGACGCTCACCGAGCGCGTCGAGCCGCCCGTACGCCTCGGGCGTGAGCACGTTCAGCGTGGCCACGCCGGCGGCCATGGTGACGGGATTCGCGTTGAAGGTGCCGCCCTGGCTGATGCGCGGCCCCGTCTTGCGCGGATCGTAGAAGTCCATGATGTCGCGCCGGCCGCCGAACGCGCCGACCGGTAGCCCACCGCCGATCACCTTGCCGAGCGTGGTGAGATCGGGCCGGATGCCGAAGCGCTCCTGCGCGCCGCCCCACGCCACCCGGAACGAGATCACCTCGTCGAAGATCAGCACGATGCCCCGACGCTCGGTCTCCTCGCGCAGGAACTGGAGGAATCCCTCGGCGGGCGGCACGAGCCCGGCGTTGCAGAGCAGCGGATCCACGATGAGGCCGGCGATCTGCTCGCCCTCCCGCGCCAGGATCTCGGCGCACGCCTCGCGATCGTTCCACGGCAGCACCACCGTGTGCTTCAGCACCGCCGGCGGGATACCGGACGACGACGCCACGGGCTTCGGCCGCTTGCGGTTCCCGGCCGTCTTCGGATCCGGCGTCACGCTCACCATCACCCAGTCGTGGGTGCCGTGGAAGGCGCCCTCGAACTTGGCGAGCTTCGGGCGACCGGTGAAAGCGCGGGCAAGGCGCACCGCGTTCATCGTGGCCTCGGTCCCGGAGTTGGTGAAACGCACGCTCTCGAGCGACGGGATGCGACGCGTCAGCATCTCGGCCAGGCGGATCTCGTGCTCGGTCGGGCCCGGGAACGACAGCCCGTTCTCCGCGACGGCCTGCACGGCCTTGATGACGTCCGGATGCGCGTGGCCGATGACGAGGCTGGTGTAGTTGTTGTTGAAGTCGATCCGCTCGGTGCCGTCGGCGTCCCAGATGTGGGCGCCCTGCCCGCGCTGGAAGTAGAACGGGTACGGATCGAAGAACGTCGTCGTCCGGCTGTTGCCGCCGGGCATGACGCCCACCGCTTCCTCGTGCAGCGCGCGGGAGCGGGAGGTTTTCGCGGTGTACTCGGCCAGCTCCTTGTCCAGGCTCATGAGGCGATCTCCTGTAGCTCGACGTTGGCGATGTCGGCGGCCGCGGCACGGAACAGCCGCTGCGCCTCGGCGACGTCGACGGCGGTGAAGCGGACGCGCTGGCCCGGCTTGGCCTGGCCCACGCGAGGGATGTCGAACGAGCACACGGTGGCGATCTTGGTGTAGCCACCTGTCGTTTGCCGATCGACGAGCAGCACGATGGGCTGTCCGTCTCCGGGCACCTGCACGGCGCCCGGCGCGATCCCGTCGGAGATGATGTCGTGACCCCGAGCGTGAGCGATGCGCGGCCCCTGGAGCCGGGCGCCCATGCGATCGGACTGCGGCAGCACCTCGTAGGAGCCGCCGAGCAGCGCGGCGATGCCCTCGTCGGTGAAGCGATCGGCCTGCGGTCCCAGCACGACCCGCAGCACCGGCTCCGGGCGCCAGTCGGGAATCGCCCGCGTCGCCACGGCGCGGCGGCGCGCCGGTCCGGCCGTCGCGCCCAGGCGCAGCACGTCGTCGCGGCGCAGCGCGCGGCCCTCCAGTCCGCCCAGCCGTCCGCGGAGATAGGTCGCTCGCGAGCCGAGCACGACCGGGACGTCGACGCCGCCGCCGAAGGCGACGTAGCCGCGGACGCCTGCGCGCGCGGCACCGATCTTCACGACGTCACCGGCCGCCAGCGTCACCGTCGTCCACGCCGCGGCCGGCGCGTCGTTGACGGTGACCGGGGCATCGGCGCCGGTCACCGCGATGACGCAGGGCGCCTCCGCGCGCAGCCGCGGGCCGATCAGCGTGAACTCGAGCCCGGCGGCGCCGTCCGGGTTGCCGACGAGCCGGTTGGCGAGCGCGAACGACCGCGCGTCCACGGGCCCCGACGGCGGGATCCCGTAGCGAAGCTGTCCACGGCGGCCACCGTCCTGCACCGTCGTCTGCGGCCCCGGCTCGAGCACGCGGATCATCGGATCACCGGCTGGAACGCTCCGGCGGCCACGCGGGCGGCGATGTCGTCGAACTCGGCGCGCTCGACGCGACGAAACCGCACGCGGTCGCCCGGCTTCAGGAGGATCGGCTCGGCGGCGGCCGGATCGTAGAGGCGCAGCGGCGTGCGGCCGAGCAGCCAGAACCCGCCCGGACTCTCGACCGAGTAGATGCAGCACTGGATGCCGCCGATCCCGACGCTGCTCGCGGGCACCTTGACGCGGGGCGTGTCCAGGCGCGGAATGGTGAGCCGCGCCGGCGCGCCCGTCATGTACGGAAGCCCGGGCGTGAAGCCGATGAAGTAGACGAGATACTCGGCGCCGGCGTGCAGGCGCACCAGCTCGTCGGGGTCGAGCTCCAGACGGCGCGCGGCCGGCTCGAGGTCCGGCCCCAGCTCGCCGCCGTAGCAGCACGGCAGCTCCACCTCTCGCGCCGGCGGCATGGCCGTCGCCGCCGCCTGCTCGGCGAGCGGCGCCAGGGCGCGACAGAGCGCGTCGTAGCCTACTACAGTCGGGTCGTAGTAGACCTGCAGCGCGCGATAGGAAGGCACGGTTTCCATGACGCCCGCCAACGCCTTCTGCTCGATCAGGAATTCCAGCGCCCGGACGCGCGTATTGACGTCCACGCTGATGTCGTCGCCGAGCTCGACGGAGAGAGCGAGGTCCCCGGTCGGCAGAAACCGCAAGCTAGAAGGCGGCCAGCGTGGCGTTCGGGATATCCGTGATGAACATGTGGCCGGGGCTGTGGGTCAGCATGAACGGGGGCTTCGACTTCAGCGCGACGGCCTGCGGCGTCACGCCGCACGCCCAGAATACGGGCACGTCCCCGGGCGCGAACGGCTGTGCGTCGCCCCAGTCGGGCCGCGTGATGTCCTTGATGCCGATGGCCGCGGGATCACCGACGTGGATCGGCGCGCCGTGCGCGTTGGGAAAGCGCGCGCTGGCGGTGACGGCCTTCGACAGCTGCGCGGATGGGATCGGCCGCATCGACACCACCATGGGGCCGTGGAACGCGCCGGCGGGACGGCACTCCATCGAGGTCCGCCACATGGCGACGTTCTTGCCGTGCTTGACGTGCCAGAGATCGATGCCCGCTTCGAGCAAGGCCCACTCGAAAGTGAACGAGCAGCCGAGCAGGAAGGCCACGAGGTCGTCGCGCCAGTACGGCGTGGCGTCGGTCACCTCGTCGGCGAGCACGCCGTCCTTGTAGATGCGATAGCGCGGAAGGTCCGTCCGCAGATCGGCGCCCGGCGCCACGCCGACCGGCTCCGGCGAGCCGACGTCGGTCACCTCGATGAGCGGGCACGGCCGCGGGTTGCGCTGGCAGAACAGCAGGAAGTCGTACGCGTGATCCTTCGGCAGCACGGCGAGGTTCGCCTGCACGTGGCCCTGCCCGAGCCCGGCCGTCACGCCGGGCAGCTTGCCGGCGCGGATGTCCGCCCGGATCTCGCGCGGGTGTCGCGTGTCGATCGCCATCGGGAGGATTCTACCTGATTCCCACGCGCGGCCAGACATCGGGGTTGGCCAGGACGTGCGGGCGCTCGCCGCGCAGCACGCGCAGCATCTCGCTGGTGACCTGCATCGACGCCGTGCGATGCGCCTCGACCGTCACGCCGGCGACGTGCGAGGACACGACGACGTTGTCGAGGTTCAGCAGCGGGTTGTCGCGCGAGGTCGGCTCCTCCTCGAAGACGTCGAGGCCGGCCGCGGCCAGCTGCCCCCGCGTCAGCGCCTCGAACAGCGCGCGCTCCTGCTGGACCGGCCCCCGCGACGTATTGACGAAGATCGCGCCCTTCTTCATGAGCGCCAGCGTCTTGTCGTTGATCATCGCCCGCGTCTCGTCGGTGAGCGGGGTGTGACACGTGAGGACGTCGACCTGCGGCAGCATGGCGTCGAGGCTCGGCTGCGGCTCCACGCCGCGGCGCTCGAGCTCGTCGGCGGGCACGTACGGATCGTAGCCGAGCACGCGCATGCCGAGGGCGGCCGCGAACTTCGCCACCCGCCGTCCGATGTTGCCGACGCCCACGATGCCGAGCGTCTTGCCCTCGAGCTCCACGTTGCCGCCGCGCCGCGCCTGCCAGTCGCCGTCGCGCGTCCAGCGGTCGATCTGCCGCGCGCGCTTCGCGCACATGAGCATGAGCATCAGCGCGTGCTCGGCGACGGCCTGCGAGTTGGAGCCCGGCGCATGCACGACGGCGACGCCGAGACGCGTGGCCGCCGGCAGGTCGACGGTATCGAGACCGACGCCGTGACGACCGACGACCTTGAGGCGCTTGCACGCGGTCATGAGCGACGCCGAGCAGCGCGGCTTCGCGCGGAACAGGATGCCGTCGGCCTCGGCCGCTACCTTCAGAAAGGGCGCTTCGGTTTCCTCGTCACACTGCACGACGCGCGCCTCGCGCTCGAGGTTGGCGCGGCCGTCGGCGTGGATCGGACCGGCGAGGATGACGAGAGGACGATCGGGCATCGGAAAGCCTCCTACGCTTGGCGGAACAAGCACTCGCTCTGGAACACGGCGGCTATTATAGTCTCGTTCGATGACGACACTCGTGACGGGCGCCTTCGGCTGCATCGGCGCCTGGGTCGTGCGCGGCCTCCTCGCCGACGGCGAGCGGCCCATCGCCTTCGATCTCGGCGACGATCCGTGGCGCATGCGCATGATCGTCGGTCCTGACGCCGCGAGCCGCGTGACGATCGTGCGCGGCGACATCGCCGATCGCGAGCAGCTCACGCGCGCGGTCGTCGACCACCGGGTCGACACGCTCATTCATCTCGCCGCCTGGCAGGTGCCGCTGTGCCGCCAGGATCCGCCGAAGGGCGCGCTCGTCAACGTGGTGGGCACCGCCAACGTCTTCGAGGCGGCGCGGGCGACAAACGGCCGCATCCGCCACCTCGTGTACGTCTCCTCGGCGGCCGTGTTCGGCCCGCCGTCGCTCTATCCGCCCGGTCCCCTCGGCGACGACGCGCCGCCGCGCCCGGCCACGCACTACGGCGTGTACAAGGTCGCCAACGAGGAAACGGCCCGCGTGTACTGGGCGGACCACGCGCTCGCGTCGGCGGGCTTCCGCCCGCTGAGCGTGTACGGCCCGGGCCGCGACTTCGGCGTGACCGCCGCGCCGACGTTGGCCATGAAGGCCGCGGTGCTCGGCAAGCCGTTCGAGATCGGCTACGGTGGCGGCACCGACCTGATTTACGCCGCCGACGTCGCGCGCGCGATCATGACCGCGTCGAAGGCCAAGCTCGACGGCGCCCGCGTCTACAACCTGCACGGCGAGTCCGTGAAGATCGCCGAGGTCATCCGGATCATCGAAGCGGCGTGGCCGCGGGCGAAGGGACTGCTCAGCCACGTCGAGGAGGCGCCGCCGTTCGCGGAGGCGCTCGACGACGCGCGCTACCAGCGCGACCTCGGTCCGGCGCCGCGCACGGGCGTCCACGACGGCGTCCGCCAGACCCTCGAGGCGTTCGCTCGCCTGTCGTCCGAAGGCCGGCTCGACGCCCGCGAGCTGGCGTGAGCGCCTTTCGAGTTTGCGCCGCCACCGCGGCCGACGCCGCCGCCATCTGCCGCATCTACAACCAGGGCATCGAGGACCGCGTCGCGACGCTGGAGACGGAGCTGCGCACCCCGGAGGAGCGCGCCGCGTGGCTCGCCGCGAAGAGCCCACGCCATCCCGTCATCGTCGCTGAAGACAACGGCCACATCATCGGCTGGGGGAGCTTGAATCAGTTCAATGCGCGCGAGGCGTATCGCCACGTCGTCGACTTCTCCATTTATGTCGAGCGCGCGTACCGCGGCAAGGGCGTCGGCAGGGTGCTGCTGGCGCGCCTCATCGACCTGGCGCGGGAGCACGGCTTTCACAAGATGGTGCTGTCCGCGTTTCCGGACAACATCGGCGGGATGGCGCTCTACGAGCGCATGGGCTTTCGCACCGTCGGCATCTACAAGGAGCAGGGTATGCTCGACGGCCGCTGGGTCGACACGATCATCATGGAGAAGCTGCTGTGACGAGCGGCCGCCGGAGCCGGCCCGGCGTGACGCGGCCGATCACGAGCGACGCGGCGCCCACGAAGGTGGCGAGCGAGCGCAGCGCTTCCGCGAGGCCGGTCAGCGCCGCGGCCTGACCGAGGCGCGCGCCGCCCGACGGCGGCGCCGCGCCGGCGGCGAACCACGGCTCGAAGTGCACGTGGCGGACCTCCAGCCGGCCCTCCGCCCGATGCGTCTTGGCGTCGACCCGGCCGATCAGCTCGCCGTCGTGGAGAATGGGCAGCGTGTAGTAGCCGTGCACGCGCTGGTCACCGGGCGTGTAGACCTCGATCCGGTACTGGAAGCCGAACAGGCGCGCCACGCGCTCCCGATACCAGAGCAGCGAGTCGAAGGGGGCCAGCAGCGTGGTGCCGCGCGACGGCATGGGGTTGCGCGCGGCCCGGGCCAGCGCCGGCAGATCGCGCGTGAGCGCGAGCCACCGCACGCGCGCCCCGTCGACCGGAATCTCCTTCACCTCGCCGCGCTCGAGCATCGCCTTCAGCGCCACGCGACGGGCGGCCGACATGAAGCGGGGAAACGTGAGATAGCCGGCGAGGTCGGCGTCGGTGGCGGCGCCGAGCGCGTGCAGCGACCGCTCGATGTGCCAGCGCGTGAACTCCGCGGCCGTGACCGGCTCCACGCCGACCACGGCCGGCATCGCGCGCTCGAGCAGATCGAAGCGCTTCTGGAAGTGACGTCGCGAGTGCACGGTGAGCGCGCCCGTCATCCAGAGGTGATGGAGCGCGTGCTGGAACGGCTGCCAGCTCCACCACCCGGCCTTGCCGCCGCGCGCGCGGCGCGCCTCGAAATCGGCGTTGGCCATCGGTCCGTTGCTCTCGACAGCCACCTTCACCTGGGCGACCACCTTCGGGTTGCGCTGGAGCCACCGCGACCAGCCGGTATGACGCGACCGGTAATCGAGCATGGCCCGCCGCCACCAGGGCAGCGTGGAGGCCGGCACCAGGCAGGCGGCGTGCGCCCAGTACTCGAAGAGCAGCCGCCGGCGATAGACCAGCGCGTCCAGGCGGGCGCGGTCGTAGGGGCCGAAGCGGCTCCAGACCGTGAGATAGTGCGCGCGCTCGACCACGTTGATCGAATCCATCTGGACGCCGCCCACGTCCTCGGCGAAGCGCACCAGCCGCGCCGCCGTGAGCGGCCGGCTCCGCGGCCGGGCAAGGTGCTGGCGCTCGAGGAACAGCGACCGCACCGCGCGCACGGACAGCGCCGCTCGTGGCATCCGGCAGAGACTACCACCCGGGTTGCCGACCCGCCGCCCTTCGGCTACGGTGTCGCCCGGAGACACGCGATGACGCCGACGCCGATCAACCTGGCCGAGAAGTTCGCCAAGTTCTCCGAGCACTGGTCGCCGAAGATCGTGGCGCGCATGAACGAGTACGAGTTCAAGCTGGTCAAGCTCCAGGGCGAGTTCGTCTGGCACCGCCATGCCGACACCGACGAGGTCTTCATCGTGGTCGACGGCGAGATGACCATCCACTTCCGCGACGGCGACGTCCGCCTGCACGCCGGCGAGATGCTCGTGGTTCCGAAGGGCGTGGAGCACAAGCCGTCGGCGGCGGCGGAGTGCTGCGTGATGCTGGTGGAGAAGGCGGGAACCGTGAACACCGGCGACGTGATCAGCACGCGCACGGCGCCCGTCGACGCGACCGTCTGACGCGGCGCGCGCCTGCCAAGGAGACCCGGGCCATGAAGATCCTGTACACGCCGATCTCGACGCTGGTGGCGGCGCTGTCCCCGGAGCAGCACGCGGAGATCCTGGCCGCCGCCGGCAAGGACGCCGTCCTCGTGGAGGCGAAGACCGCGGAGCGACAGCGCGAGGAGATCGTGGACGCCGACGTGCTGTTCGGCCGCGTGACGCCCGAGATCTTCACCCACGCGCGGCGGCTGCGCTACTACCATTGCCTCGGGGCCGGCGTCGACGCGGTGCTGAGCCCGGAGCTGGTCGAGAGCGACGTGATCGTCGCCAGCGAGAAGGGCGAGGTCGGCATCCATCTCGCGGAGCACGCCTTCGCCTTGCTGCTCGCCCTCACGCGCGGCCTCCACACGGCCCTGCGCGAGCCGGACTTCCGCCTGCGCGAGCCGATCCGCAAGGAGCAGCGCGAGCTATGGCAGCAGACGCTCGGCGTCGTCGGCTTCGGCGGCACCGGCCGCGCGGTGGCGCAACGCGCGCTCGGCTTCGGCATGCGCGTGGTGGCCGTGGACATCGAGGACGTGCCCCCGGAGCCCGGCGTGGAGGCGATCTGGAAGCCCGACCGCCTCGACGATCTGCTCGGCATGTCGGACGTGGTCGTGATCGCGCTGCCCCTGACCAAGGCGACGCGCCATCTCTTCACGCGCGACCTCTTCCGCCGCATGCAGCGTCACGCCATCCTGATCAACGTCACCCGCGGCGAGATCGTCTACGGCGATGACTTGCTGAAAGCACTCGAGGAAGGGCTGATCTGGGGCGCCGGCCTCGACGTCACCGATCCGGAGCCGCTGCCCGTCGGCCATCCGCTCTGGCGGCATCCGCGGGTGGTGGTCACGCCGCACACCGCCGGCGGCTCACCGCGGCGCGCCGGGCGCGCGATCGCCACGTTCTGTGAGAACCTGCGACGTCTCGCCGACGGCCGCCCGCTGCTGGCGCTCATCGACAAGCGCAAGGGCTACTGAAAGCGGTTACTGCACCTTGATGGTGACGACGGCGGACATGCCGGCGCGCAGCGGCTGAGGATTGCCGGCGTCGCGCGTGTCGAGGACGATCTTCACCGGCACGCGCTGGACGACCTTGACCCAGTTGCCGGTGGCGTTCTCCGGCGGCAGCAACGAGAAGCGGGAGCCGGTGCCGGCGCTGATCGACTCCACCACACCGCTGAACGACTTGCCCGGGAATCCGTCCACCTCCACGTGGGCCTTCATGCCGGGACGTACGCGGGCCAGCTGCGTCTCCTTGAAGTTCGCCAGCACCCACACCTCGTGCAGCGGCACGATGGCGAGCAGCGGCTGGCCGATCTGCACCACCTGCCCGATCTCGACCGCGCGCTTGGAGACGACGCCGTCGGCCGGCGCCCGGACCTCCGTGTAGGCGAGCTGCAGCTCGGCGAGGGCGAAGTCTGCCTCCGCCTGCTTGAGGGCGGCTTCCGCCCGCGTGATCTCCGCCTCCTTCACGGGCACCTGGTGGAGCTGGCTCTCGGCGCGCGAGAGCGTGCCGCGCCCCTCGGCCACCTTCTGGCGGGCCACCTCGATGGCGTGGCCGCGGGAGGCGACTTCGGCCTGCACCTGCTGCTCCTCGCGCTCGGCCTCCGTCAGTCGCCGCCGGGCCGCCTCCAGCATGGCGGTGGCGTTGTCGAAGGCGGCCTGGGCGTCGTCGTGCTCGCGGCGGGACACGTAGTCGTCTTTCATCAGGCGGCGCATCCGCTCGATCTCGAGCGACGTCTTTCGCAGCGCCGATTCGGCGGCGGCGACCTCGGCTTTCCGGGCGCCCACGGCGGCCCGGCGGGCCTCGAGTCGCGCCCGCGACTCCTCGGCCGCCGACTCGGTGGTGCGGACCACGCTCTGGAGCGCCTCCAGCGACGCCCGCGTCTCGGCCACCTGGGCGCGCGTGTTGTCGCGGGCGAGCGGCAGCTCGGAGCGCGCCGCCCGGATATTGGCCTGCGCCACCGCCACGGCCGCGCGCGCCTGCTCGAGCCGGGCCTGGTAGTCGCGCGGATCCACGCGCAGCAGGAGGTCGCCCTTCTTCACCGATTGGTTGTCGCGGACTTGCAAGTCGACGATGTGGCCACCGACCTTGGCGCTGACCGGCGTGATGCTGCCCTCCACGTAGGCGTCGTCGGTGGACACGCGCGTGAACGACGCCCACCAGGCCGAGCCACCCCAGCCGATGGCGCCCAGCGCCGCCAGCGCCGCCACGACGACGACCAGCCGGCGACCGCCGAGGCCGCTCATGAGGCCCCTCCTGCGTCGTTACGCATACAGCCGCAGCACGCCATACAGGATGGTACCAACGATGAGGGCGGCCGCGATGAGGGTCAATGCGGCCAGCTGCAGGCGGCTCACGAGGCCGTCCGCACCGGTACCACCGCGTCCGAACGACGGATCTTCTGCATCACGAGAGCGGCAGCCAGCAGCCCGAGCCCGACCAGGTCGGTCACGACGCCGGGATCGATGAGCAGAAACGCCGCGGTGAGCATGAGTCCCCGCTCAAGCCACGTCGACGTCCGCAGCCAGTAACCCTCCAGCCCGGCCGCCAAGGCGATCACGCCGATGCCACCACTCACCAGGGCCACCGCGATTTCCGTCCATGTCCCCTGAAACAGCAGCGCCGGGTAGTACACGAAGAAATACGGCACCACGAACCCGGCCGAGGCAAACTTCACGGCCTGCCAGCCCGCCTTCCAGACGTTGCACCTGGCAATCGAGGCCGCCGCGTAGACGGCCAGGCACTCCGGCGGCGTCACCGCGGACAGGCAGCCGAAATAGAACGCGAACATGTGGGCGGCGATCGGCGGCACGCCCAGCTTGATGAGGGCCGGGATCAGCAGCGCGGCGAGCATGATGTACGCGGGCGTGGTCGGCAGCGCGGTGCCGAGGATCACCGCCGCGATCATCGTGATGACCAGCGCGATGAAGAGCTGGCCGCCGGCGAACTCCACGAGGAACGACGTGAATCGGATGGCCAGGCCGGTCTGCAAGATGATCCCGATCATGATGCCGGCCGTGGCCGTGGCCATGGCGACCGGCACCGTCTGCACGGCGCCGTCGCGAAGCGCGGCCGGCCCATCCTTGATGGCAAGCTGCCGCATGCGGGGCAGACCTTCCGGCCGCGTCGCGGCCAGCAGGGCTCCGGCGAGCGCCAGCGCCGTCCATGCCCACCAGGCGCTCACGTCGGCCATCCACATCGCGATGCCGAGCACCATCCCGAGCCACACCCGGCGGCCGAGCAGCCAGGCGTACATGACCACGACCGTGGCGATCAGCGCGGCATAGGTGGCCGTGTAGCCGTCGAGGAGCAGCGCGAAGATCGCCACCACCGGCGCCAGGAGATGGCCCGATTGAAACAGCACGGCGCCCAGCCTGGGCAGCTCGTGCTTCGGCAGTCCGCGAAGCCCGGCGCGGCTCGCATTGAAGTGAATGGCAGCGAACAGAGCGCCGTAGTAGAAGATCGCGGGAATCGCGGCGGCGAGCATCACCTGCGAGTACGGCACGCCGAGGAACTCCGCCATGACGAACGAGGCGGCGCCCATGACGGGCGGCATGATCTGGCCGCCCGTGGAGGCCGTCGCCTCGATGGCCGCGGCCGCCTCGGGCTTGAAGCCCGTCCGTTTCATCATCGGGATCGTGAGCCAGCCGTCCACCATGACGTTGGCGACGGCGGAGCCGGAGATCGTTCCGAACATGCTCGACGACACGACGGCCACCTTGCCCGGTCCGCCGCGCTGAGCGCCCGCCACGGCGTTGGCGAGGTGCATGAAGAACTGACCGGCGCCGGACTTCTCGAGGAACGCGCCGAAGATGATGAAGAGGATGACGTAGGACGCGGCCACGCCGAGCGGGATCCCGAAGAGTCCCTCCGACGTGAAGAACGTCTGGTCCATCATGATCTCGTACGTCAGTCCCTTGTGCCGCAGCGGCCCGGGCAGCCAGGGGCCCAGCAGGGCGTACGCCATGAATCCCAGCGCGAGGATCGGCAGCGCGGCGCCGAGCGTCCGTCGGGTCGCCTCGAGCACGAGCGCCACCATCACGGTAGCCACCACGAGGTCCATCGGGCTCAGCGGGTGCGCCGTCGGGAACCGCTCGGTGACGTACCCGTAGTAGATGAACAGGTATGCGCACCCGGCAATCGACACGGCGGCCAGCCCGAGATCGATCCACGGAATCGACGAGGGCGCGGCCGTCCCGGCGTCGATCCGGGTCGACTCCTCGTCGAGCGGCGTGGTGGAGCGGAACGGAAACAGCAGGAACGCGAGCGTCAGGCAGAACGCGAGGACGATGATGCGCAGGACCAGCGTGTCGGGCGCGGCCGGGGTGAGCCGCGCGTACACGTGGTACAGCGACATGACGATCGCCACCACGCCGATGACGATCGCCGCGTAGCCGGTCAGCTTGCGCACCGGACGCCCGCTACTTCAGGAGGCCGGCTTCGCGATAGTACTTCTCGGCACCCGGATGGATGGGCTGGCCGAATGCCTGGGCCATGTCCTTGGCCGTCACGCCCTTCATGGCGGCCGTCACGCGGCCGAAGTCCTCGCGGCCTTCGACCACCGCCTTGGTGAGCTTGTACACCACGTCGACCGGGGTCTTGGCGTGGGCGATGAGGATCGTCGGCGACTGGAACGTCTGGACATCCTCGTCGATGCCGTACTGCGCGTAGGTCGCCTTCGGGATGACGTGCTTCACGAAGCCGGCGTTGACGGCCTTCAGCTTGTCGAGCTCGGCGTCGGAGACCGGGATCATCCGCAGCTTGAGCGACGTCCCCAGGTCGAGCATGTAGGACGCGGGTACGACCGTGAACCAGCCCATCGAGACGGCCTGGCGGTTGCGGATCGCCTCGGCGTTCTCGGTGATCGAGCCATAGCTCTTGGTGCCGAGGTCGTCCAGCTTCATGCCGTTGACCTTCAGCAGCAGTTCCCAGCCCTCGGCCAGCGACGTGTTGCCGCGAGGCGGCAGCGCGATGGCCTTGCCCTTGAGATCGCTCAGCTTGCGGATGTCCGAGCTCTGCGGGACCACCAGCTGCCAGACGTTCGGGTAGTAGTTGGCGACGAAGAGCGCCTTGTCCGTCTGCTTGCCCTTCCACGTGTTGGCGCCGGCCCGGGCGTCGGCCAGCACGGTCGTCATCGACCAGCCGAGATCGGCCTTGTCGTTGCGCATCTTCTCCATGTTGACGAGGGCGGCGCCCGGCTCGACGAGCACGTCGAGCTCGGGATACTTCTTCTTGATCACCTCGGCGGTGGCGGCCGCCATCGGAGTCCAGGTGCCGCCGGTGGGCCCCGCCGAGAAGACGAGGCTCACCTTTTGCTGCGCGGGCGCCGCCGTCAGCATGCCGAGGACGAGGCCCACGAGCAGCGCCACTGCCGTCACGGTCTTCACTCGCATTGCGATTGGTCTCCTGTTCAGGGGGACACGAGCCGGCCCGCCGCGTCGAACGGCAGAGGAGCGGCGTCCCCGATCGGTGTGAGGTCCGGGCGCCTGGCGATCTCCGCCGCGTACGCCTCCGAGACCTCGATTTCGCCCAGCATGAGCGTGTTCGTGATGCGGATCACGCGCGCCTTGTCCGGCGGCGTCAGCCCGATGCACGACAGCGCCGTCTCCACCGCCTCGCGGTCGGTGTCGTAGGTGGCCGGAACCTTGGCCCCGCCCGGCGCGCAGGCGGTGATCGCGTTGATGAGCGTCGGCTTCATGTCGATCTTCTCGACGAGCCGGCGCGTGGTGAAGTCGGCGTTGCCGATGCCGACGGCATTGCCGTAGCTCTCCTCGGTGAGGTCGAGGGTCACGATCCAGAGGATCTTGGGATCGTTCGGAAACGGCTCGTGGGGATTGGAAGGCCGGCCGATCACGTTGGTGTCCATGCCGGAGCCCGAGATGTTCTTGCCCATCTCCTCGACGATCAGCACGTCGATCGGCGAGAACGGCAGCCGCGCCATCCACTCCCGCGCGCTCTTCAGCAGCCGGCGCTCGCCGCCTTCGAGGGCCTCCGGCGCGAACGCCTCGACCACCGCCGTCTCGTCGTAGCCGTTCTCCACGATGCCGACGCCGAAGCCGATGCGCGCTTTGGCGAGCATCTCGCGGCCCACGGCCGTGATGACCGTCTCGTAGCCGTGATGGATGTTGGCGCGGTGATACTGGATCGCCCCTTTGTGCTTGCCGAGCCCGATCGTCATCATCTTGAACAGGCCGGACTCGATCGAGCCCTTGAAGTCGGTGTGCGGCTTCACCCGGTTGACGATGCCGATCCAGTCGGCCTCCGACGCCAGCTTGTCCAGCCAGACCGGCAGCCCGAGCGCCTCACCCACCTGGACCACCTCCATGGTGGCCCGGACAGGGCAGCCCATGGTGGCCTCGGTGATGCCGTAGTGCTCGAGCACGGAGAGCTGCCCCTCCGCGGTCCCGCCGCCGTGGCTGCCCATCGCGGGAAAAACGAACGGCTGGGCGCCCAGTTCCTTGAGCCAGCGGACGGTCGCGCCGACCACGACGTCGATGTTGGCGATACCACGGCTGCCGGCGCCGACGGCGACGGTGTCGCCGGCTTTGACACGCAGAGCGGCCGCCCCGAGGGTCTCGGTCACCGACTTCGGAATGTCGGCCACGCGGGGACGCGGGAACGTCTGCCGAACACGGATCATCCTTGGTAAAGCCATGGCAGGACCTCTCAGGCTCTCACGGGGAGCGACGGTCGTAGCCAGACCACCGGGGACGGGAGTGCCCCCGGCGCCAAACCCGGAATGGTAATACCGGGCCAGCCTGGCGAAGTCAAAGGATTTTTGGGCGCGGAAATGTGCTATATGCTCTGGGCGATGTTCCGCACCCTCGCGCTCACTCTCCTCCTCCTCGCCGGCGGCTGCGCATGGATGCGCCCGGCGCCGACACCGATCCTGCCGCCCGAGGAGCTCTACAGCCTCGGCGAGCAGGAGCTGGAGAAGAAGCGCTATCCGGAAGCGCGCGAGCACTTCCGCAAGGTGGCCGAGCGACATCCGAACTCCTCGTATGCGCCGCGCGCGCGGTTCCTCATCGGCGAGGCCTTCTATCGCGATGCCGAGTTCGCCAAGGCGGCGAAGGAGTTCGAGGCGTTCATGGCGTTCTACCCGCGCCACGAGATCGCCGACCTCGTGCAGTACCGCTACGCGATGACGTACTACGATCAGATCAAGCCGATCGAGCAGGACCAGGGCCTCGCGGCCAAGGCCATGGAGCAGTTCAAGCGGCTGGTGAAGGACTATCCCGAGAGCCGCTACGCAACCGACGCGCTGGCGAAGATCGAGGTCTGCCGCGGCCGGCTCGCGCAGAAGGAAGTGTGGGTCGCCGCGTGGTACATCGGCCAGGGCAACCCGAGCGGCGCGCGGCCACGGCTGGAGAAGGTCATCAAGGAATACCCGCGCTCGCCCGTGATCCCCGAGGCGCTCTCGCTGCTCGCCGACGTGAACTTCAGCGAGGGCCGCAACAGCGACGCTTTCGCCTTGCTGCGCCAGGTCGCCAACGAGTACGGCTACACCGAGTGGGGCAAACGCGCGGCGCAGCGCTTGCGCGCGCAGAGGTGATCGCGTGCACGACATCGTCGATCTTCGCTCCGATACGCTGACGCTGCCCACGCCGGAGATGCGCGAGGCCATGGCCCGTGCCGACGTCGGCGACGACGTCTGGGGCGAGGACCCGACCATCCAGCGCCTGGAGAGCATGGCTGCCGAGCGGCTCGGCAAGGAAGCCGGCCTCTTCGTGACCTCCGGCACGCAGGGCAACCTCGTCTCCGTCGTCGCGCACACCCGCTCCGGCCAGGAGGTCGTGCTCGACCTCGACTCGCACATCTACAACTACGAGGTGGCCGGCGCCGCCATGATCGGCCATCTGCAGATGCGGCCGGCCAAGACGGCGCGCGGGTTCTTGACGCCCGAGCAGGTGCGGGAGGCGATCCGTCCCGCCAACATCCACCTGCCGCAGACGGGCCTCGTGTGCGTGGAGAACACGCACAACCGACACGGCGGCACCTGCTGCACGCCGGAGGAGATCGCGGCCGTCGCCGAGGCCGCCCATGCGGCGGGCGTACCGGTGCACCTGGACGGCGCGCGGCTCTTCAACGCCGCCGTGGCGCTGAAGCGGCCCGCCGCCGACTTCGCCCGGCCGGTCGACTCCGTGACCTTCTGCCTGTCCAAGGGGCTCGGCGCCCCCGTGGGGTCGGTGATCTGCGGCTCGGCTGACTTCGTCGGCCGCGCCCGGCGGGTCCGCAAGATGCTCGGCGGCGGCATGCGGCAAGCGGGTATCATCGCGGCGGCCGGCGTCGTGGCCCTCGAGCGGATGGTCGAGCGGCTGGCCGAGGATCACGCCAACGCCCGCCGGCTCGCGGAAGGCGTGGCGAAGCTTCCCGGGATCGCGGTGGATCTCTCGAGCGTGCAGACCAACATCGTCATCCTGCGCGTCGATCGCGGCCCGGCCGCCACCGACGAGCTGGTCCGGGGCTGCGCGGCCCGGAAGGTGAAGGTGCACGCGATGGGTCCCGCCGCCATCCGGTGCGTCACACACAAGGATGTGGACGGAGACGACATCGCGCGGGCGCTCGAGGCGTTCCGCGAGCTGACCAGTCGCTGGTAGCCCGAACGGGAGGCTCCATGGCCGAACGGCTGCTTGACGTCAAGGGACTGAAGACGCACTTCTTCACCGACGAGGGCGTCGTGCGTGCCGTCGACGGCATCGACCTCCACATCAACAAGGGCGAGACGCTCGGCATCGTCGGCGAGTCGGGCTCGGGGAAATCCGTCACGGCGCTGTCGGTGATGCGCCTCATTCCCCAGCCGCCCGGCCGCATCGTGCAGGGCCAGATCGTCTACAACGGCAAGAACCTGCTCGAGCTGAGCGCCTCCCAGATGCGGAAGATCCGCGGCAAAGAGATCGCGATGATCTTCCAGGAGCCGATGACCTCGCTGAACCCGGTGTTCACGGTGGGCGAGCAGATCGCCGAGGCCATCCGCCTGCACGAGGGCCTCGGGCGGCGCGACGCCATGGACAAGACCGTCGACATGCTGAAGCTCGTGCACATCCCGAACGCCGAGCGGCGCGTGAAGGAGTACCCGCACCAGCTCTCGGGCGGCATGCGGCAGCGCGTGATGATCGCCATGGCGCTGTCGTGCAATCCGAACCTCCTGATCGCAGACGAGCCGACGACGGCCCTCGACGTGACCATCCAGGCGCAGATCCTGGAGCTGCTGAACGAGCTGAAGGCCAAGCTCGGCATGGCCATCATGCTGATCACCCACGACATGGGCGTCATCGCGGAGACCGCGCAGCGCGTGGTGGTCATGTACGGCGCGCAGGTCGTCGAGGAGGCGCCGGTGGGCGAGCTGTTCAAGGAGCCGCTGCACCCGTACACGCAGGGGCTGCTCCGCTCGATTCCTCGCATCGACGTCGCCGCCACCAAGAAGCAGAAGCTCGAGCCGATTCCCGGTACCGTCCCGACGCTGCGCGGCGAGGCCAGGCCGGGCTGCCGCTTCGCGCCGCGCTGTGCGCTGGCCAAGCCGATGCATTTCGACAACACGCCGCCGCTCAAGGAAGTGCGGCCAGGCCACAAGGTGGCCTGCTTCCTCTACTGAGGTCCACCCATGGCAGAGCCCCTCCTCAAGGTCCGGAACCTCAAGAAGTACTTCCCGATCCGTGGCGGGCTGCTCTCCCGGGAGGTGGCGCGCGTCCACGCCGTGGACGACGTCTCGTTCGAGGTCATGCCGGGCGAGACGCTCGGCCTCGTCGGTGAGTCGGGCTGCGGCAAGTCCACCACCGGCCGCACGATCCTGCGCCTCATCGAGCCGACCTCGGGCGAGGTGTGGTTCGAGAACAAGAACGTCACCACGCTCGACAAGCGCTCGCTCCGGGCCCTGCGGAAGGAGATGCAGATCATCTTCCAGGACCCGTATGCCTCGCTGAATCCCCGGATGACCGTCGGCTCGATCATCGGCGAGGCGCTGGTGATCCACAAGCTGGCGCCGAGCCGCCGCGCGCGCGAAGAGCGTGTCGTGCAGCTGCTGGAGACGGTCGGCCTCTCCGCCGACCACCTGCGCCGCTATCCCCACGAGTTCTCGGGCGGCCAGCGCCAGCGCATCGGGATCGCGCGCGCGCTCGCCGTGAGCCCCAAGCTGATCATCGCCGACGAGCCGGTGTCGGCGCTGGACGTCTCGATCCAGGCCCAGATCATCAACCTGCTCGAGGATCTCCAGGCCAAGTTCGGCCTGACGTACATCTTCATCGCCCACGACCTCTCCGTCGTCGAGCACATCTCCACGCGGGTGGCCGTCATGTACCTCGGCAAGATCGTCGAGGTGGCGCCGGCCAAGGAGCTCTACACCAATCCCAAGCACCCGTACACGGAGGCGCTGCTGTCGGCGGTGCCGATCCCCGATCCGACGATGAAGCGCAAGCGCATCCTTCTCGAAGGCGACGTGCCGAGCCCGATCAACCCGCCGTCCGGCTGTCGGTTCCACACGCGCTGCGGCCTGCGCGTGCCGTCGTGTTCCCAGAACGAGCAGGTGCTGAAGCAGATCACGCCGGGGCACTGGGTGGCGTGCCAGGTCCGCACCGGCGTCGCCATCGGCTGACGACGCGCGACGACGCCGTTTCTTCCACGACGGCGTCGTAATTTCTTCCCCGCCTCCACCGCGGCTGCGCGCGTCCACGCACTACTGTCAGCATCGGTCGAACCAACGCTGCCCGCCGGTTCACGGAGTTGACGGATCCCGCGCCACGCGCGTGCGACCGCGCCGACGTCAGACTGCTGGCGGCCCACTTGCACCCGACTCTGCGTTTCTCCGCGACGGCGGGCGTCGTCGCTGGAAGTGGGGGGCGAGACATGAACGGACCGGATCGTCTGCTCGAGCTCTGTCGGGGCGGCCGGATGCACTGGACGGGACAAGGCTGGATCGCCGAGCCGGAGGAAGTCGTGGAGGCGCTGGCGCGCGAGGGCTTCCAGGAATGCAAGCGCGAGGTCGCGCGCAATCCAACCGATCGGCGTCCGGCCGGCGGCGTCTGGCAAGGGCTGAACAGCCAGACGGGCGCCGTCGCGTCAGCGGTATGGGTGAAGTCGCCGGATCAGTCGCTGGTCTTCATCGAGATCGACGGACACCCTCTCGCGGGCTAATCCCAGAGGTAGGCGCGGGGATTCACGGCCTGGCCCTTCACGAAGATCTCGTAGTGCAGATGGGGGCCGGAGGATCGGCCGGTGTTGCCGGAGTGCGCGAGCAGCGTGCCGCGCTCCACTTTCTGGCCGGGCCGCACCGAAACCTTCGACAGATGGCCGTAGAGCGTCCTGATGTTCTGCCCGTGATCGAGGACCACCGCGGTGCCGTACTCGTGGGCGGGACCGGCGACGATCACCGTCCCGGCAGCGGGCGCATGCACGGGCGTTCCGATCTGCGCCTTGATGTCGATGCCGCTGTGGAATTCGGAGGCCTGTGTCCACGGTGAGTTCCGGCGACCGAACTCGGAGTTGACCGAGCCGCGCACCGGCCAGCGCGAGGGCAGCGTCGCCAGCGCCTTGGCCGCGCGCGCCATCAGCCGGTCGAGCGCCCGCAGGCTGTCACCTTCTTCCTTGATCGTCTCGGCCAGGCGGTTCAGCTCGTCGGCGGGGGCGATGGCCGGAAGCTGCTCGGTGCTGGTGGCGCCGCCGATGCCCTTGTCGCGGTTGCCGCGCCCGGCATCGGGGCCGAAGGCATCCTGGATCCGTGCGTGCATCTCGCGCCAGCTGCCGACCTCTTTGCGGAGCTGCGCGAGGCGGTGGTTCGTCGCTTCGATGCTCGCGCGCTGCTGGGCGATGGTGTTGGCGAAGGTGACCGCCTCGCGAGTCAGCTCTCGGAGCTTCAGCCAGTCGCCGAGGAGCAGCCCGACGAAGGAGATGACGAGGGCGAGGCCGACGGCCGCGCCGAGCGCGGCTGACCGGGGGAAGTTGAATCGAAGCACCCGCTCGCCGTCACCCCGCACGATGAGCAGGCTGAACTGAGCGCGTTGTCGGGTCCCGGTGCGGTGCCGGGCGGCCGCCACGGCGCGCATCACGCTCGCGCTCGGGCGCCACCCCTTCACGGCGGGGGGCGCGCTCATCGTGCCAGCTGGCACTTCGTTCATGGCGCCCCAGGAACCGGCAAGTGACGTGCCGAATCGCCGGGTCGAAAAACCAGGCACTTACGCGACAGGAGCTGAGCCAGATCGGCACCCCGCGATGCGCGCCGGTGACCGAATGACCATCGCCGGCACGCCGTATCGTGCCGTAAATACGCGTCATCGTTCGGTTCGTTGACACTTTGCGCAGCGCTTCGGTATCATCGCGTGACCACCCGCAGCACGTCGGCGAACCCGGGAAGGAGCGCGGATGGACGAGTTCTATCGGATCAAGCGGCTGCCGCCCTACGTGTTCGCCATCGTGAACGATCTCAAGACCAAGGCCCGCGCCCGAGGCGAGGACATCATCGACCTCGGCATGGGTAACCCGGACATGGCGACGCCGAAGCACATCGTGGCCAAGCTCGTCGAGGCCGCGCAGAACCCCAAGAACCACCGTTACTCGGCGTCGCGCGGCATCACCCGGCTCCGCAAGGCCATGGTCACGTGGTACCGGGAGCGCTACGCGGTCGAGCTGGACGCGGACTCCGAAGTCATCGCCACCATCGGCGCCAAGGAAGGCATGGCGCATCTCGCCCTCGCCGTGCTCCAGCCCGGAGACGGCGCGCTCGTGCCGAACCCGACGTACCCGATCCATTCGTACTCCGTCGTCATCGCCGACGGCGATCTTCGGTCGGTGCCGCTGACGCCGGACGGGGACTTCTTCGGGCGCCTTCAAGAATCGGCCAGGCTCGCCTGGCCGAAGGCGAAGCTGCTGATCCTGTCGTTCCCGCACAACCCCACCACGATGTGCGTGGACCGCGAGTTCTTCGTCAAGGTCGTGGACTTCGCCCGCGAGCACCGGCTGATGGTCGTGCACGACTTCGCGTACGCGGACTTCGCCTTCGACGGCTACCGGCCGCCGTCGTTCCTCGAGGTACCGGGCGCCAAGGACGTCGGCGTGGAGATCTTCTCGACGTCGAAGTCCTACAACATGCCGGGCTGGCGGCTCGGCTTCGTCTGCGGCAACGCCAGGATGATCCACGCGCTCGGCCGCATCAAGTCGTATCTCGACTACGGCGCCTTTCAGCCCATCCAGATCGCCGGCATCATCGCGCTCGAAAGCGAGCGGAAGGTGGTCGAGGAGATCGTCGAGGTGCACCGCAAGCGGCGCGACGTTCTCGTCGACGGCCTGAACAAGCTCGGCTGGCGCGTCGACAAGCCGAAGGGCACCATGTTCGTGTGGGCGCCCATCCCGGACGCGTTCCGCAGCCTGGGCTCGCTGGAGTTCTCGAAGCTGCTCATCCAGGAGGCGAAGGTGGCGGTGTCGCCCGGCATCGGCTTCGGCGAGTATGGCGAGGGCTACGTCCGCTTCGCCCTCGTCGAGAACGAGCAGCGGATCAAGCAGGCGCTCCGCGGCCTCAAGCAGCTGCACCGCTGAGCCGGCCGCGCGCCGCCATTCCATGAGCTCCGTCGACGAGGTACGCATCGGGCTGCTGGGCCTCGGCACCGTCGGTGCCGGCGTGGTCAAGATCCTCCAATTGCAGCGCGCGATGCTCGAGGAGCGCGCCGGCTGCCGGCTGACCCTGGCCGCCGTCGCCGATACGGACCTCACCCGCGTGCGCGAGGGTCTCGACCTGGCGACGCTGCCGCTCACCAACGACGCCGCGCGCGTGCTGGACGACCCGGCCGTGCACGTGGTCATCGAGCTCGTCGGCGGTCTCGAGCCCGCGCGGACCTTCATCCTGCGCGCCCTGGCCGCCGGCAAGCACGTCGTCACCGCCAACAAGGCGCTGCTCGCGCACCACGGCCACGAGCTCTACGAGGAGGCGCGCCGCCGCGGCGTCACGCTCGCCTTCGAGGCGGCGGTCGCCGGCGGCATCCCGCTGATCCGGGCCGTGAAGGAAGGGCTGCCGGCCAACAAGATCCTCGGCCTGGCCGGGATCGTCAACGGGACGTGCAATTACATCCTTTCCAAGATGACCGACGAGGGGCTCGACTTCTCGCTGGTCCTCAAGGAGGCGCAGGCGCACGGCTATGCCGAGGCCGATCCGACGCTCGACGTCGAAGGCCTCGACTCCGCCCACAAGCTGCAGATCCTGGCGTCCATCGCCTTCCGGACGTCGGTCGAGCTGAAGGACATCCACACCGAGGGCATCACGCGGGTGACCAGCGCGGACATCGCCTACGCGCGCGAGCTCGGCTATCGCATCAAGCTGCTCGCCATCGCGAAGGCCGTCGACGGCGGCGTGGAGGTCCGCGTCCATCCCACGATGATTCCGGCCGCCTCGCCGCTGGCCGCCGTCTCCGGCGTCTTCAACGCCGTGTTCATCACCGGCGACGCCGTCGGCGACCTGATGTTCTACGGCCGGGGCGCCGGCCAGATGCCCACGGCCTCCGCCGTGTGGTCGGACGCGCTCGAGATCGCGCGGAACATCGCGCACGGCATTCCTGCCCTCGCCCTCGAGCTGCCATCCGTGGGTCCCGTCGCGCTGCCGGTGCGGCCGATGGACTCGGTGCGGTGCGCCTACTACCTGCGCGTGATGGTGCGCGACAAGCCCGGTGTGTTGTCCCGCGTGGCCGGCATCCTCGGCGAGAACGACATCTCGATCGCCAATGTCATCCAGAAGGGCCGTGCGGCCACGCGCGAGGCCGTGCCGGTCGTCATGCTGACGCACGAGGCGCGCGAGAAGGACATGCGCGCCGCGCTGTCGGCGATCGACCGCATGCGCGACGTGGCCACCCCGACCACGATGATCCGCGTCGAAGGCGGCCCTGCCTAGTGATGACGAGGGCGTGGCCGGGGGTGATCGAGACGTACCGGAAGTACTTGCCGGTTACCGACCGCACGCCGGTGGTGACGTTGCACGAGGGGAACACGCCGCTGGTGCCCGCGCCGCGGCTGGCGGAAGCGACGGATCCGAGCCTCTCGATCTATCTGAAGTGCGAGGGATTCAACCCGACCGGTTCGTTCAAGGACCGCGGGATGACGATGGCGATCTCCAAGGCCGTCGAGGGCGGCGCCCGCGCCGTCATCTGCGCCTCGACTGGCAACACGTCGGCGTCGGCGGCGGCCTTCGCCGCCCGCGCCGGGGTGCGGGCCTTCGTCATGGTTCCGAAGGGCGCCATCGCGCTCGGCAAGCTGTCGCAGGCGGCCATCCATGGCGCCAAGGTCCTCACCGTCGACGGCAACTTCGACCAGGCGCTCTCCATCGTGCGCCAGATCGCCGAGACGTATCCGGTCACGCTGGTCAACTCCGTCAATCCGTTCCGGCTCGAGGGCCAGAAGACGGCCGCGTTCGAGGTGGTCGATCAGCTCGGTCGCACGCCCGACTATCACCTCGTTCCCGTCGGCAACGCCGGCAACATCTCCGCCTACTGGCGCGGCTACCGCGAGTACCACCGTGACGGGAAGATCAAGGACCTGCCGCGCATGGTCGGCTTCGAGGCGGCGGGCGCGGCGCCGATCTACGAGAACCGCGTCATCGCCGAGCCGCGCACGGTGGCCACGGCTATCAACATCGGCAATCCCGCCTCGTGGGGATTCGCGCTCGAGGCGATGAAGGACAGCCAGGGCTGGGTCGAGGTCGTCACCGACGAGGAGATCCTGCGCGCCTACCGGCTGCTGGCGCGCGAAGAAGGCATCTTCATGGAGGCGGCGTCGGCGGCGACCGTGGCCGGCCTGGTGAAGATGGTCAAGGCCGGCCGGTTCCAGCCGGGCTCGACGCTGGTGCTGACGCTCACCGGCCACGGCTTGAAAGATCCGGACACCGCGCTCGAATCGGCCACCCGCCCGACGTCCGTGCCGGCCTCCATCGACGCCGTCCTGGCGCAGCTCGGCCTCTGAGCCGGCGTCTTCGCCTCGCGCTCGGCATCGCGATCAGCGTCGTGCTGTTCGCGTTCCTGCTGTGGACGGTCGACCTGCGCGAGCTCGGCGCGCAGCTGGCGCGCACGAGCTGGGGCTGGGTGATGGTGGCGGTCGCCCTCGGGGTCGCCGGCATCTACGCGCGGGCATTCCGCTGGCGCTGGCTGTTTCCGCCGGGGACTCCGCCGCCGGGCATCGTGCCGGCCACCATGATCGGCTACATGGCCAACAACGTCCTGCCGCTGCGCGCCGGCGAGTTCGTGCGGGTGTACGCGGCCGCCCGCCGACTGCGCGAGGCCGAGCCGTTGAGCCCGACGCAGGCGTTCTGGCTGGTCGCGGCCACCGTCGTGCTCGAGCGCGTCCTCGACAGCCTCGCGCTCGTGCTGATCCTCACCGGGCTCGTGCTGCTCAGGCCCGTGCCGGCGGCCGTCGAATGGGCGGCCGGCCTGCTCTTCCTCGTCGACGTGGTGGGGGTCGCGATGCTGGTCACGGTGGCGCGGGCGCCGCTGCTGGCGCGACGCGTCGTCGTCGGTGTCACCCACCGGTGGCCGTGGCTCGAGCGGCTGGCGCTGTCGACGTTCGACACGGGCCTGCGCGGTCTCGCCGGCATCCGCACGCCGGCGCACGCGCTGCGGATCGCGGCGTGGACGCCGGTGGTGTGGGTGCTTCCGGCCGCCGCCGCCTGGGCGATGCTGCGCGCAGTCCATCTCGACCTGCCGTTCATCGCCGGCTGGGTCGTGCTGGCGTTCGTGGGCATCGGCATCAGCGTGCCGTCGGCGCCGGGCTACCTCGGTGTGTTTCATTTCGCGGCCAAGCTCGCGCTCGAGACGTTCGGCGTGGCCTCCTCCACCGCCCTCGCCTACGCCCTGCTCTATCACGCGAGCGCCGTGCTGCCGATCACCCTGCTCGGCTGGCTTTACCTGCTGCGCGAGCACCTGAGCCTCGGCGACGTGCGCCGTGCGCCCACGGCGGCCGGCTGAGTCTGCGCAGCTTGCCACTCCGCGCGCGGCTCATGTAGATTGCACAGGCAATGCTGATCGTCCAGAAGTACGGCGGCTCGTCCGTCGCCGACGCCGAGAAGATCAAGAACGTCGCGCGCCGGGTGGCGCAGAGCGCAGGCGAGCACCAGCTCGTCGTCGTGGTCTCCGCGATGGGCAAGACGACCGACGGTCTCCTGGCGCTGGCCGCCCAGGTTTCTCCCACGCCCGAGCCGCGCGAGATGGACATGCTGCTCGCCACCGGCGAGCAGGTCACCATTGCGCTGCTGTCGATGGCCCTCCACGCCCTCGGGCTGAAGGCGCGCTCGTTGACGGGCCCCCAGGCGGGCATGCGGACCGATCACGCGCACACCAAGGCGCGCATCACGCAGATCGATCCCGAGCGCGCGCGCGGCGCGCTGGCGGCCGGGGAGATCGTGGTGGTGGCCGGCTTCCAGGGACTCTCGGACACGGACGACATCACGACCCTGGGGCGCGGCGGCTCCGATCTCACGGCGGTGGCGCTGGCGGCGGCGTTGAAGGCCGACGTCTGCGAGATCTACACCGACGTCGACGGCGTCTACACCGCCGATCCCAACATCGTCCCCGACGCGCGCAAGCTGACGCGCGTGGCCTACGACGAGATGCTGGAGATGGCCAGCCTGGGCGCCAAGGTGCTGCAGGCGCGGTCGGTGGAGTTCGCCAAGAAGTACGGTGTCACGGTGCACGTGCGCTCGACCTTCAAGGTCGATCCCGGCACGCTGGTGACGAAAGAGGAGAGCGGGATGGAAGAGGCGGTCGTCACCGGCATCACCCACGATCGCAGCCAGGCGAAGATCTCGCTGCTCCGTGTTCCGGACCGGCCCGGCATCGCCGCGCAGGTCTTCAGCGCGGTGGCCGCCAAGAACGTGGTGGTGGACATGATCGTGCAGAACATCAGCCGGGACGGCTTCACCGACATCTCCTTCACGCTGCCGCGCGGCGATCACGCCCGTGCCCGCGCCGCCCTCGAGAGCATCGCCCGTCAGGTGGGCGCCGAGGGCGTCTCGCACGACGAGCGCGTGGCCAAGGTCTCCATCGTCGGCGTGGGCATGCGCAGTCACTCCGGCGTGGCCGCCCAGATGTTCTCGGCCCTCTCCAAGGAAGGCATCAACATCCAGATGATCTCGACGTCCGAGATCGCGGTCTCGTGCGTGATCGAGGACAAGTACGCCGAGCTGGCCGTCCGCGCGCTGCACGACGCCTTCGGTCTCGGCCAGTCGCGGTAAACGCGACAAGGAGCGCCCCCCATGGCCACCACCGGCAAAGCCGCCGTCTTCTTCGGCCCCGGCAAGCCCTTCGAGATCCGGGAGCTGCGCCTGCCCGAGATCGAGCCTGACGCCGTCCTGATCAAGGTCTCGCTCGCCAACGTCTGCGGCTCCGACCTCCACTTCTGGCGCGGCGACGCGCCGCTGCGGCTACCCGACGACGGCTGGATCTTCGGCCACGAGATGATGGGCCGCGTGGCCAGGCTCGGGAAGAACGTCAAGACGGACTCGCTGGGGCGCCCGCTGCGCGAGGGCGATCGGGTCGCCTACACCTATTTCTATCCGTGCGGGCGCTGCTACGTCTGTCTCAACAAGCAGCCCGCCGCGTGCCCGGCGAAGATCGAGCGGCCGCGGGGCCCGTCGGAGTTCCCGCACTTCAACGGCGCCTTCGCCGAGTACTACTACCTGCGCCCCGGCGGCGCCGTTTTCGGCGTTCCCGACGCGCTGGCCGACGAGCTGGTGTCGCCGGTGAACTGCGCGCTCTCGCAGGTGATCTTCGGGCTGCACGAGGCGAAGCTCGAGTTCGGCGGCAGCGTCGTGATCCAGGGCGCGGGCGGCCTCGGCGTCCAGGCGGCGGCCGTCGCCAAGGACATGGGGGCCGCCACCGTGATCGTCGTCGACCAGCTGCCGGGGCGTCTCGAGCTGGCGCGCGCGTTCGGCGCCGACCACGTGATCAACGTGAAGGAGACGACCGAGCGCAAGGACCGCGTGGCGCTCGTGCGGAAGTGGACGGGCGGCATGGGCGCCGATGTCGCCTGCGACTTCGTCGGCTTCCCGCAGGTGATCCCCGAAGGCATCGACATGCTGCGGCCGGGTGGCACCTATCTGGAGATCGGCACCATCTCGCGCGGCGCCAAGGTCGATTTCGAGCCGGCCCAGCTCGTCTGGGGCGCCAAGAAGATGGTCGGCGTGATCATGTACGACGCCTGGGTCATCCCGCGCGCGCTGGACTTCCTCGTGCGCAACCAGCGGCGATTCCCGTTCGACCGGCTCATCTCGCACAAGTACCCGCTGGAGCAGATCAACAAGGCCTTCAGCGACTCGGAGTGGCACAACCGGGAGACGACGGCCATCAGTCGCGCCGCGCTCGTGCCCTGACTCGCAGACGCGACACCGGCGTGCAAGACACTTCCCATGTGCACCCATCGGGTGCACACACCGCTTCCGTCAGCGACGCTGCGCCGGGCGCGCCGTCACGCCGACCGCCGCTGGCCACCCGCCGTCGCACGCCCGCCGCGCGCGGACCTCGCGTAACGCGCGGGACGAATCGGCGCGGCGGTCGCGACGCGCGCGGCCGGGCGCTGCTATCCACCGACGACTGAAGCGTTTTTACAACCAGAGCCGTGGCACGTCGCTTGCCACCTTTCGGCCCGATGGCAGCACTCGCTTACAAGGGACCACCGCCGTCCCCCGCAGAATCCGCGGAGCGTCGCTTCCGCGATCTCGTGCACGAAGTGGACGGTATCGTGTGGGAGCTCGAGCCCGCCACCCAGCGGTTCACGTTCGTCAATCGCCGTGCCGAAGAGCTGCTCGGCTATCCGATCGAGCGCTGGCTGGCCGCCCAGGATTTCCGCGCGACGCTCATCGATCCGCGCGATCGCGAGCGCGCGCAGGCCGCCTACGACGAGGCCACGCGCGGGCAGCGTGTCATCGACCACGAGTTCCGTGCCACCGCCGCCGACGGCACCCTGGTGTGGCTGCGCGACCGCGTGCATCGCACCGAGACCGGGCGACTGCGCGGTCTCATGGTCGACATCACCGAGCAGAAGCGGCTCGAGCAGGAACGCGACGAGCGGCTCTTGCGCGAGCAGGAAGCCCGCGCCGAGGTCGAGGCCGCCGTGGACATGGTGCAGCGGCTGCAGTCGATCACCGAAGCCGCGCTCGCCCCCCGCTCGCTCGATCAGTTGCTCCGCGGCGTCCTCGAGCGCATCCACGACGTCGTGGAGGCCGACACGACGCTGATCCTTCTCCCCACCGAGGACGGCGCGCATCTCCGGCTGGCGCACGCGGTGGGCCTCGCCGCCGACGCCGCGCGCGACGTGCGCGTGCCGATCGGCGAGGGCCTGACCGGCCGCATCGCCGCCAGCGCCCAGCCGCTGATCGTGGACGACGCCGGCGACATGGATCTCGCGCCGCTTCGCGACGCGCGCGTCCAGTCGCTGGTGGGGGTGCCCCTGTCGGCGGACGGCGATCTCGTCGGGGTGGTGCACGCGGCGCGGCGGCGGCGACGCTTCAGCGCCGACGAGGCGCGGCTGCTCGAGCTGGTCGGCGAGCGCGTGAGCACGGCCATCCGCAACGCGCGGCTGCTCGAAGACGCGCAGCGTGCGCGACGGCTGACCGAGAGCGTCCGGCAGCGGAGCGTGTTCCTCGCCGACGCCACCACCGCCCTCTTCGCCGCGCGCGACCCCGCGTCGGCGCTGAGCACGGTGGCGCGTCTGGCGGTGCCGGCCGTGGCGGACTGGTGTGTCGTCGACCTGCACGACCGCGACGGCGGCTACCGCCGCGTGGCGCTCGCGCATCGCGACGTCGTGATCGAGCGCGATGCGGCCGGGCTGCTCGGCCCCCTCACCCAGGCGCCGCCCGCCGACACCGCGGTGGGCCGCGCGCTGCATTCGCGCGCGCCGCAGTGGCGTGCTGGCGGCGCGACGCCGGGCGATCTCGAGGCACGTGGTGGGCCCGACGAGCGCGCGCAGCTCGCGCGCCTCGGCGTGGCCAGCTACGTCTGTGCGCCCCTGCTCGCCGGCCGGCGCCCGCTCGGCGCCATCACCTTCGTCGGCATCGATCCGGAGCGGCCGCTGGGTCCCGACGACGTCGCGCTCGTGGGCGAGCTCGCCCGCCGCGCGGCGGTCGCCATCGACGAGCGCCGGCGCCGGCGCGAGACGCGTGAGCTGCTACGGCTCTTCGCGCGGCTCGCGAGCGGCGCCCTCGAGCTGGACCACCAGCCGCTCCCGCTGCACGAGGTCGTCGACGCCGCGGGCCGCGCCGTCGCGGAGGAAGCGCGCGCCAAGAACATCGCCATCGACATCGCCGCCGACGTGCCGGGCCTGCGCGTTCGCGGCGACCGCCGCCGACTCCGGCAGGTCATCCAGCGCGTGCTCGAGGGCGCCCTCCGCGTGGCGCCGGCCGGTGGACGCGTCGCCGTGCGAGTCACGCGCGACGGCGCCACCGCGATGGTCGCCGTCAGCGCGCCCGGCGCTTCCGGCGCGCCGGTGACCGGCATGCGGCTGGCGATCGTGCGCCGGCTGCTCGAGCTCCACGGCGGCACCGCGGCGACGGCGCGCGCGGACGACCGCGGCCCGACGCTCACCGTGAAGCTGCCCGTGAACTAGGAACATGGGGGGCCCCGAAATGGCCCCCCATACCCCCCGACGCTCGTCGCGCCCCGGCAAAGCCGTGGCGCGCCTCGTTGACGGGCTCCACGGTTACTGGCGTCACGGCCGATAGACAGCTCACCGTCTGCATCCGTTCACTCTGGCGACGCCGTCGCATGCGTGGCATCGTCGCCGCGTGGACCTGTACACGCGTCGTCAGCTCACGCTCTTGCTCGTCGTCGTGGTCGTCGCCGGCGCCGGTCTCGGCATCGACCGCTGGCGGCGCACCGACCCGGAGCAGGTCGAACGGCTCGAAGCCTTCGACCGCGCGCCGGTGACGCCGCCGCCCGCGCGTCCCCCTCGACCGGTCGTGCGCGCCGTTCCGTCACGCGCGGCCGTCCCGCTCGACCTGAACCGCGCCACCGAGGACGATCTCGATCGGCTGCCCGGCATCGGCCCGGCCCTCGCGGCGCGGATCGTCGAGATGCGCACCCGGCGCGGGACGTTCGGGGCCGTCGATGAGCTGCGGCGGGTGCGGGGCATCGGCGACGCGATGCTGGCGCGACTGCGTCCGCTGCTCGCCATCGGCCCCGCCCCGTGACCGTGCTGGCGATGCCTCTGGCGCCGCTGGCGGCGGCGTTCGCGGCTGGCATCGCCCTCGCGCCGTGGCTGGCGTCCCGGCCGACGTGGGCCGTCGGCATCGCGGCTCTTGCCCTCACGACGCTCATCCTGGTGGCCGGGCGTCCCGCGCACGCGACCGCGCCGCTCCTGGCCGCTGTCGTCGCTCTCGGCGCCGTGCGCGCCATGCCGCCGCCCGTTCCGACTGACGACGTCCGGCGACTCGCAATGCCGGCCACGGCACAGGTCCAGGGCCGGCTTGCGGCGGCGCCGGCGCGATGGGCGCCCGACCGCACCAGGATCGTGCTCGACGTCGAGCGCGTGGACGGTACCGAGCGTTCCGGGCGCATCGCGCTGAACGTCTACGGTCCGACGCAGGCGCTCGCGGAGCGCCAGCGCGTGGTGGTGGAGGCACGCCTTCATCGCGCGGTCGGATTCCGCAATCCGGGCGGATTCGATGGCGGCGCACGGCTCGCGCGCGAGGGCATTCACGTCACGGGCACCGCGGATGCGACCCGTCTCGTGCCGCTGGAGCCGCCGATGCCATCGTGGGCCGCACGCCTCCGGCAGGCAGCGCTCGAGACGATTGCCGCGCGGCTGCCGCCGGTGTCGTCGGCCCTGCTCGGTGGGCTGCTCCTCGGTGAGCGAACGGACCTTCCCTCCGACGTGGACGCGGCGTTTCGACAGGCCGGCGTGTACCACGTCCTCGCCGTGTCCGGTTTCAACGTCGCGCTGCTCGCGGGCGCCGTGTGGACGGTGCTCCGCGCGGCGGGTGGCTCGCGGCGCGTCGCAGCCCTCACGGCCATCGTGGCCGTCCTCGGGTTCGCCGCCGTCGTCGGTCCCGGGCCGTCGGTGGTGCGCGCGGCCCTCATGGCCGTGCTCGTGCTCGCGGCCGTCGTACTCGACCGCGAGGCCGCCGTGGTCAACAGCCTGGCGCTGGCGGCGCTGGCGATCCTGGCCGTGCGTCCCGGCGACCTCCTGGATCCCGGATTCCAGCTGTCGTTCGCCGCCACGGCCGGCATCGTGGCCGCACCGATCCCGCGAACCGTGGTCGGCGCCGCCCTCGGTGTCAGCATCGCGGCCCAGCTCGTAGTGCTGCCGATCACGCTGGCGCACTTCAATCAACTCTCGACGGTCGCCGTCGTCGCGAACCTCGCGGTGGTCCCGCTGGCGGCGGCCGCCACGATCCTCGGCCTGCTCGCGGTGGCGGCGGCAGCGGTCGCCGACTGGCTCGCGAGCGCCGGGTTCGGTGCGGTGTGGCCCGTCTTGCTGGCGCTGCGCGGCGCCGTCGCGCTCGCCGCCGGCATCCCCGGAGCGGCGCTTCATCTTCCGGCACCGGGCGGGGCCGCCATCGCGTGCTATGCGTGCGGCCTCGGCGCCGCCCTGGGGGCATGGCACGCCGCCGGACCGGCGCGCCGCCGTCTCACCGCCGCGGCCGCCGCCCTGCTCACCGTGGCCGTCGCGCTGTGGTGGTGGCCGATGCTGACGCCGGCGAGTGGTCGCTTGCGTGTGACGATCCTCGACGTCGGGCAAGGCGATGCCATCGTCATCGAGGCACCCGACGGCCGCGCCATGGTCGTCGACGCCGGCCCCGGCGGGCCGTGGCGCCTCGACGTCGGCGAGCGCGTCGTCGCACCGTTCCTCTGGAACCGCGGAATCCTGAGATTGGCGGCAACGGTGGTCACCCACGGCGATCTCGACCACGCGGGCGGGATGGCGGCGCTTCATCGGCTGGTGCCGGTGACCGAACGCTGGGAGAGGCCGATACCGAGACCGTTCGGTGGCGCCTGGATCACGCCGCTCCACGCGTCGTCGGACAGCGCGCGCCCGAACGATCATGCGATCGTCCTGCGCTTCGAGCTCGGCCTGGCGTCGATCCTGCTCGCCTCCGACATCGAGGCCGCCGCCGAGCGCGCGCTCGTGGAGCGCCGCGCGCCGCTGGCGGCCACCGTGCTCAAGGTCGCGCACCACGGCGCCGCCACCTCGAGCACGCCGCCGTTCCTCGCCGCCGTCCGGCCGGCCGTCGCCGTCGTCTCCGTCGGAGCGCGGAACTCGTACGGCCATCCCGACCCCGGAGTGCTCGCCCGTCTCGCTCGCGCCGGCGTCCGCGTGTATCGCACCGATCGGCACGGGGCCGTCGTGCTCGAGACGGATGGGCGCACGCTGAGCGTCACCCGCTGGGCGGATCGGCAGGTCGAGCGCCTGTGCCTCGACCCCGAGTCGATTTGCTAGAATCGCGAAATTCCGGTCCGCGAGGGAGAGCGACGTGGCGAGAGTCAACGACCATTATCTGCGTCTGAAGAGTAGCTATCTCTTCACCGAGATCGCCAGACGCGTGAAGGCATTCCAGGCCGCGCATCCGGAGGCGAAGGTCATCCGGCTCGGCATCGGCGACGTGACCCAACCGCTGGCCCCCGCCATCATCGAGGGGCTGCACCGCGCAGTCGACGAGATGGCGCGCGCGGAGAGCTTTCGCGGCTACGGGCCGGAGCCCGGCTACGACTTCCTCGCCGAGCTGATCGCCAGGCACGACTACGGCGCGCGCGGGGTCCCGATGAGTGTCGACGAGATCTTCGTCAGCGACGGCGCGAAGAGCGACACGGGCAACTTCCAGGAGATCTTCAGCGCCGACGCCGTGGTCGCGCTGACCGATCCCGTCTATCCGGTCTATCTCGACAGCAACGTGATGGCCGGCCGCGCCGGCGGCGCCGACGCCGGCGGCCGGTACGATCGCATCGTCTATCTGCCCTGCGTCGCCGAGAACCGCTTCGAACCCCCGTTGCCCGACCGGCCGGTGGATCTCGTGTACCTCTGCTTCCCCAACAACCCGACGGGTTCGGTGCTCGGGCGGCCGGCGCTCGAGCGCTGGGTGGAGTGGGCGCGGCGCACGGGGGCCATCCTCCTCTACGACGCGGCCTACGAGGCGTACATCAAGGACCCGGACATTCCGCATTCGATCTACGAGATCGAGGGCGCGCGCGAAGCGGCGGTCGAGTTTCGCTCCTTCTCCAAGACCGCCGGCTTCACGGGCACGCGGTGCGCGTTCACGGTGGTGCCGAAGGAGCTCCACGGCCGCGCCGCGAACGGGGACCGCGTGTCGCTCAACGCCCTTTGGCTCCGCCGTCAGTCCACGAAGTTCAATGGCGTGCCGTACATCATCCAGCGCGGCGCCGCGGCCGTGTACACGCCCGAAGGCCAGAAGCAGGTGCGCGCGACGATCGACTACTACATGGATAACGCGCGCGTCATCCGGGAGGGTCTGGAGACCGCCGGGCTCACCGTCTATGGCGGCCGGAACGCTCCGTACATCTGGGTGAAGACGCCACCCGGCCTCGATTCATGGGGCTTCTTCGACAAGCTCTTGAACGAGGCCCATGTCGTCGGCACCCCTGGCGCCGGCTTCGGGCCCAGCGGCGAAGGCTACTTCCGCCTCACCGCCTTCGGCGCCAAAGATCACACCCAGGAAGCCATCGCCCGCATCAAATCCAACCTGAAACGCTGACGGCGTACGGCGAGCGTTGGGGTCCGGCGCCCATTTCGGCGGCCCGCGCCGGCCATTCCCGAGGTGCGCCACGGCTCCGCCGGGGCGCGCCGAGCGATGGGGCGGTGGGGGCCATTTCGGGGCCCCGCCGACCGTGATCGAGGCCCGCCACGGCTTCGCCGGGGCGGGCCGAACGTTGGGGGGCTTGGGGGCCATTCGGGGCCCCCATGTCAATCAAGTCTCGTAGGCGCGTTCGTACTGGGAGCGGAGGCGCTCCAGCTCTTCGGGGTCGAGGCGCATCCCGAGCGAGAGGCCCATCTCGCCGAGGATGGTCTTGATCTCGTTCAGCGATTTCTTCCCGAAGTTCTTCGTCTTGAGCAGCTCGGCCTCGGTCTTCTGGACGAGGTCGGCGATGGTGCGGATGTTCGCCGTCTTGAGGCAGTTGGAGGCGCGCACCGACAGCTCCAGCTCGTCAACGTTGCGGAAGAGATTGTCGTTGAGCTCGGTCCCGGGCCGCGTCTCGCCGCGCTCGGCGTCCTCTTCCTCCTGCGCGACGAGCTCGGGGAAGTCGGTCAGGAGATTGAAATGGTCTTGAAGGATGCGCGACGCCTCACCGACGGCCGCCTGCGGCGTCACGCTGCCGTCCGTCCACACCTCGAGCACCAGCCGCTCGGGCCCGCCGGGCTCCGCCTTGTCGCCGCCGATCGGCTCCACGTGGAAGTTCACGCGCTTGACCGGCGAGAAGTCCGCGTCGAGGAGGATGGCGTTGATCGGCAGCGCGTCGGGCTCGCGCTTCTCGGCGGCGACGTAGCCGCGGCCGCGCTCGATGCAGACCTCCATCTCGAGCATGCCGTCCTTGTCGAGGGTGGCCAGCGTCACATCGGGTGTCAGCACCTGGACGTCGGCATCGGCCTCGAAGTCGCCGGCTTTCACGGCCCGCGTGCCCTGCACTTTCAGTCGCAGGATCTTCGGCCGGTTCACGTGCAGCGCGAACGTCACCTTCCGCAAATTCATCATGATGTCCAGGGTGTCTTCCTGGACGCCGGGCAGGTGCGAGAACTCGTGGAGCACGTTCTCGATCTTCACCCAGGTCGGAGCGGCCCCGTGGATGGCCGAGAGGAGAACCCGCCGGTAGGCGATTCCGACCGTGAGGGCGAAGCCCGGCTCGAAGGGCTCGATGACCATCTTGCCGTACACGGGCTCGGTGGCGTTCCAGTCGTGACGAGTGGGGAGCTGCAGCTCCTGCATGCGGACCTCCGTGGCAGATTGCGGGGGAAACCCCAAGGCCAGTCAGTATACCAAAGACGATCCAGGCGGCCCATGCGGCGTCGCCCGGCCGCTTTTCGAGGCGCGCGAGCGTCGGCAGAGTAGACTCGAATCATGAGGCTGCGCTGGTTCGTGCTGCTGGCGCTCGTCGGCGCCGCGACGCTGGGGTGGCTGGCCCTGACGCCGTCACCGGCGCTCCGGCAGGGGCCGCTGATCGTCTTCATTCCGCCGCACGAGGGCATCCTGGGCATCTCTTCGCGCCTCGCGGCCGCCGACGTGGTGCGGAACCGGCTGGCCTTCCTCGCCACCGCCGTCGTGCGCGGTGTCCCGCGGAGTCTCAAGGCCGGCGAGTACGAGATTCCGCAGAACGCCACCACCTGGACCGTCGTCACGCTCCTCGAGAGCGGTCAGGTGCGGCAGCGCGCCGTGCTCCACCCGGAGGGAGCCACCGTCTCCGAGCTGGGCCGTCTGTTCGAGGCCGAGCAGCTCGCCTCCGCAGAGTCCGTGGCCCGCGTCGCCGGCGACAAGAAGTTCCTCGCCGCCCATGGCATCGAGGCGGCCACCGCGGAAGGCTACCTTTTCCCCGACACCTATCAGTTCGTTCGGGGGATGACGCCCGAGGAAATGCTCGGGCGGATGGCCCAGCGCATGCGCAGCAAGCTCACCCCCACCATCCGGGAGCGCGCGCAGGCCCGCGGTCTGTCGGTGCACGAGCTGCTCACGCTGGCCTCGATCATCGAGCGCGAGGCGGTGGTGAAGGA
Organism: Candidatus Methylomirabilota bacterium; assembly: GCA_036556545.1. GTDB lineage: Bacteria > Methylomirabilota > Methylomirabilia > Rokubacteriales > CSP1-6 > AR12. The sequence continues at coordinate 84,017 of DATBJF010000020.1, forward strand.
CGAGCAGCGCCTGATCTCCGCCGTGTTCTGGAACCGCCTGCGCATCGGCATGCCGTTGCAGGCGGACCCGACCGTGCAATACGCGGTGGCCAAGGAGCGGCGCGCTCTGAGCCGCGCCGACCTGCTCGTGGACCATCCATACAATACCTACGTCCGCGCCGGGTTGCCGCCCGGGCCCATCGCCAGCCCGGGCCTGGGAGCGATCGAGGCCGCGCTCGACCCGGCCCCGGTGAAGTACCTCTTCTTCGTGGCCCAGGACGACAAGCGCCACCACTTCTCGATGAGCATCGACGAGCACAATCGCGCGGTGGCGCGCTACCGACGACTGAAACTCTCGGAGGGGGCCTCGGTGGCCCCCTCCGATGCCTCCCCCAGAACGAGAGCCAGGATTGCGCGGGCAAAGCCCGCGCTCGAAAGGCGGTAACTCCGCCTCGCCTGGCGTGACCAAAGTCCCCGTGCTATAAAACCGGGGCTATGTCGCGGTCGGCGGCGCTTTCCCCTGCTCGCAGTGTCGGGCGCAGTGCGCCTGAGTTTCCGCTGCTTTACCGAACGCTGCGGGGACCGGTGCGGGCGGCGCTCGAGCGGTGGTTCGATCTGCGTGTCGACGGTCTCGAGCATCTGCCGGCGGCGGGGCCGTACATCGTGGCGGGCAACCATCACAACTACCTCGACGGCATCGTCCTCGGCGTCAGCGTGCCGGCGCCGATCTCGTTCATCGTCATGCCGCGGGTGTGGCGGGCCACGCCGCTGCACCCGATCTTCCATCGCCACATCCGCTCGATCCCCATCAACCTCCAGCGTCCGGATTTCGGCGCCCTGCGGGGCGCGCTGTCGCACCTCGAGCGCGGCGGCGTGGTCGGGATCTTCCCCGAGGGGCCCTTCAGCGTGAACGGACGGCTCGAGCGCGGCCTGCCGGGCGTGGCGCTGCTGGCGCTCAAGTCCGGTGTCCCGGTCGTGCCGGCGGCTCTGCACGGGACCTACGAGGCGCTCCATCGCCGGCGGTTTCACGTCCCGCGGGCGACGCCGCTCGCCGTGCGCTTCGGCCCGCCGCGGCGCTTCTCGCGGGACGGCGCACGGGGACGTCATGCCCGCCACGGCGTGACCGAGCGCATCATGAACGATATCGCGGCGCTGTTGCCGTGAAGCCCTGGGGCGGGCGCTTTGCCCAGAGCGCCGACCCGACCGCCGAGCGCTTCACCGCCTCCCTCGCGTTCGACCAGCGGCTGTGGCCCCACGACATCGCCGGCAGCATCGCGTGGGCCCGCGCCCTCGCGCGCGCGAGACTGCTGACGGACGCCGAGCGTGACGCGATCGTGAAAGGGCTCGAGGCCGTGCGGGGCGAGCTCGAGGCGGGAACGTTTCCGTTCCGCCCGGAGCTCGAGGACATTCACATGAACGTCGAGCGCCGCCTGCAAGAGCTGATCGGCGAGGTCGGCGGCAAGCTCCACACCGGCCGCTCGCGCAACGACCAGATCGCGCTCGACGAGCGGCTCTACCTGAAAGAGGCCGTCGGGCGCACGCGCGAGGGGCTCCGCCGGGTCCAGCAGGCGCTGGTGGAGCGCGCGGCGGAGACGGCGGACGCCCCGATGCCCGGCTACACGCACCTGCAGCGCGCGCAGCCCGTGGTGCTCGGCCATCACCTGCTCGCCTACGTCTTCATGCTCGACCGCGACCGGCAGCGGCTGGCCGCGTGCGCCGCGCGCGCGGATTGCCTGCCGCTCGGCGCCGCGGCGCTGGCCGGTACCGCGTATCCCATCGACCGTGAGGCGCTCGCGCGCGACCTCGGCTTCGCCAGCGTCAGTCCCAACAGCCTCGACGCCGTGAGCGATCGGGACTACGTGCTGGAGTTCCTCGGGGCCGCCGCCATCGTCGGCATGCACCTGTCCCGGCTGGCCGCGGACCTGACCCTCTGGGCCACCGCCGAGTTCGGGTTCGTCGAGTTCGCGGACGCGTTCGCGACGGGCTCGTCCATCATGCCGCAGAAGAAGAACCCCGACGTGGCGGAGCTCGTCCGCGGTAAGAGCGGCCGGCTGTACGGCAATCTCGTCGCAGTGCTGACGACGATGAAGGGACTGCCGCTGACCTACAACTCCGACATGCAGGAGGACAAGGAGCCGCTCTTCGACTCGGTCGACACGCTCGAGGCGATCCTCGGCGTGCTGCCGGCGCTCCTCGCCTCGCTGACCTTCCGCACCGAGCGCATGCGGGCCGCCGCCGGCGAGCACTACGCCACGGCCACCGATCTCGCCGATTACCTGGTGCGCAAGGGCCTGCCGTTCCGGCAAGCGCACGAGGTGGTGGGCCGCGTCGTGCGTCATGCGCTCGAAGCCGGGCGGCCGCTCGAGGCGCTGCCGCTGGAGACGCTCCGCCGCTTCTCCCCGCTGATCGAGTCCGACGTGGCTCGCGCCCTCACCGTCGATGCCTCGCTCCGCGCGCGGGCGGTCACCGGCGGCACGGCGCCGGAGGCGGTGCAGCGCGCGCTCGCTCAGGCGCGCACGCTCATCGCCTCGTGACGCGGCGCCGGGCCCGGCATGCGGCCGTCGTCGGCGTCGCCCTGCTCGCGCTGGCGGCCTGCGGCAAGCGCGGCAATCCGGTGGCGCCGCAGCTGCGCGCCCCGCGCGCGGTCACCGATCTGAGCGCCACCGCCCGTCACGACGGCATCGAGCTGGCCTGGACCTTGCCGCGGCGGCGTGTGGACAACACGCGCCTGTTCGACCCGGGCGTGGCCAGGCTCTACCGCACCGAGGACACCGGCGCCGGAGAGCCGCGGTCCGCGATGCTGGTGAAGGACCGCATCCCCGGCTACACGGAGATCGCCACCTTCCCGCTGTCGGATCCGGCGGGCACGGAGCGCGATCGCATCGTCCATACCGATCAGCGCGACCTCACGTTCGGCCGCCGCTATACGTACGTCGTCATCACCACCGATACACGCGGCCATGTGAGCGGGCCGTCGTCGCGTGCGTCGGTGACGTTCATTGCCGCTCCCGCGCCGCCCACGGCCGTGCGCGCCGAGGCCGGGGACGCGGAGGTCCGCCTGGCGTGGCAGCCCCCGGCACGGCTCGTGGACGGCACGCCGGTCACCGGCCGACTCGCGTACGAGATCTGGCGGACGCCGGACCCGACGGCGGCGCCGGCCCCGGTGGGGCGGACGGCGCCGGGCGAGACGTCCTTCGTGGATCGCGGAATGGCCAACGACGTCACCTATCACTACAGCGTCCGGGCGATCCGCACGGAAGGCGCCGCCACCGGCACGAGCGCCGCCTCGGTCGTGGCGACGGCGACGCCCGCCAAGACGACGCCGCCGGCACCGCCGAGCGATCTGGCCGCGATCCCGTCGCGTGGCGAAGTGCGGCTGTCGTGGAAGCCGAGCCCGGCGCCCGACGCGGCCGCCTACGTGATCTACCGCGCGGCGCCCGGCCGCTCGCTCACGAGGATCGGATCGGTCCGCCCTCCGGCCACGACGTTCGTCGACCGTAACGTGCCGCCCGGCCGGTATCGCTACGTGGTGACCACGCAGGACGCGAGCACGCGCGCCAACGAGAGCGCGCCGTCCAACGAAGTGATGGTGACCGTGCCTTGACTTCACGCCGGAAAAGGGCAACGATCTCTTGCACATGAGCCCGACGCCACACTTCTCGTATCGCCACGGCCGCCTCCACTGCGAGGGCGTGTCCCTGGCGCGTCTGGTCGACGCCGTCGGCACGCCGGCCTATGTGTACTCGCGGGCGGCCATGCTCGACAGCTACACCGCCTACGACGCCGCCTTTCGCGACGTCCCCCACCTCATCTGCTACGCGCTCAAGGCCAACTCCAATCTCGGGGTGGTCTCCACCCTGGCCCGGGCCGGCGCCGGCGCCGACATCGTCTCCGGGGGCGAGCTGCAGCGCGCGCTGCGCGCCGGCGTGCCGCCGAAGAAGATCATCTTCTCCGGTGTGGGCAAGACGCGCGACGAGATGCGCGAGGCGCTCAAGGCCGACATCCTGATGTTCAACGTCGAGTCGCTGAGCGAGCTGCGTGTGCTGGACGAGGTCGCCCGCGAGATGGGCGCGCGAGCGCCGGTGGCGTTGCGCGTGAACCCGGACGTGGACCCGCAGACGCACAAGTACGTGGCCACCGGCCTCAAGACCTCGAAGTTCGGCATTCCCTACACGCAGGCGCTCGCCGCCTACGAGGAAGCAACCCAGCGGCCCGGGCTCGAGGTCGTGGGCGCGCAGATGCACATCGGCTCCCAGCTCACGAAGAGCGCGCCGTTCGCCGACGCGACCGCGCGCCTCGGCGCCCTCGTGAAGACGCTGCGCGAGCGCCGCGTCGAGATCTCGATGATCGACCTGGGCGGCGGGCTGGGCATCCGCTATCGCGACGAGGCGCCGCCGACCCCGGCCGAGTACGCCACCGTGCTGCTGCCCGCCCTCCGGGAGCTCGGCCTCACCGTCCTGCTCGAGCCGGGACGCTCCATCGTCGGCAACGCCGGCGCCCTGGTGACACGGGTGCTGTACCACAAGGCCACCGAGGCCAAGACCTTCGTCGTGGTGGACGCGGCCATGAACGATCTGATCCGGCCGGCCTTCTACGACTCCTATCACGAGATCCTGCCCGTGGCCGCGCCGCGGGCGGGCGCCACCAAGGAGATCGCCGACATCGTGGGGCCCATCTGCGAGTCGGGCGACTTCTTCGCCAAGGACCGTGAGCTGGCGCGGCCGGAAGAGGGTGAGCTGCTGGCGCTCATGAGCGCCGGCGCCTACGGCTTTGTCATGGCCTCCAACTACAATACGCGACCGCGGCCCGTCGAGGTGCTCGTCGACGGTGACCGCTACACGATCGTGCGCCGCCGGGAGACGTTCGAGGACCTGGTGGCGGGGGAGACGACCGCATGAACCCGATCTTCACCGGTTCGTTCGTCGCGCTGGTCACGCCGTTCCGGAACGGGCAGGTGGACGAGGCCAAGCTGCGCGAGCTCGTCGAGATGCACGCGGCGAACGGCACCGACGGCCTGGTGCCGTGCGGCACCACCGGCGAGTCGCCGACGCTGTCGCACGACGAGCACAAGCGGGTGGTCGCCGTCGTGGTGGAGGCCGCCCGCAAGCGGATGAAGGTCCTGGCCGGCACCGGCTCGTACTCGACGCGGGATGCGATCGAGCTGACGAAGTATGTCGAGAAGGTCGGGGCCGACGGCGCGCTGGTCGTGAACCCCTACTACAACAAGCCGACGCAGGAAGGGCTCTACCGGCACTTCCGCGCGATCGCCGAGTCCGTGGCCATCCCGGTCGTGGCTTACAACATCCAGAGCCGCACCGCCGTCAACGTCGAGACGGCCACGATGGCCCGGCTGGTGAAGGACGTGAAGAACATCCGCGGCGTGAAGGAAGCCTCGGGCTCGCTGGACCAGATGAGCCAGGTCATCGCCGCGTGCGGGCCCGGCTTTTCCGTGCTGTCCGGCGACGACAACGTCACGCTGCCGCTCATGGCCATCGGCGGCCACGGCGTCATCTCCGTCATCGCCAACATCGTCCCGCGCGAGACGGCGGACATGGTGCACGCGGCGCTCGAGGGCGACATCAAGCGGGCGCGGGAGCTGCACTATCGGCTCTTCCCGCTGGCGCGGGCGGCGTTCCTCGAGACGAACCCGATCCCGATCAAGGAAATGATGGCGATGGTCGGGATGCTCGAGCCCGAGTTCCGGCTGCCGATGTGCCGGATGAGCGACACGAACCGCGAGACGCTGCGCGGCATCCTCCGGCAATACGGCCTGCTGAAGTAACGAAGCCGGATCGCCGATGACGGTTGATTCGCCAACCGTCGGGCGCGGAGGTCGCGCATGACGGTTGATTCGCCGACCGTCGGGCGCGGAGGCGCCCCGACGGCAAATATAATAGTCGGCGGCGCCGCCGGCCGGATGGGTACGCGGATCGTCGCGCTCCTGAGCGAGGCGCCGCGTCTCCGCCTGGCCGCCGCGCTGGAGGCGGCGTCGCATCCGAGCCTTGGCCGCGACGCCGGCGAAGTCGCGGGCGCCGGCCGGCTCGGAATACCGATCAGCGGCGATCCGAAGACCGCGATCACGCGCGACCGCATGCTCATCGAGTTCTCCGTGCCCGAGGCGTCGCTGGAGCACCTGCGGCTCGTCGCCGAGACGGGCGCGCGCGCCGTGATCGGCACCACCGGATTCTCGCCGGCGCAGCGTGAGGAGATCGCCGCCCTCGCCCGCCGCGCCGCCATCCTGGTCGCGCCCAACATGTCGGTGGCGGTGACGCTCGCGTTCCAGCTCCTGGCCATCATGGCCAAGGCGCTCGGCGACGCCTACGACGTCGAGATCACGGAGACCCACCACCGCTTCAAGAAGGATGCCCCTAGCGGCACCGCCGTCCGGATGGCGGAGGTGATCGCCGAGGCGCTGGGACGCGATCTCGCCCAGGTCGGCGTCTACGGACGGCACGGCCTGCCCGGCGAGCGAACGGGCAAGGAGATCGGTGTCATGTCTCTGCGGTCGGGCGACGTGGTCGGCGAGCACACGGTGTCCTTCGGGACGCTCGGGGAGCGGCTCGAGCTGACCCATCGCGCCCACAGCCGTGACACCTTCGCGCGCGGCGCCCTGCGCGCGGCGCAGTGGATGATCGACCGCGACCCCGGTCTCTATTCGATGCACGACGTGCTCGGGATCGCCTGATGCAGATCGTGCGCTTCCGCGCCGGCGGCAAGACGCGGTACGGCGCCCTCGAGGGCTCGAGCGTCGTCGAGTACTCCGGCACGCCGTGGTCGCTGTTCAAGCGCGCCCGCCGCCGCTACGCGCTCAAGCAAGTCGTCCTCCTGGCGCCGACGGTCCCGTCGAAGATCGTCGCGGTAGGGCTGAACTACCGCGACCACGCCGTCGAGATGGACATGCCGATCCCCGAGGAGCCGCGGATCTTTCTCAAGCCGGTGAGCGCGCTCATCGGCCCGGACGATCCGATCGTGCTGCCGCCCCAGAGCGCCCGCGTCGAGCACGAGGCCGAGCTGGCGGTGGTGATGAAGAAGCGCTGTCGCAATCTCACCGCCGAGCGCGTGCGCGACTACGTGCTCGGCTACACCTGCCTCAACGACGTCACCGCGCGCGACCTCCAGGCGCGCGACCGCGGCCCCACCCGCGCCAAGGCCTTCGACACCTTCTGCCCGCTGGGCCCGTGCATCGCCACCGACATCGACCCGAACGCGGTGACCGTGGAGGCCCTCGTCAACGGCGCGGTGAGACAGTCCGGGTCGACCAAGGACTTCGTCTTTCCCGTCGAGGATCTGGTGGCGCGGGTGTCGGAGATCATGACGCTGCTGCCGGGCGACGTCATCGCCACCGGCACGCCGGCCGGCGTGGGTCCGCTGAGCGCCGGCGATCGCGTCGAGATCCGCATCGATGGGGTTGGGGCCCTGAAGAACCCGGTCGTCAGGCTGTGACGGGCGACCGCCTCCATCTCGAGGACGTTCGCTTCTTTGGTCATCACGGCGTGTCGAAGGCGGAGCAGACCGTCGGCGTATGGTTCTCGGTCGACGCCGAGCTGGCCGTCGACCTCGCTCCGGCCGCCACGTCGGACGACCTCGGCAGCGCCATCGACTACGGGCTGGTCGCCCGGCGCATCGTGGAGATCGGCACGCAAGGCCGTGTGAACCTGATCGAGCGTCTGGCCGGGCAGATCGCGCAGACGCTGCTTCGCGAGTTCCCCGCGCAGCAGGTCCGCGTCCGCGTCCGGAAGCTCACGCCGCCGCTCGAGGGCCTGGTGGGGACACCGTCGGTGGAGCTGACGCGGAGGCGAGGCGCATGACCCGTGTCTATCTGAGCCTCGGCTCGAACCTGGGCGACCGGCTGGAGCTGCTCCGGACGGCGGTGCAGCGACTCCGCGAGTCGGCCGACCTCGCGCTCGTCACCGCCTCGCCGCTCTACGAGTCCGAGCCGTGGGAGGAGGAGCCCGGCCTCGCAGGCAGCGAGCAGCGGTGGTATCTCAACTGCGTGGTGGCCGTCGACACGCGGCTGCCGCCGCGCGCGCTGCTCGAGCGGCTGCGCGTCATCGAGGACACGCTGGGGCGCGTGCGACCGCCGGGCACCCCGGAGGCGCGCCGCTTCGCCCCCCGCACGGTCGACATCGACATCCTCTTCTATGGCGACGAAGTCATCAGCGGCCCCGACGATCTTCACGTGCCGCACCTGCTGCTGGCCGAGCGCGCGTTCGTCCTCCGCCCGCTCTCCGACGTCGCGCCCGATCTCGAGCACCCCACCCTGTACGCGACCATCCGGCAGCTCCTCGACGACCTCGCGGACGACCACACCGTCAAGCCAGGCGCGTACCCGGCGCGCTGGTTCGAGGAATAGGCGCCCGGGATGGCCGACGCCGACTTCCAGCGCGACGCGCTGCAGCACCTCAACGCGCTGTACAACTTCGCGATGTATTTGACCCGGAATCCGCCCGAGGCGGACGATCTCGTCCAGGAAACCTACCTGCGGGCGTTCCGGTTCTCTCACCGGTTCCAGGCGGGAACCCACCTGCGCGCGTGGTTGTTCCAGATCCTGAGGAACACGTTCCTCACGTTCTATCGGCTGCGTGAGCGCGAGGCGGCGATCGCCGAGGACGGCGTACCGGACTGGGACACGCCGATGTTCCACGACGCGCCGCCGGATGACGGTGGCGTCATGGAGGCGCACACCGACCTCGAGCGCGCGATGCGGCGCTTGCCCGAGGAGTTCCGGACCGTGCTGCTGCTCGCCGAAGTCGAAGGTATGCCGCTCGAGGAGGTGGCCCGGGTGATGGCCTGCCCGGTTGGCACGGTGAAGTCGCGCATCTTCCGCGCCAAGGAGCGCCTGCGCGGCCTGTTGAAGGACTACGAGAAGAAGTAATGGCCCCTGACGATCGGATTTCGGAGTCGGACGAGCAGCTCGGGCGGCGGCTGGCCGCGGAGCTTCCGCGCTACACGGCCCCGACGTCCCTGCGGATCGCCCTCGTGCAGGCGACGGAGCCGTCGTCGCGCCGGCCGGCCTGGCTCTCCCCGCTCCTGTCCGCCGCCGCGACGGCCATGGTGCTGGCGATGTTCATGCTGCCGGGGCTTCCGCGCATCCAGCCGACCGATCCTGTCGAGCAGATCGTCCGCGCGGTGGTGAGCGAGCACTCGCGCGCGCTCATGTGGGGCAGCCGTCAATCGCAAGTCATCCCGGCCGCGCTGCCGCGGCTGCAGGAGCAATCGGGCATCGGCCTCTCCAGCGCCTTCTTCGGCGACGATCTCCTCAACTTCGTCAGCGCCGAGCCCGTGTACCTGCTGCGCCAGCGCGGCCTGGCCGTCCATTATCGCGACATCGACGGCCATCTCGTGAGCTACATCGCGCTGCCCGCCGAGGACCTCAAGGTCCCGGATCGCGCGCGCGTGCAGATCGACCGGTTCCGGCCGGCGCTCGTGAAGGACAGCGGGTTCGTCGCCTGGGTCTGGCGGCAGCGAGACGTCGCCTGCTTCCTCGTCTCGGACATGGTCTCGGCGGACGATCTCGAGCGGTTCAAGGACTACTTCAAGCGCGTGCGCATGGCGACGGAGCCGACGCTCGCCTACTAGCCCCACCTATTAAACGGATCAGCGGCGGCCCGGGGTCTCGTGTTCGGGCACGCCATCCGACAACGCGTTGCGGCTGCCTGCCTGGCAACGA
>DATBJF010000021.1:0-13666 GCA_036556545.1 Candidatus Methylomirabilota bacterium
GATGCCGTCCACCGCAACGGCCGAAGCTAGTCGCCGAACAGCCAGCGCGGCAACCAGAGCGCGATCTCGGGAAAGAGGACCAGGAGCGCGAGGGCGACGAGCTGCAGCACCATGAAGTCGGCCATGCCGCGGTAGATCGTGCCGAGGCTCCACTGCGGCGCCACCTGCTTGAGGTAGTAGGCGGACATGGCCACCGGCGGCGACAGGTAGGCCGTCTGCAGATTCACGGCCACCAGCGCGCCGAACCAGACCATGTCGTACTTCATGGCCGCGACCACCGGATAGAACAGCGGAATGAACACGAAGATGATCGCCGGCCACTCGAAGGGCCAGCCGAGCAGGAAGATCAGGCTCATCACGAGCAGCAGAGTCACGAACGGCGGGACCGGCAGCGCCGTCAGCGCGTTGGTGATGATGGTGGCGCTGCCGAGGCGCGCGAAGATGGCGCCGAAGACGTTCGAGGCGACGGCGAGGAACAGCACCATGCTGGTGGTGGCCATGGTCGAGAACACGGCCGCCTTGAGACGGGCCAGGGTCAGCTTTCGATAGGCGATCGCCAACACGATTGCGCCCGAGGCTCCCATGGCCGCCGCCTCGGTGGGCGTCACGATGCCGGCCAGGATGGTCCCGAGCGTCGACGCGATGAGCAACGCGAGCGGCACCATCCCGACGACGACCTCGCGGATGACGGCGGCGAACGAGGCGGCCCGTTCTTCTTTCGGCACGGCGGGGCCCAGCGCCGGGTTCCAGAAACTGCGCGCCAGGGTATACACGATATAGAGGCCGGCGAGCAGGAGACCGGGACCGAAGGCAGCGGCGTAGAGCTTCGCCACCGACACATTGATCACCGGCCCCATGACGATCAGCATCACGCTGGGCGGGATGAGGATGCCGAGCGTGCCGCCGGCGGCGATGGCGCCCGCGGAGAGCCGGGGGCTGTAGCCGCTGCGCATCATGATCGGCGCGGCCATGATGCCGAGCACGGTGACGGCAGCGCCCACGATGCCGGTGGCCATGGCGAAGACGGTGGCGGTCAGGATCACGCCGAGGTAGAGCGAGCCGCGCACCGGCGCCAGCATCACCTGGAACGCGCGAAACAAGCGTTCCATGAGTCCGGCCTGCTCGACCACGTACCCCATGAAGATGAAGAGCGGGACCGCGGCCAGCGTCTGCTCTTTCATCAGGCCGATGGTCTGGAAGAAGGCGAGGTCGAAGACGATGGTGCCGAGGCCGATCCAGCCGCAGACGAGGGCGAGGAACAGGAGCGTGAAGCTGATCGGAAAGCCGATGAAGATGACGCCGAGCATGAGGGCCAGCATCACCATCCCGAGGATCTCGTTGCCGCTCATATCTGGATCGTCTCGGACTCGGTGACGAAGCGTCCCGTCTTCGCCGCGTAGAGCGACTTCAGCAGCTCCGACACGCCCTGGATCAGCAGCAGCAGCGCGGTGACCGGCACCACCGCCTTGAAGGGCCAGAGAATCGGCCGCCACGCGGTCTGCTCGGACAGCTCGTTCATCTGCCACGAGTGCCAGGCCTCGTCCACGCTGGCGTAGAAGAGGAGGGCCATGGCCGGAAAGAAGAAGAAGATGTACGCGACGGCATCGATCCGGCCCTTCGTGCGTACCGAGAATCGCTCCCACAGCATGTCGGTCCGGATGTGCGCGCCCTTGAGGAGCGTGTAGTGCGCGCCCAGCATGAAGAGCGCGCCGTACAGCATGTAGGACAGATCGTAGGCCCACAGCGTCGGCGCGTCGAAGAGGTACCGGGCGAACCCTTCGTAGGTGAGGCCGAAGACGAGCGGGAGGATCATCCACGCCGCGATCTTGCCCGTCCAGTCGCTGAACGCGTCGATGGCGCGGATCGTCCGGAGCAGGACGGCGGGCGGCTCGCGTGTGGGCCGGGTGGTCATGGGTCAGTGCCCGGCAGGAGTCGGCCCTGACCGACCCCTGCCGGAGGTTGGCAAGCGCTTCCCTACTTCTTGGCCGGCGCGGCGGCGGCCGCCTTCTTCTCGGGCCAGTAGTGGTTCGCCGCGAAGTCGTACGCCGGGAACATGAACCGCTTGGCGGGAACGACCACCGACGCGTACGCGCGCTGGGACTCGAGCACCTTCTTGAAGAAGGGGTCCTTCTCCGCCTCGCGCGCGGCGATCTTGTCCCAGGTCTTCAGGAAGTCGACCATGATCTCGGTGGGCGTCTTCAGCACGTTGACCTTGTGCTTCTCCTGGAATTCCTTGAGGGCGTCAGCGTTCTGCCGCTGCCATTTCGCGTACCAGCGGATGTAGGCCTCGGTCGTCGAGGACTTGACGATCTCCTTGTGCTGCGCCGACAGCTTGTCCCACACGTCGCTGTTGATGAGGATCTCGCCCATCGTCACCGGCTCGTGCATGCTCGGCGTGTAGTGGTACTTCCACACGTTGTGGAAGCCGAGCCTCAGGTCCTCGATGCCGCCGACCCATTCCGCGCAATCGATGACGCCGCGCTCGGCGGCGGGCAGGATCTCGCCACCCGGCAGGTTGACGGTGCGCATGCCCATCTCGGTGTAGACCTCGGCGTTGATCCCGGTCTGCCGGCACTTCATCCCCTTGAAATCGGCGAGGTTCTTGATGGGGCGCTTGAACCAGCCCAGTGCCTGGGGGCCGCTCGGAAACGCCGGCAGCGGCACCACGTTCAGCTTCAGCACGTCCTTGTACCACTGCTGGTAGAGCTCGAGCCCGCCGCCCTCGTACATCCAGCCGAAGACGTCGACGAAGTCCATCCCGTAGTTGCCGCCGGGGCCGCCGGTGAAGAGCACGCCAGTCTTGTTCTTGCCGACCCAGTAATAGGCGACGGTGTGGGCGCCGTCGATGACCTTCTTGCTGGTCGCGTCGAGGACCTCGAAGGCCGGCACGATCGTGCCGGCCGGCAGCGCCTCGACCTTCAGCGTGCCGCCGGACAGTTTGTCGACCCGCTCAGCAACGAACTTGAGATGGTCGAAGAGCGTCAGCGAGGCCGGCCAGCTCGCCTGGATCTTCAGGACGACCGGGGCTTGGGCGCTCGCTCGAGGGGGGGCCTGGCTGCCCGCCAGCAGCGCAGCCACGGCCGTGATCGCCACCAGGATCGTGACGAGGCGCAGTCTCATCGGGGCACCTCCGGGGAGTTCGGTCGATGGAGTGGCGGGAGTCTAGGCGACGGATGGAAGCCGCGTCAAGCGCCGGCACACCGATCGGGGAGGTCGCTGGCACGGCGGTTGCGCCACCCGGCAGCGGAGCGTCCATGCCCCGGACCAGCGCCGCGACCGCGGGTGTCCTCTCACGCCAGCGCGTGCACGCGCTGGCGCTCATCGGCGCGACGCTGCTTGGCGTTTACCTCTGCTATCGCCTGGCGCAGCCGTTCCTGCCTGCGCTGGCGTGGGGTCTGGCGCTGGCCGTCGTCGCCTACCCGATCCACAAGGCAATCTGTCGGCGCATCCCGCACGCGGCGGTGGCAGCGGCGTTGTCGGTCGCCGCCGTGGCGATCGTGATCATCGCGCCCGCCGCCTTCGTCATCCACCAGCTCGCGCGCCAGGCCGGCGAGACGGTGCGCCTGGCGCGCGAGTTTCTCGAGACGGGCGCGTGGCGCGAAGCGATCGAGTCGCGGCCTCGGCTGGCGCCTGTCCTGGGCTGGATCACCGAGAACGTCGCCGCCGAGGATCTCGTCACCCGCGCCGGCAAGTATCTCGAGGCCTGGGGACCGGCCTTCGTCGCCGGCTCGGTCGGCGCGGCCGTGCAGATGCTGATCACGCTGCTGGTGCTCTTCTACCTGTTCCGCGACAAGCGCGACTTCGCGGAGGATGCGCGCGGCTTTCTGCCGCTGTCCGAGCGCGAGGCGGACACGCTCCTGCGCCGCATCGTCGACACGATTCACGCCACGATCTTCGGCTCCCTGACCGTGGCCGCCGTGCAGGGGTTCATGGGCGGGCTGATGTTCTGGCTGCTCGGGCTGCCGGCGCCGATCGTGTGGGGCGCCGTCATGGCGTTGCTGGCGACGATTCCGGTGGCGGGCACGTTCGTGGTGTGGGCCCCCGCGGCCGTGTACCTCGCCATGACCGGCGCGTGGGGCAAGGCGGCCGTCCTCGTCGGCTGGGGCGCCGTCGCCATCGGGCTCATCGACAACTTTCTCTATCCGATGCTCGTGGGGCGGCGGCTGCGGTTTCATCCCCTGCCGGTGTTCTTCTCCATCGTCGGCGGCCTCGCCCTCTTCGGAGCGGCCGGCCTCGTGCTCGGGCCGATCATCCTGTCGGTGACGGCGGCGCTGCTGGAGCTGCTGCGCCGCCGGACATCGGGCGGCCGGGCCGCCGACGCCGGCGCGCGCGACGTCGCCGCCTGAGGACTTCGGGGGCCCCGCGTGGGCGTGAATTCGATGTGGCAGGGATGCGCAGTCGACTACCCCGATTTTGCCGCGCGCCTGCCTCGATGACCCTCTTTGGCCGGGCCCGGCCGGGGACCGCTTCTTGCAACACGCTTCCAGAACATGAACAGTCAAGTCGTCGAGAGCGCGCGCAGCCCTCGTCCGCAGCCGACGTCCGACGATCGAATCCCGAGCCGGCCCCGTCATGCCGGCGAGCTCCGCGATTTCGTTCGCTTCGCGCTTCAGATCGGTGTCCGCGAGCTTTTGTACGGACATGTCGACTATGTCCGCTGCATCGAATTTCCACTGGTCTTCCGGCACCTCGCCCTGAAGCCCGGCGGTCGCCTCCTCGACGTCGGCAGCGGTGACTCGCATTTCCCGCTCTACGTGGCCAGCCGATCGGACACGACGGTCGTCGCCCTCGACGCCAGCCGGCGGGTGCTCTGGCAGAAGGAGGCGGAGGCCCGGTTCGTGCGTCAGGGCATCGTCCCCGACGGTCGGCTGCACGTCGTGATCGCGGACGCGCGCGACACGTCGCTCGGCGACGAGGAGTTCGATTACATCACGCTGATCTCCACGATCGAGCACATCGAGGGCGACGGGGACAGCGCGGCCATCCGCGAGATGGCGCGGCTGCTCAAGCCTGGCGGCCGCATCGTCCTGACCGTGCCCTACAACTACGACCGGTACCGGGATTTCTGGGTCTCGGAGGACACCTACACCGCCGTCTACCGCGGCGCGCGCTTGTTCTACCAGCGCCACTACGACGACGAGGCGCTCACCGCGCGGCTCGTCAAACCATCAGGCCTGCGGCTCGCGACAAAGGTGATCTTCGGCGAGCCGGGCTGGCGATGCTTCAACACGCTCTTCGCGAATCCCCGGCTGCCGGTGCTCGCCAAGGCGCCCTACCTCTGGGCCATGCCGCTGTTGGCGCGCCGCTTCGCCCGGATCCTCCGCGAACAGGAGATCCGGACGAAGGAGGACCTTCCGATGGTGACGACGGAAGGCGCGCTCCTCGTCCTCGAGAAGCCGGCTCGCGCCTGAGCGCCGCGCGCAGGACCAGCGCGACGACGCCCGTCTCGTAGAGCTCTTCCAGCAGGAAGACGGCGCCGAAGGCGAGCAGCCACCGCTGCTCCAGCACGACGCCGGTGGCGAGCGCGCTCGTCCCCACCGCGATCGCCACCCCGCGGATCCCGCGAATGACGTCGAGCGAGGCGGTATCCTCGTCGGCGTGCGCCAGGCCGCGGACGAGGAGCCGCAGGCCGCGGATTCCGACCGCGAGTCCCGCGAGAGCTCCGATGGCGGTGAGCGTGTGGAGCACCGGCCCCCTCCTCTCACGCCGAGGCTAGGCCGAGCCGTTGGTCGCGACAATGACCTGCGACGTAAGCGCGCCGAACGCGTCGTCCGTCAGGGGCTCTGCGTGTCGACGGGCTCCTCTCGTGAGACGCGATCGAATCCGGCCACGGTGATCCGGTGCGTGGTCGCGCGGGGGACCGGCGGGACGACGAAGTGTCCGCGTCCGCGTGGCGGAATGCTGCCGAACACCCACGTCGAGGTTTCCCCGACGGCTTGCGCGTTGCCATCGAAGCCCTCGACGCGCAGGCGAACGGAGTTCACGCGGAAGGCACTGTGGTTCTCCACATAGCCCTCGAGGGCCGGCACGACGGCATACTGTCGCGGCTGCCACGTCACTCGAAGCGCCTCGGCGACCGGGGCGGCGGTGCCCTGCGCCAGGCCATCGGTCGCCGAGAGCGCCGAGGCGAGCAGCGTTACCACCGCCACCGCGCCGGCCGCCAATGCGATGCGCATCCAGTGCCTCCGGACCGTTAGTATGTCACTTCTCCTTCGTCGACGCGGCGCTACGCCGCGTCGGTTGATGCAAAGTGTGCGGACAGTCGCTTGCGAACGAACAGCCGCGCGCGGTGCACGTACGACCTCGCCGCCGGCGCGTCGATGCCGAGCACGTCGGCGATGTCGGCCGTTCCCAGCCCTTCCGTGTCGTGCAGGAGGAGCGCCGTTCGGTAGTCGGCGGGCAACGCATCGATGGTCTCGGTCAGCACCGCGTGGAGCGCAACCTGCCCCGCCGACTCCCCGACGCCGCCGGACCAGTCCGGCATCGGCTCGAAGTGCAGACCATCGCCGTCGAGCGGCGGCATGACGTCGTCCAGAGCGACCGGAGCGTCTCCGCGCGCGGCCGCGCGTGTGCCGCGTCGCCTGGCGTGCGCCGCGCGCGCCACGAACCGCCAGAGGCTCGCCAGCGGCGCCCCACCGGCCGCCGCGGCGGACAGCGCCTCGTCGATCGCCGCCTCGGCATCCTCGTTCGCGCCGGTGAGCCGCCGCGCGAGCCGATACAGGCGGCCGCCAAGCTCGTCGACGAGGCGGTCGTCATCGATGTCGGGCGCGAACAATGCCATTGGTCGGATGTCCTCTCCACCTTCAGACACCGGCCTCGCGGCTGCGTGAAAGAGGCGGACCGGGAAACGTACGGGCTTGTCTGCCATCGTCTCTTTCCAGCGATAGATCGAGCGAGGGAGGGCTGAATCGACAGCGCTCCGGCGCGAGCGGCCGTGGGCGCCGCCGAGCGGCGACGCCCACGAACGCGCTACGCCGTCAGCTGATCGCGGATCGGAAGCCGGCGGATTCGCTTGCCGGTGGCGGCGAAGATGGCGTTGCAGAGCGCCGGCGGGATCGGCGGCACCCCGGGCTCGCCGACGCCGCCCATCGGCTTGCCGTAGTCGCCGGGAACGATGTGCACGCGAATCACGCGCGGGGCGTCGGCCATGCGCGGGACCTCGTAGGAGTTGAAATTGTCCTGCTCCACGCGTCCGCCCTTGAAGCTGATCTCACCGAGCATGGCGACGCCAAGGCCCATGACGCAGGCGCCCTCCATCTGTGAGCGCACGCGGTCGGGATTGACGGTGGCCCCGCAATCGACGGCCATGTCCACCCGCGGGATGGTGATCACGCCCTTGTCGCTCACCGCGACCTCGACGACGGCCGCGATGTAGCTCACGAAGCTGTAGTGCGCGGCGATGCCGAGCCCGCGGCCCTTCGGCAACGTTCGCCCCCAGCCGGCCTCGCGCGCCACGGTCTCCACGACGCGCCGCAGTCGCCCGGTATCGACCGGATACCGCTCCGGCGACTCGCCATGGTTCCACGTATCGCCCAGCATTTCGGGGCTCACCTGGCGCGCGGGGCCGATCACCTCGAGCAAAAAGTCCTTCGGATCGCGGCCGGCGGCCGCCGCCAGCTCGGCGACGAACGACTGGACCGCGAACGCATGCGGAATGTTCGACACGGCCCTGAACCAGCCGATCCGCGTGTGGGCCGCGGCTTCGGGGTTCTCGATGCGGACGTTGGGAATCGCGAACGGCACGTTGATGACGCCCATGCCCAGCTCGAAGGGCGCTTCGTGCTTCGCCGCCGGATCGAACGTCGAGATGATGGTGGGCGCGACGCTACGATGCAGCCAGGCGACCGGCTTGCCCCGGCCGTCGACGCCGGCTTCCAGGTGCTCGACCGACACCGTGTGGTAGTACGAGTTGTGCAGGTCGTCGTCGCGGGTCCACGTCACCTTGACGGGCTTGCCGTCCACGGCCTTCGAGAGGACAGCCGCCTCGATGCCGAAGTCCGGCTTCGACTTGCGTCCGAACCCGCCGCCGAGGAGCGTCACGTGGACGGTCACGTCGTCGGCCGATATGCCGAGCCGCTTGGCGACCAGATCACGCGTGGCCTGGGGCGACTGGAAGCAGCCCCACACCTCGCACTTGCCGTCGACGATCCTCGCCGTCGCCGCCGGCGGCTCCATGGTGGCGTGCGCCAGATGCGGCACGTAGTACTCGGCCTCGTGGCGCCGCGCCGCGCCGGCGACGGCCGCGCTGAAGTCGCCGTCGTGGCGAACGACCTTGGCCGGCTTCCGCGCGGTCTCCTCGAGTGATGCTTTGAAGGCCGCCGAGTCGTAGCCGGCATTCGGACCGTCGTCCCACGTGATCTTGAGCGCCCGCCGCCCCTGCATGGCCGCCCACGTGTTGCGCGCCAGCACCGCCACGCCACCGACGGGATTGAAGTGCGCGGGTGGCGGCGTGGCGTCGATCTGCACGACCCGCTCGACGCCCGGGACCTTGAGCGCTTCGGCCGGGTCGAAGCTCGCAACTTTTCCGCCGTACACCGGAGGCCGGGCCACCACGGCGTGCAGCATGCCGGGCAGCCGAGTATCGATCCCGTACTGCGCCTTCCCGGTGGCGATGTCGCGCCCATCGAGGAGCTTCACCTGGCTCTTGCCGATGTAGCGGAACTGCTTCGGGTCCTTGAGACGGAGCGTCTCGCGCGCCGGCACCGGCTGGCCGGCCGCGGCCCGCGCGAGCGCGCCGTACCCGAGGCGTCGGCCGGTCCGGCGATGCACGACCTGATGATTCGTCGCCTCGACTTCGCTCACGGGCACCTTCCAGCGCTCGGCGGCGGCCGCCTCGAGCATGGCGCGCGCCGCGGCGCCGCAACGCCGCATGGGCTCGAAGAAGTGTCTCGTGCTCCGAGACCCATCGGTGTCCTGGTTGCCGAAGCGCTTCTCGTCGCCGGGAGCCTGCGCGACGCGTACGCGCTTCCAGTCCGCCTCGAGCTCGTCGGCCACGATCATCGGCATGCTGGTCCGGACGCCCTGGCCCATCTCGGAGCGGTGGCAGACGATGGTCACCGTGCCGTCTTCGCCGATCGACACGAAGGCCAGCGGGTTGTCCACCCACCCGTTAGGCATCCCGTCCGCGCCGTACTTCTTGGCCTCCTGCGCCCGGCCCACCGAGGGGTAGCCGACCGCGAGGACGAGCCCGGTCACCGACAGACCTTCGAGAAAGCGCCGCCGGCTCACATTGGCGACCACCAGCGGGCTCATCGCGACCCTCCGCGCCTCGCCGCCACCTGCTTGATGGCGGCGCGGATCCGCGTGTACGTCCCGCAGCGACAGATGTTGCCGTTCATGGCGTCGTCGATCTGCGCATCGGTCGGCTTCGGCGTGCGCCTGAGCAAAGCGGCCGCCGACATGATCTGGCCGACCTGGCAATAGCCGCACTGCGGCACGCCCATGTCCACCCACGCGGTCTGCAGGGCGGTGCCGATGGAGTCGGTACCGAGCCCCTCGATGGTCACGATCTTCCTGTTCGCCGCCGCCGAGATCGGCGTGATGCAGGAGCGCACGGCCTGGCCGTCGAGGTGGACGGTGCAGGCGCCGCAGAGCGCCATCCCGCAGCCGAACTTCGTCCCGGTCAAGCCCATCTCGTCGCGCAGCGTCCACAGCAGGGGTGTCTCCCCCGGCACGTTGACGGTCTGCGGCTTGCCATTGATCTCCAGTCGAATCATCGCGGCTCTCCTTCCCTCATCGAGCCTTGAAGGGCCAGGACGTGCGCCGCAATGGAATCACAAAGAGGAGGAGAGATAAAGTGGCGAGCGCCGGCGCGGGGCTACTTCACGGTCGAGAGGGCCTCGCGGAGGGCCAGGAGGGTCACCGGCTTGTCGATGATGATGTCGACGCCCGGCGGCTTTTCCTTCGCGTCGAGCACGTCGGCCACGCCGGTCAGCATGACGATGACGGGTTTGCGCGGCGCGAGGCGCTTGATCATCACGGCCAATTCCGCGCCGCTCATCTCCGGCATGGCGTGGTCGGTCACGACGGCGTCGAACCATCCGGTCTGGAACTTCTCGAGCGCCTCCAGGCCATTGGTGGCCGTCGAGACCACGTGGCCGTCGCCGCTCAGCAGGCGCTCGACCACCTGCAACGGCACCGACTCGTCCTCCACGAGGAGGATGCTCAGCGGACGGACCTGCGCACCGGCCAGCGATCGCCGCTCCCCGGCCGTCTCGCTGAAGGTTCGAAGCGGCAGCCGGATGCGAATCGTGGTGCCGCGGCCGGGCGCGCTGTCGATCTCGATCGTGCCGTGATGCCGCTGGATGATGCCGTACACGCGCGCGAGCCCGAGGCCGGTCCCGCCCTGCCCCTTCGTGGTGAAGAACGGCTCGAAGCATCGCCGCTGGACCTCCGGCGTCATACCGGTGCCGGAATCGGTCACCTCGGCCACGGCCGATGACGTCCCCGGATCGGGCACGGCGCGAACGGTCAGCGTGCCGCCGTCCGGCATGGCGTCGACGGCGTTGAAGATCAGGTTGGTGAACACGTCGCGCAGCTCGGCGGAGTTGCCGTCCACGACGCCGGCGTCTCGCAGCTCGGTCACCAGCCGGATCGTGCGGCCGGCCGCCTGCGTCTGCACCCGCCACTTCGGCTCCGTCAGCGAGATGGCGGTGCCGAGCAGCTCGCTGATGATGACGGGCTCGAAGAGCTCGGTGTGGTCGCGATGGCGGTAGAACTCGCGCAGCGCCCGCACGAGCTGCGAGGCGTCCTCGCCGGCGGTGGCGATCATTTGCAGGTGCTCGCGCACCTTGGCGCGGTCGTCGAGCGCCTCCGCCTTGACGAGCAGCATGCTCGTGTAGCCGACGATCGGAACGAGAGCGTTGTTGAGATCGTGGACGACGCCGCTCGCCATTTCGCCCAGCGCGCGCAGACGCTCCTGGCGAACGAGCTGCTCCTGGGTCAGCTCGAGACGGGTCAGATCGCGCTGCAGCCCGAGGATTCGCTCGGCCACCCGCAGGCGCGCCTGGAGCTGATCCACGTCGAACGGCTTGTTGATGAAGTCGTCGGCGCCGGCCTTCATCGCCTCCAGATAGTTGGCCTTTCCGCCGAGCACGGTCAGCAAGATGATGTACGTGTACGCCGCCCGCCCATCCGCCCGGATCCGCCGGCACAGCTCGAGCCCGTCGAGGCCCGGCATCATCCAGTCGGAGATCAGCAACGGCACGTCCTCGGCCAGGAAGACGCCCCAGGCCTGCTCGCCGTCCACGGCCACGATGACCTCGTGGCCGAGCTGCTTGAGGATCTGGCTCAGGATCGTCCGCGACGCGGCGTCGTCTTCGGCGATGAGGATCTTCATCGCTTCGCGAGCTCCAGCTCCGGGCCGAGCGCCACGCGGACGCCGGCAAACTCGTCCTCGAGCTGCTGCGCGAGCGTCGCCGCCTCCCGGATATCGCCGCGGCGCGCGCGATCCTCCAGCGTCATGGCGAGCGCGGCCATCCGCGAGATGCCGAGGTTCAGGAGGCTGCCGCTGAGCGCGTGCGCGAGCTGATACGTGGCGACGGTGTCGGCGCGGGCGATCTCCTGGTGCAGCGTCTCGAGTCGCGTCGCCGTGTCGGCCAGGAACGCCTCGATCATGCCCACGAACGTCGTGGGGTCGCCGTCGCCGGCGAGGATGCTGCGCAGCTCGGCCAGGCGACCGGCGTCGACGGGCGCGCCGGCCGGCACGCGCCGCTCCGCGGACGGCGGGGCGACGCACGCGGCGTCGCGCCCGGTCGGCGCCCAGCGTCGCACGACGGCCTCCAAGGCCGAGGCCTGCAGCGGCTTGCTCACGTAGTCGTCCATGCCGGCGGCCAGGCAGCGCTCGCGGTCGCCTTCCATGGCGTGAGCGGTCATCGCCACGATCGGCAGGCGGCGCGTGGTGCCCTGGCGACGCCGGATCTCCGCCGTCGCCTCGAAGCCGTCCATCTCGGGCATCTCGCAGTCCATGAAGATGACGTCGTAGGTATGCCGCGCGAGCCGCTCGAGCGCCTGCACACCGCTGCCGGCCACCTCGACGTGACAGCCGAGCTTGCCGAGCATTCCGGACGCCACCTGCTGGTTGATGGGGTTGTCCTCGACCACGAGGACGTTGAGCCGGAGGGGACCGCGTCCGGTATCGCGGGCGGCGTGACGCGGATGCCCCTCGCGGGCACCGACGTCTCCGCCGGCACGCTCGAGCCAGGTCTCCGTCAACGCGTCCAGCAGCTGCGAGGCGCGCACGGGCTTCGTCAGCGCGGCCGCGAAGCCCGCCTCGCGGAACCGGTGTCCTTCCCCGCGCACGCTCACCGAGCTGAGGAGGATCAACGAGGTGTCCGCGATCAGCGCGTCCGACTTGACGACCCGGGCGAGGGCCTCGCCGTCCATGCCGGGCATGTGGAAATCCACGACGGCGAGCCGGTAGGGATCGTTCGCCGGCACGGCGGCCCGCAACGCCGCGAGCGCCGCTTCGCCCGAGTCCACCTCGTCGGTCCGGAGCTGCCACCGCACGAGGAGCTCGCGAAGCACGCGGCGATTCACGGCATTGTCGTCGACGATCAGCGCGCGCAGGCCGTCGAGCGCGACCAGCGGCCGGGGCTCGCCGCCCGCGTCCGGCGCGACGGGCAGGGACAGCGCCGCCCAGAACGTCGAGCCCTCGCCGAGGCGGCTCTCGACCTGGAGCGTGCCGCCCATGAGCCCGATCAGCTCGCGGCTGATGGCCAGGCCGAGGCCGGTGCCGCCGTAGCGTCGTGTCGTCGACGCGTCGACCTGCGTGAACTTGTCGAAGATGTGCTGCAGCTTGTCGGCCGGGATGCCGATGCCGGTGTCGGTCACGGCCAGCCGCAGGTCGACCGTCTCGCGCCCGCGCGCGCGGCACTCGACCTCCAGCAGCACGTAGCCGTGGGCCGTGAACTTCACGGCGTTGCCGGCGAGATTCAGGAGGACCTGGCGCAGACGCCCGGGATCGCCGATCACGTGGCGTGGCACGTCGGGCGACACGCGGACGATGAGGTCGATGCCCTTGTCCTGCGCGGCGCCGGCGAGCAGCACGCCGACCTCCTCCACGATGAGGCCGATCTCGAGGGGCACCGACTCCAGCGTCAGGCGCCCCGCCTCGATCTTGGAGAAGTCCAGGATGTCGTTGATGACGGTCAGGAGCGCCTCCGCCGATTTCCGGACGATCTCGGCGTGCTCCCGCTGGGCGGCGGTCAGATCGCTGTCGAGGAGGAGCGACGTCATGCCGATCACTCCGTTCATCGGCGTGCGGATCTCGTGGCTCATGCTGGCCAGGAACGTGCTCTTCGCCTGGTTGGCGCGCTCGGCCGCCGCCCGCGCGTCGTGCGCTTCCTCGGTGGCGCGCGCGAGGGCCGCCGTGCGCTCCTGCACGCGAATCTCGAGGGTCTGGCGCTGCGCCTCCACCTCGCCGTAGAGCTGCGCGCTCTCGACGGCGGCGGCGATCTGGCTGCCGATGGTGACGAGCAGATCGCAGGCGCCGGCCGTCACCGGCCGCCGGCTGACACCGTTGTCGACGGCCAGGATGCCGACGCGCCGGCTCTTCGTGATCATCGGCGCCCCGAGAAGCGACTCGACGCCGAGCAGGCCGGCCAGGCTCCGGAGCGCGGGATCCTCGGCGCGGCCCATGTGCTCGAAGAGCAGCGGCTTGTCGGCG
>DATBJF010000022.1:0-70988 GCA_036556545.1 Candidatus Methylomirabilota bacterium
GTCGGACCTGCCTCTACACGCGGTGCTAGCTCAGCCGTCTTTCGTCGCGCAGTCGGACGATCGCGCGGTCGAACGCGTCGACCATCAGGTCAACGTCTTTGTCCGTCATCGCGCCATTCAGCCAGCCGTGGGCGGCGCCGCGGCTATAGTCGACGCCGTTGACGAGCATGGCCAGGTGCAGCGCGCCGCCGACCGGGCCCATGCCGCGGTCGAGGCGCGCGGTGTCGGCCGTGTAGTTGTGCAGGCCGAGCTCGGTGGCGTCGGCGCCGAGGTGGATGCGGAAGATGGACGAGGCGCCGTAGACGACGCCGGGCACGCCGCGCGTCTTGAGCACCTGGTTCATGCCGTCGCGGACGCGGTCGCCGAGGCGGTTGAGCTCGCGCTGCACCTCGCCCGTCTTCAAGATCTCGAGGGCGGCGACGCCGGCGGCGGCCACCAGCGGCGTCCCGCTGTAGGTCCCTTGATCGGCCACGCGCTGCGTGCGGTCGCGCCTGGCGTCTCCGGCGAAGGCCACCCGGTCGAGCAGGTCGGCGCGGCCCGTCAGGGCGGCGCCGGGCAGTCCGCCGGCGACGGCCTTGGCCAGGCACGTCAGGTCCGCCGTCACGCCGAAGTACTCCTGGGCGCCGCCGGGCGCCATGCGAAAGCCCGTCACCACCTCGTCGAAGATGAGAACCACGCCGCGCTCGCGTGTCAGCTCGCGCAGCGCGCGCAGGAACGCCGGATCGGTCGGCAGCACCATCGAGCGTGCGCCCGCCGGCTCCAGGATGACGGCGGCCACGGGATGCTCGTCGAGCAGCTCGCGCACATGAGCGAGGTCGTTGTTGCGCGCCACCAGCGTCGTCGACAGCGTGGCCTGCGGCACGCCGGCCGAGACGGGAATCTCGAACGGATCCTTGACGGCCGCCATCACCGCGTCGTGCAGCCCGTGGAAATGCGCCTCGAACTTCACGATGTGCTGGCGTCCGGTGGCCGCGCGCGCCACGCGGATGGCGAGCGCCGTCGTCTCGGTGCCCGTCATCATGAAGCGCACGCGCTCGGCGCCCGGCACGATCGAGCAGATGAGCTCCGCCCAGCGCACCTCGAGCTCGGAGCAGGCGCTGTAGTGCGTCCCCAGCCGCGCCTGCTCGAGGATGGCCTTCTGCACGGCGGGGTGATTGTGGCCGAGCATCAGGGCGCCGTGGCCGCTCCAGCAGTCCACGTAGCGATGGCCGTCGACGTCCCACTTGTAGGCGCCGTCGGCGCGCGCCACGTAGAACGGGAACGGGGCAAAGGCGCGCCCGTCGTGGGCGACGCCGCTCGGCATGCGGGCAATGGCGCGGGCGTGCAAGGCGCGGGACTTCGGTCGGGCGTCGGCGTACTCCTGTTCGATGGTCGTCATGCGCGCTAGGATAGCACCATGAAAATCACGGCGATCGACACGTTCACGCTGCGCGTTCCGACCGTCAAGCCCATCGCCCTGGACTTTCCGGAGCACCGGCTGGTGGTCGCGCGGGTTCACACGGACGGTGGCGTCGACGGCCTCGGCTACGCCCTGGTGTTCGGCGGCGCCGGTTCGGAAGCCGTGGAAGCCTACACGCGCCGGCTGGCCACGCTGCTGGTCGGCGAGGATCCGACGCTGGTCGGCAAGCTGTGGGACAAGATGTTCCGCGCCGATCGCGGGTTCCGTCGCGTCGGCATCGCCGGCTACGCGGTGGCCGCGCTCGACATCGCACTGTGGGACATCGCCGGCAAGGCAGCCCGGCTGCCGCTGGCGCGCCTGTGGGGCGCCGTCACCGACCGCGTGGACGCGTACGGGAGCGGAGGCTGGGGCACCTACACCGTGGACGACCTGATCGGCGAGGCCACGCGGTACGCCGGCATGGGCTGCCGCTACTACAAGATGAAGATCCATCACGCCGATCCGCGCGAGAACGTGAAGCGCGTCGAGGCCGTGAAGAAGGCGCTCGGCGACGGCGTCCGGATGATGGTCGACGTGAACCAGAAGCTCGATGTGCTGGGCGCCATCCGCCAGGCGCAGCTGCTGGAGGATCTCGACCTCGTCTGGTACGAGGAGCCGGTGCTCGCGGACGATCTCGCCGGCTGCGCGGAGGTCGCGCGCAGCATCAGGATCCCGGTGGCGACGGGCGAGAACAACTACACGCGCTTCGAGTTCCGCGACGCCATCGAGCGCCGCGCGGCGACCTACCTGATGCCCGACGTGTGCCGCGCCAACGGCTTCAGTGAGATGCTGCGCATCGGAGCGCTGGCCGCCGCCCACCAGGTGGCCGTCTCGCCGCACGTGGTCCACGAGCTCTCGCTGCACCTCGCGGCGGCGATGCCGAACGCCTTCCTCGTCGAGTTCATCGACTGGACGCCCGGCGACCTCTTCGTCGGCATGCCGCGGTGTGAGGGCGGCGCCTTCCGCATCGCCGAGCGGCCCGGCCATGGCATCGCGCTGGCGCCGGACGCGGAGAAGAAGTACAGGATGCCCTGACGGCTCAACCCGCGGCGCTGCCGGTCGTCAGTTCCGCGTCGCGGCCGGCTTCAGCTTGCCGGCGCTCTTCTCGTACGCCTCCACGGCTTTCTTGAGGTCCGTGTACTGCTCGCAGCCGAACAGGCAGAGACGGCTGAGCCGGGCCAGGTGCTCCTTGGCCTTCGGCAGGTCGTCGAGCGCGAGATACGCCTCGCCGATGTACTCGTGCGCGCCCAGGTGCTTGGGATCGAGCGACAGCGCCTTCTGATAGACCGGGATCGATTTCGCCGGATCGCCGTTCTTGCGGATGGCATAGGCGAGCCAGTTGTGGGCGTCGGCGTTCCGCGGCTGCCGCTTGACGACCTCTTCCAGCATCGGAACAGCCCGCGCGTACTGCTTGGCGTCGATCGCCTGAACGGCCGCGACCATGGCCGGATCCTGCGCCTTCGCCCGGCCCTCGTCGCCGCCGCCTCCGCCACCGCCACCGCCGTCCGCAAGAGCGACGCCGCACAGGATCGACACGCCGAGCAGGCCGAACACCGTCGAACGCCAGGTCGTGGTCATGGTGTCCTCCGTTCCGTCACTCGACCCTGAAGACGCAATCGCGCGGAAGCCGCTGGATCGACGTCTGGCCGCAGAGGGCCATGGCGATCCGCAGCTCCTGTCGCAGCAGCCCGAGCGCGGCCGCCACGCCGTCCCCGCCGTCGACGGCGAGGCCCCACAGCGCCGTGCGACCGACGGCCACGGCGCGCGCCCCGAGCGCCACGCCCTTCAGCACATCGGTCCCCCGGTTGAAGCCGCCGTCCACGACGACCTCGGCCCGTCCACCAACCGCGTCCGCGATGGCCGGCAGCGCGTCGATCGACGCCTGGGTGCTGTCGAGCTGCCGGCCTCCGTGGTTCGAGACCCAGATCAGCCGCACGCCCATCTCCACCGCGCGCCGCGCGTCGCGCGCGGTCATGACGCCCTTGAGGCCGAGCGGCAGGCGCGTGGTCTTCATCAGGAACTCCACGTCCGTCCACGTGAGCCGCGTCGGATAGTTCGGATCGGGCCCGCGCGGGTTCGGGGCCTTGGCCATGGCCTCGCGCGGGCTCCAGCGCGCCGCGATGTCGCGCTCGCGGCGGCTGTAGACCTGCACGTCGACGGTGAGGCAGACGGACAGGTAGCCGGCCGCCTCCACGCGCGCGAGGTAGTCGGTGACCCACGCGCGGTCGCCGAAGTGGTAGAGCTGGAACATCTTCGGTCCCTTGCTGGCGGCGGCCACCGCCTCGACCGAGAAGCCGGTGGCGCCGCTCAGGAACTGCAGCGTGTCGGCGCGCTCGGCGCCGCGCCCCATCTCCACGTCGCCCTCGTCGTGGAAGAGGATCAGCCCGCCCATCGGCGCGATGACCACGGGCCACGAGAGCGGAGTGCCGAGGAGGCTGGTCGTCGTGTCGAGCTCGCGCGCGTCCACCAGGATGTCCTGCCGGATGGCCAGCCGCTGGATGGCCCGCCGGTTCCGGCGCAGCGTCGTCTCCGTCTCGGCGCCGCCGTCGCCGAAGTTGAACACCTCGCGCGGCAGCCTGGCGCGCGCTTCGCGGCGGAACTCGGGCAGGGTCACCAGCGGTCGGATCACGGATGTCCTCCTCGGCGTCGGGCGACGTGCGCTTCCATCTCCTCCAGCGTGCGCGGCCAGTCGGCCTTCAGCAGCCGCGACAGGGCGCGATCGGCGAGCAGCCGGCCTCCGGTCTGGCAGGTCGGGCAGTAGTTCGTCTCGTTCTCGGCGTGGACGATGCGCTGCACGGGCGAGCCGCAGTCCGGACACGGCTTGCCGTAGCGTCCGTGCACGGCCATGCCCTCGCGAAACGCGGTGACGCCCTCGGGGAAGCCGCCCGCGGCCTCTCGGCGCAGGCGCTCGACCCAGTCGGCCAGCGTGGCGCGAGTGGCCTCGAAGAGCCGGGCCACCTCGGCGTCGGTGAGCTGGCGCGTCAGCTTCACCGGTGACAGGCGGGCGCGGTGCAGGATCTCGTCTCCATACGCGTTGCCGATGCCGCTCAGCAGGTGCGGATCGGTGAGCGCGCGCTTGAGCGTGTGGCTCTGGGCCGTGAGCACGCCGCGGAACGCGGCCAGGTCGATGTCGAAGACCTCGAGGCCGCCGGGATCGTGCTCGCGCAGCGCCGACTCACCGCGCACCAGATGGATGGCCGCGCGCTTCTTCGTGCCGGCCTCGGTCATGACGAGCGTTCCGGTCGTGAAGTCGAGCGCCGCCACCCCGACCTTGCCCGGCACCTTGGCGCCGGCGGCCTTCCAGTGCAGGCGGCCCGCGATCATCAGATGAACCACCACGAAGCGCTCGTCCTCGAGCGCGATGACGATGCGCTTGCCCAGGCGGCGGACGCCGGTCACCGTGCGGCCCACGACCTCGGCCAGCGGCGGCTCCACGGAGCGCAGCACGAACGGCGTGGCCAGCCGCATGCGCGTGAGGCGCGCGCCACCGATGCGCTCGCGCAGGGCTTCGACATATACGGTCACGTCCGGTAGCTCGGGCACGGCACCGGCATCTTCTCACGGGTACAATGGCGAGCCTATGACCCCGCTCCTGGAGGCGCGGCAGCTCGTCAAATCGCTCGGCGGCCGCCGCGTCGTCGACGGCGTCGATCTCGAATGCCACCGCGGCGAGATCCTGGGGCTCCTCGGTCCGAACGGCGCCGGGAAAACGACCACCCTTCGCATGCTGTACGGGTTCCTGCGGCCCGACGGCGGAACGATTCGCTTCGATGGCCTCGATGCCGGCACGGATCTGGGCCGGGTGAAGCGGCACCTCGGCGTGTGCACACAGGACGACACGTTCGACGCCGACTTCAGCGTCGCGCAGAACCTCACGATCGCCGCCCGCTACTTCCGTCCG
The DNA here is from genome assembly GCA_036556545.1 of Candidatus Methylomirabilota bacterium. Classification (GTDB taxonomy): domain Bacteria; phylum Methylomirabilota; class Methylomirabilia; order Rokubacteriales; family CSP1-6; genus AR12. Next base: position 5,340 of record DATBJF010000022.1, read on the forward strand.
GCCGTGCCCGCCCTGGGGCAGCGCGTGGACGAGCTGCTCGACCGGTTCGGCCTGCGGCCGTACGCGGCCGTGCGTCCGGAGACGCTGTCCGGCGGCTTCAAGCGGCGGTTGATGATCGCGCGCGCCCTCGTGCACCGGCCGCGGCTGCTGTTCCTCGACGAGCCCACGACGGGACTCGACCCGCACGCGCGCATGGCGGTGTGGGACCTGGTCGACGGCCTGCGCGCCGAGGGGCTGGGCATCGTGCTGACCACGCACTACATGGACGAGGCCGAGCGCCTGAGCGACGCTCTCACCGTGCTCGCGCAGGGCCGCGTGGTGGCGCACGGCACGCCGAAGACGGTCCTCGGTGACGCGCTCGGCGAGCACGTGGTCGTGGTCGCCGCCAGCGCGGCCGAGGCGGCCGGAGTGGTCGCGTGGCTGCGCGCGCGGGAGCTCGACACGCCGGTGGGCGTGCTCGGCGACTGGCACGTGCCGCTGCGCGCGGAGGCGCTCGCGGATTTCGCGCGCGCGTTCCCGAGCCTCCGCTACGAAGTGCGGGCGCCCACGCTCGACGACCTCTTCCTGAAGCTCGCGCTGGTCTGATGCCCTGGCTCACGGCCGCCTTCGCCTGGCAGAGCCGCGCGGTGGTGCAGCGCCACCTGCGCGTGCACCTCCGCAACTGGCACACGGCGTTCCTGCCGCCGGCGCTGGAGCCGGTGACGAGCCTGCTCGCCTTCGGCCTCGGCCTCGGCAGCTACGTGGGCGCGCTCGCCTGGCACGGACGCGACGTGCCCTATCTGTCGTTCATCGCGCCGGGGATGCTCGCCTACACCACGTTCATGACGGCGATGTTCCAGTCGCTCTACGCAGCGTTCATCCGCATGCACTTCCAGAAGACGTGGGAGGGACAGCTCACCACGCAGGTGGAGCTCCGCCACGTCATCTGGGGCGAAGTGTTGTGGGCGGCGCTCCTCACGACGATCTACGCCACGATCGTCGCTCTCGTGCTGGCCGTGTGCCGGCTGCTCGGCTTCCTCGACGTCTCGCTGGCGTGGCTGCCCCTGCTGATGCCGGTCGTCTTCGTGGCGGCGTGCGCCTTCTCCGCGCTCGGGCTCCTGTTCACGGCGCTGATCCCGACCATCGACCACATGAACCTGCCGATCTTCCTCTTCGTGCTGCCGCTGGCGCTCTTCTCGGGCACCTACTTCCCGCTCGAGCATCCGATCGCCCGCGGCATCAGCGCCGTCAATCCCGTGTATCACCTCGCCGAGGGCCTCCGCGGCGTGCTGGTCGGCGGCGGCGCCGCGGTGCACCTGGTGGCGGCGGCCGGGCTCAGCCTGGCCATGATGGCCGTGCTCGTCCCGCTCGACCTGCGGCTGCTGAGCCGGCGCGTGCTGGGCGAATGATTCCGCCGCCGCCCGCCGCCGAGCGTCGACCAAGGAGCCTCGAGATCCACGGCGACCGCCTGGAAGACCCGTACTACTGGCTCCGCGAGAAGGACAACCCGGACGTCACCGCGTACCTGCAGGCCGAGAATGCCTACACCGATGCCGTGATGAAGGACACGGAGGCGTTCCAGCAGGCGCTCTACGCGGAGATGCTGGCGCGGATCAAGGAGGACGACGTGAGCGTGCCGTACCGGCGCGGCCGCCACTTCTACTACGCGCGCACGGAGACGGGCAAGCAGTACCCGATCTACTGCCGCAAGGCGGAGCGTCTCGACGCGGCCGAACAGGTCGTGCTGGATCTCAACGTGCTCGCGGCCGGGCATCCGTTCTTCTCGCTCGGCGCCTACACCGTGAGCGACGACGGCCGGTGGCTCGCCTACTCCACCGACGTGACCGGCTTTCGCGAGTACACGCTCGCCATCAAGGATCTGGAGACCGACACGCTGCTCGACGTGCGCGTGGAGAAGGTGTCCTCGGTGGCGTGGCCGGCCGACCCCACCGTCCTCTTCTACGTCACCGAGGACGACGCCAAGCGGCCGTATCGGGCTTGGCGCCACCGCCTGCCCGCCGACGCGCGCGAGCTGATCTACGAGGAAGCGGACGCGCTGTTCCGCGTCGGCGTCGGCCGCTCGCGCAGCCTTGCCTGGCTGTTCATGGCCTCCCGCTCGTTCCAGTCGAGCGAGTGGCGCTGCCTGCCCGCCACCGCCGTCGACGGCGTCTGGCGCCTCGTCCATCCGCGCGAGAAGGAGCACGAGTACGACATCGACCACCGCGGCGACCGCTTCTGGATCCGCACCAACGGCGAGGGCCGGCGGAACTTCCGGCTCGTCACGGCTCCCGTGGACACGCCGGAGGCCGCGCACTGGACGGAGGAGATCGCGCACCGCGAGGAAGTCATGCTGGAGGAGCTCGACGTCTTCGCGCACCACGCCGTCCTCCACGAGCGTGAGGACGGGCTGATCCGGCTGCGCGTCCTCGACCTGGACACGGGCGGCTCGCATCACGTGGCGTTCCCCGAGCCGACGTACGAGGTGAGCGGCGACGCCAACGCCGAGTTCGACGTGCGGACCTATCGCTTCCGCTACCAGTCGCTGGTCACGCCGGCGTCCGTCTACGACTACACGATGGACACGCGCGTGCTCACCCTGCTCAAGCAGACGCCGGTGCTCGGCGGCTACGATCCGGGCCTCTATCGGTCGGAGCGGCGCTACGCCATCGCGTCCGACGGCACGCGGGTGCCGATCTCGCTCGTGCATCGCGCGGATTCGCCGCCGGACCCGACGCGACCGATGCTGCTCACGGGCTACGGCGCCTATGGCCTGCCCTACCCGGTGACGTTCTCGTCGAACCGCCTGAGCCTGCTCGACCGCGGCGTGAGCTTCGCGATCGCCCACATCCGGGGCGGCGGCGAGGGCGGCAAGCGGTGGCACGACGCCGGCCGCCTCAAGAACAAGCCGAACACCTTCACCGACTTCATCGCGGCGGCCGATCATCTCGTCGCCCATCAGTACACGACCCACCAGCAGCTCGTGATCGAGGGAGGCAGCGCCGGCGGCCTGCTCATCGGCGCCGTGATGAACCGTCGGCCCGACCTCGCCACCGCGGCCGTGCTGCGCGTGCCGTTCGTCGACGTCGTCAACACCATGCTCGACGAATCGCTGCCGCTGACGGTCGGCGAGTTCGAGGAGTGGGGCAACCCGAAGGAGCGCGAGTACTACGACGTCATCAAGACGTACTGTCCCTACACTAACCTCGACGCGCTGCATTATCCGCGGCTTCTCGTGAGAACGTCGCTCAACGACAGCCAGGTGATGTACTGGGAGCCGGCAAAGTACGTGGCGAAGCTGCGGTACGTCTCACCAGGGACGTCGGCCCTCTTCAGGATCAACATGGCGGCCGGCCACGGCGGCGCCTCCGGGCGCTACGACTATCTGCGCGAGATCGCCTTCGATTACGCGTTCGTTCTCACCAGGCTGGGGAGGCACTCATGAAGGTCGCGCGCCTCGACACGCTGCACGCGGACGCCGGCAAGGGCAACTTCGACTTCCTGAAGGTCACCGCCGAGGACGGGCTCGTCGGCTGGAGCGAGTACAACGAGACCTTCGGCGGTGTGGGCGTGACGGCCGCCCTCGAGGGCCTCGCCCCGCTGGTGATCGGCAAGGACCCGCACGCCTACGAGGCGGTCGTGGCGACGATGTACGCGGCGCGGCGGCAGGCGCCCGGCGGGATCGTGCAGCAGGCCATCGCCGCCATCGAGAACGCGTTGATCGACCTCAAGGCGAAAGCGCTGGGGGTGCCGGTGTACGAGCTGTTCGGCGGGCCGCAGCGCGACCGGCTCCGCCTCTACTGGTCGCACTGCGGCTCCTTTCGCGTCGGCCTGTCCAGGGAGATGCAGATCCCGCCCGTGCGGAGCCTCGACGACGTCGTCGCGCAGGGCAAGGAGGTCGCGGCGCGCGGCTACACGGCGCTGAAGACGAACATCTTCGTGTTCGACGACGGCCCGCCGCGCATGCACATGCCCGGCTTCGCTCGGAGCGGCCCCGAGTTCCCCTCGCTCAACGCCGAGCGCCGGATCATCTCTGCCCTCCGCGACCAGCTCGCCGCCTTTCGCGAGGGCGCCGGCAAGGACACCGACCTCCTGGTGGACCTGAACTATAACTTCAAGACCGAAGGCTTCGTGAAGGTCGCCCGCGCGCTCGAGCCGTTCGACCTCTTCTGGGTGGAGATCGACAACTTCGATCCCCAGGCGCTGCACTACATCCGCTCCCGCATCCCCATGCCGCTCGCCTCGTACGAGAGCCTGTACGGCCGACGCGGCTACCGGCCGTTCTTCGAGGCGCAGGCGGCCGACGTGGCCATCATCGACGCGCCCTGGAACGGCGTCGCGGAGTCGCTGAAGATCGCCGCCATGGCCGACAGCTACGAGGTCAACGTGGCGCCGCACAACTTCTACGGTTCGCTGTGCACGTTGATGAACGCGCACTGGTGCGCGGTGGCTCCGAACTTCCGGATCATGGAGATCGACGTCGACAACGTCCCCTGGTTCGACGAGCTGTACACGGTGAAGCCGACGATCAAGGACGGCTACTTGCACCTGCCGACGACGCCCGGCTGGGGCACGGACGTGAACGAGGCCGGCGTGAAGGCGCACCCGCCCCGGAGGATCGGATGAAGATCGCGCGCGTCGAGCACCTGCACGCGGACGCCGGTCAGCGGAACTTCGACTTCCTGAAGATCTCCACCGACGCCGGCCTCGTCGGCTGGAGCGAGTACAACGAGTCGTTCGGCGGCCTCGGCGTCTCCGCCGTCATCGAGGGCCTCGCCCCTCAGGTCATCGGGAGGGATCCGCGCGCCTACGAGGCCATCGTGACTCATCTCTACGCCATCCGCCGACAGGCCGCCGGCGGCGTCGTGCAGCAGGCGATCGGGGCGATCGAGAACGCGCTGCTCGATCTGAAGGCGAAGGCGCTCGGCGTGCCCGTGTACTCCATGCTGGGCGGGCCGGTGCGCGAGCGCATCCGCGCCTACTGGTCGCACTGCGCGACGTACCGGATGTCGTGGTGGAAGGACATGCAGCTGCCCCAGGTGAAGACCATCCAGGACGTCGTCGCCGTCGGCAAGGAGGCGCGCGACAAGGGCTGGACGGCGCTCAAGACCAACCCGATGGTCTTCGACGTCGCCGAGCCGTACCAGCATGCGCCCGGCTTCGCGCGCCGCGGCCCGGGCTTCCCCGAGCTGAACGCCGACCGCCAGGTGCTCGACAACGTCCGCCGGCAGCTCGCCGCCTTCCGCGAGGGCGCCGGCAAGGACATGGACATCCTGGTCGACCTCAACTTCAACTTCAAGACGGAGGGCTTCCTGAAGATGGCCAAGGCCATCGAGCCCTTCGACGTCTTCTGGGTGGAGATCGACACGCGCGATCCGAAGGCGCTGCACTACATCCGCTCGCGCACGACCATCCCCGTCGCGTCCTGCGAGTGCCTCTTCGGCCGGCGCGACTACCGCCCGTACTTCGAGCAGCAGTCGGTCGACGTGGCCATCGTCGACACGCCGTGGAACGGCGTGGCCGAGTCCGTGAAGATCGCGAGCATCGCCGAGGCCTACGAGGTCAACGTGGCGCCGCACAACTTCTACGGCCACCTGGCGACGATGATGAACATCCACTTCTGCGCGGTGGTGCCGAACCTCCGGATCATGGAGATCGACCCCGACGTGGTGCCGTGGTACGACGATCTCGTCACCGTGAAGCCGATCTTCAAGGACGGCCACCTCATGCTGCCCACCGGACCGGGCTGGGGCACCGAGGTCAACGAGGCGGCGGTGAAAGCGCACCCGCCGCGACGCAGCCACGCCTATCTCTCTCAGACACCTCACACCACAGCGGGGCGGCGCGACTGAGATAACTCGCGACTGAGATAACTATTGAGCGGAGCCGGAAACGGCCACCGCGGCCAGTGCGACTGGGATCACATAAGGTTGAGCGGAGCCGGAAACCACCTCTCTCAGGCCACCCACGGCCGAGGTGGACACAACGCTCCGATACAGAGGACACGCTGATGACGACCACCGAGATCCGCCATCGGACGATCGAGACCAATGGCATCGGGATGCACATCGCGGAGGCGGGCGAGGGGCCGCTGGTCGTGCTGTGCCACGGCTTCCCCGAGTCGTGGTACTCGTGGCGCCATCAGCTCACGGCGCTGGCCGCGGCGGGCTATCACGCGGTCGCGCCGGACCAGCGCGGCTACGGCCAGACAGACAAGCCGGAGGCCATCGAGCAGTACACGCTGTTCCATCTCGTCGGCGACATGGTGGGATTGCTCGACGCGCTCCGCGCGCCGACCGCCGTGATCGCCGGCCACGACTGGGGCGCGCCCGTGGCGTGGCACGCGGCGCTGCTCCGCCCGGACCGCTTCCGCGCCGTCATCGGCCTGAGCGTGCCGTTCTTCCCGCGGCCCGCCGCGCGTCCCACGAGCCGGATGCCGCAGACCGACGACGCGATCTTCTATCAGCTCTACTTCCAGACACCCGGCGTGGCCGAGGCCGAGCTCGAGCGCGATCCGTACGACACGGTCCGGCGCGTGCTCTACGGCGGCTCGGGCGACGCGCGGAGCGCGCCGCTGGCGCCGGGCGCGGGCGGGGTGGGGATGGTCCCACGGAGCGGCGGGTTCCTGGGCCGCCGCCCGGCGCCGCCGGCGCTGCCCGCGTGGCTGACGGAAGCGGACCTCGACTTCTACGCCGGGGAGTTCAAGCGGACCGGCTTCCGCGGCGGCCTGAACTGGTACCGCAACATCGATCGCAACTGGGAGCTGCTGGGACCCTGGGCCGGCGCGAAGGTCACGGTGCCGGCGCTGTACGTCACCGGCGACCGCGACCTCGTCTTCGCCTTCCGCGGCATGGACCAGCTGCTGCCGGCGCTGAAGCAGCTCGTGCCAGAGCTGCGCCAGACCATCGTGCTGCCGGGCTGCGGCCACTGGACGCAGCAGGAGCGCGTGGCCGAGGTGAACACCGCGATGCTGCAGTTTCTCAAGTCGGTGGCCTGAGCGTGGCCGCCGTCGCGTTCGACGTCGCGCTGCGCCGGCCGCTCGCCGACGGCAGGTCGTTCGGCGACGTCGGCCCCTACGAGGAGCTGAAGGGCCGGCTCCGCTTCGCCGTCGATCCCGCCAACGCCGCCAACCGAGGCATCACCGACATCACGCTGGCGCCGACCAACGCGCGCGGGCTCGTGGAGTTCGCGGCCGACGTCTCGCTGCTGCTGCCCGTCGACCGCGCCCGGTGCAACGGGCGGCTGCTCGTCGACGTCGTCAACCGCGGCAACACGGTCAGCGTGCCGAACTTCAATCACGCCACCCGGCCGGTGTTCGGGCCGGGCTCCGACCCGAATCCGCCGATCGACGTCGGCGACGGCTTCCTCATGCGCCGCGGGTGGGTGGTCGCCTCCTGCGGCTGGCAGGGCGATCTGCCGGACCTGCCCGGTCTGTTCCGTCTCCACGGCGTGGAGGCACGCGAGAACGGCGCGGCCCTCACCGGCCGCGTGTACGTGCAATGCCAGGCGCCGGAGGACGTGCCGCACTTCCTCCTCTCGGACCGCGGCCACCAGCCCTACCGCGCCGCGGACATCGAGGCGCGTGACGCCGTGCTGACCGTGCGTGACATGCCGGACGCCGAGCCGGAAACCATCCCGCGCTCTCGCTGGCGCTTCGCACGCGTCGAGAACGGCCGCGTCGTGGCGGATCCCGGCCACGTCTGGCTCGACGGCGGCTTCGCGCGGGGACGGCTCTATCACGTCGCCTACACCGCCGTCGGGGCGCCGGTGATGGGCCTGGGGATCGCGGCGCTGCGCGACTGTGCGGCGTGGCTCAAGCACGGCGACGCGGCGGTGGGCCACCCGGCGCCGGGTGCGCTCCCGTGGGCGTACGCTTACGGCCGCTCGCAGACGGGCCGGCTGCTGCGGACGCTGCTGCACTACGGCCTCAACGTCGACGAGGGCGGCCGTGAGGCATTCGACGGCATCCTCGCCAACGTCGCCGGCGGGATGCGCGGCGAGTTCAACCAGCGGTTCGGCCAGAACTCGAAGGACCGGCCGTGGGCGATGTGCCACCTGGAGCCGTTCCAGGTGGAGCCGCCCGGGCGCGCGAAGGTCTTCTACACGAACACTTCCGCCGAGTACCATCGCGGCGACGCCTCGCTCGTGCACAGCGATCCCGACGGCCAGCGCGACGTCGAGCACGGCCCGAACGTCCGCGTCTATCACTTCGCGGGCACCGAGCACGGTCTCGGCGCGTGGCCGCCCGCCGACACGCAGGCCGCCGCCGCCGATCCTCATGGCTGGCTGGAGCGCTCGCAGCATCTGCGGGGGGTGATGCACTACGGCCGTCTGCTCCGCGCCTGCCTGGTGAGCCTCGATCGCTGGGTCACCGAGGGCGTGGCGCCGCCGCCCAGCCGGCATCCGCGCCTCGTCGACGGCACCGCCGTCGAGCCGTCGACGCTGACGAAGGTGTTCGATGCGATCCCTGGCGCGCGCTATCCGCGACGTCACGCGCGGCCGCGCCGGGTCGATTTCGGCGCGGATGCCGAGATGCGACGGGTCACGCTGACGCCGCCCCGCGTGGGCGCGCCGTACGGCAGCCGCGTGTCCGCGGTGAACGACGACGGCAACGAGGTGGCCGGCGTCATCCTGCCGGAGCTGGCGGTGCCGCTCGCCACCCACACCGGCTGGAACCTCCGCCATGCCGACATCGGCGGCGTCGAGCAGCTGCTCGTCTTCGCGGGCGCGACGCTGCCGTTCCCGAAGACGCGCGCGGCCCGCGAGGCCGCCGGCGATCCGCGCGCGTCCATCGCCGAGCGCTACACGTCGCGCGACGACTACCTGGCGCGCGTTCGCGACGCGGCCCGCGCGCTCGTCAAGGACGGTTATCTGCTGGACGAGGACGTCGAGACGTCGGCCGCGTTCGCTCGGCGGCTCTGGGACGCGTGGGCGAGCTAAGAGCCGCTCGCACGATCGAGGCGAGCCGCGGCTTTGCCGGGGCGCGACGAGCGTCGGGGAGTGTGGGGGGCATGGCGGGGCGTCCCACGTCCTTAGGCCAGCGGAGGACGATCGCGACGGCGGCGGCGGCGCAGAGGCCGAGCGCCAGCAGCGTGGCGTGAGGCAGAGCTCTCGGAGCCGGCGGAGGGGCGATGCGGACGGTGGCGAGGCGGGGGCGGAACCGCCAGTCGAGACGCTCGAGCGGATCGCCGCCCGGCTCCACGGTGACCAGGGCGAGCGTGGCCTCGCCACCCGGGCCGGCGTTCTTCCACGTCACCGTCGCCGACTCCCCGGCCGCCGCGCGAGCGCGGAACGGCACCGGCCGCGGCCGCCACTGTCCGTCGGGGCCGAGGAACGCCGCGCGATCGGTGTACAGCCACACGACGTAGTGATCCCACCGCCCGGTGGCGTGCGCGCGCGTCCGCAGCGTCACCGCCACGTCGCTCCCCGAGACGACGGAGTCCGGCGCGACGGACAGCTCGAACGGCCCGGCCGGCAGTGCCGCCTCGGCGCCGGAGGCGCCGGCTACGATGGCGAGCACGATTGCGACCGTGACGCGCGGGTGCCAGACCAGCAGCACGACGATCAGGCTCAGGGTGGCGAGCGTCATCCCGGCCCCGGTAACGAGCCCGCGGGGACGGAACGTGAATTCCACGCGGTGCGGCCCCGCCGGCAGGGCGACCGCCCGGAAGGCGTGGTTGGCGCGGAGGATCGGGACCTCGGCGCCATCGCGCCGCGCGCTCCAGCCGGGGAACCACGTATCGGTCAGCACCAGCCACGCGGGCGCATCGGTCGAGGCGGCGATCACCACGCGGTCGGCCTCGTCGACCTCGATGCGCGCGTGCGTCTGCGATGCCGGCGCGCCGGCCGCAGCGAACGGCACGTGGCAGTCGGCGAGCAAGACCTCGGTCGAGACGTCGACGGCGCGCGACCGCAAGAGCGCCAGCGCGGCGCGGTCCTCGACGCAGCGGGCGCGGCGGGCGACGAAGGCGCGCGGCAACGCGGCGCGGTTCTCGAAGATCCGGGCGTCGCGACCGTCGTACGCGAGCCGGAGCCCCGGCCCCGGCGGCTCCGCGTGGGGGCCCAGCACGATCCAGCGTATGCCCACGAGATCCCGGACCGGCGAGAAGAGCACGCTCAGCGGCGCCAGCGGCTCGCTGCCGTGAAGCGCGGCCACGTTCTCGTGGAATCCGGCGAGCCCGGCGTTGCCGCTGCCGAGGGGGCCGGCGATCTGCTCGATCCGCCGCGGCGTGAGCCCGTCGTAACCGCTCGCCTGCCTGATCCCGTAGAGGAATCCCACGTGATCGGCCATGACGGTCCGGGCACCACCCGCCCGCTGCTGCAGCCACGTGAGCGCCGGCGGCGTCGGATAGAGCCAGCGGGCGTCGCGCACCGGCAGGTACGTGGCGGCCACCGGCGCCAGCGACACCACCTGCACGGCGGCCAGCGCGACGCCCCAGCCCGCGCGGCCGTCGGCGAGCCAGCGCATCAGAAGGATGGCGGCCGCGGTGACGAGCCCGAGGAAAAGCAGGAACTGCGCCGGCAGCGAGGGGCGCATCTCCGCCACGATCGGGTCGCCGATCACCAGCGCGACCGCGCCGAGACCGATGAGAACGAGGGCCACGAACCACGCGCGCACGGCCGGCGTCGCCCGCGACAGCGCTTCGGCGCGGCGGTTGGCCGCGACGTCGAGTCCGAGAGCGCCGAGGGCGCACACGGGGAACACGAGCAGCGGCATGAGCCGTAGCTTGTTCACGAGCGCCATGCCGGGGGCGTCGGCGAAGGCGTCGATGCCGGGGGCGCCGTAGTGGACGGCCGCCACGCTGGCGGCCATGACGGCGAGCGGCATCGTCGGTGAGCGCCGCCACGCGAGCAGCGCGAGCGGCAGGGCCAGCAGCAGCACGATGCCGACGTGCGTCGACATGATCCCGAACTGCCAGCCCGACCAGGTCTGGGGGCCGGCGCCGAAGAAGTACGGCATGAGGGCCGTGAGCGCCGAGCGGGCGCCGGCGGCCAGCGGGGGCGTCCACTGGCTGCGATAGAAATAGACGGCGCTCTCCCGCATGTAGTCGAACGCCGGCAGCATCTGCACGGCGGTGAGCCCGGCGCCGAGGAGGGCCGCCACGCCGAGCCCGGCGAAGTAGCGGATCGGCCCGGTGTGCCACGGCGCGCGCACGAGCGCCCACGCGGCGGTGGCGAGCAGGCCATGGAAGGCCGACGGCGGATAGCCGGCAAGCACGTCGGCGCCCAGCGTGAGGGCGAGCAGCGCCACGCCGCGGCGGTCCACACGCTGCGCGAGCCGCTCGACCAGACCGAAGAGGATCGGCAGGAAGACCATCGTGGTCGAGTACGTCCACGGCAGCCAGGCGATGAGCGTCGTCGACAGCATGAATCCCGCGCCGCCGACGAAGGCGGCGAGCGGCGAGACCGCCAGCATCCGGAGGAACCAGTACATCGCCGGCCCCGCCACGGCCAGCTTCAGTACTTGCGGCAGCGTCAGCGCGAGGGTCGGCGGCAGCGCCCAGCTCAGCCACGTGAGCGGAAAGAAGACCGCCGTCTGCGGATTGGACAGGAACGGCACGCCCGCGTACGCGTAGGGGTTCCAGAGCGGCAGGCGGCCCGCGCGGATCTCGCGCGCGCCGTAGAGCGTCCACGGGTGGAAGACCTGAGAGACGTCGGCCAGCGCGGGGTTCGCCTGCGGCGCCGCCGGCGCGCCCGCCGTCCAGGGCGCGACGAGAAAGAGCTGGTCGACCGGCGTCAGCGCGCGGCCCGGCAGCAGCGCGGGCGCGAAGAGCAGGAACGGCAGCAGCGCGAGGACGACGACCGCCGTCCGGTCGGGACAGGCACGCCCGATCTCCACGAGCCGGACGATCAAGCGCATCCGCTCGATCGTATCGCGGCGGCGTGCCGATCCCGGCAGCTAGAGTTGCGAGGCGAGCGCGCCGGCCACGTCTTTGCCGGGCACGACGGGCAGGATCTCGAAGTGGATGAGATCCGACCATCGCACGATCCACTGCTGCAGCAGCGTGACGTCGTCACACTCCATCAGCTGGAAGCAGCGATCGAGGTCGGCCGTCACCCACGAGCCGACGAAGCCGAGGCCGTCAGGCATCTGCCGGCCGGTGTCGCGAAACCGCCGGTACACCGCCTTCGCATCCTGGTTCTTGAACGTCTCGATGCACATGAAGAGCATGGTGGCCTCTGTATCGGAGCGCCGTGTCCGCTTCTTCCGTGGGTGGCCTGAGAGAGATGGTCTCCGGCTCCGCTCAACATTACGTGATCTCGGTCGCACCGCCCGCGGTGGCCGGTTCGGGCTCCGCTCGCTTATCTGATACCGATCGCATCTTGCGCTGTGGACGCTTGCTGCTCCTTTCTAGCGGTCGACGAGGGCCACGGCGCGGGTCCAGCCGGCGGAGGCGCCGCGGATCTTGACGGGGAAGCAGGCGATCGTGAAGCCGTCGGGCGGCAGCGCCTCGAGGTTGTGCAGCTTTTCGAGGTGGCAGTAGCCGATGTCGCGCCCGGCCTTGTGGCCCTCCCAGATCAACGAGGCGTCGCCGCTCGCCTCGAACCTGGCCCTGGTGTGAACGAACGGCGCGTCCCAGGACCAGGCGTCAGTTCCGGTGACGCGGACGCCGCGCTCCAGCAAGTAGAGCGTCGCCTCCCGCCCCATGCCGGCGCCGGCGGCGACGTAGTCTGGCTTGCCATAGGCGGCGCCGGCGCGCGTGTTGACGACGACGATCTCGAGCGGGCGCAGCGTGTGGCCGATACGCGCGAGCTCCCGCTCCACGTCCTTGGCCGTGACGACGTACCCGTCGGGTAGATTCCGGAAGTCGAGCTTCACCCCGGGCTGAAAGCACCACTCGAGCGGGACCTCGTCGATGGCGATGGCGCGCTCACCCTTGCTCATCGTGGACGCGAAGTGATAGGGCGCGTCGAGATGCGTGCCGTTGTGGGTCATGAGCCGGATCCACTCGATGGCCCATCCTTCCCCGTCCGGCAGCTGCTCTTCCTTCAATCCCGGGAAGAACTGCGCCACGTCCTTCGCCGTGTCCTTGTGCCGCAGGTATTCGATCCTGGGCCCGTACCCCGGCGGATCCGACACGACGTCGTTCTCCAGCGGCATCGACAGGTCCACGATCGTCCTGGTCATGGCCGGAGTTTATGCGATTCTTGGCCCAGCAAGGAGGCGCCATGACCCTGCTCGAATCGATCACCATCGACCTCAGGCGGCTGCACGAGGCGCTCGACAAGAGCTTCGCCGGCCTGACCCCCGCGCAGCTCCACACGGTCCCGGCCGGACATCCCAAGGCCAACACGATCGCCTGGAACCTCTGGCACTACGCTCGGACGGAGGACAACGTCGTGCGCTTCGTGCTGCAGAACCGGCGCCCGACCGTGTGGGTCGAGGGCGGCTACGCGGGCAAGCTCGGGCTCCAGGCGCTGCATCCGGCGGCGCAGGGGACCGGCATGAGCACCGGGGAGGCGCAGGCCCTGCGAATCGGCGACGTCGGCGTGTTCGCCGACTACATGAAGAACGTCTGGGCGAGCACCGACGAGTTCCTCCCGACGCTGAAGCCGGCCGATCTCGAGCGCATCGTGCCGATGAAGTTCGTGGGCGACATGCCGCTGATCCGCGTGCTCGCCTTCGTCGGCGTGACCCACGGCTTCACGCACTTCGGCGAGGTGGAGCTGGCCCGCACGCTCGTGGGCGCGGGCCCGGTCTACGGAGGGTAATAACGCCGTAGGCCTCGATCGCGTCGTCCAGCGACGAGCGCGCGGCCGTTACTTGACGAGGTCCCGCAGCTCGGGGACCACCCAGAGCGGCGGGCGGCCGGCGTGCACGCGCAGGATGTTGTCGAAGGCGTTGCGGAACGTCTTCGGCCAGTTGTCCCACGTCGGGCCCGCCATGTGCGGCGTGATCGTGCACGTATCGACGTTCAGCAGCGGGTTGTCCTTGGACGGCGGCTCGTCGACCATCACGTCGAGGCCGGCGCCGGCGATGCGCCTGGTGATGAGCGCCTTGTGGAGCGCGCGCTCGTCCACCACGGGCCCGCGGCAGGTGTTGACCAGGATGGCCGTCGGCTTCATGAGGTCGAACTGCGCCTCGCTCATCATGTTCTCGGTGAGCGCGGTGAGCGGCGTGTGCAGCGTGACCACGTCGGAGATCTTCAGCAGCTCGTCGAACAGCACGTACTTCACGCCGAGCGCGTCCTCCTCGTGCTCGGGGAGGCGCACGATGTCGTAGTAGACGAGCTTGCACTCGAAGCCGCGCAGGCGCCGGGCCGTCTTCTTGCCGATGTTGCCGAGGCCGACGATCCCGACCGTCTTGCCCTCCAGCTCGTAGAGGCGCGTCTCGGAGAAGTCACCAACGCGCCACTTGCCGGCGCACACGTTGTTGTGCTGCCAGTGCAGCTTCTTCAGCGTGGCCAGGATCAGCATCACCGCGTGCTCGGCCACGGCCACCGAGTTGGCGCCGCCGTTGTTGGCCACCGGCACGCCGGCCCGGCGCGCCGCCTGGAGATCGACCGTGTTGTAGCCGGCGCTGATCAGCTGCACCAGCTTCATCCCCTTTGCGTTCGCGTAGAAATCGGGGCCCAGCGGGTTGCGGGCGAAGCCCATGAAGTACTCGGCGTCCTTGCACGCCGCGTCGAACTCCGGGCCCCTCGGATCCGTGACGACGAGATCGAAGCCGGCCGGCTTCATCTCCGTCATGACGTCCACGAGCGCTTTCGGCAGCCTGGGGGCGAAGACGATGCGGGGCATGCTAGCTCCTCTCCGAGCCGACCACGCTCACGAACGACACGCACTCACCGGGCGCCCCACCCAGGTTGTGGGTGAGCGCCAGCTTCCGTCCGCGGCCGACGCTCGCGATCTGCCGCGGGCCGGCCTCCCCGCGCAATTGCAGCCAGCACTCGAACAGCATGCGGAGGCCGGAGGCGCCGATCGGGTGGCCGAACGACTTCAGGCCGCCGTCGGGGTTCACGGCCAGCTCGCCGTCGAGGTCGAAGGTGCCGGCGAGGACTTCCTTCCACGCAGTGCCCCGGGAGGCGAACCCGAGGTCCTCCATCAGCACGAGCTCGGTCGGCGTGAAGCAGTCGTGAACCTCGGCCATCGCCAGCTCCTGGCGCGGCTCCTTGATGCCGGCCTGCGCGTAGGCGTCGGCGGCGGAGGCGACGACCTCCGGAAACGTCGTGTAGTCGTAGTCGGGATCGATCGGGCCGGCCGCCGGGCCGGCGATGAACGACAGCGCCTTGACGTAGAGCGGCTTGTCGGTGTAGCGGTGCGCGTCCTCGGCGCGGACGATGACCGCGGCCGCCGAGCCATCGGACACGCCCGAGCAGTCGAAGATCCCCAGCGGTCCCGCCACCAGCGGCGAGCACGCGATGGTCTCTTTCGACACTTCCTTCCGGAACTGCGCGCGCGAATTGAGGGCGCCGTTCTTGTGGTTCTTCCACGCGATGCGCGTCATGGCGTCCTTCAGCACGCCGTCCTCGACGCCGTATTTCTTGGCGTAGGCCGGCGCGAGCAGGCTGAACATCGCCGGCGCCGTGAGCCCGGCCGCCGTGCCGTCCCCGACGCTGCGGGTCGACGGGAGACCGGAGAACCCGGAGTCCTTCAGCTTCTCGACGCCGATGGCCATGGCGATGTCATAGGCGCCGGAGGCGACGGCGTAGCAGGCGTTGCGAAACGCCTCGGAGCCCGTCGCGCAGTAGTTCTCGAGCCGGCTCACCGGCTTGTAATCGATCTTGAGCGGCCGCGACAGCGTCAGCCCGCTCTGGCCCGAGAAGAGCGTGCCGAGCCAGAACGCGTCGACGTCCCTCAGCTCGACGCCGGCCGACGCCAGCGCGTCCTTGGAGGCGTCCACCAGCAGGTCGTTGACGCCCTTGTCCCAGCGCTCGCCGAACGAGGTGCAGCCCATACCCACGATCGCCACGCGGTCCCGGATTCCGTTGCTCGCCATCGCTCGTCTCCCCCGGTCACTTCGCCGCCGATGTCGTCACGGCGCTGTAGATCATGTTGTTCGAGATCGGCCGGATGTACGTCCGCTTGCTCGGCGCCTGCATCATGTAGACGACGAACATGTTCTCCTTGGGATCGGCCCGGAAGTACGTGCCGCCCGCTCCGCCCCAATTGTACTCGCCGACCGATCCGGCGACGTTCGAGACGCCGGCGTCCTTGCGCACGCCGAAGCCCAGGCCGAACCCGAAGTTGGACAGCACCAGCCACAGGGTCTTCGTCTTCGTGGCCACACTCCGGTCGCCTGGATCAGTCACTGCTCGGTCGCGCCTTCCAGAAGTAGTTGTGAACGCCGCCGGCGGTGATGAGCCGGCGGAACGTCATCGCAACCCGGTCTCCGATCTTCACCGCCTTCGGGTCGACGTCGGTCATCTCGCACTGGAATCGTCCGCCGCCGTCGAAGTCGATCACCGCCACCACCACCGGCGGCGATGGCGAGAACGCCAGCCGGTCGACGGTGAACGTCGCGATCCGGGCGGGCACGTCGGCGAGCCGCTCGGGCGCCATGCGGTCGACCGCGTGGCACTTCACGCACACGCGCTGCGGCGGTAGATGGCGCGCGCCGCACGCCTGACAGCGGCTGCCCGTGAACGCGTACTTCCACGCCTCGGAGCGGAACGCCGCGGGCGCCTCGGGCGGCTGCGGATCGGGCCGCCGCGGCGGCTCGCGGCGGATGACGCCGCGCCAGGTGAGGAACGTCGCGTACGACACGCGGCCGGGGCTGGTGAGCTGCGCCGCCACCGTCGTGCGCGGGCCTCGCCGGCCAAGCGCCGCCGTCGTCCGCCAGATCGTCACGTCGGCGCCGTCGGCCAGCGAGACCACGGCGACGACCTGATCGGCCTGTGCGCGGTCGAGCACGTCGGCGAGCAGCACTCCCGCGTGGGCGGCGCCGGCGTTGCCGATGACCGCCGTGCGATCGTCGACGATCGCCTCTTTGCGCGCACCGGCGGAAACGGTCACGCGCTTGTTCGACCGGCCGTGCGGCCCCGCCACGATGAGATGGTCGACCGTCTGCGCGGTAAGGCCGGCGTGCTTGAGCGCCTCCACCAGCGCGCTCTCGCCGAGCGGCACGTACGCGAACTCGCCGAAGCGCTCCTCCCATTGCCGGGAATACGACTCGCCGGGCACCCGCCAGCGATCGAGGAATTCCGCGGTCAGCGACGCGTGGCCGAGCGGCTCGGCCAGCACGTCGCCCTCGCCGAACAGGAACGCCACCGCGGCGTCGCCCCCTTCCTTCTCGTCGCCGCCGCCCGGCAGGCCGCTGCGGATGTCCGACAGCACGGCGAGGGCGGGAACGCGCGCGTCGAGCGCCGCGCGCATCGCGCCGGCCGCCGAGCGGACCGAGCCCGCCATGTCGATGGCCATCGTCGACGGCGGCAAGTCGAGGGCAGCGTGGATGGCGTTGGCGTTGGTCTTGTCGAGATACGGCGGATCGGACGTCGCGAAGTACAGCAGCTCCGGCGTGGTGCGCGCGCCGTGGAGGGCCGCGCGCGCGGCTTCCACACCCATGGACGTCGTGTCCTCGTCGTACGAGGCCACCGCTCGCGTGCCCGATCCGGCCGGCGGCCCGAGGGCGTCGCCGATGGACTTCCGATCGAGCCGCGCGTACGGCACGTACGCGCCATAGGCGAGGATGCCGCGCGCCGGCGCCATCCTGCTCAGCCCACGTGCTGGCGCAGGAACTGGAGCGAGCGCTCCATCGCCTGCTCGGCGCTCGGCTTGTGATACGACGCGCGCTCGTCGCAGTGGAAGCCGTGGCCGGCCGGATAGACGTGCTGCGTGAGGTTCGGATGGTGCTGCTTCACCTTCTCCCAGTGCTCCTTCGGGATCGAGGCGTCCGTCTCGCCCCAGTGGAAGATGACGGGGCACTTCGGCTTCTCGGCCGCGGCGTCGGCCACGCCGCCCCCGTAGTACGCGATGGCCGCCGACACGCCGTCGATGCGAGTGGCCGAGAGCCACGCCATGGTGCCGCCGAAGCAGTAGCCGACCACGCCGACCTTGAGTCCGGACTTCGCCGCCTCCTTCACCGCCGCCCGCACGTCCTTCACGGCGTCGTCGATCGACAGCTTGCCGCGCACGGCACGGCCGCGCTCGATGTCCGCCTGCTGGTAGCCGCTCTCGAACCCGCGCTCCACGCGGTCGAAGAGGGCCGGCGCGATCGACAGGTAGCCTTCCCTGGCGAAGCGGTCGGTGACGCTCTTGATGTGATGGTTCACGCCGAAGATCTCCTGGATCACGACGAGCGCGCCGCGCGGCGTGCCGGGAGGCGTGGCCTTGTAGGCGGCGAGCGCGTGTCCGTCCTCGGCCGTCAGCGTCAGCATGTCACCCATGTTTCGACCTCCATGTAGAGTTCGTGGCGGGCTATCATGCCGCATGCGCGAGCCGAGGGCAAAGGCCGTCCCGACCGTGAAGATCGACAACGAGGCCGTCCGCGTCACCGAGTGGCGGTTCGCGCCGGGCGCGCACACCGGCCAGCACCGCCACGACTACGACTATGTCGTGGTGCCGATGACCACCGGCCCCCTCGCCATCACCAGCGCGACCGGAGACACGACAGCCCAGCTCACCACCGGCCAGCCATACTTCCGCGCCGCCGGCGCAGAGCACGACGTGGTGAACCCGAATCCGACCGAGTTCGCCTTCATCGAGATCGAGCTGAAACGCTAGCCGTCAGTACCTCGGGTAGAAGGCGTCCTGGCCCGGCTGGTAGGTCGGCTGCCGCTGGGCGGGGTTGCGGTTGACCAGCGGCCGCGCGTACATCGGGTGCGTGAACGAGCGCACCTCGTGCTCGATCTCGTAGAGGAGCTTGCCGCTCTCCGGGTCCACGATCTCCTGGAAGCGATACTGGTACGGGTTGGACTCCTGGCTGACGATGCCGCGCTCGTTGAGCTTGGCGTGCGAGCCGCCGAAGTCGGTGACGTAGACGGCGATGTGGTAGCCGTCGTACGGCCGGATCGCCTCGCGCGTCTCCCGGAAGATCAGCGACTGGCCGGCCCCCACCTGGACGTGCGCGGCCATGCCGGTGCCGTCATCCTCCACGCGCGAGGGCGCGCCGATGATCTCGACGTAGAACCGCGCGATGCCGTCGGCGTTGCCTTCGGGCACCGGGAACTCGACGTACGGCATTCCGAGCGTCATGAAGCCGAACTGCTGCCCGGCGCGGTGGACGCGGATGCGGTTGCCCCACGGACACACGACGTCCGCGTGCGTGCCCTCGACGCGGTAGCTGTACGCAGTACCGCCGAGCCACTTCTCCGCGTCGCGCAGCCGCCCCTCGAGGGCGTCGAAGTCGGGGACCACGCAACCCACGCGCCCGCGCGAGACGTTGGGCGTCCCCGTCGGCAGGTGGAACTGGGACCGGCCGAGGTTGATCCACATGTTGTCGAGACCCACCATCAGGTACGGGTCCCGGGTGAAGCCGAGGCCGGTCACGTAGAACGCGGTGGCGAGCTGCTGGTCGGGCACGCGGAAGTTCACGTGCTCCAGGAAGACGATGTTGCCGACGTCCTGCGCCGTGCGATCGAACATTTCAGCCGCCATTGTTCCCTCCAGGTGCCCCAAGGGTATACCATCCGCCCCTCGCGGCGCAGGCCTTGACAGCTGTCAACGCCTGTTCATACACTCGCGCAATTTTCCCGCTCTGACCGGGCGCCGTCCAAGCGTGTCGGAGCTCCCCATCAGGACCCAGGAGGTTACCGATGGCCCGTCGGCTCACGATTCCGCTCCTTGCTGCCCTCACCGTCCTCGCCCTCGCCGTTGCGCCTGTCGACGCCCAGTCACCCAAGCGGGGCGGAATCCTCCGGATCGCCGATCGCGAGGCGCCGAACCTCGATCCGCATCTGTCGGTCAGCTTCCTGACGCACTCGTGGGCCAACATGGTCTACAGCCAGCTGGTGCGCTTCGCGCACGGGCCCGAGCAGAAGCATTCCGCCGACCACACCATCGTGCCCGACCTCGCCGAGCGCTGGGAATACAAGACGCCGACCGTCGTCGTCTTCCACCTCCGCAAGGGCGTCAAGTTCCACAACAAGCCGCCGGTGAACGGGCGGGAGGTCACCGCGGAGGACGTGAAGTACTCGCTCGAGCGCTTCATGGCGAAGTCCGGCTTCCGCTCGCGATTCGACGCCGTGCAGTCCATCGACGCCGTCGATCGTCATACGGTGCGAGTCACGCTCAAGGAACCCTTCGCGCCGTTCCTGAATCACCTGGCCAACCCGACCTACGCGGCCATTCTCGCGCGGGAGGTCGAGGAGAAGTTCAAGGACTTCAACCGTCCCGAGGCGGTCATCGGCACCGGCCCGTTCGTGCTGCGCTCGTACGAAAAGGGCGTCAAGGTCGTCTTCGACCGCAATCCCGATTACTTCCTGCCCGGGCTCCCGTACCTCGACGGCGTCGTCGTCGAGATCACGCCCGATGCGGCGGCGCGCCTGTCGCTCCTGCGCGCGGGCAAGGTGGACCTGCCCCACATGTGGGGATACCTGGCGCCCGAGGAGGGACGATCGCTCAAGCAGACGAATCCCGAGATGGTCGTCACGCCCACCCTCGTCACCGCGCAGGGCATGATCTACATGCGCACGGACCAGCCGCCGTTCAACGACGTCCGCGTGCGCCGCGCCGTCTCCCTGGCCATCGACCGCAAAGGCTGGAACGACACCCTGCTCATGGGCGAAGGCTGCGTCGTGTCGGGGCCGATACCGTGCGCGATGAAGGACTGGCGGCTCGAGACGTCGGCGAAGTACCTCGAGGGCTACGATCCGGCCGAGGGCCGGCGACTGCTGGCGGAGGCCGGCCACCCGCGCGGGTTCACCACGCCGATGTTCCACTGGCCCGGCTACGCCACCCCCTGGCGGTCGTACTACGACCTCGCCGCCGACAATCTCGCGAAGATCGGCGTCACCGTCGAGATGAAGCCGGAGGAGTACGGCAAGTACATCTCCACGACCTATCTCGGCAAGTACGAGAAGATGGCCATGGGTCCGATCACGCCGTTCACCGATCCCGACGACTTCCTCTTCGGCGCGTTCTATCCCGAGCAGCCGAACAACCGCAGCCACGTGGCCGACGCCGAGCTCAACAAGCTGCTGCTGGCGCAGCGGCGCGAGATGGATCCCGGCAAGCGGCGCGAGATCGTGCTCGCCATCCAGCGCCACCTGGCCGACAAGGCCTACTACGTCTATCTGCCCGGCACGCCGCAGCACATCTCGCACGCGCCGCACGTGAAGGGCTTCAAGCATCACGACGGCTTCGGCATGGGCCTGCGCCTGCTCTTCACGTGGATCGAGAAATGAGCGGGTTCTCGAGGGGCGCCACGGCTCCGCCGGGGCGTCCCGAGCGTCGGGGGGGCGTGGGGGGCGCCCGGAGCCCCCATTTGATCAAGACATGAAACAGTACGTTCTGCGCCGCGTCGCGCTGGCGCTGCCGACGCTGGTGCTGGTGAGCCTCATCGTCTTCGCGATGATGCGGCTCATGCCCGGCGACGTGGCCACCCGCATGGTGGAGGGCCACGCGTACGCGCCGACGCTGGCGGCGCTGCGCCACGAGCTCGGGCTCGACCGCCCCGTGCACGTCCAGTACCTCGCCTGGATCGGCGGGATCCTGACGCGGGGCGATTTCGGCGTCTCGTACTGGACGCGGCAGCCGATCTGGGACGAGTTCGCCCGACGCTTTCCGGTCACGCTGGAGCTGGCCCTGCTGACCATCCTCGTCTCGGTGGTGATCGGCGTGGTGGTCGGCATCGTCTCCGCCGCCCGTCAGGACTCGGCCGCGGACTACGTCGGCCGCATCCTGGCCATCCTGGCGCTGTCGGTGCCGTACTTCGGGCTCGCCGTGCTCGTGGTGGTGCTGCCGTCCATCTACTTCAAGTGGACACCGGTGTGGAGCTACGTGCCGTTCAGCGTCGACCCGCTGGAGAATCTCAAGATCGTCAGCGTCCCCGCCCTCGTGTTCGGGGTCACCCGCGCCGGGCCCATCATGCGCATCATGCGCTCGTCGCTGCTGGACATCCTCCGGCAGGACTACATCCGCACCGCGTGGTCCAAGGGACTCGCCGAGCGCGTCATCGTCCTCCGTCACGCGCTGAAGAACGCGCTCATCCCCGTCGTGAGCCTGGTGGGCCTCCAGATGCCCCTCTACATCGGCGGCTCGGTCATCGTGGAGTCGATCTTCCGACTGCCGGGTGTCGGCCTGTTCTTCTTCGAGGCGCTCATGCGTCTGGACTATCCGGTCGTGCAGTCGGTGAACCTCATCATCGCGGCCATGGTGGTCGGCCTGAACCTGGTCATCGATCTCTCCTATGCGTATCTGGACCCGCGCATCCGCTACCGCTGACCTGGCCGGCGCGCCGCAGGCATTGAGCGGCGCCGTCCAGGCGGCGCCGCTCGTCGGCGCTCGCCCGCCCGCGCGCGCGTGGTACGCGGACGTCTGGATCCAGATGCTGCGCCGGAAGCCGCTCGGGACGCTCGGCGGCGTCATCGTCGCCGTCATGCTGGGAGCGGCGCTGCTGGCCGACGTGCTCACGCCCTACGGCTTCGCCGAGACGAACCTGCGCGAGCGCTTCATCGCGACCAATGCCGCGCACTGGCTCGGCACCGATCAGCTCGGGCGCGACATGCTCACGCGGCTGCTCTATGGGGCCCGTATCTCGCTCTACGTGGGCTTTGGCGCCGTCGCGCTCGCCAGCGTGCTGGCCACGGCCATCGGCATCTTCTCCGCCTACTTCGGCGGGCGGCTCGATCTGCTGCTCCAGCGCGCCGTCGACGCGTGGATGGCGTTTCCCGGCCTGCTGCTGCTCATGTCGATCATGTCGCTGCTCGGCCCGAGCGTGCTCAACATCACGGTCGTCCTCGGCGTGGCGGCCGGCATCCGCGACTCGCGCGTGATCCGCGGCGTGGTCCTGTCGATCAAGGAGCACACGTACATCGAGGGCACGCGGGCCCTCGGGGCCGGCCACACGCGCGTCACGCTCGCTCACATCTTGCCCAACGTCCTGCCGACCGTGATCGTGGTCGCCACCACGGGGCTCTCCACCGTGATCCTGACCGAGGCGAGCCTGTCCTTCCTCGGCCTCGGGGTGCCGCCGCCGTACCCGACGTGGGGCGGCATGCTGTCGCTCGCGGGGCTCGATCACATGTACCAGGCGCCGTGGCTGGCGGTGTGGCCGGCGGTGGCGCTGTCGCTCGCCGTCTTCGGCTTCAACATGCTCGGCGATGCGCTGCGCGACCTCCTCGATCCGCGGCTGCGCGGCGGCGGCTAGACTAGAAGGTGGGGGGTCGACATTCCCTAGACAACTGGCCAGGGGTAGCCATGCGCGGCGCTACCGTCGGGGAAGCGGCCGGCCCCGAGCAGTGCGCGGGCGCGCGCGATCAGGGCGGTCCGTTCGTCGGGCTCGAGTAGCGCTGCCAGCGCCTTCGGCAAGCCCTGGCGCGCCAGCCTGGTGACGCCGCTCACGACGTCGTCGGGCAGCCGCTCCTCCGCGAACTCCCAGATCACCGTGCGCAGCTTCGGCTCGACGTTGAAGCACAGGCCGTTGTCGATGGCGTAGATGACGCGGTCGGGACCGAGCAGGCAGTGCCCGCTCTTGCGGTCGGCGTTGTTGGCGACGATGTCGAAGGCGCAGAGCCGGCGCAGGCGGGCGTGGTGCGTGGCGTCCTCGTAAAGCGTGAAGTAGTGCTGGCTGAAGTCGGCGTGCACGAACGCCTGCAGCGAGCCGTCGCCATACGGTCCCTCGCGGCGGATGGTGAGCGGCACCAGATCCCAGCCGAGCGCCTGGGAGAGGTGATAGGCGGCCAGCTCGCGCTTGAAGAGACCCGGTGGAAAGTCCCAGAGCGGCCGCTCGCCCCGCGCCGGCTTGTAGACGGCCAGCGCCCGCGCCTCTCCGAGCACCACCTCCACCAGGAAGGTGGCGTTGCTCGACCGCGGCAGCCGACCTTTCAGCGTGATCTCACCCCGGGTCAGCAGTGCCCGGACGTCAGTGGACGACGTGACCGTTGCTCCGCGGGCACACGTGACCGCTCGGGTCTTTCGGCTGGCTGCACATCGGGCAGATCGCGCGCCCGCCTTTCATCAACGTCTGCGCGCGCGTGACGAAGGCCGCCGCCTGCTCGCGCGTCACCGCAAACCTCGCGGTCGGCGCTTCTTCGCCCTCCTCTTCCGCGACCGCGGTGGCCACGATGACGATGCGCCGCGTGTCGTCGTCGTATCCGAGGCCGATGGAGGCGATGGGCCAGGCCGGCTCGATCGGCTCGAAAAGCGCCGCCTCCGGGGGCTTCACGTCGGTGCCAGCCGGCAGCTTGTCGAGCAGCTCGGCGAGATACTCGCCGAGCGCGCGAACCTGCTCCTTCTCGCTCTTGAGGGTGACGAGGCGCCGGCCCTGCCGCGCCTGGATGTAGAACACGCGCTCGCCCGGCGGTCCGACGGTGCCGCAGGTGAAGTGCTCGGGCGCCGGAAGCTCGAACGATCGGCTCATGAGCGCCGGCGCCTGGGGGGCGTGGCGGGCCATTTCGGGCCCCCCCACGATGAATCATCCACGGAGTTCACGGTGAGCACGGTGACGCCGTCCGGGCGGAACGCGACGGCGGAGATGGACGCCGGCGCGATGGTGATGCGCTGGAAGAGATCGAGCGGCACGCCGAGGACGTGCGCCAGCAGCACGCGGATCGGGTCGGCGTGCGAGACGACCACGATCGTGCGGCCGCGGTGGCGCGCCACCAGCCGCCGCACGGCGGCGTCCACGCGGCTCTGCAGCTCCACGAATGACTCGCCGCCGGGAAACCGAAAGCCCGCCGGGTGGCGCTGCACCACCGCCCACTCGGGCCGGCGCGCGACACGCTTGATGGCCGCGCCCGTCCACGCCCCGATATCCAGCTCCAGCAGGCCGCGCTCGATGCGGATGGCGAGGCCGCGCGCCCGGCCGATGGCGGCGGCCGTCTCCCGGGCGCGCTCGAGCGGCGAGGAGTAGACGGCGGCGATCCGCGGCAGCGCGGCCAGCCGCCTGGCCGCGGCCTCGGCCTGGCGCCGGCCTTCCTCGGAGAGGTGCAGCCCGCGGGCGCGGCCCGGCAGCACCTTGCCCGTCGTCGGCGTGACGGCGTGCCGCACGAGCAGCACGAGGGTGGACGCCGATGCGGGTCTGCCGGGCATCGACGGCAGCATAGACAGCCGCCGCAGGCGCCGCAAGCGAGTGGCTGGCAGCACGCTTGCTGCCATCGACTCCGGGAGGTGACCCATGCGCGCTCCGCTCGCCGATTCCGTGGTCGTGGTGACCGGCGCATCCAGCGGCATCGGCCGGGCGACGGCCCTGGCGTTCGCGCGCGAGGGCGCGGCCGTCGTGGTCGCCGCGCGGCGGCGGGAGCCGCTCGACATCCTGGTCGATGAATGCCGCGCGATCGGAGCCGCCGCGGTCGCCGTGCCGACCGACGTGACCGACGAGCGTGCCGTCCGGGAGCTTGCTCGCCGGCCGCTGGAGACGTTCGGCCGTCTCGACGTCTGGGTCAACAACGCGGGCGTGGGCGCCGTCGGAGACTTCGAGGCGATTCCGTCCGAGGTCTTCCGGCGCGTCGTGGACGTCGACTTCTTCGGCTATGTGCACGGAGCACGCGCCGCCGTCGCGCACTTCCGCGCGCAGGGCGCGGGCGTCATCGTCAACGTCGCGTCGATGGTGGGCAAGATGGCGATGCCGTACTACACGCCGTACGTGGCCGCGAAGTTCGCCGTGGTCGGCTTCTCCGAGACGCTCCGCGAAGAGCTGCTCGGCACGGGCGTCGACGTGGTGACGATCATGCCGGCCGCCATCGACACGCCGTTCTTCCAGCACAGCGCCAACTACACGGGACGCGCGCTCAAGCCGCCGCGGCCCGTCTACGATCCCGAGCAGGTCGCCGCCGCCATCGTCGACGCGACTCGTCGGCCGCGGCGGGAGCGCTTCGTCGGCGGCAGCGCGCGCGTGATGCATGCGCTTCATCTGCTCGCGCCGGCACTCTACGAGCGCGCCGCGCGCGTCATGACCGACCGCGGCCACTTCCGCGACGTGCCCGCGTTGCCGACGCCTGGATCGACGCTGACCCCGATGTCGGAGGGTAGCGCCCTCCGCGGCGGCTGGGGCGCGACGCCGGCGCGTCGGCGCCGGCGGCGGGCCGCGGTCGGCGTGGCGCTGGTGGTGCCCGCTCTGCTCGCGTGGCGCGCCGCCCGCCGCGCCGCGTGATGGCGATCGCGACGCTCGAGCGGCAATGGCGCATGGTGGGCGATCTCGCCGTCCATGCGCGCGTGGCGGACCGCGTGGCGTCGTGGCTGCCCGCGATCGTGCTCGTGCACGGGCTCGGCGTCTCCAGCCGGTACATGGCGGCCCTCGCGCACGAGCTGGCGCCGTTCTACCGCGTCTTCGCCCTCGACCTTCCGGGCTTCGGCCGCAGCGACAAGCCCTCGCGCCCGCTCGGTCTCGTCGAGCTGGCGGAGGCGCTGGCGGGCTGGATGCGCGCGGCGGGGCTGCGCTCGGCCACGTTCGTCGCCCACTCGTACGGCTGCCAGATCGCCGTCGAGCTGGCGGCGCGCCGACCGCGACTGGTGGAGCGCCTCGTCCTCGTCGGCCCCACCACGGACGCCTCCTATCGCACGCGGCGCCAGCAGATCGCGCGCGTGCTGCTCGACGCCGTGCGCGAGCCGGTCTCGCTGGTCCCGCTCGCCCTCCTCGATTACCTGCGCTGCGGGCCGCGCGCCGTGCTGACATCGCTGGCGGAGGCGATCGGCCATCCGCTGGAGACGCGGCTGCCGGTCGTGGTGGCGCCCGCGCTGGTGCTGCGCGGCATGCACGACCCGCTGGTCAGCGCCGGCTGGGCGGAGCGCGTGGCGTCGGCGCTGCCCGCCGGCCGCCTCGGCGTGGTACCGGGGGTGGCGCACGCCGCCCACTACGCGGCGCCACGCGCCGTCGCTCGCGCCGTCCGCCGCTTCATCGGCGAGCAGCCGGCGTCGCGGGCGGCCGTCGCCTGACGTGGGGGCCCGAAATGGCCCCCCACAGCCCCTAGCGCTCGTCGCGGCCCGGCAAAGCCGTGCCGCGCCTCGTCAACTCGCGAGCTCGCGGACCTTGGTGACGATGGCGGCGCGGCCGATGCCGTAGCGCTCGAGGAGCTTCTTCGGCGGACCGCTGCGCGGGATCTCGCGTACGGCGAGCCGGTGGACTCTGACGCCGCTGTCGCCGAGCGCCTCGAGCACGGCGGCGCCGAGGCCGCCCTCGGGATAGTGGTCTTCCACGGTGAGCACGCCCTGCGGGCACGCGCGGCCCGCCTCGAGCAGCGCGGCCGCGTCGACCGGCTTGACGCAGTAGAGGTCGATGACGCGGACCGCGATGCCCGCGGCCGCCAGCTCGTCGTGGGCGGCGAGCGCCTCGTGCAGCGTGATGCCGGCCGCCACGATGGCCACACGGTCGTGGTCGGTACGACGCAGCACCTTGAGCCCGCCCACGGTGAAGGCGGCGTCGTCGGGATAGAGAGCGGGGGTCTTGCCGCGCGTGGTGCGGATGTAGACCAGCCCCTTGCGCTGGGCAGCGAGCTGCACCGCGGCGTCGGTCGACACGCCGTCGCCCGGATACAGCACCACCGCTTCCGGGATGGCGCGGAAAAACGCGAGATCTTCCAGCGCCATCTGCGACGGGCCGTCCTCGCCGATGGAAACGCCGGCGTGCGAGCCGCACAGCTTCACGTTCGCGCGCGAGATGCCGGCCATGCGGATCTGGTCGGCCGCGCGCTCGAGGAAGCACGCGAACGACGAGGCGAAGGGCACGAAGCCCTGGGCGGCGAGGCCCGCCGCCATGCTGACCATGTTCTGCTCGGCGATGAACGACTCGACGAAGCGCTCGGGGAAGCGCTCCGTGAAGCGCTCGGCGAACGTCGAGTTCTTCACGTCGCCGTCGAGGGCCACCACGCGCGGGTCCGCTTCACCGAGCCGCACGAGCGCCTGCCCATAGGCTTCGCGCGTCGCCAGCTCGCCGGTGGGCGGGCTGCCGCCGAGCGGCTTGACGGCGGGCTTCGGCAACGGCCGACGGCGCGGCCGGCGCACCGGCGGCGCCGGCAGGCCATGACGTCGCTGCTCGAGCTCGGCGATGACCTTTTCGGCCGCGTCCGCCGGGAGCGCCTTGCCGTGCCACCCCGGAAGCCCTTCCACGCCGGGCAGTCCCTTGCCCTTCACCGTGCGCGCCAGGACCACGCTCGGCGCTCCGCGGCCGCGCGTGGCGCGCCGGAGCGCGATCGTGATCTGCGCCATGTCGTGGCCGTCGATGACGAGCGTGCGCCAGCCGAAGCCCGCGAAGCGCCGCTGATAGGCGCGCATGTCGTGATCGAGCATGGTCGGTCCCGACTGGCCGAGGCCGTTGACGTCGACGATCCCGACGAGGTTGTCGACCTTGGCGTGCGCGGCCAGCTGCACCGCCTCCCACACCGAGCCCTCGGCGATCTCCCCGTCGCCCATGAGCACGAACGTCCGCGCGTCGGTGCCGGCGAGGCGCGCGCCGATTGCGAGGCCGAGACCGACGCCGAGACCCTGGCCCAGCGAGCCGGTCGCCACGTCGACGAACGGCAGCCGGGGGGTCGGATGGCCCTCCAGGTCGCTGTCGATCTGCCGCAGCTGCGACAGGTCGTGGCGATCCACCACGCCCACGGCGGCCCAGGCGGCGTAGAGCAGCGGCGCCGCGTGGCCCTTGCTCAGCACGAACCGATCGGAGACGGGATCGCGCGGATAGTCGGGATCGATGCGCATGACGTCGAAGAAGACGGCCGCCGTCAGGTCGGCGGCGGAAGCGCACGATGTCGGGTGCCCACTGCCGGCGGCGGTGGTGGCGCGCACGCTGTCGATCCGGAGCTGGATGGCGACGTCGTCGAGGGCGAGCAGCCGCGGTTCGGTGGCCATGCTTACAGCCATGCGCCCGAATCGGCTGCAATGCAAGCGCCACCTCGTTCGGTGGCACCCCGGCTGCATTGCGAGCCGGACACGTGGAACCTGTCGAGCGGCGCTACTACGGCAATGAGCGGTACCGGGCGCGGGAGCGCGAGCGGCGCACGCGACGTCCCGGCCGCGACCTCGGCTACCAGATCGGCCCCGCACCTGGCGGCGGCGACATCGCGCTCGGCCCCGGTCCGCACGTCGGCCGCGGCCCGCGCGACTATCGCCGCCCGGATCAGCGCATCCTGGAGGATGTGTGCGAGTGGCTGTCGAGCGATGCCCGCGTGGACGCGCGGGAGATCGACGTGCGCGTGCACGATGCGGACGTGACGCTCGAGGGCCGTGTGAGCGACCGGCGCGCGCGGCGGCTGGCCGAGGACGTCGCCGCCGCCGTGCCCGGCGTGCGCGACGTCTTCAACCGCCTCCGCGTGGAGGACCGGCGCTCCGCCTGATCAGCGCCGCGCGTGCGCGGCCAGCACGTGGGCGACGCACGCGGTCACGCGGACGCCCGTCGGCAGATGGACGAACTCATTGGGTCCGTGCGCGTTCGAGCCGGGCCCCATCACGCCCGTGATCATGAACTGCGCCCGCGGATACCGCTCGCCGAGCATGGCCATGAAGGGGATCGAGCCGCCGAGCCCGTTGAACATCGCCGGCGTGCCGAAGTACGCCTGCGACGCCTGCTGCATGGCGTCGAGCAGCCAGCGCTCCGTCGGCGGCGCGTCCCAGCCCGTGCCCGGAGACTCCACCTCGAACGTCACCCGCGCGCCATACGGCGCGTCGGACTCCAGCGTCTCCTTCATGCGGCGCGCGGCGTGGTTGGCGTCGACGGTCGGCGGCAGCCGCAGCGACAGCTTGGCCACCGTCTTCGGGCGCAACACGTTGCCGCCGTCCGCCGGCTTGGGCAATCCGTCGGCGCCGGTGATCGACAGCGCCGGCCGCCACGTCCCCGCCAGCACGCGCTCCAGCGCATCCTCGTGCGCCAGCCGCATGCCCGGCACGAGCGGGTAGAGGGCGGCCACGTTCTTGCCGTTCAGCTCCGCCACCGCGCGCGCCTGCTCGAGCCGCTCGCCCGGCACGTCGACGTGCAGGTCGGGCAGCGTGATCTCGCCGGTGCGCTCGTCCTCGATGCGCGAGAGCAGCGAGCGGAGAATCCGGAACGACGACGGCACGACGCCGCTCGCGAAACCCGAGTGGATGCCCTCGCGCAGCACCTCCACCGTGAGCACGCCGTTCATCACGCCGCGAAGCGAGGTGGTGCACCACAGGTGCTCGTAGTCGGCGCAGCCGGAGTCGAGGCAGACGATCAGGCTCGGGGTGCCGATCCGCGCGGCGAGGGCGTCGACGTAGGCCGGCAGATCGTACGAGCCGCTCTCCTCGCACGCCTCGATGAGGACCACGCAGCGGGCGTGCGGAATCCTCTGCTGCTGGAGCGCCTCGATGGCGGTGAGAGCGGCGAAGGCGGCGTAGCCGTCGTCGCCGGCGCCGCGGCCGAAGAGCTTGTCGCCGCGGCGCACCGGCGTCCACGGTCCCAGGCCCTCGTCCCAGCCGACCATCTCGGGTTGCTTGTCGAGATGACCGTAGAGCAGCACCGTGTCGCCGCGCCCGGGAACCTCCATGTAGATGAGCGGCGTGCGGTCGGGCAGCCGCACCACCTCCACCCGCAGTCCCTCGATGCGCCGCGAGCGACACCAGCCTTCGATCATGGCGACCGCGCGGTCGATGTGACCGTGCGCCTTCCAGTCCGCGTCGAAGTGCGGCGACTTGGCGGGAATCTTCACGTACTCGCTCAGCGTCGGCACGATGTCGGCGTCCCACGTCTTCTGGCTGAACGCGAGAGCGGCGCGCGTGTCCATCACGGCCTCCCCGCGCGGCCGTGCTGCAGCGCGGCCCAGACCCGGTCACCCCGGAGCGGCATGTCCAGGTGGCGCACGCCGAAGGACTTCAACGCGTCGACGACGGCGTTGACGATGGCCGGCGTGGAGCCGATGGTGGCCGCCTCGCCGATGCCCTTGGCGCCCATCGGGTTGAACGGCGTGGGCGTCACCGTCTGATCGGTGGTGAAGAGCGGCAGGTCTTCCGCGTGCGGCACCGCGTAGTCCATGAGCGAGCCGGTCACGAGCTGCCCCTGCGCGTCGTAGACGACCTCCTCCATGAGCGCCTGCGCGATGCCCTGCGCGAGGCCCCCGTGGACCTGCCCCGCCACCAGCATCGGGCTGATGCGCACGCCGCAGTCGTCGACGGAGACGAACTCGCGCACGCGGGTGTGGCCCGTCTCGCGGTCGATCTCCACCACCGCCACGTGCGCGCCGAACGGATAGACGAGCTGCGGCGGCCGGAAGAAGTCGGTGGCCTCCAGCCCCGCCTCCATGCCCTCGGGCAGCCCGTCGGCATACGCCTTCGGCGCGATCTGGGCGAGCGTCAGCGCCTTGGCCGGCACGCCCTTCACCTGGTACTGGCCGTTCTCGAACACGACGTCGTCGGCCGCCGCCTCTAGCATGTGCGCGGCCAGCCGCCGGGCTTTCTGCTGCACCTTCAGGCTGGCGCCGATGATGGCCGAGCCGCCGACGGCGAGGCTGCGGCTGCCGCCGGTTCCGTTGCCCATCGGCGTGTTGAGCGTGTCGCCGTGCCGGACCACCACCTTGTCGAAGTCGACGCCGAGATGGTCGGCGATGATCTGCGCGAAGGTCGTCTCGTGCCCCTGCCCGTGCGCGGAGGTGCCCGTGAAGGCGGTCACGCCGCCGCCGGGCTCGACGCGGACCACCGCACTCTCGAAGGGGCCGAAGCCACACATCTCCACGTACACGGCCATGCCGACGCCGAGCAGCATGCGATCGTTGCGGTCGAGCCGCTCCTTCTGCTCGTTGCGCAGCTTCTGGTAATGCGCGAGCTCCAGCGCTTTCGTCAGCGCGCGCTCGTACTCGCCGCTGTCGTACTTCTGCCCGGTGGGCGTCGTGTACGGAAACGCGCTCGGCGGGATGAAGTTGCGGCGCCGGATCTCCTCGGGCGGCTTGCCGAGATCGTGCGCGATCACGTCCACCAGGCGCTCCAGGTAGTAGGCCGCCTCCGGCCGCCCGGCGCCGCGGTAGGCGGCCACCGGCGTGGAGTTCGTGAACACGCACGTCGACTTGAGGTCGACGTCGGTGAACTTGTAGACGCCGACGCCCATCAACAGCGTCAGGTCCGGGATGAACGTGAAGATCGGATAGGCGCCGACGTCGGCGATGACGTGCATCCGCAGCGCCTTGATGGTGCCGTCGGCGTCCACCGCGGCCTCGAGGTCGGTGACCTGGGCGCGGCCGTGGGTGGTGGAGGTCATGTGCTCGACACGCGTCTCCGTCCAGCGCACGGGCACCCGATGGCGCCTGGCGATGACGGCGAGCGTGGCGTCTTCCGGGTAGATCCCGAACTTCACGCCGAAGCCGCCGCCCACTTCCGGCGCGATGACCCGCACGGTTTGCTGGTCGACCCCGAGCAGCGCGGCGAGGTCGTTTCGCAGATTGTGCGGCGCCTGATGCGTGGACCACACGGTGATGCCGCCGACGAGCGGGTCCGGCATGGCGAGCACCGCGCGCGGCTCCATCGGCACGCCGCACAGCCGCTGGCTGATCATGCGCTGCTTCACGACCTTGTGCGCTTTCGGGAAGGCGGCGTCCGGGTCGCCGACCTTGATGTTCGTCTCGTGCTCGACGTTCTTCGCGGCATCGGCGTGCAGCTGCGGGGCGCCATCCTTCAGCGCGCTGAGCTGATCGCCCACCGCCGGCAGCGGCTGCCAGTCGACCACCACGTCGGCGGCCGCATCGACGGCGAGCGCCTCCGAGGCGGCCAGCACGGCCGCCACCGGCTCGCCCACGTAGCGCACGGTGCCGATCGAGAGCGGATAGTGCTTGCGCCCCACGCCGGTCTCGGCGGCGCCGCCGCCGCCCTCCGCGCTCGGGCCCCCGAGCGGGATCGGCTGGCAGTACGCCTTGATGTCCTGACCGGTGACGACGCGCGACACGCCGGCCCGCGCCGTGGCGCGCGAGGCGTCGATGCGGCCGATCTTCGCGTGCGCGTGGGGGCTGCGCACGAACGCCACGTACTGCAGGCCGGGGACGGTGATGTCGCCGACGTACGCGGACGCGCCGGTGACCAGGCGGGGATCTTCCTTGCGCTTGACTTCGGCGCCCATGAGCCGGGGAGTGGCGGATGCCATGCTCGAGTTCCTTTCGTGGGAAGTCCCCGGAGCATAAGCATCCAATAAACCCGAACGCAAGCGAAGGGCGGCCTCCACGCGCGGCCCGCGCGGGAGGAGTAAGATGCGCGCGGATAACGGGGCCACGCCCGCCTCTCTCGGGCCACCTACGAGAGAAGCGGACACAGCGCTCCGATACACGGAGGACGACCCATGACCGACGACCGTCGCGCGCAGTTCGACGCCGAGTGCCGCGCGGCCGGGCTGACGCTCAGCGCCCGTGACCGCGAGCTGCTCTATGACATGTGGGTGGACTGGCTTCCGCAGCGTGACCGTCTGCGCGCCGAGGTCCCGGCGCCGGAGGAAGAGCCATGGCGCTGAGCGTCGCCGATCTCGACCTGCGCGGCGTGAGCGAGGCGCTCGGCCGCCGCGACGTCACGTCCGTCCAGGCCACCGAGGAATACCTCGGCCGCATCCAGCAGCACGACGGCGTGCTGCAATCCTACATCACGGTCATGGGCGACCAGGCCCTGGCGCGGGCCAAGGCGGCCGACACCGAGACGGAGCGCGGCCGCCGGCGCGGCCCGCTGCACGGCGTGCCGATCGCGCTCAAGGATCTCATCGCCGTCGGCGGCGTCCGCATGACGAGCGGCTCGCAGCTCTACGCCGACCACGTGCCGACGGGCGACGCCTTCGTGACGCGGCGCCTGCACGACGCGGGCGCGGTCATCCTCGGCAAGCTCGCGATGCACGAGTGGGCGTTCGGACGGCCCGCGACGTCGGGCCCGTTCCCGACAGGGCGCAACCCCTGGGACGTCCGCCGCGCGCCCGCGGGGTCCTCGTCCGGCTCCGCGGTGGCGGCCGCCGCCGGCCTCTGCGCCGGCGCCCTGGGCTCGGACACGGGCGGCTCCATTCGCGGTCCGGCCTCGATGACGGGCCTCGTCGGTCACAAGCCGACGTACGGCCTGGTCAGCCGCAGCGGCGTGCTCGCCATGTGCTGGTCGCTCGATCACGTCGGGCCGATGACCCGCAGCGTCTGGGACGGCGCTGCGCTCCTGCAGACCATCGCGGGGGCTGATCCCGACGACACCTCGACGCGCGGCGCGAAGGTGCAGGACTACCTCGGCGGCCTCGAGGGCGGCGCGCGCGGACTCCGCCTCGGCGTGCTCCGGCGCTTCTACGTCGACTTCCCCGGCCTGCACGGCGACGTGCGGGCGGCGGCGCTGGCGGCCTTCGACGTGCTGCGCGGCGAGGGCGCGTCGCTCACCGACGTCGACGCGCCGGCGCTCGAGCTGTCCATGGCGGCGTGGGCGCCGTTCCTCGCGGAGACGTACGAGTATCACGCACGGAATCTCCGCGAGCGCCCCGAGGGGTTCCGCGAGAGCCTCCGGCCGCGCGTGTACATGGGCGCGCTCTTCACCGGCGCCGACTACCTCCGCGCCCAGCGACTCCGCGAGCGCTTCCGCCGAGAGGTCGACGCGCTCTTCGAGCGGGTGGACGCGCTCGTCTTCCCGGGACAGATGACGCCCGCGCTGCGGTTCGAGGAGTTCCCGATGACGGGGCTGGCGCCCGCATCACTGCGTTTCACCGCGCCGTGGAACCTCCTGGGGCTGCCGGCGGTCGTGGTGCCGTGCGGGTTCAGCGCCGAAGGCTTGCCGGTGTCGATCCAGATCGTCGGCCGCGCATTCGACGACGCGACGGTGCTCCGGCTGGCGCGCGCGTACGAGCGCGTCACCGACTGGCACACGCGCCGCCCCGACCCCGCGGGCTGGCGTCGGTGACGGACGCGTACCGCGCGCTGGTCGACAAGCGCGACCAGCGCGCGTTCCTCCCCAGACCGCTGCCGGAGGAGTCGCTGCGGAAGATTCTGCAAGCGGCGCGCATGACCGGCAGCAGCAAGAACCGCGAGCCCAATCGCCTCGTCGTCGTCCGCGAGCGCGCGACGCTGCGCGCCATCGCCGACCTCGGCGTCTGGGGGCGCTGGCTCGGGGACGCGGCTGTCGTCATCGTGATCGTCCAGACGGAGCGGCACGAGTTCGATGCCGGGCGCTGCGCGCAGAACATGATGGTGGCCGCATGGAGCGAGGGCATCGGCTCGTGTCCCGCGCACCTGCCCGAAGCCGAGCTGAGCCGCCTGCTCGGCGTTCCCGCCGACTGCCACGTCAATCGTGTCATCGGCTTCGGATACATCGATCCCGCGCGCGCCGCCGCCCCGCGAAGCGTCGCACGCAGGCGCAAGCCGCTGAGCGAGCTCGTGCACGACGAGCGCTGGTAGCGCCGTCGCGCGCGCGTCGGCAGCATTCGTGGGCGCTCGTCGGCGCTGAATTTGCAGCCGCAGGCGCGCGGAGGTATCCACACATGGCGAAGCGCTCTGGTGGCAGGACGAAGCGGACGGGCGGACGCCGTACCACGCGGTCGGCGGCAGGCAGCCGTGGTCGATCGGCGCGCGGCGACAACAGCAGCGCCAACAACGGACGGTCGGGCGGACGCCGGCGGCGCCGCCGCACGGCGAGCGGCAGCCGGAGCCGATCAGGCGGCCGCCGGCGATGATGACGATCGTGACCCGCGTGACCCTGAAAGAGGGTTGCGAGCCGAAGTGGGACGCCGCGATGAAGGCACGGATGGAGTCGGCGAGAAACCAGCCCGGCTGGGTCGGCGGTCAGCTCGCCATTCCCCTCGACGGCCCCAACTCACGCATCATCATCGGCACCTGGCAGACGCGCGCCGACTGGGAGGCCTGGCACGAGGATCCGAAGTTCAAGCAGACGCGCGAAGAGCTCAAGGGACTGGAGACCCGGTCCAGCGAGGAGTGGTGGCACGAGGTCCTGACGGACCTGCGCCGCGCCGCGTAGCCTACGAGGCGGCGCGCATCCCGGAGCGCATCTCGAACTCCTCCTGGAGGAACAGCGAGGCGTTCGCGATGCGCGCCATCTTGCCGCAGTAGTAGCAGTGGATGAACGCGGGTTCGTGCGCGATGAAGGTGCTGTGGCACTTGACGCAGCGATCGAGCGGCTGCGGCAGGAATCGCCTGGACGCCCGCTCGAGCACGATCTCCGGATCGAGCAGTGAGACGACGCGCGCGCCTGCGCGCGTCGTCCGCATCGGCATCGCGGCCGCCTTCACGGTCGGCTTCTTCCTGACGGGCGCTCGCCTCATGGCGGACGCATTGTACATGAACGGCCCCACGCGCAAGTAGCTTGCCGACCGCCCGTACCTGCGCGATGATCACCGCCAACCTAACGACCAGCGAGTGCGGAGCCACCACCATCTCGAACAGGCCAGTCGGAGCCACCACCATCTCGAACAGGCCGTCGGAGCCACGACCCATCTTGAACAGGCCACCCACGCTGCGAGCAGGGCTCGCGCCCTCGCTACAAAGGAGACGCATGACACCACCTGTCGATCCCAACGAAGTCCTCATGACCGGCGAGAACTCGTTCATCCGGCTGAGCACCGACGGCGGCAAGACGCTGTCCGACCGCTTCAGCCACTGGCGCGTGCTGTGGTGCCCGGACGGCGCGGGTCACGCACTCTTCGTCGACTCCACGCTGCTGGGGGGCCAGACGCGCATCTACTCGGACAACCCGGCCGTCGCGCGGTGGCTACAGAAGACCATCGAGACGATCCTCTATCCGAAGTTCGCCGACACCAACCTGCCGATCGTGCAGGCACAGTTCACGCGCGCCGGCTCGCCGCCGAACCCGGCGACGGAGACGATCGTCGGCGGCGGCGACCGCATCGTGATGACGTGGTCCGACACCATCACGCCGTTCATCCTGAACGCGCCGCCCGGCTTCCAGAACCGGCCCATCGGCGTGTTCAGCACGTTCTTCCCCGCCCGCTCCGGGCGCGTGGAGCTGAACGGCAAGGTCCCGGACGGCAAGGTCTATCCGGAGATGCGCGGCGACCGCCAGTCGTCGAGCGCGTGCCTGGCGTGGTCGGAGAGCTGGGTGAAGCCGCGCGCGTGAGCCATCCGCGGCCGGCACACCTCTCGCCAGGCGCGGAGACGGGAGGGGCGCCGGCCGCGGAGCGCCGCACCGGGTGTTACCATCTGCTGATATGAGCGAGCCCGAGAGGCGCGGGAACTTCATCCGGGAGATCATCGAGGAGCACAACCGCACCGGCCGCTTCGGCGGCAAGGTGATCACCCGGTTTCCGCCCGAGCCGAACGGCTACCTGCATATCGGTCACGCCAAGGCCATCCACATCGATTTCGGCCTCGCGCGCGACTTCGGGGGCCGCTGTCATCTGCGCTTCGACGACACGAACCCCAGCAAGGAGAGCCAGGAGTACGTCGACGCCATCATGGCCGATGTCCGCTGGCTCGGCTTCGACTGGGGCGCGCACCTCCACCACGCCAGCGACTACTTCGAGCAGCTCTACCGATGGGCCGAGCAGCTCATCACCGACGGCAAGGCGTACGTCGACGACCTGAGCGCCGACGAGATCCGCGAGCATCGCGGCACGCTGACCGAGCCGGGACGGCCCTCGCCGTATCGCGATCGCTCCGTCGACGAGAATCTCGCTCTCTTTCGCCGCATGCGTGCCGGCGAGTTTCCCGACGGCAGCAAGACGCTGCGCGCGAAGATCGACATGACGAGCGGCAACATCAATCTGCGTGATCCCGTCATGTACCGCATCCGCAAGGCCACCCACCAGCGCACCGGCGACCGCTGGTCGATCTATCCGATGTACGACTGGGCGCACGGCCAGAGCGACTCCCTCGAGGGCGTCACGCACTCGGTCTGCACGCTCGAGTACGCCGACCACCGTCCGCTCTACGACTGGTACCTCGACGCGCTGGGGATCTTCCACCCGCAACAGATCGAGTTCGCGCGGCTCAACCTGTCGCACACCGTGATGTCGAAGCGGAAGCTTCTGCGGCTCGTCGAGGACGGCGTCGTGAGCGGCTGGGACGATCCGCGCATGCCGACCATCGCCGGCCTCCGCCGCCGC
Source organism: Candidatus Methylomirabilota bacterium (assembly GCA_036556545.1). Taxonomy (GTDB): domain Bacteria; phylum Methylomirabilota; class Methylomirabilia; order Rokubacteriales; family CSP1-6; genus AR12. The sequence continues at coordinate 43,363 of DATBJF010000022.1, forward strand.
GGCTACACGCCCGAGGCCATCGCGGATTTCTGCGAGCGCGTCGGGGTGGCCAAGTCCGACAACACGGTGGAGCTCGCCCTCCTCGAGCACTGTGTGCGCGAGCATCTGAACAAGACCGCCGAGCGCCGGATGGCCGTCCTCCGTCCCCTGAAGCTGGTCGTCGAGAGCTACCCGGAGGGGCAGGTCGAGTGGATGGAGGCCGTGAACAATCCGGAGGATCCCGCGGCCGGCACGCGCAAGGTGCCGTTCACCCGCGAGCTGTGGATCGAGCAGGACGACTTCCGCGATCCGGCGCCGCCCAAGTATTTCCGGCTCTCGCCGGGGGCCGAGGTGCGCCTGCGCTACGCCTACGTCGTGACGTGCACGGGCGTGGACCGCGATGCCGCCGGCAACGTCATCGCCGTGCGGGCCACGCACGACCCCGCCACACGCGGCGGCGAGGCCGGCCGCAAGATCAAGGGCACCATCCACTGGGTGTCGGCCGCACACGCCGTCGAGGCGGAGGTGCGGCTCTACGACACGCTCTTCTCGGCGCCCAGGCCCGACGACCTCGAGGACTGGAAGGCCGGCGTCAATCCCGCCTCCCTCGAGACACTGATCGGTTGTCGGGTCGAGCCCGCCCTCGCGGACGCGGCTCCGCACGCGCGGTTCCAGTTCGAGCGCACCGGCTACTTCGCCGTCGACAGCCAGGATTCGCGCCCCGGCCGGCCCGTGTTCAACCGGACGGTGGGCCTCCGGGACACGTGGGCGAAGATCGAGAGCGCCTCGGCGCGGTAGCCCGAAAGCTTGACGTTGCCGCCCGGGTTGACTACGGTTGCGGCGTGTACGCTGCTTATTTTGGCCTGACCGAACGGCCCTTCTCGCTCGCTCCGGACCCGCGCTATCTGTTCCTCAGCAACGGGCACCGGGAGGCCCTGGCGCATCTCGTGTACGGGCTGCAGGGTGGCGGGTTCGTGCAGCTCACGGGCGAGGTGGGCACCGGCAAGACCACCGTCTGCCGCGCGCTGCTCGATCAGCTGCCGTCCGAGGTCGACGTGGCGATGATCTTCACGCCGCGCCTCACGGCCGTCGAGCTGCTGGCCGCCGTGTGCACGGAGCTCCGCGTGGAGGTCCCGCCCGGGACGCCGAGCGTGAAGCTGCTGATCGATCTGCTGTCGCGCAAGCTGCTCGACACCCACGCGCAGGGACGGCGGACGGTCGTCATCATCGACGAGGCGCAGAACCTCAGCACCGAAGTGCTGGAGGAGCTGCGGATGCTCACCAACATCGAGACCACGCGCGAGAAGCTGCTTCAAGTCATTCTCATCGGCCAGCCGGAGCTCAACGAGATGATGCAGCGGCCGGAGCTGCGCCAGCTCGGACAGCGGGTGACCGCGCGCTACCACCTGCGTCCGTTCGCCTTCGCAGAGACGGAGGCGTACGTCCGTCACCGGCTCGAGGTGGCGGGCCAGCCGGAGCCGATGTTCACGCGGCCGGCGCTGTGGACGGCACACCGGCGCTCGGGCGGCGTGCCGCGTCTGATCAACAACATCTGCGATCGGGCACTGCTCGGCGCCTACGCGAAGGGCAAGCGTCGGGTGACCATGAACATCGTGCGCCGCGCGGCGGTGGAAGTGCTCGGGCCGGGGCCTGGCCAGTACTGGCTCGAAGCCGGCGTGGCCGCGACGATCATCGCCGCGGTGCTGGCCGGCGCCACCCTGCTCCATCCGAACTCCATCCAGTACGTGAGCGACTGGTGGGCGCGACGGCTCATGCCGTCGGCCGTGGCCATGCCGCCGACCAACGCCGCCCTCGGCCCGACGACGTCGAGCCCGACGACGGGACCGGTAGCGCCGAAAGCGCCGACGGCGCTGGCCGATGTCCTCGACGCGAGGACCGCCGACCGCGAGGCGGCGTTCGGCCGACTCTTCGCCGTCTGGGGCGAGGACTATGCGGCGCGCCAGGGCGAGTCGGGCTGCGACGTCGCTCGACGCGCGGGGCTGCGCTGCCTGATCAAGAGCGGCACGTGGAAGGTGCTCCGGCGGCTGGATCTTCCGGCCATCCTGACCCTCACGAAGCCGAACGGCGATCGTCACCACGCGACGCTCACCGCGCTCACCGACGGCACCGCCACCCTCGACGTTGCCGGTGAGACGCTGACGTTTCCGCTGGCGGAAATCGAGCCGCTCTGGGATGGCGCCTTCGTGGTGCTGTGGCGCACGCCCGACGTCGCCAGCTCCGACCTCCGCCCGGGGATGAGCGGGCGTGACGTCGCCTGGCTGCGCCAGCAGCTCGCCAGCGGCGCTCCCGCGGACCGCACGCCCGTATACGACGACGAGCTGAAGGAGCGTGTCGTCGCGTTTCAGCGCGCGAACGGCCTCACACCCGACGGCATCGTCGGCGACGAGACGCTCGTGCGGCTGACGGCGATGACGACGGACGCGCGAACGCCCTCACTCACGAAGGCGAGGCCCTGAACGTGTCCTACATCCTCGACGCGCTCAAGAAGGCGGCAGAGCAGCGCGACGCGCAGGCCCCGGCCATGCGGCGACTGTTGTCGCCGGCGACGGAGTTCCCGGAGTCGCCGCGCTGGCGCATGGCCCTGGTCGGCGGCACCGCCGCCATCGCCGGAGCCATCGTCGCCGTGTGGGTACTCTGGCCGGCGCGCGCCGTCGTGAGCGAGAAACCGCCGCCGATGGTGGCCGAGCGGCCGGCCCTGCCGCCGCCGACGACGGCGCGCATTCAGCCGGAGGCAGCGCCCGCCGAGCCGGAGGGTTCCGCCGCTCAGCCGACGCCGCCGGCGTCCGCCGCCATGCGGAGTGCGCCGAAGCCGGTACCGCCCGTGAAGGCGGCGCCCGAGAAGCGGCCCGCTCCGGTGACAGCGCCGACCGTTCAGGCGCGGCCCGTTCCGATCGAGTCGGGAGCGCCGCAGGCGATTCAAACACCGCCGGGCGGAGCGGAATCGGCGCCGGCACGACCGCAGCCGACGCCCCCGCCCGTGACCGCCGCCGTACGACCCGCGCCGCTGCCGGCCGCGGTCGCACCGCCGCCGCCCGCGTCCACGCGCGGGGACACGGACGGGAAGATGCGCCTCGAGGTCATCGTCTACTCCGACGAGCGCGCGCGGCGCCTCGCCTTCATCAACGGCCGCAAGTACGTCGAGGGCGATACGCTCCTCGACGGCTCCCGGATCCAGGAAATCCAGCCGAACGCCGTCGTCATCGTCGACGAGGGGCGCCGCGTCGTGCTGAAGCCCTGACGAGGCGCTGGCTCGGCCTCGCCGCACTGCTCGCCGCGGGGTGCAGCAGCGCACTCTCGACCGTGACCGAGGGACGGACGGGCCGCATCGAGGTCCCGAGCCTCAGCATCAGCGCGACCGGTGTCGAGGAGCCCACGACCGTCACCGGCGAGCTGTTCCTCCCCGACGCCGGCGGGCGCCGCCCCGCCGTCATCGTCCTGCACTCCTGCTCGGGCATGACCCCGAGCCTCATGGAGTGGGCGGAGGCGGTGAACCGCATGGGCTTCGCCGCCTTGCTGCTCGACAGCTTCACCGCGCGCGGGGTCACGGAGATCTGCACGGGCCGCGGCGGGCGCGCGGCGGTGAGCATCACCAGTCGACTCACCGACGCCTATCGTGCGCTGGCGATGCTGGCCGCCCATCCGCGCATCGATCCGCGGCGCATCGCCGCCCTCGGCTTCTCGCACGGGGGGTGGGTTGCGCTCTGGGCGAGCCAGGCGCAGATCGAGCGCCGCTTCCTGCGCGCCAACGTCGAGTTCGCGGCACACGCGGCCTTCTACCCGGCCGCCTGTAACGTGCGGCTGCAGAACGAGACCGCGATGGCGCCCGGACCCGTGCGGATCTTCGTCGGCACCGCCGACGACTGGACTCCGATCACCGCCTGTCGCGAGTGGGCGGCGCGCCGCCAGGCCGCCGGCCGCAACGTCTCGCTCGTGGCCTACCAGGGGGCGATGCACGCATTCGACGTCCGGCACTTCTCGCCGCCGCAGCACTGGACCGGCCTCTTCAATCCCGGCAAGTGCACGATCACCCAGCGGCCTGACGGAACGTTCGTCACCGACGATGGCCGCCCGCTCGCCGCCACCTCACCCTGCGTGACCCAGGGGGCGACGCTCGGCTACAGCGCGCGCGCCCACCGCCAATCGATCGCCGACGTCAAGGCGTTCCTCGACGACGCCTTCGGACGCCGCTGACGTGGCCACGCCGTCGCGAGCCAAGAACGCGCCGGGACGCGTCCTCTCCATCCACGCCCATCCAGACGACCAGGAGTTCACCGTGGCCGGCACGCTGGCCAAGTGGGCGCGCGAGGGCGCCGAGATCGTCACCGTGTGCCTCACTCACGGCGACGCCGGCTCGAACAAATTCACGCCTCCCGACATGACGCGCGCGCGGCTCGCGCGGATCCGCGAGGACGAGCAGCGAGCGGCCTGCCGCGTGCTCGGCATCAGGGACGTCGTGTTCCTCGACTACGAGGACGGCGTGCTGGCGCCGACGATCGACATGCGGCGTGCGCTCACGCGCCTGATCCGACGGCACCGACCCGACGCCGTCGTCTGCGGCGATCCGACCATGCGCTTCTACGGCAACCGGTACATGAACCACCCGGACCACCGCGTCGCCTCCGACGTCACCCTCGACGCCGTGTTCCCCTCGGCGGAGACGCGCTTCATCTTCCCGGAGCTGCTGGCGGAGGGGCTCGAGCCGCACCACGTGACCGAGGTCTGGCTGCACGGCTCGTCGCGCAGCGACACGTTCGTGGACATCGCCGCCACGCTGCCGCTGAAGATCCAGGCGCTTCGCGAGCACAAGAGCCAGCTCGGTGACTGGGATCCGGCCCCCATGCTGAGGGCCTGGGCGCGCGAGGCGGGCAAGGGCAAGCGGCTTCGCGCGGCGGAGGCCTTCCGGCGGATGATCCTCGAGGACTGACGCCGTCCTACTTCAAGAGGTTCGTCGCCGGCTGCAGCAGCGAGCCGGTGGTCGACGTCAGTGTGTTCGTCGTCGTCGACAGCAAGTTCGTCGTCGTCCTCGTCGCCGACGAGAGCGCGTTGGTCGTCGTGGTCGTCGTGGTCGTCGTGGCCGACGTCGACAGGAGCGACGTCGTGGGCGAGAGCGACGTCGTCGACACGCCGGTGGCTGTCCGCGCGCCGACCACGGTGGTCTGCGTGGCGCGGCCCGACGACACCGCGCGCAGCCGGTCCGCGTCCAATCCGCCGTCCGGCCGTGTCCCCGGGCCGTCATCGACCGCCAGGTCGTCGAGCAGCGCGGTCGCGCGGGCGACTTCGGTCTCCACCGGCATGGTGGCCGTCGCCGTCACGCGGCGCATCGGCGGCGTGAACTCCTCGGAGAGCTGCTGCGAGCGCTGGGGCGTGATCGCGTGCGCCCGGGCCGGCAGCACGTTGTTCCGAACGGTCACGACCTGGCGCGCCCCGACGGGCGTGATCCGCCCCACGGGCCGGCCCGTGACCGGGTCCACCCGCACGACGTCCACAAGGCCGGTCAGGACGGTCACGCTCGAGGTCTTGCCCTGCGTCTCGACGATCAGCACCGTTCCCCGCACCCCGGCGATCGCGTTCGGCGTGCGGACGTCCACCCGCTCGCTCGGCTTCATCCGTGTCTTGTCGACGGCGACGGCGATACGGCCGCTCGTGAGATCGATCGTCGAGAGCCCCGGCACCTCGGTGATGGTCAGCGTCGAGCGCTCGCGCGCCGTCACGACCACCTTGCCGCCCATCAGGATGCGCGTCATCGCGTTGTCGCCGGTGGTGACGCGGTCACGCAGGAAGATGCCGTCCTTGAACTTCAGCGGCGCCTCGGGCAACGACGCCCGCGTCACCGTCACCGGCCCGACGACGCTGGTCACGACGCCCACCTGCCCCTGTGCCCAGGCCGGAGCGGAGACGAGGACGGACAGCGCGAGCGACAGGGAGCCGAAGGTGCTGAGCGAGCCTCTCACGGGTCTAGTTCCTTCCGCTGTTCGAGCCCGAACGGTCGACCTTTGCGCCCTTGTTCGCCGAGTTCAGCAACGACGAGCCGTAGTTCGGCGACTTGGTGTTGATCTTGACCTTCGGCACCTCCACCGCCGGCGTGCTCACGAGCGCCGGCACGGGCATGTGCGCCAGGGCCGGCGACGTCAGCCGGGCACTGACTGCAGTCGGAGGCGTCGTCGTCCGCCCGACGGCGTTCTCTCGATCGTAGGGCGTTCGGTCGATCGCCTCTTTCGGACCGTGCCCGGCGGACGTCGCGAGAGCGCTTTGGACCTCGTCGGTATCGTGAACGACCGACCGCGACGAGACGCCCGTGATCGGCGGCGTGAATTCGTCGGCCAGCTCGCGCACACGGCTCGCCGGGATCGAAGCGGGGCGGGCAGGCAGCACGTCCTGACGGACGGTCACCGTCTCGCGGGCGCCAACGGCCGTGAACGGCCCCACCGGAACCCCCGTCACCGAATCCAGGCGCGTCACGTGGACGAGCCCGCGCGTGACGGTGATCGTCGAGCGGTCCCCGGCGGTTTCCACGAAGAGCACGGTGCCCCGCACGCCGGCCACGGCGTTCGGGGTGCGGATATCGACGCGCTCACCGGGGCGCATCAGCGCCTTCTCGACCGCGACGGCGATGCGCCCGCTGCTCAGTTCGATCGTGGAAAGCCCCGGCGTCTCGGTGATCGTTAGCGTCGAGCGCTCACGCGCCGTGACGACGACCTTGCCGCCGAGCAGGATGCGCGTGATCGCGTTGTCGCCCGTCGTCACGCGATCGTGCACGTAGACGCCGTCCTTGAACTTGAGAGGCTCGGGGGCCAGCGCCGCCCGGGCGACCGTGACCGGGCCGATGGCCGTGGTGACCACGCCGACCTTCTCATGCGCCCAGGCAGGAGCGGCCGCACAGAGGGCAACCGCACAGGTGAGCGTCGAGAGCGCGCCGGTAAGCCGTGTCGTCATGAGCGCCTCAATTCGAACGACGAATTGAACTGGTGCGCCGCTTCGGTGCAGAGGGAGTGCCACAGTCGTGGCACGAGAAAAGACGAGGGATCGCTGGAACTTGCGAGCGGCCGTCACCCGGATGACGCTGCGACGCGGTCAGTCTCTCGCCAGGGCGAGACAGGGTGACGCGTCGAGTCGGTCAGAAGCTCAGCGGTAGGCCGCGGGCGCCGGTGCGGGCGTGTGTGGCTAGAGGTAGACGCCTTTCATCATCGGCTCCGGATAGCGGAGGCCCGCCACCGCGCCCGCCGGCACGGCGTCGGAGATCCGGGCGACGTCATCGGGCGTCAGCCGCACCTGAAGGGCGCCGAGGTTCTCCTCGAGACGATCCCGGCGCTTCGTGCCGGGAATCGGCACGATATCCCGGCCGCGCGCGAGCAGCCACGCGAGGGCAAGCTGGCCGGGCGTGCATCCCTTGTCCCGCGCGAACTGCTCCACCTTCTTGACGAGCTCGGCGTTGCGCTGGAGGTTCTTCTCCTCGAACCGTGGATGCGCGCGGCGCCGGTCGTCCTCGGGGATGTCGGCGACCTTGTGGACCTGCCCGGTGAGCAAGCTCCGGCCGAGCGGAGAGTAGGCGACCAGCGAGATCCCCAGCTCGCGCAGCGTCGGCAGCGTCTCCTCGGCCTCGGCGCGGTACAAGAGCGAGTACTCGATCTGGAGCGCGGCGATCGGATGAACGCCATGGGCACGCCGCACGGTGGCCGGCGCCGCCTCGGACAGCCCGAGAAAACGCACCTTCCCCTGCTCCACCAGCCGGGCCATGGCGCCGACCGTATCCTCGATGGGCACGGCGGGATCGACGCGGTGCTGGTAGTAGAGATCGATCACGTCGACACCGAACCGCTTGAGGCTGGCATCGCAGGCCTGCGCCACGTACTCCGGCCGTCCGTTGACGCCGGGCGTTCCGTCCGGCTTGCGGAGATTGCCGAACTTCGTGGCGAGGACGACCTTGTCCCGCTTTCCGCGCAACGCCGTGGCGAGCAGCTGCTCGTTGTGGCCCCAGCCGTACATGTCGGAGGAGTCGACGAAATTGATCCCGAGGTCGAGCGCCCGGTGCACGACGGCGATCGATTGCGCATCGTCGCCGGGACCGTAGGCCCCGGACATCGACATGCAACCGAGCCCGAGGGCGCTGACTTCGAGGCCGCTCCGGCCGAGACGTCGCTGCTCCATGCGTGTCCTCCTCGCCTGCAGGTGCCGGGATGGTAGCATGCGGCCGATGGCGCGCGGTCGACACGGCAACCCCTCGGACGTCGCGCGCATGGTGCGCCGTCAGCTCCTTCCCGGACGAGCCCGCTGGCAGAAGCCGGACCGCGTGCTACGGGCGCTCGGGGTGCGTCGCGGCCACGTTGTCGCAGACGTCGGCGCCGGGCCGGGATTCTGGACGCTCCGGCTCGCCCGTCGCGTCGGCCGGCGCGGGCACGTCTTCGCGCTCGATCCGGAGCCGGCGGCCCTCGAGGTTCTCCGGCGCCGGCTGGGAAAAGCCGGCGTGCGGAACGTGACGCCCGTGCTGAACGACGACACGACTCCGATGCTGCCGGACAACGCCTGCGACCTCGCCGTCATCGTGAACGTCTATCATCACTTCGCGAAGCCGGCCCGATTCCTCAGGCGAATGGCGCAGTGCTTGAAGCGCGGCGGCCGGCTCGTCAACATCGACTGGGCGGACCGGGACACTCCGAAGGGACCGCCGGCGCACCGACGGGTACCACCGGCCGTGTTCCTCCGTCACGCGCGCCAGGCCGGCCTCGAGCTGGTGGCCGAGCACCAGTTTCTGCCCTACCAGTACTTCCTCGTCCTGCGCCGGTCCGACCGCTAGCCTGAACGCTCGTCGCCCGGAATCCCCGGGCAGGCTTGCTACAATCCAAACAGCATGCACGGCCATCTCTGCGGCGTCACCGACCTCCAGCCGGACCTCACCAGTGGGACGGCCGAGTTTCCGTTCCGCTTCGAGATCAGCCTCAAGCCGCTGATCGACTTCTGGACGCGGGCGGCCGACGGCGGATCCGCCAAGGGCGCCATTGCCCGCATGGTGGCGGAGGAGATCAAGAAGGCTCCCGAGCTGCTCGAGCCGATCACGAGCTGCTCCCCCATCGCCAGGCACAAGGATCTGCTCGACGTCCTGATGACGGCGGTGTTCCCGCCCGCGGGATGGGAGCAGTCGTACGGCGCCGCCATGGTCCCGTTCCAGCTACGCGGCTTCTACGCGACGCCGATGATGCGCGAGCTGCTCATGACGGAGGACGGCCGGCTCAAGGGCCAGCTGAACGCCGACGAGCAGCTCGTGAACGCCATGCGCCGGGCCTACGCCTACGCCCTCATCCTGAAGCGGGTCTACGGCATCGACTTCGACGTCGACTATCCGGTGGTGATCACCACGTCCGATTCCGAGACGGGACTCGATCGCCACTTCCGCATCTTCTTCGACTTGCAGTTCGTCGAGGTCGACACGGTGGGAGCCGTTCCGGAGCTGCCGGACGACATCGAGGAGCGCGTGTACAGCCGCGCGCTCGACGCGGCCGGACTCGACGACCTGCTGCCGCCCGACCGCTTTGTCTTCCGAGGCATCACGATCTTCAAGTGCGTCGAGATCACCGACCAGGAGGTGCTCTCGGGATTGAAGCGCGACCTCATCGACCGCGAGTCGATCGTCTCGCAGGCGCACTTCATGGGGCTCCAGCAGCGGCTGCGCACGCTCTTCCGCCGCCCCGAGCTCCGGCTGGGACTCGGCGCCATCGACGGCTCCCGCGTGCTGATCCTGAACTACGACGCCACCCACGAGCACCAGTGCATCTTCGCCGACTCCAAACACCACCAGATCTCGGACTTCGCGGACAGCGTCTTCGAGCGCGCGGTGAAGTTGGGGCAGCCGGTCATCGTCCCCGACCTGTCGGCGCTGCGGGCGCGGACGCCGGTCGAGGATCAGATCGTGGCCAGCGGCGTGCGCGGCATGCTGGTGGCGCCGCTCCACTATCAGGACAAGATCATCGGGACGCTGACGCTCGAGTCCCCGAACGTGTGCGATTTCGACGCCACCCAGCTCCCGAAACTGAACGAGGTGCTGCCGCTCTTCTCGATGGCCGTGCAGCGCAGCATGGACGAGCTGAACGCCCGCATCCAGACCGAGATCAAGGAGCGGTTCACCGCCATCCATCCCGTCGTGGAGTGGCGGTTCCGCAAGGCGGTGCTCGACGAGCTGGAGCACGACGAGAACGCGAGCGGCGCCGAGCTGAAGCCGATCGTGTTCGAGCACGTCCACCCGCTCTATGCGCTGTCGGACATCCGCGGCTCCTCCACCGAGCGGGCGCTCGCCATCCAGAGCGACCTCATCGCCCAGCTCCGGCTGGCGCGGGACGTGATCGAGGCCGCCTACGAGGCGCGCCGCCTGCCCGCCCTCGATCACCTCCGCTACCGGATCGACGAGTACCTGGCGCAGATCGCGCGCGATCTCGCCGCCGGCGACGAGGTCGGCGTCATCGGGTTCCTGCGAGTGGAGGTCGAGACGGTCTTCGACCACGTGGCGGCCTTCGGGGAAACCGTCGCCCGGCGCGTGGCCGCCTATCGGGCCGCCCTCGATCCGCGGCTGGGCGCCGTCTACCGGCAGCGGCGACGCTTCGAGGAGAGCGTCACGCGCATCTCGGAGACGATCTCCGGCTACCTCGACCTCGAGGAGGAAGCCGCGCAGTCGATGATGCCGCACTACTTCGAGAAGCAGACGACGGACGGGGTGGATCATCAGATTTACGTCGGTGGATCGCTGCTCCAGGACGGGCGCTTCGATCCGCTCTATCTCAAGTCGCTGCGGCTCTGGCAGCTCATGGTGGTCTGCGGCGTAGCCGCACGCGCCGAGCGGCTCACCGCCGATCTGCCGGTGCCGCTGCAGGTGACGCATCTCGTGCTCGTGCAGCACGCGCCGCTCTCGATCCGGTTCCGGCCCGACGAGAAGCGGTTCGACGTCGATGGCGCCTACGACATCCGCTACGAGATCGTGAAGAAGCGCATCGACAAGGCGCTCGTGAAGAGCTCGAGCGAGCGGGTGACGCAGCCGGGCCGGATCGCCATCGTCTACTCGAATCCGGCCGAGGCGGCGGAGTACCGGGGCTATCTCGACTACCTCCGGCATCTCGGCTACGTCGCCCCCGAGGTCGAGGACCTCGAGCTGGAGGAGCTGCCGGGCGTGCATGGGCTCCGCGCGCTGCGCGCGACCGTCACGCTGCGCGAGACGCCCGACCGCTCGGTCGCCGCCGACGCCGTGCGCGCCGTCCGCTAGCCTCCCTACCTGAGTCCGTGGCCGGCATCCGGGCGGTCGTCTTCGACATCGGCGGCGTCATCCAGGACTCGCCGCTGCACGCGATCGCCCGCTACGAGGCGGACCACGCCCTGCCCACCGGCGCCATCAATCGCACGGTCGTGGCCGCCGGCGAGGCGGGCGCCTGGTCGCGACTGGAGCGCGGCGAGCTCACCGTCGAGGCGTGGTGCGCACCGTTCGAGCGCGACTGCCGCGCGCACGGCCTTGCCGTCAATGCCACGCGGCTGATGCAGTACATCGCCGCGGCTGGCCGCGAGCGGCCCATCATGCTCCGCGCCGTCCGTCGGCTGCGCGAGCGCGGCCTGCGCGTCGGCGCGCTGACCAACAACTGGGCCACGGAGGCGGCGCCCGCCGGCCCGCATCCCATCGCCCGGCACTTCGACGCGCTGGTGGAGTCGCGGGCCGTCGGCATGCGGAAGCCCGACCCGCGGATCTACCGGCTCATCTGCGAGCGGCTCGGCGTCGAGCCCTCTCAGGCGGCCTTCCTCGACGACATCGGCGCAAACCTCAAGAGCGCCCGGGCGCTCGGGATGCGCACGATCAAGGTGGACGACCCGGAGCAGGCGCTGCGCGAGCTCGGCGATGTCGTCGGCTTCGACCTGCTCTAGAATCCCGTCCGCGTGACCTTGGCGGCGACGAGGGCATCGATCTCGGCGTCGTCGAAGCCGGCGCGCTTGAGGAGCGTGCGCGCCTCGCTGCCGAACGGCGGCGTCGCGGCGCCGGGGCGGAAGCCGTCGCCGTCCATCTTCACGGGCGGCGCCAGCACGCGCACGGGCCCGAGCGCGGGGTGCGGCAGGTCGTAGAGGAAGCCGTTGGCGCGCGTCTGCTCGTCGTCGAACATCTCCATCGCGAAACGAACGGCGGCCGCCGGCAGGCCGCGCTCGTCGAAGAGGCGCTTCCACTCCGCGGTCGTGCGGGCGGCGAACTGCGCCTCCACGCGCTTGCCGAGCTCGGTGTAGTGCCGTTCGAGCGCCTCGCGCTCCTTGATGCCGCCGCCGTGCGCCTCGTCGGTCAATCCCAGCGTCTCCATCAGCGTGCGCTGCAAGCTGGGGCTGACACAGGCGATGCCGATGACGTCGTCCTCGGTCGGGTACGTCCGGAAGTACACGTTGAGCATCCCCGCCGTGCGCGCGGAGGGAATGGTCGCGCTCTGCTCCGTGAACGACGCGCCGGCCGCGCGCAGCTTTCGCAGTCGACCGAGCGCTTCGGCCTGCACCGGACCGTCGACCTCGGTCACGCGAACGAGCGAGTTGTTCTGCGCGAGCAGGGCGGCCATGAAGAGCGCCACCTCGACGTCGCCCCCGCGGCCCGTTCGCTCCCGGCGGAGCAGGGCCGCCGCGATGCCGAACGCAAGGGCGAGCGCGCAGATGTAGTCGGCCACGGGTGCCTCGCCGGTGGCCGGCACGCCGTCGCGGATCTTTCCCAGCGAGGCCATCAAGCCGCTTCGCGCCTGCACCACGAGATCCATGCCCGCCAGCCCGGCGTCCGGGCCGTGCCGGCCGAAGGCGCTGACGTTGCCCACGATGAGCCGCGGAAACCGCGGGGCGAGGGCCGCCGCATCGAGGCCCATCTCCGCGGCCAGCCCCGGCCGGAAGTTCGTCAGCACCACGTCCGCGCGCGCGAGCAGGCGATCGATGACCTCGCGCGCGCGGGGGTGACGCAGGTCCAGCGGCAGCGAGTGCTTGCCGCGATTGCGCGAGATGAAATGCCGCGTCTCGCCGGGCGCGAGCGGCGACAGCTGGCGGACGGGGTCACCCTCGAGCGACTCGATCTTGACGACGTGGGCGCCGCCGTCGGCCAGGAGCTGGGCGCAGAACGGGACGGCGATGAACTGGCCGAACTCGACCACTTCGACGCCGGCGAAAGGACGGGCTGGATCCATGGCGCTAGAGCCTAGCACGGGCCGTCCTTCTGCTATCCTCTGCGCCATGAGCTCAGGCCTCGAGGAGCGCTTCCAGACCCTGCACGAGATCGTGGGCGCGGCGCGCCAGTGCCTGCCGGCCGGCGAGTGGGACTACCTGACCGGCGGTACCGAGACGGAAACCACGCTGCGCCGCAACCGCCTGGCGCTGGACTCCATCGCCTTCCGCCCCCGCGTGCTGCGCGACGTCTCGAAGGTCGACTCGACGTCGACGTTCCTCGGCCGGCCGGTACGCATGCCGGTGATGTTCGCACCCATCGGCTCCATCGAGTCGTTCACCCCGGGCGGCGGCGCCACCGCGGCGCAGGCCTCGGCGGAGTTCGGCGTGCCCCAGATGCTGTCCAACGTCTGCAATCCCGGCCTCGAGGCCGTGGCCAAGGCCGCCGACAACTTCCGCATCTTCCAGCTCTACGTCCGCGGCGACGACGCCTTCGTCGACGACTACGTCAAGCGCGCGCTCGAACACGGCTACGCGGCGTTCTGCCTGACCGTGGACACCGCGTGGTACAGCCGCCGCGAGCGCGATCTGGCGCGCCGCTTCGTCAAGCCCTGGCGCCTGCGGGCGACGGGTCACGATTACCAGGCCGCGCTCTCGTGGGATCACGTCAAGCGCTTCAAGGATCGTCACGTGGTGCCGCTGATCCTCAAGGGCATTGCCACCGCCGAGGACGCCGCCATCGCGTGCGAGCACGGCGTCGACGTCGTTTACGTCTCCAACCACGGCGGCCGGCAGCTCGACCACGGCCGCGGCGCGACCGACGTGCTGCCGGAGGTGGTGAAGGCGGTGGCCGGGCGCGCCAGGATCATCGTCGACGGCGCGTTTCAGCGAGGCAGCGACGTGGTCAAGGCGATCGCCCTCGGCGCCGACCTCGTCGGGATGGGCCGGCTGCCGTGCCTCGGACTGGCGGCCGCCGGCGCCGCCGGCGCCGTGCGCGCCATGGAGCTGGTGGAGCAGGAGATCCGCATCTGCCTCGGGCTGCTGGGCGTCACCCGCTACGCGGAGCTCACGCCCGCGCACCTCCAGCTGGGAGCGCCGGTCGTCACGTTGCCGCATGTGTTCAGCGCGTTTCCGCTGCTGGGCCAGGAGGGATACGAGCGATGAGCACCGTCGAATCGCCGCGCCGTCGCGCCGTGGTCGTGCAGCCGGACGAAGGGCCGTCCTACTGGCAGCCCGTTCCTGCCAATGGCCACGCCGATCCGAAGCTGACACCCGACAAGACCGCGTTCCCGGCGCTGTCGATGGGCTACCAGACGATCGCTCCCGGTGGACGCGTGCGCGAGCATTCGCACGGCGACCAGATCGAGCTGCAGATCTGTTTCCGCGGACGTGGGCACGTGATGGTCGACGGCAAGCGCCACGAGCTGGTGCCGGGCACCGCGTGCTTCCTCGGCTACGAGGTAAAACACGAGATCGTCAACGAGGGCCCCGACGACCTGGTGATGATGTGGATCATCACGCCGCATGGGCTCGAGGACTTCTTCAAGGCCATCGGGCGCCCGCGCACGGCGGGGGACGCCGCGCCCGCGCCTTTCGCGCGCCCCACCGACGTCGTGGCCATCGAGCGCTCGCTGGGGATGAACGACACCCGGGCCTGACGCGTGCCCACGACGTCGATCGGGGACGCCGACCTCTATCACGAGGAGGCCGGCCAGGGTCCGCCGCTCATGCTCGTCCCCGGGCTCTCCGGGCAGGGCTCGTTCTGGATCTCGCAGGTCCCGGTCTTCTCGCGCGAGTTCCGCACGATCGTGCACGACCACCGCGGCACCGGGCGCAGCACGCACTCGCGCATCGCCTACTCGGTCGAGCAGATGGCGGACGACGCCCTCCGCCTCATGGACGCCTTGAAGGTCGACTCGGCGCACTTCGTCGGCCACTCGACCGGCGGCGCCATCGGGCAAGTGATCGCGCTCGACCATCCGGATCGATTGCGGAGCCTCGTGCTGAGCGCCACGTGGGCGGGCCCGGACGCGTACTTCCGGCGCCTGTTCGAGAGCCGCCGCCAGACGCTCCTCGATTCCGGGATCGAGGCGTACCTTCGGGCGTCCGCGCTCGTGCAGAGCACGCCGTGGTGGGTGAGCCAGAACGACGAGTTCCTCACCGACCTGCACCGCGTGACCGCGGCGGCGGCGGCGCCCGTCGAGATCATCGCCAGCCGCATCGACGCCATCCTGCGCCACGATCGGCGCCTGCGCCTGCTCGAGATCCGCGTGCCGACGCTCGTGATCGTGGCCCAGGACGACATGATCACGCCGCGCTTCTACTCCGATGAGCTGGCGTCGCGGATCCCCGGCGCCAAGCTGGTCGTGCTCGAGACGGGCGGCCACTACGCGCCGGTGATCCACTCCGAGCCGTTCAACGCCGCCGTCGGCGCGTTCTTGCGCAGCGTCGGCTAGGACCGGTCCGGCACCGCGGCCGCCCGCTCACCGACAACGCAAGAGGTAGACGTGATGGCCCTCCAGCACGATCTCATTGCGCTGGTTCGTGAGCGTCACGCCGAAGCGCACGACGCCGCGGTCACCCTTACGGTCGACGCTGACGACCCGGAACTCCGAGCGGACCGTGTCGCCGACGAGGACGGGCTTCAGGAACCGGCAGCCCTGCTCGGCGAAGGCGATCATCGACTTCTCGAGTCGCGACGAGAGGCTGGACGCGCCGAGCGCGGTCAGACCCATGAGCAGGAGGCCGTGCGCCACGCGACCGCCAAAGCGTGTCTGCCTGGCGTAGTCGTCGTCGTAGTGAATGGGGTGGTTGTCGCCGGTCATGCCGGCGAAGAACAGAAAGTGGGCATCGCCAAGCGTCCGCGAGCTTCCCGGATACCGACTGCCGACCGTGAAGTCGTCGAAGTAGAGCTGCCGATCGTCGGAAATGACGCGTCCTCCTCTCCGAGCGCAGGCGCGGACCTTACCGAGGCACACGCGAGGTGTCAAGGCGCGGACGACGCCGGTTGCTGCCCCGGCGCCCGCCCACGTACAATTCTGCCGGCATGACCGAGCCGCACGGGCTGGCGCGTGGACTCACCAACTACGGCGACGCCGACTTCTCGCTCTATCTTCGTCGATCGTTCGCGAAGTCGATGGGGTATTCGAAGGAGATGCTGGCGCGGCCGGTCGTCGGCATCGCGCAGTCGGCGTCGGGCTTCAACAACTGCCACCGGCACTTCCCCGAGCTGGTGGACGCCGTCAAGCGGGGTGTGGTGGCGGCGGGCGGCTTGCCGATCGACTTCCCGACGATCTCGCTGGGGGAGGTGTTCCTCAATCCGACGAGCATGATGTTCCGCAACCTCATGTCGATCGACGTCGAGGAGATGATCCGCGCGCAGCCCATGGACGCCGTCGTGCTCGTGGGCGGCTGCGACAAGACGGTGCCCGCGCAGCTCATGGGCGCCGCCTCCGCCGACGTGCCCGCCATCCAGCTCCTGGCGGGGCCGATGCTGCCGATGGCCTACGAGGGCGAGCGGCTCGGCGCCTGCACCGACTGCCGTCGCTTCTGGGCGAAGTATCGCGCGGGCGGCCTCACCGCCGCGGAGATCGAGAACATCGAGGGCAACCTGGCGACGACCGCCGGCACGTGCGCGGTCATGGGCACCGCGTCCACGATGGCGTCGATCGCGGAGGCGCTCGGCATGACGCTGCCCGGCACCGCCGCCATCCCGGCCGTGCACGCCGACCGGCTGCGCGCGGCCGAGGCCAGCGGCCGCCAGGCGGTCACGCTCGCCGCCACCGGCCTGCGCCCCACGCAGATCATCACCGCGAAGTCGGTGGAGAACGCGCTCCGCGTCCTGCTGGCGATCGGCGGCTCGACGAACGCGATCATCCATCTGACCGCCGTCGCCGGGCGCGTCGGCGTGCCGGTGACGCTCACGCGGCTCAACGAGCTGAGCGACACGACACCCGTGCTGGTGGACCTGAAGCCCACCGGCCAGCACTACATGTCCGACCTCCACGCCGCCGGCGGCGTGGGAGCGGTGCTGCGCGAGCTCCGCCCGCTGCTGCATCTCGACTGCATGACCGTGACCGGACAGACGCTCGGCGAGCGATTGACGGCCGAGCCCGGCTGGGTCGACCGCGCGGTCGTCCGCCCGCTCGGCGATCCGTATCAGAAGCAGGGCGGGCTGGCCGCGCTCTTCGGCACGCTGGCGCCGAACGGCGCCATCATCAAGCGCTCGGCCGCCGATCCCGCGCTGTTCGAGCGCGAAGGTCGCGCGGTGGTGTTCACGTCGCTCGAGGATCTCGCCGCGCGCGTCGACCGCGCGGACCTCGACGTGTCGCCCGACGACTTCATGGTGCTGCAGAACGCGGGCCCGCGAAGCGGCTACGCCATGCCGGAGGCCGGCTACTTGCCGATTCCCGCCAAGCTCGCCCGCGCCGGCGTGAAGGACATGGTGCGGATCTCCGACGCGCGCATGAGCGGCACGGCCTACGGCACCATCGTGCTGCACGTCTCGCCGGAGGCGGCCGTCGGCGGCCCGCTCGCGCTGGTGCGCAGCGGTGACCGCCTCCGGCTGAGCGTCGCGCAGCGGCGGCTCGACCTGCTCGTCGACGACGCCGAGCTGGCGCGCCGGCGCGCGGCGTGGATGGCGCCGGTCGCGCCGCCGGCCCGCGGCTATCGCAAACTCTACATGGAGACGGTGACGCAGGCCGAGCACGGCTGCGACTTCGACTTCCTCAAAAAGGAGCGCTCAGCGTGACAACCAAGCGCATCACCGGGGTGCTCTCGCCCGTGGTCACTCCGTTCAAGGCCGACCTCGCGCCGAACGCCGAGCAGTTCGTGCGGCAATGCCGCTGGCTCCTGTCCCAGAACGTGGGGCTGGCCGTGTTCGGCACCAACTCCGAGGCCAACTCGCTCAGCACGGAGGAGAAGATCGAGCTGCTCGACCGGCTCGTGGCGGCCGGCATCGATCCCGCCCGGATGATGCCCGGCACCGGCTGCTGCGCGCTGACGGATTCCGTGCGGCTGACCCGGCACGCCGCCAAGCTCGGCTGCGGCGGCGTGCTGATGCTGCCGCCGTTCTATTACAAGGGCGTGAGCGACGACGGCCTCTACCGCAGCTTCGCCGAAGTGGTGGAGCGCGTCGGGGAGGGCACGCTGCGCGTGTACCTCTATCACATCCCGCCCGTGTCCAACGTTCCCATCACGCTGACGCTGATCGAACGGTTGCTGAAGGCGTATCCGGGCGTCATCGCGGGCGCGAAGGATTCCTCGGGTGACTGGGCCAACACCAAGGCGATGCTGGATCGTTTCGCGCCTGCCGGCTTCGACGTCTTCCCCGGCGCCGAGACGTTCCTGCTGGCCGGCATGCGCAACGGCGGCGCGGGCTGCATCAGCGCCACCGCCAACGTGAACCCGGCCGCGATCGCGCGCCTCTACGACACCTGGCGTGACGCCGACGCCGACGCCCAGCAGAAGCGACTCGACGAGATCCGCGGCACGTTCGCGAAGTATCCGATGATTCCCGCCCTCAAGGCGGCGGTGGCGCACTGGTCGGGGATCGCCGAGTGGGCCACCGTCCGCCCGCCGCTGGTGCCGCTGACGCGCGAGCAGACGACGTCGCTGGTGGACGACCTCACGCAGCGCGGGTTCACCATGCCGGGCCTGCGCGGGTAAACTCAGGTATGGCATTCGAGCATCCGTGGAGCGCGCCGCCGGGTGCGGCGGCGACGATCGAGGTCGCGCCGGGAATCCGGTGGCTGCGCATGCCGCTACCCTTCCAGCTCGACCACATCAACCTCTGGCTGGTGGCCGACGGCGACGGCTGGACGGCGGTGGACACGGGCGTCGCGCTGCCGCCCACGCGCGAGCGGTGGGAGCAGCTCTTCACCCACGGGCTCGACGGCAAGCCGATCCGCCGCGTCCTCGTCACGCACTTTCATCCCGACCACATCGGCAACGCCGCCTGGCTGACCGAGCGCTGGTCGGCACCGCTCTGGTGCACGCAGACGGAGTGGCTGGCCGCCGAGTACGCGCTGCGCAGCCGAGACGACGCCGACCTCGATCGCCGCGTGGTCCACTACCGCCGGCACGGCATCGCCGAGCACCACCTGGTCAAGATCCGCGCGCGCGGCAACCACTATCCCGGGCTCGTGGCCGGCCTGCCGTTTCACTTCATGCCGATCGCCGACGGCGAGACCGTCACGCTCGGCGGCCGCCGGTGGCGCGTCATCACCGCGCGCGGCCATTCTCCGGAGCACGCGTGCCTGTTCTCCGACGAGGCGCGCGTGTTGATCGCCGGCGACCAGGTGCTGCCGAAGATCACCACGAACGTCAGCGTGTGGCCCGAGCGGCCGCACGAGAACCCGTTGCGCTACTACCTCGACTCGCTCGCGCGATTTCTCACGCTGCCCGCCGACACGCTGGTGCTGCCGTCACACGGCTTGCCGTTCCGCGGACTGCATCACCGGCTCTCGACGCTGGTGCAGCATCACGACGCGCGGCTGGCGGAGGCGGCGGACGCGCTCATCGAGCCCAAGAGCGGCGCCGAACTCATCCCGGTGCTGTTCCGCCGGGAGCTCGACACGCATCAGCTCGGCTTTGCCATCGGCGAGACGCTCGCTCACCTGAACTTCCTGGAGGCGGAGGGCCGGGCCGTGCGCGCCCTCGGCGACGACGGAGTGGAGCGCTTCCACAAGCCCTGAGCTCGCTGGCATCGCACGTGCAGAAGGGATGCATCGACGGCGTCAGGAACGTGGGTACCGTCGCTCCGAGGACCTCAACCCTCCACGGGTCGGCGGCTGACGGAACGAAGCGCTGTTACAGCGGGCGGGGCCTCAGCCCATTCGACACCCGGAGCGAAAGCTCCGACGCGTTGAGGGCGGACGCCTCGCCCGTTGGTTTTGCTACGCCCGCCTAGCCGATTCCCAGCTCCGCGAGCTTTGAGGCGTTGGGGCGCCCGGTGTGCGGGTCCCAGCCCGCCATCTCGTAATACGTGCGGCGGGCAGCGAAGAACTGGTCGAGATCGACCTTCTCGCCTTTGAGGGCACCGTTGCCGATGCCCTCGTGCAGGCGCTGGGGCAGGACGTCGTCTTCCGGTGTAAATCCTTCTCGCACGTTGAACATTCGGGCGAGCGTGTTGTTGCGCTCGCCGACCTTCATCAGCTCGTACAGGCTCATGTTCCAGCCGGTCACGGAGTTCACGTAGTCGATCATCGGCTCGAGCTGCATGGCGTTGAGCGGCGCGCCGACGAAGTCGCACATCCCCACGGAGTTGTACGCGCTCCACACCTGCTGGGTGACGTAGAACGCCCGCACCTTCCTGGCGTCGAGCGTCAGGGGATCGAGCGGCTCGATCAGGCCGAGCACGCCGAGCGGATGGCCCTGCGGATGGAACCCTGCGTAGAGCGGGTCGTGCGGCGCTTCCATGTGATCGGCGCCGGTGGGAGACAGCGCGTACGCGAGCGACAGCCCTTTCTTGCCGCGCGGATCGTGCATCGGCAGCTCCTGCCCCTTCACGTGCAGCGCGAACCGCTCCGAGCCCTTGCCCAGCTCCTTCGCCGCCCGCCTGACGCCCTCGCCGAGCAGCGTGCCGAGGAATCCCTCGCGCTTGCCGATCTGATGGATCAGCTCGATCACGGCGTCGACATTGCCCCACGTGAGATCGAGGCCGCCCGCCATCTCCCGCGTGATGATGCCCTGCTCGTAGCACTCCATCGCGAAGGCGATGACGGCGCCCGTCGAGATCGAATCGAGCACGTACTGCGCGTAGAGCTGGTTGATGAGGGCGAGCTTGTCCAGATCGCGCACGCCGAGCAGCGAGCCGGAGGCAGCCAGCGTCTCGTACTCCGGACCGCCGTACTTCGGCGTCACGCCCAGCTCCTTGACCTCGACCTCACGCTTGCACGCCACCGCGCACGCGTAGCAGGTGCCGCGGTTGACGAGGATCGTGTCGCGCATCTTCTGGCCGCTGATGTCCTTGGCGCCCTCGAACGAGCCGTCGCGGAAGTTGCGCGTCGGCAGGATGCCGCCGGCCTCCAGCGCCAGCACACCGCTGGCGGAGCCGAGCTGGTGGAAGCGATCGGTCTTGCGATCGTAGTGATCCTTGAAGAACACGAGCTGCTTCTTGGCGCCGTCCTTGTCGGCGGCGGCGGGCGGTTTGGTGCCGCGTACGACGATCGCTTTGAGATTCTTGCTGCCCATCACCGCGCCGAGACCGCCACGGCCGTGGAAGTGCTTGAGCTGGTTCACGATGGCCGCGAAGCGCACACCACGCTCGCCGGACACGCCGCACTGGAGCGTCCGCACGCGGCGGTCGCCGAGTTCCGCCTCGATGCCGTCCTGCACCTCGCCGCTGAGCTTCCCCCAGTACGGCGTCGCATCGCGGAACTCCACCGTGCTGTCCTTGATCCACAGGTACACGGGCGTCGGCGACGCGCCGTGAACCACGACGCCGTCCCAGCCGGCCGCGCGCAGCTCCGGCGCCCACCATCCGCCCGCCTCGGACTCGCCGTAGCCGCCGGTCAGCGGCGACTTCGCGGCTGCCGTGTAGCGGTTCGTCCCGGAGAGCGACAGGCCGTTGATCACGCTGGTGGTGAACACGAGGACGTTGTCGGGCCCGAGCGGGTCGGCGTTTGGCGGCAGATCCCGCAGGAGGATGTGCGCGGCCAGCGCACCGCCGCCGAGATATTTCCGCAGCAGGGTCTCGGGGACCTCCTCCGTCCGCGTCTCGCGATTCGTCAGGTCGGCGTGCAGCAGCTTGGCCGTGATCGCCATGGGGCTCCTCCTCCGTGGGTGCGGCGATGGTACTACACGCGGTAGGATCGGGCTACATGGAGCCGCTGCTGGCGTACCTCCACTACCTTTCGATCATTCTGCTCGGCGCCTTCCTCACGGCGCAGCTCGTCCTCTGCCGTCCGCCGCTCGGCGCCACCCAGGTCCGCCAGCTCCCGCGGCTCGACATCGCGTACTTCGCCGCCGCCATCCTCGCTCTCGTCACCGGCCTGCTGCGCCTCTTCTTCTACGCCAAGGGCGTGGGGTTCTACCTTCCGAACCCCGCGTTCATCCTGAAGATGATCCTGTACGTGGCGATCGCGCTGATCTCGATCGTCCCCACGCGGCACTTCATCGGCTGGCGACGCGCGCTGGACGCGGGCGGGCCGCCGCCGGACGCCGCCGCCGTCTTCCGCGTGCGGCGGCTGCTCCATCTCGAGCTCGGGCTGGCGGCGCTGATGCCGCTCGCGGCCGTGCTGATGGCGCGCGGCATCGGCCGCTGACGCGCCGCCATGATCGCCCTGCACCACGTCTCGAAGACGTTCGACGGGCGTGTCGCCCTCGACGACGTGTCGCTCACCGTGGAGGCCGGCGCGACGCACGTCCTCCTCGGCTCCACGGGCTCCGGAAAGTCGACCATCCTCAAGATCATCCTGGGCCTGCTGCGCCCGGACACGGGCGAGGTGCGCGTGGAGCCGGGCGCGCGCATCGGCTATGTCGTCCAGGATGGCGCGCTCTACCCTCACCTCACGGCCGCCCGGAACGTCATGCTGCCGGCCCGCGCCGCCGGCTGGAGCCCCGACGCGCAGACGACGCGTCTGCATGCGCTGGCGCGCCTGGTGGGCGTCGAGCCGCCGCTGCTCGACCTCTATCCCCATGAGCTGAGCAGCGGTCAGCGGCAGCGCGCCGGCCTGCTGAGGGCGCTGATGCTCGATCCGCCCGTGCTGCTGCTGGACGAGCCGCTCGGCTCGCTCGATCCGATCGCGCGCGCCGAGCTGCAGGCGCACCTGGTCGCGATCATCGGCGAGCTGCGCAAGACCGTGGTGGTCGTGACGCACGACGTTCGCGAAGCCTTCGTCTTCGGCGCCGTCATCACGCTGCTGAGCCGCGGCCGCGTCGTCCAGCAGGGGACGTTCGCCGACCTCGCGCGGCGCCCGGCCGCGCCGTTCGTCGCCGAGTTCTTGCGAGCCCAGGCGCCGCCGCCCGCCATGACGCAATATCTCTGACGTGTCGAGGCGCTGCGTCGCCGCCTGCGTCGGAGCTCTCCTCGTATTGACCGCCTGCGCCGAGTCGCGGCCACCGGCCATCCGCGTCGGCTCGAAGTCGTTCACCGAGAGCTACATCGTGGCGGAGATCGTGGCCCAGATCATCGACGAGACCGGTGAGGCTCGCGCCGAGCGGCGGCTCGGCCTGGGCGGCACGGGCATCGTCTACACGGCGCTCGCCAGCGGCGACATCGACGTCTATCCCGAGTACACCGGCACCATCGCCCAGGCCATCCTCAAGGAGCCGTCGCTGACATCGCTCGCGGATCTTCGCCAGCGGCTGGCGCCGCGCGGCCTGGTCCTGAGCGCGCCGCTCGGCTTCGACAACACCTACGCCCTCGCGCTGCGCCGGGACACCGCCGACCGGCTCGGCGTGCGTACCATCAGCGATCTGGCGCGACATCCCACGCTGACCGCGGCGTTCGATCCTGGATTCGCGGAGCGCGAAGACGGCTGGGCGGGACTGCGCCGCCACTACGGCCTCCGCCTGGCCGACGTGCGGATCATGGAGCACGCGCTCACGTACGGAGCGCTCGCCAGCCGCCGCGTCGACGTCATCGACGTCTTCTCCACCGACGGCCAGCTCGCCCGCCTCGATCTGACGCTGCTCGTCGACGATCGCCGGTTCTTCCCCGACTACCATGCTGTCCTGCTCGGTCGGCGGGCGACGGCGGCGCGCTTTCCGCGAACGTGGGCCGCCCTCGAGCAGCGGCTGGCGGGCCGCCTCGACAACGCGGGCATGGTGCGCCTCAACGCCGCCGCCGACCTCGAGCGCCGCACCTTCGCGGACGCGGCGGCGGCGTTCCTGGGACAGGCCCGGCCCGCGCGGAGCGCCGACCGTCAACTGGGGCGGCTGACGCTCGAGCATCTGTGGCTCGTGAGCGTGTCCATGGTGGTGGCGGTGGTCGTGGGGCTCCCGCTCGGCATCCTGGCGGCGCGGCACCGCCGGCTCGCGCAGATCGAGCTGATGGGGGTGGGCGTGCTCCAGACGATTCCCGGGCTCGCCCTGCTCGCCTTCATGATCCCGCTCTTCGGCATCGGCAAGCTCCCCGCGCTCGTCGCGCTGTGCCTCTACGCGCTGCTGCCGATCGTCCGCAACACGTTCGCCGGCCTCAGCAGCCTCGATCCGCGCCTGGTCGAGATGACCACGGTCCTCGGCGTGCAGGGCTGGCGGCGGCTGGCGTGGATCGAGCTGCCGATGGCGTCGGTGACGATCATGGCGGGCATCAAGACGTCCGCCGTGGTGACGGTGGGGACGGCGACGCTCGCCGCGTTCATCGGCGGCGGCGGCTACGGGACGCTCATCGTCACCGGCCTCGCCCTCAACGACGTGCGGACCATCCTCGCCGGGGCGATTCCCTCGGCGCTCATGGCGCTCGCGATCCACGGCGCGTTCGAGGCGGTCGATCGCCTCGTCGTTCCCCGCTCGCTCGCTCGATGACTCGGGGGCCCCGGATGGCCCTCCAACGTTCGGAGCGCCCCGGCAAAGCCGTGGCGCTCGCCCGATTCACATGGGGGCCCCGACATGGCCCCCAATTCCCCAACCTTCGGAGCGCCCCGGCAAAGCCGTGGCGCTCCTCTATCTCCTGAGGGCAGCGACGATGGCGTCGACGTCGTAGACGCAGCCGCCCCACGTGCCGCCGGCCGCCTGCTGCAGCGCCGCCCAGAGCCGCGTATCGGCCGGCAGGTCGGGATCGGGCGAGAGATCTGGACGCGGCGGCCGCGCGGCGAGCACCCGCGTGCCTTCGTCGGCGCCCACCTCTTGGCCGTGCTCGCCGACGAGATCGACGGAGCCCTCCAGTCGATTGCGATCGATCACGATGCGGACCGTGTCGCCGTCGCGCACCTTGCCGATGGGACCGCCGGCGAGCGCCTCCGGCCCGACGTGGCCGATGCAGGCGCCGGTCGACACGCCCGAGAAGCGCGCGTCGGTGATGACGGCGACGTGCTTGCCCCACGACAGGTGCTTGAGCGCCGCCGTGATCTGGTAGATCTCCTCCATGCCCGCGCCCATCGGCCCGCGGCAGATGAGCACGAGCACGTCGCCGGGCTTCAGGCCGTCGGCCCCGCGGTTCTTGATGGCGGCGATGGCGTCCTTCTCGCGCACGAACACGCGCGCGGGCCCGGTCTTGCGGTAGACGCCGTCGGCGTCCACCACCGAGGGATCGATGGCCGTGGACTTGATCACGGAGCCCTCGGGCGCCAGGTTGCCGCGCGGGAACGTCACCGTGCTCGTCAGACCGCGGGCCCGAGCCCGGTCGGCGTCCATGATGACGTCGTCCGGATCGACCCCGTCGGTGCTGCGCAGCCGCTCACGGAGCGCCCGGCGACGATCGGAGCCCTCCCACCAGTCGAGATTGCGCCCGAGCGTGTCGCCGGACACGGTGAGGGCGGTCTCGTCGAGCAGTCGCAGCCGCCGCAAGTGCAGCATCACCTCCGGCACGCCACCGGCGAGAAACGCGCGGACGGTCGGATGCGGACCGTTCGGCAGCGTGTCCGCCAGCCGCGGCACCTTGCGGTTCACGTCCGTCCAGTCGTCGACGCCGGGGCGGCGCAGCCCGGCCGCGTGCGCGATCGCCGGCAGATGAAGCAGGAGGTTGGTGGAGCCGCCGACGGCGGCGTGCACGATCATCGCGTTGCGGACGGCGGCATCGGTGACGATGTCGCGCACGGCGATGCCGCGGCGGCTGAGCGCAACAAGCGCGCGCGCAGAGCGCCGCGCCATGTCGGTCCAGATGGGCTGGCCGGATGGCGCCAGTGCTGCGTGCGGGAGCGAGAGGCCGAGCGCCTCGCCGATCACCTGGGATGTGGCGGCGGTTCCGAGGAACTGACAGCCGCCGCCCGGCGACCCACACGCGCGACAGCCGAGCTCGGCCGCCTGGTCCAGCGTCAGCTCGCCGTGGGCGAACCGCGCGCCGATCGACTGCACCTTGCCGGCGTCCTCGCCGTCCTTCGGTGGCAGCGTCACGCCGCCGGGCAGCAGCACGCACGGCAGATCGCGCATGGCCACCAGCGCGAGCATCATGGCCGGCAGGCCCTTGTCGCACGTCGCCACGCCGAGCACCCCGCGCCGCGTCGGCAGCGAGCGGATCAGCCGCCGGAAGACCTGCGCGGCGTCGTTGCGGTAGGCGAGGCTGTCCATCATGCCGATCGTCCCCTGCGTCCGTCCGTCGCAGGGGTCGGAGCAGTAGGCCGCGAACGGGAGGCTCTCGAGTGCCCGCAGCTCTTCCGCCGCCGCCTGCATGAGCAGGCCGATCTCCCAGTGGCCGGTGTGATAGCCGAGCGCGACCGGGGTGCCGTCGGCGGCACGGATGCCGCCATTGGTGCCCAGCATCAGGAACTGCGGCCGGCCCAGCTCGCGCGGATCCCACCCCATGCCGGCGTTCTGCGTCAGGCCGAACACGTCTCCGCTGGGCCGCTCGAGCAGCATCTCGGCGGTCAGCGGAAGACGGCCGGCCGGGCCGGCGCCCGCCGTCTGCACGGTCCACAGCGTGCGCTCGGATTCCACGATGCGGCGGAAATCGATCGGTTCGGGCACAGCGGCCTCCCTGGCGCTCCGCGACGGCGGAGCGCGCGCGGATGATAGCACGCGCCCGAAAGCCCGCTGGCGTCGCGCTTGCACTCTCGAATGAATTCTGATGAATGCCGAGCGCCTGCTCGTGCACTACACCGCCGTTCGCCGTCTCACCGAGCGTCTGTGCGAGCCGCTGGCCACCGAGGATTACGTCGTCCAGGCCATGCCCGACGCGAGCCCCGTCAAGTGGCATCTTGCGCACGTCTCCTGGTTCTTCGAGACGTTCGTCCTGCGGCCGACAGTACCGCAGTACCGTCCGCTCGACGCGCGCTACGCCGTGCTGTTCAACTCGTACTACAACGGAGTCGGGCCGCAGTTCGCCCGCCCCGAGCGCGGTCACCTATCGCGGCCCACCGTCGACGAGGTCTACGCCTACCGCGCGCACGTCGACAAGGCGATGGTGGGCCTCCTCGAGAGCCGTCCGGGCCGCGTCGCGCCGGTGGCCGCCGTCGTCGAGCTCGGGATCAATCACGAGCAGCAGCACCAGGAGCTGCTCGTCACCGACGTCAAATACAACCTCTCGGTGAACCCGCTGCGGCCGCCCTACGCCCGCGCGACGGCACACGGGTCCTGCGACGTTTCGCCGTGCCCGCGCGTGAAGCAGGCCGGGGGGACGACCGGCATCGGGGCCGACAGTGACGCGTTCTGCTTCGACAA
The DNA here is from genome assembly GCA_036556545.1 of Candidatus Methylomirabilota bacterium. Lineage (GTDB taxonomy): Bacteria > Methylomirabilota > Methylomirabilia > Rokubacteriales > CSP1-6 > AR12. The sequence continues at coordinate 70,762 of DATBJF010000022.1, forward strand.
CGAGCGGCCACGCCATCGCGTGCTGCTCGCGCCGTACGAGCTCGACTCCCGGCTCGTCACCAACGCCGAATATCTCGAGTTCGTCTCCGATCGCGGCTACGAGCGGCCGGAGCTGTGGCTGTCCGACGGCTGGCGGACCGTACGGGAGCGCGGCTGGGTCGCACCGTTGTACTGGGAGCGCGGCGACGGCGGGTGGCTCGCCTACACGCTGTCGGGCATGGCGCAGC
>DATBJF010000023.1:0-22275 GCA_036556545.1 Candidatus Methylomirabilota bacterium
CCTCCCCCTGGGGCGGCACGACGACGTCGGTCGGCGGAGGCGAAGACGGTCGACTTGCGGCCGCCTCAGTCCCAGCGAGCGATGACGGCCCAGCGATCGGTGCCGCTGACCTCGGCCACGATCCAGGGGTCGACCTGGCGCTCCTGGTAGTACGTCGGCGTCGCCACCCAGAACTTGGAAAAGAGACCGCTGCGCACAGCATCGTCGTACTTGAGCAGCGACTCGTCGGGAATGCGCTCGCGATAATTCTCCACGGGCTCAAGTACGGCGCTGCGCACGTAGCCGAGCCGCCGGGGCAGCACTTCACCCACGCGCTGCCGGATCTCGGCCAGCGTGTAGAGAGGCCCGTACGTCAGCTGCGCGTTCTCGAGCCGCTCCTGGAGCATCTGTCCGGGCAGGCGAGAGCGAATCTCACGAACTCGAGTGACGGTGTCCGGGGACATGAGCTCTTGCATGACGGCAACCTCCTTGGGCGGGTCCGGGCTGCAACCCGAAGGCCACCGTCCCCGGCCGGCGGTTGCCGCGGAGGCTGAACGAACTTGCAGACGTCAGAGCGGCGGGGCCGGGCCCTCGCCGCCGCCCGTCCAGGTGAACGACCGGGCCGCCAGCTGCGGCGGCAGGTGGACATCCGTGGCGTCGAGCGAGGCCCGCGCCCACGCGAGGATCTCCGCGAAGGCGTCCACGTCGTTCACGCGCCGCAGCCAGATAGGGCGGCCGGCCAGATAGAGGAAGACCACGTTCGCCTCGCTGCAGGGGCCGAGGCAGTCCGTGAAGGCCAGGCGCAGGCGGCCCTCGACGCCGCTGTCACGAAAGGCGCGGCGCATCTCGCGCTTGAGCGTGCGGGTCGCGGTCTTGGGGCCGCCGCGGTCGGCGTGGCCGCAGCAACACCCCACGCAGGCGAAGACGAGGCCGGATTCGGGGATCGAACGCCTCCTTGTCATCGGAGCGCTGAGTCCGCTTCTCTCGTGGGTGGCCCGAGAGAGGTGGGCGCGGCCCCGCCCCGCTTGGCGGCGGCCAGGATACCCGGCCGGCCGGGGTAAACAAAACCACGGACCGGGCCGTCATACCTGGCACCTAGACAGGAGGTTCACATGACGCGTGCTCAACGCACCATCGGGTCACTCGGGGCGCTGCTGCTGGCGCTCGTCGTCACCGCTGCCCAGGCGCAGCCGCAATTCACCGGGACGTGGGTCCTCGACCGCGCCCAGAGTCAGCTGCCAGAGCGCGGCCCGCACGGGAAGGCGGCGCCGCATGCGCAGGGGCAGCCGGCCGAGGTCAAGCTCATCGTGGAGCAGCAAGGCAACACGTTGAAAGCCACCCGCAGCGTCGCCCATGGCTCGCGCGAGCACGCCATGAGCGAGACGTACGTCGTCGACGGCAGCGAGCAGACGGAGACGACGCGGCGCGGTGCAACGTCGGTCACGACGGCCACGCTCGGCGGTGACCGGCTGGTCGTGAGCAAGACGCACACCCGCCCCGCCCGAGAGCAAGGGCAACCGGCGCGAACGTTCGCGCGCGAATCGGTGTGGACGCTCTCCCCGGACGGCCGCACGCTGACCATCGACACGACGATGCACACACCGGGCGGCGACCGCACCATGAAGGCGGTCTTCAACAAGACGAGCTGAGGAGCTCGGAGGGGGCCACCGAGGCCCCCTCCGGTGCCCCCAATACTACCCGTTCTCTTCGGGGCGGCCTTCGTCGCGCCAGGGGTTTCTCTCGCGCGGTGGCTTGAATCCGAGCTCGTAAGGTCGGCCGATCGCCGGCGGCGCTTGCAGCGGACGGACGCCGGCCATCTTCTTCGAGACCTGGCTGGCGGTCGGTTTTCGTGGCCTCTTCTTCGTCGCCTTGGGCATGTTTCGGTGCGCGATGCGAGCATCGTGCCGGTGACTTTGGGGCGAGTCTCGGGCCGGTAGTATAAAGGTTGAGTGGACCTCGCGACGCTGGGCGCGCTCTGCGCCCTCGGCTCGGCGGTGGCATGGGCCCTCACGAGCCTCCTGGTCCGCTCCCTCGCGTCGCGTTTCGGCACCGTCGCCATCAACGCCGCTCGGACGACGCTGTGCGCCGTTCTCGTCGCCGCCTGGACGGCCGCCGTCTCCGATTTCCACGGGCTCACCGTGCTGTCGGGTCAAAGCCTGCTGCTGCTGTTCGTCTCGATCGTCACCGCCATCGCCATCGGCGACACGATCTTCTTCGAGAGCACCCGCATGCTCGGCCTCGGCCGCGCGATGACGCTGTCGATGAGCTATCCCGTGGTCGCGGCGGCGCTGGCGGCCCTGCTGCTCGACGAGCAGATCACGCCGCAGATCGCCGTGGGCGGGCTGCTCACGCTGGGCGGCCTCGCGCTGGTGGTGGGCGCGCGCACCGAGTCCGCCGAGGGCCATCGCGCGGGGCTCGGCATTCTGGCCGCCTGCGGCGCCGCCGTCGCCTGGGGCGTCTCCGTCGTAGCGCTCCGTGTGCCGCTCGCCGAGATCGATGCGCTGACCGCGCAGCTGGTCCGCCTGCCGCTGGCGGCGATGCTGCTGTGGGCGCTGCCGTGGTCCTGGCGCGACGTCCCCGCCCTGGCGCGTGGCGGGACGGCCGTCGTCGTGCGTCTGGGCGTCCTCAGCGTGCTGACGGCGGCGAGCTCCGTCATGTACGTCCTGTCGATCAAGCACGCCGGAGTGGCGGTCGCCACCGTGCTCTCCTCCACCGCGCCGCTCTTCGCGGTGCCGCTCGGGGTGGTGTTCCTCGGAGAACGGCTGCCGCCGGTGGCGCTGGTGGGCGCGGGCGTGGCCGTGATCGGGGTCGTGGTGCTCAAGCTATGAGATGGCGCACGGGGCTGCTGGCCGTGCTGGCGGTGTCGCAGACGGCGTGCACCACCGCCATCGTCGTGGCCTACCAGACGCTCAGCGACGTGCGCACGCTGCAGGAGCAGCACGACGACCAGCGCATCATGGGCACCATCAAGGACGAGCTCGCGAACAAGCGCGGCGTGGGCTCGGCGCTGCAGATGCACGTCTTCTCGCACCTCGGCCGCGTGGTCCTGGCCGCGATCGTCGAGCCGGGATCGACCCTCGGCACCGATGCGGTGGGCGTCGCCCGCGGCGTGCCCGGCGTCCAACGCGTCGAGACCGTCTTTCTGCCGTCGCGCGCCTCGTACCCGCGCGATCTCACCATCAGCCTGAAGCTCGAGGCGAAGATCGTGGCCGACCTGGCGCTGCGACGCACGCAGCTCGAGTGGAACGTCCTCAATGGGACGGTCGTGCTGACGGGAGTCGTCGACCATTCCGACAAGGCGTCGCGCGCCGCCATGCACGCGCGGTCGATCGACCACGTCACGTCCGTGCGCTCGTTCATCCAGGTCCGGCCGCCGACGAAGAAGCGCCAGCCGCGTTGACGGCTCGCGCGCCGCCTCGCCGCCAGACTTTCCCGTGGGTTATGGCCGAGCGACGTTTTGCTAGCACGGCGCCCGCAACTGTGAGAGGCTCGGTGGCGATGCGCGCCGGTATCACGGCTGTCGGTCACTGGGTTCCGTCCGAGGTTTTCCCGAACACCTGGTTCGAGCAGCGCCTCGACACCACCGATGCCTGGATCCGCTCGCGCACGGGGATCGCCGAGCGGCGCTTCGCCTCGACGGGTGCCACGTCGGATCTGGCGCTGGTGGCCGCGCGACGCTGTCTCGAGCAGCGCGGGGTCGGCGCCGGCGCCATCGATTGCATCATCGTCGCCACCATGACGCCGGACCGTCCGCTGCCGTCGACGGCAGCGATCCTCCAGACCAAGCTCGGCGCCATCAACGCCTGGGGCTTCGATCTGTCGGCGGCGTGCTCCGGCTTCATCTACGCGCTCGTCACCGCCACCCGGCTCGTGGAGTCCGGCGCTGCCCGGCTCGCGCTGGTGTGCGGCGCCGACAAGATGTCGAGCGTCATCGACCCGCTCGATCGCGCGACGGCCGTGCTCTTCGGCGACGGCGCGGGGGCCGTGCTCGTGGAGCCGCTGGCCGACGAGGAGGTCGGCCTGCTGGAGCACGTCTGCCACATGGACGGCGGCGGGGAGGTGGCCCTGTACATTCCCTCCGGCGGGAGTCTCGAGCCTCCCAGCGCGGAATCCGTCGCCGCCCGCCGTCATTTCGTCCTGCAGGACGGACCCGCTGTCTTCAAGGCGGCGGTGACAGGCATGGCGCAGGTCACCGAGGATCTCTTGAAGCGCGCGGACCTGGCGCTCGACGATGTCGCGTGGATGGTGCCGCACCAGGCGAATCGCCGCATCATCGAGGCGGTGGCCAGGCGGCTGGGACTGCCGCTCGAGCGCGTGGTGATCAACCTCGATCGCTACGGCAACACCGTGGCCGGCACCATTCCGATCGGCCTCTCCGAGTGGCACGACGAGAAGCGCCTCGCCTACGGCGATCGGATCGTCCTCTCCGCCTTCGGCGCCGGCTTCACCTCCGGCGCCATCTACCTCCGCTGGGCGATTTAGCTTCGGAGGAGGCCTCGGTGGCCCCCTCCGATGCCTCCCCCAGAACCGGATTGCGCGGGCAAAGCTCGCGCTCGAAAGCGGTGGTTAGAACCGGCGGCGGCCGGCCAGCGCGCGCTTGCGGAGGCGCAGGGACTTCGGCGTGACCTCGAGCAGCTCGTCTTCGCGGATCCATTCGAGACATTGCTCGAGGTTCATGATGCGGGGTGGGGTGAGCTTGATGCCCTCGTCGGCGGTCGAGGCGCGCATGTTGGTGAGCTTCTTTTCCTTCGTGATGTTGACGTCGAGGTCGTTGTCGCGGGAGTTCTCGCCGACGATCATGCCCTCGTAGACCTGCTCGCCGGGTCCGACGAACATCGTGCCGCGCGCCTGGAGGTTGTCGATGGCGTAGCCGGTGGCGCGGCCGGTGCGATCGGCCACCAGGGCGCCGTTCAGGCGATGGGCGATGTCGCCCTGCCACTCGTCCCAGCCGTCGAAGAGATGGTTCAGCAGGCCGGTGCCGCGCGTATCGGTGAGGAACTCCGTTCGGTATCCGATGAGCCCGCGCGACGGAATGCGGTACTCCAGCCGGACTCGGCCGGTGCCGTGATTGACCATCTTGGTCATGATGCCCTTGCGCGGCCCCACCTTCTGGGTGACGGCGCCGATGAACTCCTCCGGCACGTCGACGACCAGGTGCTCCATCGGCTCGAGCGTGCGGCCGGCCTCCTGACGCGTGATGATCTCCGGCTTGCCCACCTCCATCTCGAACCCCTCGCGACGCATGATCTCGATGAGAATCGCGAGCTGTAGCTCGCCGCGTCCGGAGACGCGCAGCGTGTCGGGGGAGTCCGTCTCCTCCACCCGGATGCCCGGATTGAGCTTGCGCTCCTTCATCAGGCGCTCGCGGAGCTGCGGCGAGGTGACGTACTTGCCTTCCTTGCCGGCGAAGGGCGAAACGTTGGCCGAGAACAGCATCGAGACGGTGGGCTCGTCGATCCGGATGAGGGGCAGCGCGCGCGGATTCTCCAGCTCGGCCACCGTCTCGCCGATGTCGATGCTCTCGATGCCCGCGATGGCCACGATCTCGCCGGCGCCGGCCTCGGGGATCTCCACGCGCTTGAGGCCCTCGTAGCCGTAGAGCAGGGTGACCTTCGCCTGCTCGACCGCACCGTCGCGACGGACGACGGCCACGCGGTCGGCCTGCCGCACGCGGCCGTTCACGACGCGGCCGATGACCAGGCGGCCTACATAATCGTCCCAGTCGAGCATCGTCACGCGGAACTGCAGGCCGGCGGCCGCGTCGAAGCGCGGCGCGGGCACCGTGGACAGGATCGTCTCGAACAGCGGCTCCAGCGTTTGCCCATCGACCTTCAGATCCGTGGTGGCCGTGCCCGTGCGCGCGTTGGTGTAGAGCACGGGAAATTCGAGCTGATCCTCGGTCGCGTCGAGGTCGATGAAGAGGTCGTAGATCTCGTCCAGGACCTCGGCCGGTCGCGCGTCGCTCCGGTCGATCTTGTTGATGACGACGATCGGCGGCAGCCCCGCCTCGAGCGCCTTCTTCAGCACGAACCGGGTCTGCGGCAGCGGGCCCTCGGCGGCGTCGACGAGCAGCAGCACGCCGTCGACGAGCGTGAGCGTGCGCTCCACCTCGGAGCCGAAGTCCGCGTGCCCCGGGGTGTCGACGATGTTGATGTGGACGTCGCGGTACGAGATGGCCGTGTTCTTGGCCATGATGGTGATGCCCTTCTCGCGCTCGAGGTCCATCGAGTCCATGATCCGCTCGGCCACGGTCTCGTTCTGGCGGAAGAGTCCCGATTGCCAGAGCATCGCGTCCACCAGCGTCGTCTTGCCGTGGTCGACGTGAGCGATGATCGCAATATTCCTGATGCCGTCGCGCTGCTGCATACCCGCTCATCGTAACACGCAGCCACGCCCATCTCTCTCGGACCACCCACGGCGGCGGTGGAGGCAACGCTCCGATACAACGCAGCCACGCCCATCTCTCTCGGGCCACCCACGGCGGCGGTGGAGGCAACGCTCCGATACAGCAGTATAATGACGCGGCCATCACCGCACATCCTGGAGGGCTCGATGATCCGTCGTCTGCTCGTGCTCGCCATCGCCGTCCTGTTCGCGGCACCGACTTCCGCGCAGGAGAAGTCGCCCACGGTCGTGATCGCCATGGAGAAGGGCGGCGAGATCGTCCTCGAGTTCTTCCCCAAGGACGCGCCCAAGCACGTCGAGAACTTCGTGGCCCTGGCGCGCAAGGGGTTCTACGATGGCCAGCGGGTGCATCGCGTCGAGCCGGGCTTCGTCGTTCAGTTCGGTGATCCGCAGTCGAAGACGCTGCCCATGGACGATCCGCGGATGGGCACCGGTAATCCCGGCTACAAGATCAAGGCCGAGTTCAACTCCCGCAAGTTCGAGCGCGGCGTGCTCGGCATGGCGCGCAGCCAGGATCCCGACTCCGGCGGCAGCCAGGTCTACATCATGCTGGGCGCCGCGCCGTTCCTGAACGGCAAGTACACCGCGTTCGGCCAGGTGACGAAGGGCATGGACGTGGTCGACAAGATCCGCGTCGGTGATCGCATCACATCCATCAAGGTGGTGAATCGATGAAGCAGACCGGCGTCATCACGCTCGACAACGGCAACGAGATCCGGATGGAGTTCTATCCTGCCGACGCGCCCAAGACGGTGGAGAACTTCGTGACCCTCGCCAAGAAGGGCTTCTACAACAACCTGACCTTCCACCGCGTCGTGCCGGACTTCGTCGTGCAGGGCGGGTGCCCGAAGGGCAACGGCACCGGCGGGCCGGGCTACACCATTCCCGCCGAGTTCAACAAGCAGAAGCACGTGCGCGGCACGGTGGCCATGGCGCGCAGCCAGGACCCGAACTCGGCGGGCAGCCAGTTCTACATCTGCTACGGCGCCACGCCGCACCTGGACGGCAACTACACGGTCTTCGGCAAGGTCACCAGCGGCATGGAGCACGTGGACCGCATCAAGCAAGGCGACCGGATGAAGTCGGTGGCCATCGTCGAGGAGTAGCGCCATGCCCTGGTCCATCCTGATTCGCGGCGGTTCGGTCGTCGACGGCTCGGGCGCACCGGCGCGCCGTGCCGACGTGGCGGTGGAGGACGATCGCATCGCCGCCGTGGCGCCCTCGCTGGCCGGTGAGGCGGCGCGCGTCGTCGACGCCGCCGGCAAGGTGGTGGCGCCGGGCTTCATCGACATGCACTCGCACTCCGACCTCTTCTACTTCGCCTGTCCTTCGGCGGAGTCGAAGATCCGGCAGGGCGTGACCACCGAAGTCGTCGGGATGTGCTCGTTCTCGCCGGCGCCGCTGCGCCCCGAGCAGCAGGCGCTGGTGATGGGCTGGGTCGGCGGGATCGGACCCACGCCGGACCTGAAATGGGAGACCTTCGGTCAGTACCTCGACGCGCTGCGGGGCATCCGTCCCGCCGTCAACGTCGTCCACTTCGTCGGCCACGGCGCCCTGCGCATCGCGGCCATGGGCTTCGAGGCGCGGCCCGCGGAGGCCGGCGAGATCGCGACGATGGAGCGTCATCTGGGCGAGGCGCTCGACGCCGGAGCGTGGGGCTTCTCGACCGGGCTCGTCTACCCGCCGTCGTCGTACTCCGACACGCGGGAGATCATTGCGCTGGCGCGCGCCATGGCGCCACGCGGCGGCCAGTACTCCTCGCACATCCGCGGCGAGTCCTCGATGCTGCTCGACTCCATCACCGAGGCGATCCGCATCGGCGAGGAGGCCGGCGTGCGCGTGGAGATCTCGCACGTCAAGGCATCGGGCCGCGAGAACTGGCCCAAGCTCGACGCGGCGCTGCGGATGCTCGACGACGCGCGCGCCCGCGGCGTCGACGTGGCCGGCGACGTCTACCCGTACAACGCGGGCAGCACCAAGATGGACAACCTGATGCCCGCGTGGTCGCACGAAGGCGGCATCACGAAGCTGCTCGAGCGCCTGGCCGACCCGAAGGCGCGGCGGCGCATCGTCGACGAGTGCCTCGTCGACGGCGAGCGCTGGGGCACCGTCTCGCAGGGCGGCGTCGGCTTCGACCAGATCTTCATCGCCTCGTGTCGCCGGCGCGAGCTGGAAGGCCTGAATCTCGCGCAGCTGGCGCAGCAGTCCGGCCGGGCGCCGGCCGAGGCGCTGATGAATCTGCTGCTGGAGGAGCGCTGCACGGTCGGCATGGTGAGCTTCTCGCAGTCCATCGAGAACGTGGCCAAGGTGCTCGCGCATCCGGCGCTGACCATCGGATCGGATTCGATTCCGCTCTTCGAGGGCGCGGGCGACAAGCCGGGCAAGCCGCATCCGCGGACCTACGGCACCTTTCCGCGCGTGCTGAGCGAGTACGCGCGCGAGCGAAAGCTCTTCTCGCTGGAGACGGCGGTGAACAAGATGTCCGGCCTGCCCGCGCAGCGGCTCGGCCTGCGTGAGCGCGGCCTCGTCCAGCCGGGGTACTTCGCCGATCTCACGGTGTTCGATCCGCGGACGGTGAGGGACGAGTCGACGTACCCCGACCCGCACCGCTACCCGAGCGGCATCCCGCTCGTCATCGTCAACGGCGCCGTCGCCGTGGACGACGGCCGCATGGTCACGCGCGCCGGTCGCGTGCTCACTCCCCCACGCTGACGGCGTCGAGGGCCGCTTCGATCAGGCTCCACCGCCGCGCGGCGCCCACTCGAAGGAGTCGACGTAGGCGCGGACGCTGGCGGCGGGAGTGGGCAGGCGCGTGCTGAAGTATGCGCGGTGGCGCGCCGGGACATCGCGCACGTCCGTCCTGACCGGCGGCAGCGGGCGCCCGGCCGAGTCCAGCGGCTCCAGGACCAGGCCGACACGCTGCGTGTACTGGTCGTAGCGATTCGTGACGTAACCTTCCGCGACCGCGCCGCCGCCGCGGAGCCCGACGTCGACGCTGAAGTACCGATCTTCCGGTCGCCCGGCGCCGAAGCCCTGGGCGGCGGCGCGGTCGGCGGCCAGTGCCGCCAAAACGACAGCGAGAGCGAATCGTCGACGCGTCATGGTCTTCTCCCTCGGGGCTTTAGACGCCCCGGACGCCGTGGGCGGTTCGGCGTACACTTGGCCCGCGCCGCCGGCGTGCCGGCCGCCCACTGTATCGGAGTGCTGTGTCCGCCTCGGCCGTGGGTGGCCTGAGACAGATGGTTCCGGCTCCGCCATTCATCGCCACGGAGGACAGCATGCTCGATCTGGAACTCAGCGGGAAAGTTGCGATCGTGACCGGCGGCAGCGAGGGCATGGGGCGCGCCTGTGCGGAGCGGCTGGCCCGTGAAGGCGCCCGGGTGACGATCTGCGCGCGGCGCAAGGACATCCTGGAGAACACGGCCTCCGCCATTCGCGCGGCGGGGGGCGACGTGCTGGCCGTGCCCGCCGACGTGACGCGCGCCGAGGACGTGGCGACGGTCGTGCGCGCCACCGTCGAGCGCTTCGATGGCGTCGACATCCTCGTGAACAACGCGGGGACCTCGTCGGCGGCGGGCTTCGAGAAGGTGGACGACGACACGTGGCACCAGGACATCGAGCTGAAGCTGATGGCCGCCGTCCGGTTCTGCCGCGCCGTGATCCCGCTCATGAAGCAGCGCGGCGGCGGACGCATCGTGAACGTCACCACCGTGGGCGGCAAGGCGCCGGCGCCGCGCGCCTTGCCGACCAGCGTGACGCGCGCGGCAGGCATCAACCTCACCAAGTCGCTGGCCAGCGAGTACGCCGCGGACAACATATGCGTCAACACCGTCTGCATCGGGCTGGTGAAGAGCATGCAGTGGGAGCGGCGGGCCAAGGGGGACATCGAAGGGTACTACCGCGAGGTGGCCAGGCGGGTTCCCCTGGGGCGCGTGGGCGAGGCCTCGGAGTTCGGCGACCTCGTCGCCTTCCTCGTGTCGGCCCGGGCGGCCTACATCACGGGGACCGCGATCAACTTCGACGGCGGCATGGCGACCGTCGTGTAGCCGACGGTGGATCCGGACGCGCTCGCCGCCTTCGATCGTCCGGTGAAGCTGCCGGGCGGCGAGCACGTCCGGATCCGCCCGATCCGGCCCGATGACGCCCCGCGGCTCGAGGATCTCTACGTCCGGCTGAGCGAGCACACGGCGTATCAACGGTTTTTCCGGGTGATGCAGCGCCTGCCTCCGGACTGGGCCCGCTTCCTGGCGGCCGTGGATCATCAGCGGCGCTTCGCGCTCATTGCGGACGACGGCGACCCGCCGACGCTGGTGGCGGTCGCTCGCTACGAGCCCTTGCCGGATGCCAAGGAGACCGTGGAGCTGGCCGTCGTCGTCGAGGACCGCTGGCAGGGCAAAGGGCTCGGCACGCTGCTCCTGCGCGAGCTGCTGCGCGCCGCAGAGGTGAACGGTATCCTGCGCTTTCGCGCGTACGTGCTCGCCGACAACCGGAGAATGCTCCACGTGCTCACGCGTCAGACCGAGGTGTTGGAGCGGCGGCTCGAGCGCGGGGTGGTAGAGCTGACGCTGACGCGAAAGGGGGAATGACGAGCCGATGGACCTCATCGTCGAGGGCATTCGCCACGCCATCGGGTTGCTCACCAGCGGCGATGCCGAGGTCCTGGCCGTGCTGGTGCTGTCGCTGCAGGTGTCGGCCACCGCCACGCTCCTCGCCCTGCTGATCGGGATTCCTGCCGGGGTCGTCCTCGCTCTCACCCGATTCCCGGGGCGGACGCTGCTCGTCAGCGGCGTGAACGCCGGCATGGGGCTGCCGCCGGTCGTGGTCGGCCTGTTCGTCACCCTCCTCTTGTGGCGCAGTGGACCGCTCGGGACGTGGGAGATCCTCTACACGCCGGCCGCCATCGTCCTGGCCCAGGCGGTCATCGCGGCGCCGCTCGTGACGGGGATCACGCTGGCGGCGGTCCAGAGCGTGCCGGCGAAGTTCCGTACCCAGCTCATCGCGCTCGGCGCGTCGCGAAGCCAGATGGTGCTGGTGATCCTGCGCGAGGCGCGGCTGCCGATGCTGGCGGCGATCATGGCGGGCTTCGGCGGCGTGATCTCGGAGATCGGCGCCTCGATGATGGTGGGCGGCAACATCAAGGGCTCGACGCGGACGCTGACCACGGCCATGGTGCTGGAGACCGGCAAGGGGAACTTCGAGATCGCGATCGCACTGGCCATCCTGCTGCTCGCCCTCGTGTTCCTCGTGAACTGGCTGCTCACCACGATCCAGCAGCGCCAGCGCATCTGACCGGCCCATGATGATCCTCATCGCGGCGCTCGCAATGGCGACGGCACTGCTCACCGCCGCCCCTCGGGCCTCGGCCCAGGAGGTGACGATCTCGGCGGCGATCAGTACGAAAGAGGCCGTCGAGGAGATCGGCCGCAGATTCATGGCCGCCCGCCGGGGCGTCACGCCGCGTTACAACTTCGGATCGTCGGGCGAGCTGCAAAAGCAGATCGAGGCGGGGGCGCCGGTCGATCTCTTCATCTCGGCGGCCCAGCGGCAAATGGACGAGCTGGAGCGCAAGCACCTCGTCGTGGCGGCGACGCGCCGGGTGTTCGCGCGCAACGTCCTCACCGTCATCAAGCCGGCCGACTCGAGGATCGACCTCAGCAAGCCCGCCGACCTGCTGGACCCGCGGGTGACGAAGATCGTCGTCGGCAATCCCCGGACGGTTCCGGTTGGCCAGTACGCCGAGGAGAGCCTCCGGACACTCGGCCTCTGGGATCGTTTACAGCCAAAGCTGGTCTTCGCCGAGAACGTCCGTCAGGCGCTCGACTACGTGGCGCGCGGCGAGGTGGACGCCGGACTCGTGTACGCCACCGACGCCGCCATCCGGGGCCGGCAGGTGAAAGAAGCCTTCCGGCCGGGAGAAGACACCTACCGGCCGATCGTGTACCCCGTGGCCGTGGTGGCTGGCGCGAGACAGGCGTCGCTCGCTCAGGTCTTCCTCGACCTGCTCGTCGGCCGGGAGGGACAGACGGTTCTCGGACGGCTCGGGTTCCAGCCGCCACCGCCGTCGCCCGGAACGCTGAAGTAGAATTTCCCGGATGAGCCCGGAGACGACGAGCGCGCTCCTGCTTTCCATCCGCGTGGCGGCGCTGGCCACGCTGCTCAACGCGCTGCTCGGCATCCCGCTCGCGTACGTGCTGGCGCGACGCCGCTTCCGTGGACGGGCGCTGCTCGACCTGCTGACGACGCTCCCGCTCGTGCTTCCGCCCACGGTGACGGGGTACTACCTGATCGTGCTGCTCGGACGGCGAGGCTGGCTCGGAGGCCCGCTCTATCAGGCGACGGGCTGGAGCGTGGCCTTCACCTGGTATGCCGCGGTGGTGGCGGCCACGGTGATGGCGCTGCCGCTGCTCGTCCGCACGGCCAAGGCCGCCTTCGAGTCCGTCGATCGCGACCTCGAGCGCGCGTCGTACACGCTGGGGCGGTCGGAGCTCCGGACGGCGCTCGAGGTGACGCTGCCGCTCGCGCGTAACGGCATCCTCGCCGGCCTCGTCCTCGCCTTCGCGCGGGCGCTCGGCGAGTTCGGCGCCACGCTGATGCTGGCCGGCAACATCCCCGGCCGGACGACGACGGTGCCGCTCGCGATCTACACGGCCGCCCAGATCGGTGACGACGCCACGGCCGCCCTGCTCGTCGGCATCCTCACGGCGCTGTCCTGCGTGGTGATCGTGGCCGCCAACTTCCTCGGCGCGAGGGCGACGTGAGCGCACGGCTCGAGGTCGCCGTCGCGCTGGACCTGCCCGGTTTCCGGCTCGACGTGGCGTGGTCGGCGGGGGAAGGGGTCGCGGTGCTGTTTGGCCCGTCGGGGGCGGGAAAGACGCTGACGCTGCAGTGCCTGGCCGGCCTCGTCACGCCGACGGCCGGCCGGATCGTCGTCGATGGCCGCGTCTTCTTCGACAGCGCGGCCGGCATCAACCTGGCCACGCAGGCGCGCCGGGTCGGCTACGTGTTCCAGGGCTACGCGCTGTTCCCCCACCTCACGGTCGTGGACAATCTCGGCTTCGGCCTCCGCGATCGCCCGCGGGCCGAGCGTGCGCCGCGCGTACAACGCGTCGTGGAGCAGCTCGGCCTCGGCGGGCTCGAGCGGCGCTACCCTCGCGAGCTGTCCGGCGGCCAGCGCCAGCGGGTGGCCCTCGGCCGCGCGCTGGCCATCGAGCCGGCGCTGCTGCTGTTCGACGAGCCGCTGTCGGCGCTCGACGCGCCGCTGCGCCGCGCGCTGCGCGACGAGCTGCGGCAGCTGCTGAGCACGGTCGGAACCGCGGCCGTCGTCGTCACCCACGACTTCACCGAGGCGTACCGTCTGGCCGACCGCATCGTCGTCTACGACGGCGGCCGCGTCGTGCAAGCCGCCCCACGAAGCGAGCTCCTGTGGCAGCCCGCCTCCGAGGCGGTGGCGAGGATCATGGGGATTCGCAACGTGCTGCACGGCACCGTGGTGAAGGCGACTCCCGATCGGATCCAGCTCCGCTGGCGCGGCCAGCTGCTCGAGGCCGTCAACTCGCCGAGCCGCTCCTACCTGCCGCCGCCGGACAGCGCGATCGCGTTCTTCATCCGCCCGGAGTACGTGCGGCTCATCCGCAAGGACCGTGGCGCCGCCGATCCGTCGCATCACATGAACACGATGCAGGGCCGGGTCGTCGGCGACGAGGACTTCGGCACCAACTGGAGCCTGCGGATCCGCCTCGACGTGCCGGGCCCGCCGGCGCAGGGCGAGTACGACCTCGAAGTGGAGGTGCCGCACCTGGTCTACGAGATCCTCGAGATCGACCGCGATCGCCACTGGCAGTTCTCGATCCACCGCGGCTCGATCCACGTGCTGCCGGCGTGATGGCGCCGCCGGTTCTGGCGCTGCGTGACGTGCGGCGCAGCCACGCCGGGCGTGCCGTGCTCGACGTCCCGAGCCTCGATGTCCTCGCCGGCGAGGTGCTGGCCGTCATCGGCCCCAACGGCGCCGGCAAGTCGACGCTCCTGCGCGTGCTCGGCCTGCTCGAGCGGCCCGACGCCGGCACCGTGCTCGTCGGCGGTCGCGTCGTGGATGCGCGCCAGGCGCTGGCCGAGCGGCGGCGCATGGCCACGGTGTTCCAGGAGCCGCTGCTGGCCGACCGGAGCGTGGCCGACAACGTGGCGCTCGGGCTGCGCTTCCGCGGTGTGCCCCGTGCGGAGAGGGCGCCGCGCGTCGCCCGCTGGCTCGGGCGGCTGGGCGTGGCGTCGCTGGCCTCCCGCGCGGCGCGGACGCTGTCGGGTGGCGAAGCGCAGCGCGTGTCGCTGGCGCGCGCCCTGATCCTCGAGCCCGAAGTCTTGCTGCTCGACGAGCCCTTCTCCGGCCTCGACACGCCGACCCGGGCGGGACTGCTGACCGACCTCGGCGCGATCCTGCGAGCCGACCGTACCACGACCGTGCTCGTGACCCACGAGCGCGGGGAGGCGCTGGCGCTGGCCGATCGCGTGGCCGTCCTCATCGATGGGCGAGTCCGGCAGATCGACGCGACGGCCCGGGTGTTCTATGCGCCGGTCAGCGAGGAGGTGGCGCGCTTCGTCGGAGTCGAGACCCTCGTGACCGGCCGCGTCTTGCAGTCGGACGGAGGCGTCACCGCCGTCGACGCGGTCGGCCGAGTGCTGGAGGTGGCTGCCGACGCCCGCCCCGGCGCCACCGTCCGGCTCGCGATCCGGCCGGAGGACGTGACGCTCGAGCCGGCGGGCAGCTCCACGCGCCTCAGCAGCGCGCGCAATGCCCTGGAGGGCAGCATCGCCGCCATCACCGCGTCGACCCATGCCGTGCACGTGACCGTCGACGTCGGATTCCCCCTGGTGGCCGCGGTGACCGCCCGGTCCGCGAAGGAGCTCGGGCTGGCCCCCGGGACCCGGGTCTACGCCGTTTTCAAGGCCAGCGCCGTGCATCTGATTGCACACGACGCGGGCGCTTGACTGGCTCCGGAGCCGGGGCTATAAGGTAGTCACCCGCAAGCAGGAGGATCATGGACGGGAGCCAGTTCCGATCGATGAGCCTCGTCAGGCCAGCGGCCATCCCGCTGGCTTTGTTCGTTTTACGCTGTGCCCGCCGCGCACAAGGAGGTCCTGCATGACTCAGGAGAGCCTCATCGACCAGCTGATGGCCCAGAACGACGAGTTCCGCCGTCTGCGCTCCGAGCACCAGGGATACGAGAAGGAGCTCGAAGCGCTGCGGGGAACCGCGCCGCTCTCCACGGACCAGCAGTGGCGGATGAGCGAGTTGAAGAAGCTGAAGCTCATGGCGAAGGACCGGATGGAGGACATCATCCGGCACGCGCGCCCAGGCGTCACCGCCTGACGCGCCGACGCACAAGGCCCCGGCCGCGGAACGCCGTCGACAACGACGGGTTCCGCGGCCTGACCCACCTCTCCTCGCGCGGCGATGCACGGATGGTGGATGTCTCTGCCAAGGCGGAGACACCGCGCGAAGCCGTGGCCCGTGCGGTTCTCAAGATGCGTCCCTCCACGCTGCGCGCCGTCCGGCGTGGCAATGCCCCGAAAGGTGACGTGCTCGGCGTCGCCCGCACGGCCGGCATCCTGGCCGCCAAGCGCACCTCCGAGCTGATTCCGCTCTGTCACCCCCTCCGTCTCACGCGCGTCGACGTGCGGTTCGACGAGCGCGGCCGGCCCGGGGAGCTCGGCGTGGAAGCCCGGGTGCGCACGGTGGACAAGACGGGCGTCGAGATGGAGGCGCTCACCGCGGTGAGCGTCGCCGCGCTGACCGTGTACGACATGGTCAAGGCGCTGGAGAAGGGCGTGACCATCGCGCGCGTCCAGCTCGTCGAGAAGCGCGGCGGCAAGTCCGGCCACTGGCGGCGGTAAACTGAACGCGGTCCAGAGGCGCGCCACGGCTTTGCCGGGGCGTGCCGAACAGTAGGGGGTTTTGGGGGGCCATGTCGGGGCCCCCATCACGGTCATGAAAACTGTTCTGGTCCACTCGGACGCGGCGACGCGCTTCGACTACGGGCCGCAGCACCCGCTGCGGATGGAGCGGCTCGGGCTGACGTGGCGGCTGATGCAGGCCTACGGCATCACACAGCTGCCGCACGGCACGGTGCTGGCGCCCGAGCCGGCGGCCGAGGTCGACATCGCGCGATTCCACTCCCGCGAGTACCTCGACGTGCTCAAGCGCGCCAACTCGGGCAAGGAGCCGGCGGACGGCGCGATGTACGGCCTCGGGCTCGGCGACAACCCCGTCTTCCGCGGCCTGTGGGAGTCCGCGCAGCTGGTCGCGGCCGGCTCGCTGCTGGCGGCGGACGTCGTGGCGCGCGGCGACGCGGAGCGCGCGTTCCACTTCGCCGGCGGCCTCCACCACGCGATGCCCGATCGCGCGTCGGGGTTCTGCTACGTCAACGACGCGGTGCTGGCCATCCTGCGCCTGCGGGAGCACGGCTTGCGCGTCGCGTACATCGACATCGATGCCCATCACGGCGACGGCGTGCAGCACGCCTTCTACGGCGATCCGAACGTGATGACGGTCTCGCTGCACGAGCGCGGCGAGCGACTGTTCCCGGGCACGGGGTTCGTGCGCGAGGTCGGGGAAGGCCAGGGCGTCGGCTTCTCGGTCAACCTGCCGCTCGAGGCGTACACGGACAGCACCGTGTACCTGCCCGCCTTCGACGCGGTGGTGCCGCCGCTCGTCCGGCGCTTCGCCCCGGACGTGATCGTCGCGCAGCTCGGCGTCGACACGCACCGCACCGATCCGCTCACGCACCTCGCCCTCGACGTCCAGGGCTTCGCCCGCGCGCTCGCGGCCATCCTGCCGCTGGCGCCGCGTATCGTCGCCCTCGGCGGCGGCGGCTACGATCTCAGGAACGTCGCGCGCATGTGGACGGTGGCCTGGGCGGTGCTGAACGGCGTCGACCTGCCGGACACGCTTCCCGCGGCGTTCGAGGACGACGCGCGCCGTTACGGGTTCAAGACGCGGGCGCTGTGGGACGCGGAGGTCGAGCTACCGGACGAGCTGAAGCGCGCCGTCGCCGACTACGCCGACCGCCAGATCGACGCCGTCCAGCAGACGATCTTTCCCATGCACGGGCTGTAGCTCAGCAGCCCAGCTGCGTCGCCAGATCCTCGAAGTCCTTCGCGACGAGGTCGACCTTGGGGTCGGGAGGGAGATCGTTCGGCGGGCGGTCACCGAACTCGCGCGGGCGGTGGACATAGGCCGTACGGAGCCCGCAGCCGGCCGCGGCTTGCAGATCGGAGTAGTGCGCCGCCACCATCATGACCTGCTCCGGCCGGAGTCCGAGCAGTCCGGCCGCGCCGAGGTACGACGCAGGCAGCGGCTTGTACGCGCGATAGAGCTCGACGGAGAGGTTGACATCCCACGGCAGCCCGGAGTGCTTGGCCATGTTGGTCAGCAGCGCGAAGTTGCCGTTCGAGAGCGGTCCGAGGATGAACCGCCGCTTGAGCCGCGTGAGGCCGCCGACGGTGTCGGGCCACGGGCGGAGACGGTGCCACACGCGATTCAGGTGGTCGCGCGCGGCGTCGTCGAGCTTGTCGAGGCCGAACGAGGACACGAGCGCGTCGAGCGATTCGCGATGCAGCACGTCGAGGATCGTCCACGGCCGGCGGCCGGCGCGAACCTCCTCGAGGGCGGGCTGATAGCGGCCGCGCCAGGCGTCGGCGAGCTTCGCCCAGTCGGTCGTCGTTCCCCAGCGCGCATCGAGCGCCGGCCCTTCGCCGATGATGCTGCCACGCCAGTCGACGCACGTCCCGAAGACGTCGAAGAGCAGCGCGCGAGGCTCGGGGACGGGCACGCGGGGACAGTAGCACAGGCGCGTCCGGGCCGCAGGCGGCGTGCTACAGTGGCTGGGATTCGGAGGTTGATAGTGCGTGGAGTGCTGATCACGTTCGAGGGCGTCGAGGGCTCGGGCAAGTCGACGCAGATCGGACGCCTCGAGCGATGGCTACGCCGGGAAGGCTATCATCCGGAGATCACGCGGGAGCCCGACGGGACCGCGCTCGGCGCCGGCGTGCGGCGTCTCTTCGAGCGGCGGCCGCAGCCGCTGGCGGAGACGTTCCTCTTCATGGCCGCCCGACAGCAGCACGTGACCGACAAGATCCGTCCGTGGCTCCGCGCCGGACGCGTCGTGCTGTGCGATCGCTACACCGATGCCACCGTCGCCTACCAGGGCTATGGCCGCGGTGTCGACCTGCAGCTGATCCGCGAGCTGAACGTGCACGCCACGGGCGGCGTGTTCCCGGACCTCACGCTGCTCTTCGATGTCGATCCGGCCCTGGGTTTCCGTCGCATCCGGGGACGGCGGCTCGACCACTTCGAGCGCGAGAAGCTCGCCTTTCACCGTCGCGTGCGACGCGGGTACCTCCAGATCATGCGGGCCGAGCCCAAGCGCGTGCGGCGCATCGACGCGGGAGGGGACCGGGACGCCGTCGAGCGGCAGGTGCGCGCCGTGGTCGGGGAGTTCCTGGCGTGACGCTCGATGCCATCCTCGACCAGCCCCGCGCCGTCGAGCAGCTCACGCGCGCGCTCGCCAGCGACCGCGTCGCCCACGCGTACGCGTTCGTGGGACCGGCCGGCAGCGGTCGATTCACGACCGCGCTCGCGTTCGCAGCCGCGCTCCTGTGCGAGCACCCGCGGCGGTGCGCGGCGAGCGGCACACCCTGCCGCGGCTGCCGGCTCGTCGCCGCTCGGCAGCATCCCGACCTGCACGTCGTCGTGCCGACGCCGCCGGAGTCCAATCCCAAGGGCGCGCGGGCGATTCGCATCGGCGCGGTGCGCGAGCTGGAGCGGCAGGCCTCCCTGCGCCCGGCCATGGCGCGGCGTCGCGTGCTCGTGCTCGACGAGGCGGAGCGGATGACCGGGGAGGCGCCGCAGGCGTTCCTCAAGTTCCTCGAGGAGCCGCCGCCCGAGACGGTCGTGATCCTCGTGCTGCCGCGCACGCGCGCCGTGCCGGCCACGGTGATCTCGCGCTGTCAGATCGTGCGGTTCCGCGCGCGCGGCGAGGCCGACACGGTGGCCGCCGCGGCGGAGGCGGCGGCGGCGCTCGCGGAGGCGCGCGAGCATGGCGCGCCGGCCATCTTCAAGCGGACCGAGCGCGTGGATCGCGAGCGCGCGGAGGCCCTCGTCGATGGCTGCTGGCAGCACTGCCGCGACCTCATGCTGCTGCGCGCCGGCGCGCCGGCGGCGCTGCTGACGGATCCCACACAGGCGGAGGCGCTCGGCGCCGAGGCCGAGCGATGGACGGACGAGGGACTCTACGCGGCGGTCGAGGTGTGTCGCCAGGCGCACCTGTCGCTCGTCGGCAACGTGACGCCGCGGCTCACCGTCGACGTGATGCTGAGTCGGCTGGCGGGGAGGGCGGTGTGAGCGACCCGGAAGAGTATCTGGTGGGTGTGCGGCTGCGGGATACCGCGCCCGCCGACGACTACAAGCTGGTCGGTGATCTGCCGCTGCACGTGGGCGACGTCGTCGTGGTGGAGGCGGCGACCGGGACGCTGACGGGCGAGGTGCGGCGCCCGCGCCGCGTGGTGCCGGACGTCAAGCGCGATCGTCTCTATCGGCGCGTGGTCGGGCTCGCCTCCGACGACGAGGCGCGCGAGTATCGCCGCCGCCGCGCGCGCGAGGAGGCGGCCATCGCCACCAGCCAGCAGCTGGCGCGCGCCCGCGGGCTGGTCATGAAGGTCGTGGACGTCGAGATGCAGCCGGCGCAGCGGCGCGTCTCCGTCTACTTCAGCGCCGACGACCGGATCGACTTCCGGGAGCTCGTGCGCGACCTCGCCCGGGAGTTCCGGTCGCGCATCGAGATGCGCCAGATCGGCGCGCGGGACACCACGCGCGTGCTCGACGGCATCGGGCCCTGCGGGCGGCAGCTCTGCTGCTCGTCCCATCTCAGGAAGTTCGACCCGATCTCGGTGAAGATGGCGAAGGCGCAGGACATGCCGCTCACCGATAACCGGCTGCTCGGCAACTGCGGCCGGCTGAAGTGCTGCCTGCTCTACGAGTTCTCGACCTACCAGGAGCTGCGCACGCGGCTGCCGAAGGTGAACTCGCCCTGCCAGGCGAGCTGCGGCGGCGGGGGCTGCATGACGGGCAAGGTGCGCTCTCTGCGCGTGCTCAAGCAGAGCGTCGTCGTCGGATTTCCGGACGGCACGGAGGCGGAGGTGCCGCTCAGCGAGCTGACGTGGGAGGGGCGCGACCACGTGAAGGTGGAGCCCGAGCGGACGTGACCGGCGGCACCGTCTACCTCACCACGCCGATCTACTACGTCAACGCGACGCCGCATCTCGGCCACGCGTACACCACCATCGTGGGCGACGCGGCGGCGCGCTGGCACCGTCTCGTGGGCGATCGAGTGTGGTATCTGACCGGCACCGACGAGCACGGCGAGCGCATCGCGCAGGTGGCGGCCGCCGCCGGCGTGACGCCACAGGTCTACACCGACCGTATCGCGGCCGCCTTCCGCGACGCCTGGCGACGGCTCGGCGTCACCAACGACGATTTCATCCGCACCACCGAGCCCCGGCACCAGACGGTGGTGCAGAAGATCTTGCAGGCGCTCTGGGACGCGGGGGAGATCTACCTCGGCCGATACGGGGGCCAGTACTGCTACGGCTGCGAGCGCTTCTACACGGAGAAGGAGATCGTCGACGGCAAGTGCCCGGACCACCAGACGCCGCTGACGTACATCGAGGAAGAGAACTACTTCTTCAAGATGTCGCGATACCAACGCTGGCTCGTCGAGACGATCGAGCGGAATCCCGACCTGATCCGTCCCGAGCGCTACCGCAACGAGATCCTCGGTTTCCTGCGGGAGCCGCTTCAGGACCTATCGATCAGCCGACCGCGTACGCGCCTCCAGTGGGGGATTCCGCTGCCCTTCGACGACAAGTACGTCACCTACGTCTGGTTCGACGCCCTCATCAACTACGTCTCCGCGCTGGGCGGACCCGGCGCCGAGATGTTCGAGACGTTCTGGCCGCACGTCCAGCACCTGATCGGCAAGGACATCGTCAAGCCGCACGCCGTCTACTGGCCCTGCATGCTGAAGGCGGCCGGCATCCCGCTCTTCCGGCGCCTGAACGTCCACGGCTACTGGCGCATCGGGGGCGGCAAGATGTCGAAGTCGGTCGGCAACGTCGTGGAGGCGTACGCGCTGGCCGAGAAGTACGGCAACGACGCCTTCCGCTACTTCGTCATGCGCGAGATGGTGTTCGGCCTCGACGCCGACTTCTCCGAGGATGCGTTCGTCGGGCGGCTGAACGCCGATCTCGCGAACGACCTCGGCAATCTCGCCTCCCGTGCGTCGACTCTCCTCGTGAACTTCGCGGGCGGCGTGGTTCCGGCGTCGCCGGCCGGCGCCGGTGAGCTGCCGGCGGCCTTCGACAAGGCGCTGCACGACGTGCGCGCGGCCATGGAGGAGTTCGCCTTCCATCGGGCGCTCGCCTCGATCTGGGAGTTCGTGGCCGTCGTGAACCGCTACGTCGATACGACGCAGCCGTGGGCGCTCGCCAAGCAGCCCGCCGACCGAAGTCGCCTGGACGCCGTGCTCTACGACCTGGCCCAGGCGCTCCACGCCCTGGGCGTCGTGCTGACGCCGTTCTTGCCGGACGCCGCCGCGAGGATCCGCACGGCGCTCGGCGAGACCGGCGAGCCGACCCTGCGCGGCACTCCGTGGGGTGGGCTCCGTCCCGGCGCGCGCATCACGAAGATCGCGGCCTTGTTCCCGCGCGTGGAGGACCGTAAGCCGCCGCCCGCGGCCGCTGCCGAGTCGCCGGCCGGCGCCGGTGCGCGCATCACCATCGACGAGTTCGCCAAGGTCGACCTGCGGGTGGCGCAGGTGATCACGGCCGAGGCGGTGCCGAAGT
>DATBJF010000024.1:0-51741 GCA_036556545.1 Candidatus Methylomirabilota bacterium
GCTCGTACATGCCGGCGCCGATGAGGATGACGGCACCGAGGCTCCGGTCGGCGCCGGCCAGCGCGGCCACGCGGTAGTCGTTGATCCCGTTCTGGAAATCGACGACGAACCCGTCCGGCTTCAGATAGGAGAGCGCCAGCCGCGTCGCCCACTCGGTGTCGTACGATTTCACGGCGATGAAGACGGCATCGAACGGCTCGTCGATCGACTGCGCCTCGTGCAGGTGAAGCGCCTTCACCGGAATCTTGTGGTCTCCGCAGGTGCCGGTGAGCGTGAGGCCGTTGCGCTGCATCACCTCGACGTGCTGCGGCCACTGATCGATGAGCGTCACGTCCTCGCCCGCCCGCGTCAGCATGCCGCCCACCACGCACCCCACCGCGCCCGCGCCGATGATGCCGATCCTCGTATTCATGGCCCGTTAAAGTACACTAGGTCGCCGGTGTCCGATATCCAGCTCGACCACATCGCGATCGCCACCCATCGGCTGACCGACGCGCCTCCGTTCCTCGTCGGCGTCCTCGGCGGCATTCCGTTCTTCGGGATGGACGCCGGCGCCTTCCGGTTCGGCCAGTGGGAGTTCGAGGGCGACGGGCGCATCGAGGTTCTCGAGCCACGCGGCGACGACGGCTTCCTGCACCGCTTCCTCGCCGCGCGCGGCCCCGGCATCCATCACGTGACGTTCAAGGTGCCGAGCCTCCGCGAGACGTGTGACCGTGCGCAGTCACTCGGCTACGCCATCGTCGGGTACAACGACGCGAGCCCGTACTGGAAGGAGGCATTCCTCCACCCCAAGGACGCGCTCGGGATCGTGGTACAGCTCGCGCAGGCCGGTGGCAAGGGGCCCACGCGCGGCAAGTGGCGCACGGCGCCGCCCGGCCCGGCCAACCCGCCGCCACCCGTCCGCATCGTGGGCCTGCGCACGCGCGCGCAGTCGGAGGCCCGCGCCGAGCGGCAGTGGTCGACGCTCCTGCATGGCGCTCCGTCCCGCGACCGCGGGACGCTCGTCTACCGCTGGCCCGAGTCGCCGCTGCGCATCGCGGTGGAGATCGACGGGGCCGCCGAGGAAGGCGCCCTCCAGATCGACGTCGTCAGCACGCGGCCACTCGAGCTCGACGGGGCCGATGCCGCCCTCGGCGCCGTCTTCGCACTCGAGCCATGACCGACGCCATCGACGCGAAGGTGACGGCTTCGCTCCAGGCGCTCGGCGTGCCGTACGAGATCATGACCATCGATCCCGACTTCGCCGACACCGCTCGCTTCTGCGAGCGCTATGGCATCCCGCTCGAGCACTCCGCCAATACGATCATCGTGGCCTCCAAGAAGGAACCGAAGCAGTATTGCGCATGCGTGGTGAAGGCGACGACGAAGCTGGACGTCAACCACGCCGTGCGCAAGCTGATGAACGCCTCGCGCGTCTCGTTCGCGACGGCTGACGAGACCAAAGCGCTGACCGGGATGATGATCGGCGGCGTGACGATCTTCGCCCTGCCATCCGACCTGCCCGTGTACGTCGACGAGCGGCTCATGGCGCTCGACTGGCTGATCCTCGGCGGCGGCAGCCGTTCCACCAAGGTGCGGACGTCACCCCAGGTCTTCCGCCGGCTGCCGAACACCACGATCGTGCCGAACCTCGCCACCGACGCCGATGCCTGAGCTTCCCGAGGTGGAAGCGGCGCGGCGGGTGGTCGAGCGCGTGGCGCTCGGCCGGCGGATCGTCGAGGTCGAGTGCGCCGACGATGCGATCGTGTTCGAGGGCGTGCCGGCGGCGCGGTGGCGGCGCGCCCTCCGGGGGCGGCGCGTCGGAGCGGTGCGGCGGCACGGCAAGCACCTGTGGCTCGAGCTGGACCGCCGCCCGTGGCCGTGCCTGCACTTCGGCATGACGGGCGGCTTTCACACGCCGGGCAAGGGCACGCTGCGGCTGGTCGCGCACGGCAAGAACGGCCCCGGTCTCGCGTGGCCACCGCGGTTCATGAAGCTCCGGCTCCGCTTCGACGACGGCGGCGAGCTCGCCTACGCGGACGCGCGGCGCCTCGGGCGCGTGCGCCTGCGGGACGATCCCCGGCGCGAGCCGCCCATCAGCCTGCTCGGCTTCGACGCGTTCCGTGAGCTGCCGTCGCTCGCGGACTTCGCCGCCCTCGTCCGCGCGCGGTCGGCGCCGATGAAAGCGCTGCTGCTCGACCAGTCGTTCGCGGCCGGCGTCGGCAACTGGATCGCCGACGAGGTCCTGTACCAGGCGCGCATCGACCCGCGCCGCCGGGCGGGCACGCTGGCCGACGAGGAGATCCGCCGTCTGCGCCGCGCCATCCGCCACGTCATGGAGGTGTCGGTGCGGGCGCGCAACGACAGTGACCTCTATCCGCGTCGGTGGCTGTTCCACGACCGGTGGGGACGGAACCCGAAGGCGTACACGTCGCGCGGCGAGAAGATCCGCCACGACACCATCGGCGGCCGCACCACCGCCTGGGTGCCGTCGGTGCAGCGGTAGCCGCCGCTACGACGCTCGCTCGCGCCGCGCCTCGCCCGGCAGGCGAAACTGCAACGTCTCGCCGTGGCGCAGGTAGTGGACGCGGTCCTCGAAGCCGGCCGCGCGCACGGCGCGCCGAAAGTCTTCCAGCGGCGACTTGAAGACCGAGTAGTCGTCGTAGTGGATCGGGATCGCGCGCTCGGGGTCCAGGATGCGCAGGGCTTCCACGCCCTGTTCGGCGTCCATGGTGACGTAGATGCCGAGGATGCGCGTGCCGCCGAGATGCAGCAGCGCCAGGTGGATGCCCCGCACGCGCTCCGGGATCTTGCGGAACTCTTCGTGGATCAGCGTGTCGCCGCTGATGAAGATGCGGAACGGCTGCGTGTCGCCGAACTCCAGCAGGCTGCCCATGACCGGCGGAAGCAGCCAGCTCACCGCGCTCGGCCCATGCTGTCCCGGCATCGCCGTGATCCGGAGCGGCATCGCGCCCGCCTTGTCGATCTCGACGGACTCCCAGGGCCCCAGTGCGTGGGGCGCCTGGAAGCCGGCCCTGGCCAGCTTGTCGGCGGCGTGCGGCGTCGTCACGATCGGCACCGCGCGGTCCAGACGCTGCTCGGCGATGCGGTCGAAGTGATCGCCGTGGTAGTGCGAGAGCACCACCAGGTCGAGCGGCGGCAGCTCGTCGATGTCCAGCGCAGGCTCGGTGAGGCGCCTGGCCACGAGGTCGTAGCCGAGGTGGACGTGATCGCCCTGGTGAAGGAAGTTCGGGTCGGTGAGGATCGTGTACCCGCCGAGGCGGAGCAGCACGGTGGCGGTGCCGATGAAGAACACCGTACCAATGCCCGGATCGGTGCTCGTCTGCGTCGTGCGCGAACAAACGATGCGGCTCATCGCGTCCGACGTACTGCAAGGGTCAGGCCGCCGCCGACACCTCCACGCGTGCATCGAATGCCGCCTGGCCGGCCGAGAAACCCGGCGCGTCGACGGCGGCGTCGGGAAGGACGGCCTCGCCCGACGTCAGCGTGTTGAGGCCCGCCCAGCCATCACGCATCCACACCGTGCCCGCCGGGACGCTCGCCGTCACGTGCGCGCGGGCGTGCATCTCGCCGCGCGCGTTCCTGACGATGACGGCGGCGCCGTCGGTGAGACTGCGGGCGGCCGCAT
Source organism: Candidatus Methylomirabilota bacterium (assembly GCA_036556545.1). Taxonomy (GTDB): domain Bacteria; phylum Methylomirabilota; class Methylomirabilia; order Rokubacteriales; family CSP1-6; genus AR12. Next base: position 3,629 of record DATBJF010000024.1, read on the forward strand.
CCGCCGGCGCGAGCCACACCACCGGCTCGGGGTCGGCGGCCGCCAGCGTGGGGAGCGCCCGGCCGTGATCGTAGAAGCCGTGAAAGTGAGTGAGGGTGCGTCCCTGCCGCAGCGTGAGCGGATAGGCGTCGCCGCCGAGCGCCTCGAACACGGGCAACGGCGGCAGGCCGAGCGTCGCGGCGCGCTCCGAGTAGAGCTCGAGCTTGCCGGATGGCGTCGCGAACTTCAGATCGGGATGCGCGACGTGCGAGATGTTCAGCGCCCGGATGCCGCCCTCGGCCCGCAGCGTGGCCACGGTGGCGTGGCCGCTGGCGGGCGCGTCGAGGAGCGCGTCGAGCACGCCCTCGGTGTCGGCCCACGGGAAGAAGTCGGCGACACCCAGGCGAGCGGCCAGCTGCCGCAGCACCCACGGCACATCGCGCGTCTCGCCCGGCGCCTCCAGGATCTTCGGCATCAGATAGAGATGCGTGTTCGTCGACTTGCAGCCGAGCTCTTCCAGCCACGACGTCGCCGGCAGCACGAGGTCGGCGAAGCGCCGGGCCGTGTCGTTCATGAACAGGTCGTAGCTGACGACGAGATCCTGCCGCGCCAGCCCGTCCGCGACGCGGTTGGCGTCGGCGAACGACGACAGCATGTCGGTGCCGAACAGCAGCAGCACGCGGACGCGCCCGCTCACGAGCGCCTCGGTGATGCGCGCCATCTGGTGCGGGACATCGTCGCCGGGCGGTCGCCGCTCCTGCGCGACGATCGTCGCGAGCGCCTGCCCGTGAGTGCTCGAGCCGTGACGGGGCCCGAAGCCGCCGCCCGGGATGCCGACGTTACCGGTGAGCGCGGGCAAGCAGGAGATCGCGCGGCCGGCGAGCCAGCCGTTGCTCCCCTTGTGCATCGAGGAGCCGCCCATGACGATCATCGCGGGCTGCGCCCCGGCGTACCGGCGCGCGAGGGCGGCGATCCGCTCCGCCGGAATCCCCGTGATGCCGGCCGCCCATGCCGGCGAGTGCTGCGCGACGTGCGCGGCCAGGCGCTCGAAGCCCACCGTATGAGCGCGCACGAATGCGCGATCCACGAGGTCCTCGTGGACGAGCACGTGCAGCATCGCGAGCGCCAGCGCGGCGTCGGTGCCGGGGCGGATCAGGAGCGTCTCGGCCGACTGCGCGAAGGCTTCCGTCTCGCGCACGTCGACGGTGATCACACATGCCCCGCGCCGTCGGGCCGCCGCCAGATGCCGCGCCGTGTTCGGCTGGCTGGCGAGATTCGCGCCCCACAATAGTATGAGGTTGGCGTGGGCGCCCATGTCCTCCTTGGTGTTGGTTTCGAGCAGGCCGGTGAGGGCGAGGCCGTAGGCGCCGAGCGCCCAGCAGATGATGGCCGGGCTCCACCACTGGCAGCCGTAGAGATTCGAGAAGCGGCGCAGCAGGTGCGAGTGCATCCGCGTGCCGTAGTTGTTGGCGAAGACGCCGTGCCCCGACCACGTGCCGACCGCCTCGCGTCCGGCGCGCTGCATCCGTTCGGCCATCAGGTCGAGAGCGGCGTCCCAGCCGATGCGCTGCCAGGCGCCGCTGCGCGGTGAGCGCCGGAGGGGGTAGAGCAGCCGCCGGGGGTTGCCGATGATCTCGCGCGAGGCCTGACCGCGAATGCACAGGAAGCCGCGGCTGTCGGGGTTGTCGGGATCGCCGCGGACACCGGTGACGCGCCCGTCCTCCACGTCTACCAGCATTCCGCACAGCGTCGGGTGGCAGTTCATCGGGCACATCGTGCGGTGGGTGGCGGCGCTCACGCGCGGATTCTCGCATAGAGGAGCTGGTCGAGCACCCGGCCGTCCTTCATGGCACTCGAGCGCAGCACGCCTTCGAGCGCGAAGCCGGCCTTCTCCAGCACGCGCGCGGACGCGCGATTGTGCGCGAAGGGCAGCGCGAAGACGCGCAGCAGTCCCGGCGTCGCCAGCGCGTGCTCGGTCACTGCGCGCACGGCGGCGGTGGCGATGCCGCGCCCCCAGAACTTCTCGCCGAGCCAGTAGCCGAGCTCGGCCCCGATCCGCTCGACGTCGGATTGCACGCGGTAGGCGATGCCGCCCACGGCGGCGCCGTCGACGTCGATGGCGAAGTTCGTCTCCGGGCGCGCCGACAGCACGGACTTCAGGAAGTCGCGCGCGTCAGACGCCGTGTACGGATGCGGGAAGCGATCGCGGAGGTTGACCCAGACCTTGCGGTTGTTGGCGTGCTCGACGATGGACGCGGCGTCGCCCGGCCGCCACGAGCGCACCTCGCACACGCCGAGGCCCAGCCGCATGGCATAGTATGCCAGGAGGTCAGCATGGCCGACCGGAAGCTTCCCTCGCAGGCGGACGTCGAGTCGTACTGGAAGCGACTGAACAACTGGGGCCGCTGGGGCCATGACGACCAGCTCGGCACCGTGAACCTGATCACCGACGCGCGCCGCGCGGCCGCGCGCGCGCTCGTGAAGAAGAACCGCACCGTGTCGCTCGCGCGCGACATCGTGCCGCAGCCTCATCTGCAGTTCGGCTACCACGTGACGTTTCCGTCCAAGCGCGAGCGCGCCGACGTGGTGCTCGATCGCTTCGACCTCGTCTTTCACGGGTACTGGGTGACGCACGTCGACGCGCTCTGCCACGTCGCCTGGGACGGCGAGCTCTACAACGGCCGGCCATTCGCGAGCAGCCTCACCGCTGCCGGCGCCACCTGGTGTCCCATCGACCCGCTGCTGGACGGCATCATGTCGCGCGGCGTGCTCCTCGACGTCGCCGCCGGCCGCAAGGAAGGCTACGTGACCGTCGACAATCCGGTGACGCCGAAGGAGCTCGACGAGACGGCGGCGCGGTTCGGCGTCCGCATCGAGCCGGGTGACGTGGTGGTGGTGCGCAGCGGCGACGAAGCATTTCGTCGCGCGCACCCGGAGTGGATCCCGCGCGTCTCGCCACATCCCGGCCTGCAGATCGCCTGCCTCGAGTGGTTCAGGGAGAAGGACATCGCGGCGATCTCGTGGGACATGATGGACGAGCGGCCGATCGGCTACGCGGGATTCGGCATGGGTGTGCACCTCGCCATCCCATTTCTCGGTCTCGCACTCGTCGACAACACCAACCCCGAGCGCCTGGCCAGGGCCTGCGCCGAGGAAGGCCGCTACGAGTTCCTGTTCACGGCCACGCCCATCCGGCTCGTGGGCGCCACCGGCGCTCCCGCGCACCCGCTGGCGATCTTCTGATGCCGACGGGCGCCGCGCTGCTCGTCGACACGCTGGTGGCCGCCGGCGTGGAGCATCTGTTCACGCTCTCGGGCAACCAGATCCTGTCGGTCTACGACGCGGCCATCGGCAAGCCGCTGGCGCTCTATCACACCCGCCACGAGGCGTCCGCCGTCCACATGGCGGACGCCTTCGCGCGCCTCACCGACCGCCCCGGCGTGGCGCTGGTCACCGCGGGCCCCGGACACCTGAACGCCCTCGGTGCCCTCTACGGCGCGCTCATGGAGGACTCGCCGGTCGTCCTGCTCAGCGGCGCGAGCCCGCTGGCGCAGCGCGGGCTCGGCGCGTTTCAGGAGCTCGACCAGGCCGCCGCCGCCCGTCCGGTGACGAAGGCGGCGTGGGTCGCCGAGGATGCCGCGCGCCTCGGCCACGACATGACGCGCGCGCTCGAGATCGCCGTCTCCGGGCGGCCGGGACCCGTTCATCTGAGCCTGCCCGGCGATCTGCTGGACGCGAGCGTGAGCGCCACCACCCCCGCGTGGCCGGGCGCGCCCGCCCTGGCAGCGGCGTCGGAAACGGCCGTGGCTCAGATCCTCGCGCTGCTCGCGGAAGCCAAGCGCCCGGTGATCCTCGCGGGCGCGGGGATGGCGCGCGGCCGCCGATGGTCGGCGGTGCAGCGGCTCGCGCGCAGTGTCGGCGCGCCGGCGCTCCCGAGCGAGAGCCCGCGCGGGCTCAACGATCCGTGGCTGCATGGCGCCAACGCCTGTCTCGCCGAGGCCGACGTGGTGCTGCTGCTCGGCAAGGCCCTCGATTTCTCGCTCCGCTTCGGCCGGCCACCCGGCTTCGCCGAGGGCTGCCGCTTCGTCCAGGTGACGGCGGAGCCGGCGCCGCCGAATACGCGTGCGGCGCTGACGGCGGTGGCGGATCCCGCGACCGTGGCCGAGCAGGTCGCCGGCGCGGCGCGCGGCCGCACGTGGTCCGAGACGGGGTGGGCCGACGACGTCGCGCGCGTGCGGGCGGCGACGCCGCCTGCCTGGCAACAGCTCAGGGAGTCGCGCCGCACGCCGATACATCCGCTCGCCGTGTGCGCGGCGCTGCAGCCGCTCGTCGACGGCGGCGCCGTGCTCGTCATCGACGGCGGCGAGTTCGGCCAGTGGGTGCAGGCGGGCGTCGACGCGCCGGTGCGGCTCATCAACGGCCCGTCCGGATCGATCGGCAGCGCCATTCCGATGGCGATCGCGGCGCGACTGGTCCACCCCGACCGGCCGGTCATCGCGGCGCTGGGCGACGGGACGTTCGGCTTTCATCCGCTCGAGCTCGACACCGCGCTGCGCTACGCGCTGCCCATCGTCGCCGTCGTCGGCAACGACGCGCGCTGGAACGCCGAGCACCAGCTTCAGCTCCAGCACTACGGCGCCGCGCGTGCCGTCGCCTGCGAGCTGCTGCCAACGCGCTACGACCGGATCGCCGAAGCCCTCGGCGGCCATGGCGAGCACGTGGAGCGTCCCGAACAGCTGCCGGCCGCTCTTGCGCGCGCCGTCGCGGCCGGCAAGCCCGCGGTGGTCAACGTGGTCATCGACGGCGTGGCGGCGCCGACGTTCACGGGCACGGCCCACCACTGAGCGGGCGACTCACGTAGAAGGAGATTCACGATGTCTGAAGCGACAGCACTCAAGGCCAAGGAGCACACGGTCTGGACGAATGTGGCGCCCGGCTGGCGCACTCACGACGCCTTCCTCGTCAAGGCCACGACTCCGGTGACGGAGCGCATGCTGCAGCTCGCCGACCTGCGTCCGGGCCAGCAGGTCCTCGATATCGCCGCCGGCACCGGCGAGCCATCGATCCCGGCCGCGCGCCGCGTCGGCCCGGGCGGCCGTGTCATCGCCACGGATTTCGTCGAGGACATGCTGGTCTTCGCGCGCGAGAAGGCGGCGGGCGCCGGCGTGAAGAACATCGAGTTCCGGCGCGTCGACGGCGAGGCGCTCGATTTCCCGGATGCTTCATTCGACGCCGTGACCATGCGCTTCGGAATCATGTTCATGCCGGAGCCCGACAGATGCCTCCGTGCCGTCCATCGCGTGCTCAAGCCCGGCGGGCGTGTCATCGTCGCCACCTGGGCCGGGCCGGAGAAGAACGCGTGGGCGAGTATCCCCGCGACGATCCTCCGGAAGGCCGCTAACGCCCCGGCGCCCCAGCCGGGCTCACCCGGGATCTTCGCGTTCGCCGACGATAAGCGCCTGGGCAGCGTGCTCGAGGGCGCGGGCTTTCGCGACGTCACGGTGCAGCCTGTCGAGGTCACCGTGGCTGATCACGACACACCCGCCGCGTATTTGACGTTCATGCTGGACATCGCTGGCCCGATCACCGCGCTCTGGTCGCAGCTGACGCCGGCACAGCAGGAGCAAGCCAAAGCCGAGATCCTGGCGCAGGTGAGGGGCAAGGACGGCCGCGTGAAAATCGGCGGCCTCTCATGGGTGGCCGCCGGCCAGAAGTAGCGTCGGTGATCGAGGCGCGCCACGGCTTCGCCGGGGCGAGCCGAGCGGCGGGGGTGATCGAGGCGCGCCACGGCTTCGCCGGGGCGAGCCGAGCGGTGGGGGGGTGTGGGGGGCCATTTCGGGGCCCCCCACGTCAACAGGCATGCTTCATCCAGACATTGGGATCTTCGTACCGTCCGAGATCGGTGGCGCGATCGATCACGACCGGCTGGAGCGCGCCCGGGACGACATAGCTGCCCGAATCGGGAAAGCGCATGTCGCTCCAGCGCTCCCAGTCGGCGACGGTGCCCTCGATCACGAGCGTGCTCGGCGCCACGCGCAGGATGCTGGCCCCCATCCGCGCGTGAACGCGAATCCACGGGTCGAGCGGCAGCCCGTCGGCGTTTTCCCACCGCACGTAGCGCTCCATCGAAGCCAGCGGATACGCGCTCTTGCCGGCCGGCCGCACCGGCGCGATGAGCGCGCGCAGGCCGTGCGTGCGCGCCAGATCGACCATCGCGCGCACGGCGACCGGGCTCATGCGCTGGCCGCGATAGCGCGGATCGATCATCGCCGCCAGTGCGCACAGGACGGTCGGCGGGCGCCTGGCCTCGCGATCCGAGGTCGCCCGACGCAGGATGTCCGCGATGCTCATCGGGAGATCGTCGACGGTGCCGTCCCACACCAGCGGAACGGCGTGCGTGACGGCGATGGTCGGCCCCATCTCGTCGAGGAGCAACAGCTGCCAGTCCGCCCAGGTCGTGAAGAGCTGCGGCCAGTACTGACCGTAGCCGAGGGCGTCGCGCTGCCGCAGGAAGCGCGGCCACGAGACGTCGGAGAGCCGGTCGAATTCGTCCTCGCGCTCGGGACGCTCGCGCAGCGTGAACACCTTGAAGGGCACGGCGTCATGATACGGTGACGAGCGGACATGGCGCCGCCGAATCCGCCGCTGCCCGAGCCGTTGCCGTCCGATCCGCTGCCGCTCGTCGCCGACTGGCTCGCCGAAGCGGCCGCGCGCATGCGCAACTCGACGTCGATGACGCTGGCGACGGTGGACCCCGACGGCCATCCCACGGCGCGGATGGTGATCTGTCGCGGCTTCGACGCGCGCGCGGGATGGGTGGTCTTCTACACCGATCGCGACAGCGACAAGGGCGCGGCGCTGGCCGCGCATCCGCGGGCGGCCGTCGTCTTCCACTGGGACGTGGTCGAGCGTCAGATCCGGATCGAGGGTCCGGTGACGCACGCGCCCGACGCCGACTCGGATGCGTACTGGGCGACGCGGCCGCCGGATGCGCGCGTGGCCGCCACCGCCAGCGAGCAGAGCCGGCCCCTGGCCAGCCGCGCCGCGTTGCTCGCCCGCGTCGCCGACGTCGCCGCGCGCGGCGGCGAGGTGCCGCGGCCCAAGCGGTGGGGCGGCTACCGCGTCTGGGCCGAGCGCGTCGAGCTGTGGGTCGGGCAGCCGGCACGCGTGCACGACCGCGCCCGGTGGACGCGCGCGCTGACGGGGGACGGCGAGGGCTTCGCCGGTGGGCCGTGGTCGGCGACGCGGCTCATGCCGTGACGGCGTACCTGCCGGCCACCGACATGCCGCGCTTCGTCCGCGAGCTGATGGAGTTCGTCGGCTTCGACGGGCGTGACGCGGCCACGGTGCGGCAGAGCGCGCCCGCCGTCCTCGCCCGCGAGGCCGAGTTCACCACGGCGCTCTACGAGCACTTCCTGAAGTTTCCCGAGTCGGCGCGCTTCTTCCTGGGCCCCGACGGCGCGCCGGACGCCGCGCGCATCGAGCGCCGCAAGCACAGCCTGGGGCGATGGCTGCGCGAGACGGCGCAGGCAGCGGTGACTCACGAGTCGGCCTATTACCTGCTCGCGGTCGGCCTCTCGCACAGCCATCGGGCGACCGGCCCCGGCGGCGTGGTGCCGATGCACCTCATGGTCAACGCGATCTCGCTCTCGCAGACCGCGCTCGCGCAGGTCTTCGCGGAGGCGCTCGGCGATCCGCGCGCCGCGCTCGAAGCGAGCGTCGCGTGGAACAAGCTGCTCTGCGTCCATCTGAACGTCATGCTGCTCGGCTACACGCCGCCCGCGCCCCGGTGACGCCGCGCGCGCGCGTCCCGCTGGCGTCCTATACCACGCTCGGCGTGGGGGGTCCCGCGAGGTGGTTCACCGAGGTCGCCGACGAAGCGTCGCTCCGGGAGGCGCTGCGCTGGGCGCGCGCGCGCGGCGTGCCGCTGCGCGTGCTCGGCGGCGGCTCCAATCTCGTGGTGGCCGATCGCGGTGTGGAAGCGCTCGTCGTCAAGCTGGCGCTGCGCGGCGTCGAGTCGCGGCCGTCCAACGGGGCGGTGGAGGTGACGGCGGCGGCCGGGGAGCCGTGGGACGAGTTCGTCCGGCTGACGGTCGAGCGCGGCTGGGCGGGTCTCGAGTGCCTGAGCGGGATTCCCGGCCTGGTGGGGGCCACGCCCATGCAGAACGTCGGCGCCTACGGCCAGGAGGTCTCGGACACGGTCACGCGCGTGCGGGCGCTCGACACGCGCGGCGGCGACGTGGTCGAGGTGCCGGCGGCAGAGTGCGGCTTCGCGTATCGGGACAGTGCCTTCAAGCGGCGCGAGCCCGGGCGCTTCGTGGTCCTCGGTGTCACCTATCGCCTGAAACCGGGCGGCGCCCCGACACTGCGTTACACGGACGTCGAGCGCCATCTGGCCCAGCGCGGTGTCTCGAGCCCGCGGCTCGCCGACGTGCGGGAGAGCGTGCTCGCCATCCGCCGCGCCAAGTCCATGGTGATCGACCCCGCGGATCCGAATCGCCGCTCGTGCGGTTCGTTCTTTACCAACCCGATCATCGCGCGCGAGGCGTTCGCCGAGGTCGAGCGGCGCGTGGCCGACACCACGATGCCGCGCTGGCCGCAGCCCGACGGGCGCGTCAAGCTCTCGGCCGCGTGGCTCATCGAGCGCGCCGGCTTCCGACGGGGTCAGCGCGAAGGGCCGGTCGGACTGTCCACGCGCCACGCCCTCGCGATCGTCGCCCACGATGGCGCGCGTGCTGCCGACGTGGTCGCGTTCGCGCGCCGCGTGCAGACAACCGTCGCCGATCGCTTCGCCGTCCGGCTCACGCCCGAGCCCGTCTACTGGGGCGTCGACGCGATCTAGACGTGGTCTGGCGTCCCGAGCCAGAACGGCGAGGTCTTGCCCAGCCGCTCGAGGTAGCGCCGGCGCTCCTCCGCGCGACGCGGATACCAGGCCGAGAGGTAGTCGGCGTCCAGCATGTGATGGCGCGACTCCGTGCCGAAGAAGCCCGCGAGCTCGGCGAGAGCGATGAAGCCTTCCTCGGCGCGCGCCTGGAAGGCAGGCCAGCGACGAGCGTGCTCTTCCGACCGGAAGAGGTTCATGCCCGTTCAGAGGAACGGCGGCCGGCCGCGCGAGGGGCCGAAGCCGTAGTTGAGGTGCCCCACCATCCCCGGCGGATCGACCCGGTCGAGCCGGCCGTCGCGCATCTCGACGGTCAAGGGCTCACCGCAGTCCAGGCACGGGGCATCGATCCGCACCGTCTCGCCGGGAAACAGCCACGTGACCGACGTCGCCTCGAAGCCACACTGCGCGAACCATCGCTGCGCACCACGCACCGTGACCCGGTATTGCGTGGGCAGGCTGTTCAGCGGAGGGAACGATGCGATGTAGTCCGTGTCGGGATGGAGCCAGCCGATCGGATACGCCCGCATCACCTCGTGGAGAAGCCGGCGTGCGGCCTCGACGTCGAGCCCGAGGTCGCGCCCGAGCTCGGCATAGTGCGGCGCCCGGCCGGTGTCGACGAGCTCGCGCATGATGCGCTGGAACATGCGGTCGGTGAGCAGGGGAGCGGTCATCGTCGCCTCCTCGGTTCCCTCACGGCTTAGTCTATCCTCGCTCGCATGAACTGGCCGGGGACGCGACGGCGGCGATTCATCGCGCGCACGCAGGCCCTCAACGTCGTGGGCGCAGTGCTGTCGTTCGTCTACTTCCGCGTCATCGACCCGCTGACGTCCGAGCGGCCCGTCGACCGGGCGGACATCGCCTTCTTCGTGGGCGCCGTCACCCTGCTCGGCGTGGTGGGCATCATGATCGGGACCAGGCTGGCGCAGCCGCTGCTGCGGCCGGAGCGCCACGAGCCGCGCCAGGTGCGGCGCGCGGCCATCATGCTGCCGTACACGATGGCCGCCGTCGCGATACTCGGCTGGACGCTGGCCGGCATCCTCTTCGGCGTGTTCTGGCCGTGGGTCACGGGCACGCTGTCCATCCGCAGCGCGCTGCGCGGCCTCTTCGGCATCACCGTGCTCGGGGGCGGCGTGACGGCCACCTTCATCTTCCTGTCGACGGAGCGCCGCTGGCGCTCCGAGCTGCCGACCTTCTTCCCGGACGGCGCGCTCAGCGCCGTCACCGACGTGGTGCGGCTGCGCGTCCGCCTCCGGCTGCTGGCCGTCTTCATTCTCACCAGCGGCGTGCCCCTCGTGCTGCTCGCCATCGTGGCCTATCGCCGCGCCGCGCTCGTCGCCGCCGATCCCGCGCGGGCAGACGCGCTGCTGTCGCAGACGCTCGTCGTGGTGATCTTCCTCGTCGTGGTCGGCCTGTGGGCCGCCGTCGGTCTGTCGCTGTTCGTGGCCAACAGCGTGGCGGCGCCGCTGCGCGAGCTGGAGGCGCTCATGGGCCGGGTCGCGGGCGGCGATTTCGACGCCCGCGCGGCGGTCGTCTCGAACGACGAGATCGGCAGCCTGGCCGAAGGCTTCAACCGGATGGTCGTCGGCCTCGAGGATCGTGACTTCGTCAAGGACACGTTCGGCAAGTACGTGACGCCCGAAGTCCGTGACGAGATCCTCGCCGGACGCGTGCGGCACGAGGGCGAGCAGCGGGAGGTCACGATCCTCTTCGCCGATCTCCGCGACTTCACGCCGTGGGTGGAGGCCACCGAGCCGCGCGAGGTCGTGCGCGAGCTGAACCGCTACTTCGGGGAGATGGAAGCCGCCATCCGCCGGCACGGCGGGCTCGTGCTCCAGTTCATCGGCGACGAGATCGAGGCGGTGTTCGGCGCTCCCGTGCTCGCCTCCGATCACGCGCGACGCGCCGTGCGGGCCGCGCTCGACATGCGCGCCGGCCTCCGCGCCTTCAATGCGGAGCGCGCCGCGGCGGGCAAGCCGCCCCTGCGCCACGGCATCGGCGTCCACACGGGCACGGTGCTCGCCGGGAGCATCGGCGGCGCCGACCGGCTGTCGTACGCGCTCGTCGGCGACGCCGTGAATCTCGCCTCGCGGATCCAGGACCTCACGAAGGACGCCGGCACCGATATCCTCATCTCGGCCACGACCCGCGGAGCCCTCGACTCGGACGTCACCGTGACGCCGCTGCCGGCGGCCCGGGTCAAGGGCCGCTCCGCCGAGGTGGAGGTGTTCGCGGTGGTACGCTGAACACGAGCCGTCATGTGGCCGATGGACGAGATCGCCCGCACGAATCCCGACTACGTCGAGGCGCTCTACCGCGACTACGTCCGTGATCCCCGCTCGGTCGACGAGCGCTGGGCGATGGTGTTCGCCGGGTACGACCTCGCCCGGGCGGCCGGCGGCGGGCCGGAGATCGCCGACCTGGTTCATTCCTACCGCGAGCTGGGCCACCTCATCGCCGACCTGGACCCGCTCGGCGGCAGCCCGCGGGAGCACCCGTTGCTGCGGCTTTCCGAGCTCGGGTTCTCCGAGCGCGACCTGGACCGCGTCGTGGACTGGGCGCCCTTCAAGGGTGGCGGCCGCGGGACGATGCGCGACCTGGTGGCCGCCCTGTCGCAGACCTACGCGGGCCGGATCGGGGTCGAATACCTGTCGGTGGCCGACAAGACGCGACGGGTGTGGCTGCAGGAGCGGATGGAGGCCACACGGAACCGGCCCGAGCTCACGGCAGAGCAGCGGCGCGAAATTTTGAAATCGCTCGTGGCCGCGGAGATGTTCGAGCAATTCCTCCAGATGCGCTTCACCGGGCAGCGGCGCTACTCGCTGGAGGGCGGCGAGGCGCTGATCCCGCTCCTCGACACGGTCGTCGCGGAAACGACGCGGCTCGAGGCCGCCGAGATGGTGCTCGGCATGCCGCACCGCGGGCGCCTCAACGTGCTCGCCCACGTGCTCGACAAGCCGTACGAGCAGATCTTCGCCGAGTTCGAAGGCGCGCGGCTCCCCGAGGACGTCAGCGGCGACGGCGACGTGAAGTATCACCTCGGTCGCTCCACTGACCGGCGGCTGGCCGACGGCCGCACCGTGCACCTGTCGCTGACGCCGAACCCCAGCCACCTCGAAGCGGTCAATCCGGTGGTGGAAGGGATCGTGCGCGCCAAGCAGGCCTATCGCGAGGACGCGCGGCGCCGCCAGGTCGTCCCCGTGCTCCTGCACGGCGACGCGGCCTTCATGGGCCAGGGCATCGTGTACGAGACGCTCGCGCTGGGGCCGCTGCCATCGTTCACCACCGGCGGCACCGTCCATGTGATCGTCAACAACCAGATCGGGTTCACCACCGCGCCCGAGGACTACCTGTTCACCCCCTACCCGTCGGATCCCGCCCACGTCGTGCGGGCGCCGGTGTTCCACGTCAACGGGGACGATCCGGAGGCGGTCGTGCAGGCCGCGCGGCTCGCGGCGGGCTACCGGCAGACGTTCGGCGCCGACGTCGTGATCGATTTCGTCTGCTATCGGCGCCACGGTCACAACGAGCTGGACGATCCGGTGCTGACGCAGCCGGTGATGTACGAGCAGATCCGCAACCATCCGTCGGTCGTGGAGCGGTACACCAAGCGACTCGTCGAGGCGGGCGTCGTGGACGAGGCGCAGGTGGCGGAGATGCGCACCCGCACGCGCGCGGCGCTCGACGCGGCCCTGCAGGCGGCGCGTCGCGAGAAGCCCGCGCAGGGGGTGCAGGCCTTCGGCGGCGCCTGGCGCGGGCTCGGCTGGGCCGGCGACGACTGGAGCGCGGACACGCGCGTCGGCGCCGATCGTCTCCGCGTCATCGGCGACGCGCTCGCGCGGATGCCGGAGGGCTTCACGCCGAACCCCCGGGTCGCCAAGCTGCTCGAGGAGCGCCGCGACCGCGTCGCTCGCGGCGACGCGATCGACTGGGGAACGGCCGAGACGCTCGCCTACGGGAGCCTGTTGCTCGACGGCACGCCGGTGCGTGTCAGCGGTCAGGACACCGTGCGCGGGACGTTCAGCCACCGGCACGCGGCCATCTTCGACGCGACCAACGGCCGGCCGTGGGTTCCGCTCAACCATCTCGGAGAGGACCAGGCGACGCTCGAGGCCGTGAACAGCCCGCTGAGCGAGGAAGCCGTGCTGGGCTTCGAGTACGGCATGTCGAGCGGCGACCCGCGCCGGCTCGTGGTGTGGGAGGCGCAGTTCGGTGACTTCGTGAATGGCGCGCAGGTCGTCATCGACCAGTTCATCGCCAGCGCCGAGTCGAAGTGGCAGCGCGCGAGCGGGCTCGTGATGCTGCTGCCGCACGGATACGAGGGGCAGGGCCCCGAGCACTCGAGCGCGCGGCTCGAGCGCTTCCTGCAGCTCACCGCCGAGCGGAACATCCAGGTGATCGTTCCCACCACGCCCGCCCAGATCTTTCACGCCCTGCGCCGTCAGATGCGCCGGCCGTTCCGGAAGCCGCTCGTCGTCATGTCGCCGAAGAGCCTGCTGCGCCATCCCGGCGCGGTTTCCACGCTCGCCGACCTGACCGACGGCAGCTTCCGGCTCGTCATCGACGATCCGAGCGCGCCGGCGGCGGAGTCCGTCCGGCGGGTGATCCTCGGCACCGGCAAGATCTTCTACGCGCTGGACGCCGCGCGCCGGCAGCAGGCGCGCGCCGATGTCGCGCTCGTCCGGATCGAGCAGCTCTATCCGTTCCCGAGGGTGGAGCTGCGCGAGGCGCTCGCGCGCTACCCGGCGGCGCGCGAGGTGTTCTGGGTGCAGGAGGAGCCGGCGAACCAGGGTGCGTGGTGGTTCGTGCTCCCGCTGATCTCGCCCCTGCTGCGGGCGGAGACCAGGTTCTCGTACGTCGGACGCGCCGAGGCGGCCAGCCCCGCCACCGGCAACCACGACATCCATCAGGCCGAGGAGGCCGCCATTCTCGAGCAGGCGCTGGCGGGCTGAGCGTGCCCACCGACGTCAAGATCCCCGAGCTGGGCGAATCGGTGAGCGAGGCCACGATCGTGCGCTGGCTCAGGCAGGACGGGGACATCGTGCGGGCCGACGAGCCGATTCTGGAGATCGAGACCGAGAAGGCCGCCATGGAGGTGGCCGCGGAGATCGGCGGGCGGCTGTCCGTTCTGCAGCCGGTGGGCGCGCGGGTAACGCCGGGCGCGGTCGTCGGCCGCGTGACCGAGGACACGAGCGCCGCCGAGCCGGAGCCGCCCGCACCGCCATCGACGACCATCGAGGCGCCACGGCGTCCGGAGCCGAGCGAGCGCGGCGCGGCACCGCGGCCGCCGGCGACGCCACCGGTGCCGCACCGCGAGCCGGAGCGGCCGGCGCCGAAGCCCGAGCGCCGTGAGCGGCCGGCGGCGGAAGCGCCGGTCGAGGTGGCCGACAACGGCCACGGAGTCCGGCCGGCGGCGGACGAGGCCGACGTGGAGCGGGTGCCGATGACGCCGCTGCGCCGCACGATCGCCACCCGGCTCGTGCAGGCCCAGCGCAATGCCGCCATCCTCACCACCTTCAACGAGGTGGACCTCGGAGAGCTGATGGCGCTCCGCGCGCGCCACCGCGAGCGGTTCAAGGGCAAGCACGGCGTCGACCTCGGCTACATGTCGCTGTTCGCCCGCGCCGCCGTGCTCGCGCTGCGCGAGGTGCCGATCGTCAACGCCAGCATCGACGGCGACGACATCGTCTATCACCGTCGCGTGCACCTCGGCATCGCCGTCAGCACGCCGCGCGGCCTCGTGGTGCCGGTCGTGCGCGCCGCCGATCGCCGGTCGCTCGCCGACATCGAGCGCACGATCGCCGCGCTCGCGGAGCGGGCGCGCGCCGGCAAGCTCCTGCCGGACGATCTCGCCGGAGGCACGTTCACCATCACGAACGGCGGCGTGTTCGGCTCGCTGCTCTCGACGCCGATCCTGAACCCGCCGCAGTCCGGCATCCTGGGGATGCACAAGATCGAGGAGCGGCCGGTCGCCGTCAAGGGACAGGTGGTGATCCGGCCGATGATGTACGTCGCGCTCTCGTATGATCATCGGCTCGTGGACGGCGCCCAGGCCGTGACCTTCCTCGTCCGCGTCAAGGAACAGCTCGAGGACCCGGCGCGCATGGTGCTGGAGGTGTGACGGGGCTCGCCCATACCCGCGTCGGCGCCGGGCCGCGGCCACTGGCGCTCCTGCACGGCTTCCTCGGCTCCGGTCGCAACCTGGCGACGCTGGCGCGCGGGCTGGCCGCCGCCACCCCACGGTACTCCGTGTACGCCTTCGATCTGCCCGGCCACGGCGGCTCGCCGCCGCTGCCGCCGGCCGCGGACCTCGAGGCGCTCGCCCGCACGCTGCTCGCCGCCGCCCGCGCGATCGATGCGTCGGCGTGGACGCTCGTGGGCCATTCGCTCGGCGGGCGCGTCGCGCTGAAGGCGGTTCTCCTGGAGCCGGCTGCCGTGGGCCACGTGACCGTGCTCGACATCACGCCCTCGCCGGTGCCGCCCGGCGGCGAGACGGCCCGGGTGGTGGAGGCGCTCGTCGGCGCCCCGACGGAGGCGCCGAGCCGCGATGTCTTTCGCGACTGGTTCGCGCGCGCGGGGCTCGCGCCCGCCCTGACCGACTGGCTCCTGCTCAACCTCGAGCGCGACACTGATCGGTTCCGCTGGCGCATCGACCGGCCGGCGATGGCGGCCTTGTATCCGCGGATCAACGCCGAGGATCTGTGGCCGGCCGTGGAGTTGCGCGGCGGCCGCGGCGTGCACGTCGTGCGCGGCGGCCTGTCGCCCTACCTGCCGGACGCGGACTGTCGGCGGCTCGAGGCCGCGGGGGCTCGCGTCGACACGATCGACGGCGCCGGCCACTTCCTCCACGTCGATCGTCCGGCCGAGACGCTGGACCGGATCTTGAAAGGGCTCCCGTGACATGAAGGACGACGTCGAGCGACTGCGAGCCCAAGTGATGACGACGATCGGGCGCGGCACCGATTTGCTCGCCGAACTGAAAGCGCTCGACGATGGCCTCGCGCTCCTGTTGCCGTCGCTGTCGACGCTGCCGGAGTCCGAGCGCGAGCAGGTCGTGGCGCGGCTCTGCGGCTACGACGCCGACCTGCCCGAGCGCCTGCGGGCGCTGATCGAAGGGCTCGCGGACGTGGTGGCGGGCCTCACCACGACCGACGATGCCGCCGCGTGGCGGCGGCATCAGCTCGAGCGCCTGGGCAGCGGCGAGACCGACGAGGCGGCGTAGTACCATTCCGGCGTGACCGAGGCGTTCTACGTACCGGACGGCGACCGCTACGTCGCCACCGAGCACACGCGCGGTCCGTGGAGTCCGAAGCACCAGCACGGCGGCCCGCCGTCGGCGCTGATCGCGCACGCCGCGGGGGCGACGGCGCCCGAGTTCACCATCACGCGGATCACCGTCGACTTCCTGCGCCCGGTGCCCATCGACCGCCTGGCCGTGCGCGTGCAGACGCTGCGCGCCGGCGCCAAGGTCCAGCGCCTGCTCGGCACGCTGCTCCACGGCGACGTCATGGTCGCCCACGCCGTGCTCACGCTGGTGAAGCCGACCGGCGTCGAGATGTCGTCGCCGCCGTCGGCGGCCGCGCTCCTGCCGCCCGAGCTGTCACGCCCGTTCCAGTTCCCGTTCTTCCGCGAGTCGCGCGGCTATCACACGGCGATGGAGTCACGCCTCGCCCTGGGCCACTTCGGCCGTGGCCGGGTCGCCATCTGGATGCGACAGCGGGTTCCGCTGGTGGCCGGTGCCGCGCCCTCGCCCGTCGAGCGCGTGCTCGTCGCCGCCGACTCGGGGAGCGGTGTCAGCGCCGGGATCGAGCATGCCAGTCACACGGCCATCAACTTCGACCTCACGGTGGCGCTGCACCGCCCGCTCGCCGGGGAGTGGGTCGGTCTCGACTCCGTCTCCACGTACGAGCCCTCCGGCCTGGGTCTCGCCGATACGCGCGTGGTCGACGTCCGCGGGACGGTGGGCAGGGCGCTGCAGGGCCTCGTGATCGAGCGCCGACCCGACCCGATCTAGACGCGGGCTCTCCGATCAGAGAACGCGCCCGAGCCACGTCGCGACGTCGTCGATCTCCTCGCGGCAGACGGCGTGCTCCATCGGGTAGTCGTGCCACTCGACGTCGTAGCCAGCCTTGCGAAGCACGTCACGCGAGATCGCCGCGCGCTCGATCGGGATCATGCTGTCGTACTGACCGTGGGCCATGAAGATCGGAACGCCACGGTTGGCGGCGCTGGCCTCGGCCGCCAGCGTGGGCGCGAGCGGCAGGTACGTCGACAGCGCCATGATGCCGGCCAGGCGCTCGGCGTGGCGGAGGCCGGTCTGCAGCGCGATGGCGCCGCCCTGTGAGAAGCCGGCCAGCACGACCCGCGCGGCGGGGATGCCGCGCGATGCCTCGCGCGCGATGAGCTCCTCGACGCTCGTCTGGGAGGCGCGGACACCGGCATCGTCCTCCCGGCGCACGCCCTCGAGGCTCACGATGTCGTACCACGCGCGCATGACGGCGCCGTTGTTGATGGTGACCGGACGCATGGGCGCGTGCGGGAACACGAAGCGCACGGCCGGCGCGGCCGGAAGGCGCAGCTCGGGCACGATGGGCTCGAAGTCGTAGCCATCGGCGCCGAGGCCGTGGAGCCAGATGACGGCGGCCGTCGGCCGTGGCCCGGTCTCGAGCTCGAGCGTCTCCAGCACGGTTCGATTATAGGCCGGCGTGGGACAATCGCCCGGATGCCCGAACGCGAGAGCCTCGTCAGCGCACGCCTGTGGCTGGCGTTCGCGACGATGCTGCTCGTCTCCGGCATCGGCAACACGTTTCCCGTGTTCTTCCCGCCGCTGCTCGCCGAGTTCGGCGGCTCGCGGGCGGCCACCGCCGGCACCGTGAGCCTGATCTGGATCGGCGGCGCCATCGTGGGCCCGCTGGCGGGAGCCCTCGTCGACCGCCGCGATCCGCGGCTCGTGATCGGCGCCGGCGTGCTGGCCACCGCGCTCGGACTGGCCGGCGGTGCGCTGGCGCCCACGCTGCCGATCTTCATCGCCTGCGTCGGTCTCGGCGCCGGCATCGGCGTCGGCCTCACCGGCATGGTGACGCAGGCGGCCGTGATCGCCGATGCGTACACGCGGCGGCGGGGCTTCGCCACCGGCATCGCCTTCGCCGGCTCCATGGCCGGGTACGTGCTGGCCGCCCCCGCGCAGCTCGCCATCGCGCGCCTCGGCTGGCGTGCCACGCTGGGCCTCTACGCCGTGATGGTGCTGACGCTGATCCCGTGCGTGCTGCTCGTCTACCCGACGCGGCTCCGGGCGCGCGTCGCCGGCGCGGCAACCGACCGCACGCTCGGCGACGTCGTGCGCTCGCGGCCGTTCTGGGCGCTCGAGGCCGTCTTCACGGTGGCGCCGCTGGTCGGCTACCTGGTGACGACGCAGCACGCGCTCTACTTCGCCTCCCAGGGATTCCGTGCGGCCGAGGCGGCGGCGATGCTCATGGTGGGCGGCGTGCTGTCGACCGGCGGCCGCGCGCTGGCCGGGCTCGCCGCCGATCGCTTCGGCGCGCCCACCGTCGGCGTCGTCTCGTACGCCATGACGCTGCTCGGCACGCTGTGCCTGGCCGTGTTCGAGTTCCATCCGGCGCGCTGGCTCGCCTATGGGTACGTCCTATTCGTCTTCCTGCCTCTCGGCACGCGGGCGACTCTGGTCGCGATGCTGGTGCCGCGCCTGGCGCCGGCCTCCCGGTTCGGCGCGGTATTCGGGGCCCTCGCCATCGGCAACAGCCTCGGCGCCGCTCTGGGGCCGGTCCTGTCGGGCGCGATCTACGACCTCACCGAGTCCTACCTCGTGATCTACACGGTCGCCGTCGTCCTGGTGGCGGCCGGCCTCGCCGCGCTGCTGAGCTTCCTCGCCAGGACGCGCGCCGCGGGCTGATGACTGGCGGCGGACGGCGCCGACGGGTCGTCGTGCCCTCTCGCATTCGTGCGCCCCTTGACGCTGCCGACGTTCTGGTGTATTCGCATCGCACACCTTTATGTACGGAGCGTTCCGCCGCGCGAAGCTCGACTCAGCCCGCCACGGCCCGGCGCTGCGCGGTTCCTCGAGCCATGGGCGAGCGTCTGCCGACCTCGGAGAGGCAGAGTGAGCGGCACGACCGAGGACTGAACGCCGGGTCGCTTCGTGGGAGACATGCGATGACGTTTCGGCCGGGCCGCCTCACCACCGGACGAATCAGCGGGCTGACGCGCCGCGAACGCGAGGTCATCGATCTTCTCACGCGGGGCGTCCGCAATCGGGAAATCGCCCAACAGCTCTCCATCAGCGAGAGGACTGTGAAGGCGCATCTGACGCACATCTACCTGAAGCTCGGCGTCTCTAACCGGCTCCAGCTCGCCATCTCTACCTTGCGGGCTAACACCAAGGTGCAATAGACGGACTCTTCGCGCGGGTGCTATAAGGCCGACGACGCTCACGAGGCTCTGGACCCGGTCGCCCAGAGGAGCAGGGACATGCATTGCCTCGCACGACCCACCACCGAGACCGTCGCCCATCCTGCAGCGCCTGGCGCCCATGTCGAGCCAGCCAGCCTGAGAGAAGTCGCCGCGAGGGAGCGTCTGTGAAGCGGCGACGCGCGTAGACGAGCTTCTGGCGCCACCGGAACACGGCGCGCACGATCGATCATTCAGTGTGAAAGGGGGGATGCATTAGAGACCCATCGCCATGAATTCGAAGAGGCAACTCCGAGCCCGCGGGAGGAACTCATGCGGAGCCGAAAAGGGCTTCACCAAGTTCTCGTGATGTGTGTGGCCTTGGCAGGCGTCATCATCGCTGCCGGCCTGCTGTCTTCCGGCACCCAGGAGGCGCAGGGCCAGGTCTCGATCGGAGTGGGCGGCGGAGGGGGCGGCGAATTGGCCCCGCCCGCCGGCGGCGCTCAAGCTACCCTCACCCAGGGCGGGCCAGGCGACATGGCTGCCGCCGCTTCACAACCCTCGGCCGCAGAGCTCGAGCGGCTCATCGAATTGAAGAACCGGCGAGCGCGCGGCCTCGGAGTCGTGCCGCCTGCTCAAGACGGCGCCCCGGCGGCGCCGCCCGCATCCGCGGCGGCCCCCGGCCCCGAAAGCAGGATTCAGGGGCCGGGAGAAGATCCCGCGTTGTTCCCCGGCAATCCCGCGTTGCTGGTGATCGGCCGGAACCTCCGGAACGCCAGGGCGAACAACGCTGTGCTCGGGAGCGCGCTCGCGGAGCCGTCGGCGGTGAACAACGGCTCGCACGTCTTCGCCGCCGGCAACCTGCGGCACGCGGAGCGGACGCTGAACGGCGCCGAGCCGTTCGCGAATATTCCGCTCCCGGGGGGACCGCCGGATGCGCCGATCCTCTGCTGCGACCACGAGGTCGTCATCGACGACGCCTCGCGCGTCCTGTTCCACACCGCCCTGTACTTCAACTCCACGGCGACGGACGGCGTCGTCCGAATCTTCGTGTGGCGGACCATCAACCAGGCCACGTTCAACTGCTTCTACGATCTACGCCTCAGCTTCTCCGGCAGCTCCGTTGTCCTTCCCGACTTTCCACACCCGGCGCTGACGAAACGGTTCCTCTACCTTTCCGTCAACGCGATCGCCAACGTCGCGACGAACAACATCATGCGTTTCATGCTGCGGTTTCCGATCGAGCAGCTGGCGAACTGTGCGGCCGTGACCACGCAGTTCGTCACCCAGGGCCCGGTGACGGGCATCACGAACCAGCGGATCTGGTTCCCGGCCCAGGGGACGAACAATCACGACGCCATGTACTGGGCGCAGCTCGATCCCTCCTGCGGCCTCTTCCCGGTCGCGTGCACGGTTCTCAACGTCTTCCGCTGGCTGGACGCCGTGAACCTGCCGACGCAGTTCAATCGCTCGATCGCCGCCACCCGGCAAGCCATTCCTGATTGCCGCGGCGGCGTCGGCAACATCAACTGGTTCGTGACCCAATCATCGTCCGCGCAGGGGTTCTCGATGCGCACCGCCGTCGCACCCGGCGCGTTGTCGGACGGTCGTGACGCCGTCGGCGTGTGGTGGAACGCGGCGCCAACCGGCGGCTTCCTGCAGGCCCACATCCGAGCGGCGATCTTCGATAGCGTGAACATCGGGCTCATCGCGCAGCCGCACATCTTCAACAACGGCTTCTGCTTCGGGTTCCCGAGCGTCAGCTCCAACAAGCGAGGGGACTTCGGCATGCATCTCGCCTTCGGCGGGAGGGCCGGCGGCGGTGGGACCGCGGTCAATACCGCGATCGGCGTCGATGACGAGTTCTCTCCTGGCATCGGCGTTTTCAGCACCGGTACAGGCTTCAATTTCCTGCAGGTGCTCACCGGCACGCACAACCTGGCGAGTAACCGGTACGGTGACTACCACTCCGTGCGCGTGCACGAGCCGTGCGAGAAGTGGTTCACGGCGACCACCTACGTCCTGCAGAACGGGACGGCGGTCGCCAACGTCCACTCGCGGTACCTGGAATTCGGTCGTAACATCAGCGTCCGCTGCTGGAGGAACAACGCGTTCCAGCAGCCGACGGGGCCGTAAGAGGCAGCTCCGCTGTTACACCTGAGCGTTCACCGCGGCCGTGGTCCCGTCCCTCGGGGCCACGGCCACCGGCGCCGGAGTGAGGAGTGCGGGCCGGTGCTGATTGGAACGGTTCTCCTCCTTCTCGCGCTGGCGCCGGCGGCGGCCGCCGCGCCGCGCGAACGCGTCACCGTGGAGACCCGCGGCGACCGGGTGACGCTCCGCGCCGAGCAGGCGCCGCTCGCCGAGGTGCTCCAGCACCTGGCGAAGGCCACGGGGTTCAGCGTCCACAGCGCCGAGCCCCTCGACGCGCCCGTGACCCTGGACCTGCGTGACGTTTCCCTCCAGGACGCGCTGCGGCAACTGCTCCGGTTCAGTAGCACGCTCGCCATCTACGACGGCGAGCGAGGTCGCCTGTCGGCGCTCTACGTCGTCGCCAAGAACCCGGAATCCTGGTTGCCCCTCGGGGTGAACGATCCGGGTACGCCGCCCTCCGACGCGCAGCTGCTCGACGCGCAGGCGCACTTGCACGCCGAGGTCACGGCGAGCCTTCCGCACCGCGTGGAGCGGGTGGACGAGGTCGATGGAGAGCTCCGTCGACTCGCCGCCGAGGAGCCGCAGCGGGTGTCCTGGTGGCTCCAGGGGCTGCTCGTCGATCCCCACCCGGGAGCGCGGCTCACGGCGCTGCAGGCGATCGAGCACGATCGCGGTCTGGATCTCGACGCGCTGGCCGCGGCGTTCAAGGATCCCGATCTGGCCGTGCAGCAGAGCGCGCTGCAGATCCTCGTCGGTCGCGGCGCGAACGATCAGGCCGTGGAGCGGATCAGGGCGGCGGCCGAGACGCAGGACGTGAAGGAGTTGCGCCTGCTGATCATGGAAGCCACGAGTCGCTGAGAGTTGTGCCGTGCGGGCTGTCAGCGCCCGGTGACCGTGAACACGATACCGTTGCTCGTGCCATTCGCGTTGACGACTCGCACGTCGTGCGGGCCAGGTGAGACGGGCGGACACGCCCCGAGATGGGGGATGTTGTAGCAGTCCGTCACGGCGAACACGAGCGTCCGTCGGTCGGCTGACCGCACCTGTTCGAAGTATCCGGGACCGAACCTCACGGTGTTGCCCTCGCGACTGAATCCCGAGCCCGTGATGGTGACCTGTGTGCCGATCGGGCCTGCGATCGGGCTGACAGCGACGATGGTTGGAGCCGAGTTGTCGCCACCCGCCCGCACGGCTCCGACCCCGGCGTTATCCGTACACGCGCTCAACGAGAACGAGCACGCGACGATCACCGCAAGCCGGTACGGACAACGATGGCTCCTCCGGCGAAACACGGCTCAACCTCCCGTGCGACGCATCCCTCGCTTCTGCTGTTCGCCCCGGGGTTACAGCGCCGGCGACGGTCTGTCAAGGCGCATCCCGGAGCGACTCGCTGAGGCGAGCCGCCGGGCGGCCTCACGAGCCCTGTGCGAGAATGCTGCCGACCGACGTCAACATCGCGGAGGACGACACCATGAGAGCTGGGCACTGGGCACGTCTGATCGTGCTGGCGGGGATCGCGCTGCTCGGCGCGGCGCCCGCGCTGGCGCAGGAGCCGCCGGTGCGCATCGGGTACGCCATCGCCCGCACCGGGCCATGGTCGGCCGGCGCGCAGGTCACGCAGGAGCCGAACTACGTCCTGTGGGCGGAGCAGGTCAACGCCGCCGGAGGCCTGAGCGTCCAGGGCAAGCGCCGCAAGGTGGAGCTCGTCGGCTTCGACGATCGAAGCGAGACGGACACGGTGGTGCGCACGTACGAGAAGCTGATGGGCAGCGACAAGGTGGACCTCATCCTGCCGCCGTGGGGCACCGGCGCCAACTTCGCCGTGCTGCCGCTCATCCAGAAGTACGGCTATCCGATGCTGGCGCCCACCGCCACCGGCCGCAAGCTGCTCGATCTGAAGAACCCGTACTTCTTCGCGATGCTCCAGCAGCCGGACCGCATGATGGGCGCGCTGGCCGACTTCCTCGCCGGCAGCGGCGTGAAGACGGCGGCCGTCGTCTACGTGGACGAGCTGTTCGGCCTCGAGAACCTGAGCGCGCTGGAGAACGCGCTCAAGGCCAAGAGCATCGAGATCATCGAGAAGAAGAGCTACCCGCTCGGCGTCAAGGACCTGTCGCCCGTGCTGCGTGACTTCAAGGCGAAGAACCCCGATGCGTTCCTCGGGATCACCTATCCACCAGATACGTTCCTGGTCACCGGCCAGTCCAAGGAGATCGGCTTCAACCCCAAGGTGTTCTACGCCGCCGTCGGCAGCGCCTTCCCCGTCTACAAGCAGCGCATGGGCGAGGCCATCGAGGGTGTCACCGGGCTCGGCACGTGGAATCCGCGGACGAGCCCGGCCGCGAAGTCGTACTTCGATTCCCACGTCGCGAAGTTCCAGAAGGAGCCGGACCGCTGGGCGAGCGCGCACGCGTGGGCGGGGCTGCAGATCCTCCAGCAGGCGGTCGAGAAGGTCGGCCTCGACCGGAAGGCGCTGCGCGAGCACATCGCGAGCACCGAGTTCGACACCATCATCGGCAAGATCCGCTTCAAGGACGGCGAGAACGTCGCCACGCCGGGGATCGTGAGCCAGTGGCAAAAGGGCGAGTTCGAGGTGGTGTGGCCGAAGGACCGCGCGACGGCGCCCGCGCTGTTCCCGAAGCCGGCGTGGAAGTAGCCTGAGCCTTTGGCTCGACCTCGCCGTGGCCGGGCTCATCACGGGCGGCATGTACGCCCTGGTGGCGATCGGCCTGAACGTCCAGTACGGGCTGATGCGGGTGATGAACATCGCCCACGGCGAGTTCCTGATGGTCGGCGCATACCTGGCGTGGGCGGCGTACGCCACTCTGCGGCTGAGCCCGCTGCTGGCCCTGCCCGCGATCTTCGCTGCCCTGTTCGTGACCGGGCTCGTGGTCTATCGCCTGTGCTTTCGCCGCATCGCGCGCACGTCGCCGGCCGTGGAGGTGCTGGAGGCGCGTAGCCTGCTCGTCGGCTTCGGCCTCATGTTCTTCATCCAGAACGCCGCCTTCCTCGTGTGGGGGGCCGACCTCCGTGGCTACGAGTACCTCGCGCACCCCGTGCAGGTCGGCGCCACGCAGCTCGGCGCCAACCGCCTGGTGGTCTTCGCCTTCGCGCTCGCCGTGAGCCTCCTGCTCCTCGTCCTGCTTCGCTTCACGCTGTTCGGCAAGGCGGTGCGCGCGATGATGCAGTCGCCGACAGGCGCCCAGCTCGTCGGCATCGACACCGCGGTGCTGCACCCGGCGGTCTTCGGGGCCGGGCTCGGGCTCGCCGGCGTCGCCGGCGCGCTGCTGTCGATGATCTACGAGATCTCGCCGTCGATGGGCGAGCCGTACACCGTCACCGCGCTGATCGTCATCACCCTCGGCGGCCTCGGCAGCGCCACCGGCAGCCTCCTCGGCGGGCTGCTCCTCGGCCTCGTCGAGGCGTTCGGCATGCACCTGACGAATCCTTCGCTCAAGATGCTGCTCTCGTACGGCGTCTTCGTGGCCGTCCTGCTGCTGCGTCCGCGCGGCCTCTTCGCGCGGTGAGCCGCGCGCAGCTCCTCTGGCTCGGCGGCGCCGTCCTCGCGCTGGCCGCCATGCCATGGATGCTGTCCGACTTTCTCCTGTCGCTGACGCTCTCCTGCGTCATGTATGCCGGCCTTGCCGTGAGCTGGGCGATGTTCTCCGGCGCCACGAACTACCTGTCGCTCGCCACGGCGGCGTTCTTCGGGCTCGGCGCCTACGTCACGGCGTGGGGGCTGGGCGCGCTGCCATGGCCGGCGCTCGTGGTGACGGGCGGTCTGGTGGCGGCAGGCTTCGCGGCGCTGGTGGGCGCCGCCATCCTGCACCTGCGCGGCGCATACTTCGCCGTGCTCACGTTCGGGCTGGCCGAGCTCGTGCGCCACGCGATCACGTACTTCGAGAAGAGTGTCTTCCGCACGGTGGGTCGGGTCCTGACCGTCACGCCCGACGCCACGACCGTGTACGTCACCGTGCTCGTGGTCAGCGCCGCCGCCGTGGCGACGGCGGCCGGTGTCCGGGCGAGCCGCTTCGGCCTCGCGCTGGCGGGCATCGGCGCCGACGAGGAGCGCGCGCAGACGCTCGGCGTGCCCACGCGATGGACCAAGGTGGCCGGCTTCGCGCTCTCCGCGTTCTTTCCGGGCGCGCTGGGCGCGGCCGTCGCCGTCCGGTGGACGTACATCGACCCGCCGGCCGTCTTCAATCCGTTCATCGGATTCCAGACGGTGCTGATCGCGATGGTCGGCGGCGCCGCCACCCTCGCCGGGCCGCTCGCGTCCGCCGTCGTCTTCAGCGTGCTCACCGAGCTGCTGCGCCTGCGCTTCCCGTACGCCTACCTCATCGTGCTGGGCGTGCTGCTCATCGCGCTCGTCCTCTATCTGCCGAACGGCCTCGTGTCGATCGTCACACGCCGCCGACCCGGGGCCCGCCGCGTGCCGGAGCCCGCGCGTGGCTGACGCGCTGCTCGCCGCGCGCGGCGTCACCGTGCGGTTCGGCGGCCTCGTCGCGGTGAACGACGTCGACCTGGACGTGCGCGCCGGTGAGCTGGTCGGCATCATCGGGCCGAACGGCGCCGGCAAGACGACGTTCTTCCACACGCTCTCCGGTGTGCTCCGCCCCACGGCCGGGCGGCTGGCCGTGGGCGGCGTCGATCTCACCGGGCGCGCCCCGCACGTCTTCGCCGCCCACGGCGTGGCGCGGACGTTCCAGACGCCGCGCGTGTTCCGCGACATGACGGTGGCCGCCAACGTGCGGTTCGCGCTCGAGTTCGCCGGCCGTGGGCGCGCGCCGGCGCACGAGGTCGCCGCCGACACGCCGGCGATTCTGCGGTTCGTCGGCCTCGACGACGCGGCCGGCACTCCCGCGGGCAGCCTCACGCCGGCGCGGCAGCGCCTGCTCGAGATCGGCATGGCCGTCGGCGCGCGCCCGGTCGTACTGCTGCTCGACGAGGTGGCCGCCGGCCTGTCCGAGCGCGAGCTGGCCGCGATGACCACGCTGATCCGGCGCCTGCGCGACGAGCTGGGGCTCGCGATCGTCTGGGTCGAGCACGCGGTGCGCGCGCTCATGAACGCGGTCGAGCGCGTCGTCGTGCTGCACGAGGGGCGAAAGCTCGCCGATGGGCTGCCCACCGCCGTCGCCACGAACGCGGCCGTGGTGGAGATCTATCTCGGCGGCGCGAGCGATGTGTCATGAGCGCGTCGCTGGCGGTGCGCGGGCTCGACGCCGGCTACCGCGGCCTGCGCGTTCTCCACGGCGTGGATCTCGAGGTCGCGTCGGGAAGCCTCACCGTGCTCGTGGGGCCCAACGGCGCCGGGAAGACGACGCTGCTCAAGACGCTGTCGGGCCTGCTCCCGCGCGCCGGCGAGGTGCGATTCGACGGCGCCCCACTGCCGTCGTCGCCCGCCGCCATCGTGGCGCGCGGGCTCGGTCACGTCCCAGAGGGGCGGCAGCTCTTTCAGGAGATGACGGTGCGCGAGACGCTCGAGCTCGGCGCCTGGTGCCTGCCCGCACGGCAACGCGCGGCGCGGCTCGCGGAGATCACGGCGCTCTTTCCGAAGCTCGCCGAGCGGCGCCATCAGCTCGCCGGCTCGATGAGCGGCGGCGAGCAGCAGCTGCTGGCGATCGCCCGCGCGCTCATGGGCCGGCCGCGCCTGCTCATGCTCGACGAGCCGTCGCTCGGCCTGGCGCCGCGGATGGTGGACCAGGTCCTCGCCGTCGTGCGGAGATTCCACGAGCAGGGTGGCACCGTGCTACTGGTCGAGCAGAGCGTGGCCAAGGCGCTGGCGCTCGCCGATCACGCCTACGTCCTCGAGCGCGGCCGCGTGGTGCTGCACGGTCCGGCGCGCGAGGTGCGCGAGTCGGACGTGCTGCGCGGCGCGTATCTCGGAGTCGTCTAGTCAGGCGGCGGCGCGGAGATCGCTCAGCGCTCGACGGCGGCCAGCACGCGCGCCACGAATCCGTCCATGCTGGCCTTGTCGATCCAGCGGACGACGGCGACGAGGTCATGGTCGGGATCGATCCAGATGACGTTGCTGCCGGCGCCGCGCGCGGCGAAGCACGACTCGGGCGCGCTCGGAAACTGCGCGCGCCCGGTGTTCAGCCACCACATCAATCCGTACTCCGGATTGATCGCGCACGGCCGGCGGCATTCGTCGACCCAGCCGGCGGGAAGGAGCTGCCGCTCGCCCCACCGGCCGCCACGCGCGTGCAGCAGGCCGAAACGCGCGTGATCGCGCGTCGACATCCAGAGGCCGCCGCCCCAGTGCGATCCGCCGGGGACGGAGGGCAGCCGCCGCCCGTCGATCTCCACCCACGCGTTGCGGTACGCGTGCCATTCCCAGGTCGCCGAGGCGCCCACCGGCTCCATGACGGCGTCCCGCAGCACGTCGGCGAGCGGCCGGCGAAAGAGCTGCAGCAGCGAGAGACTCAGCCGGTTCACGCGGACGTCGTTGTACTCCCACAGCGTGCCCGCCGGGCGCATCGGGCGCGGCGTCCCCTTGGTGGAGGCGCCGAGCTCGCTCTTGCCGAGATCCCGGTTGTGATCGATGGAGTCCGGCTTGCCCCAGAGCGTGCCCTGCCACTCGCTCGTCTGCGTGAGCAGGTGCCGCCACGTGATCGCGCGATTCTGCGGCGTGTCGAAGGACGGGTCCGGCGCCGCCGTGCGCACCGGCTCGTCGAGGCTGCCGATGAGGCCGCGGCCGGCCGCGATCCCCGCCAGCGCGGCCAGGTAGCTCTTGGCGACGCTGAACGTCATGTCGGCGCGCGCCGTGTCGCCCCACTCGGCGACGATGACGCCGCCGCGCAGGATCAAACCGTTCGGCTCTCCGCGCGGCCGCACGGGTCCCAGCACGTCGTCGGCGGATTCCGGCTCGTCGGCCACGCCGATGTAGCGGCCGGCGGCGGTGAGGAAGTCACGACTCCAGCGGGACTCGTGCTGCCGGTGATAGTCGATGGCCGCTTCGATCCCGGTGGCAGAGAGGCCGAGCGCCGGCGGCGACTGCGTCTGCCACTCGTCCGGGGGCGGCCAGTACGAAACGCTCACCGCGCGGCGGCGGCGAGGCCGGTCGGACACGCCACCCCGGTACCGCCGTGGCCGCAGTAGCCCCACGGATTTTTCGAGAGGTACTGCTGGTGATAGCCCTCGGCGTAGTAGAACTCCGGCGCGTCGAGGATCTCGGTGGTGATCGTGCCGTAGCCGGCGCCGCTCAGCACCTTCTGGTACGCGTCACGCGAGGCTTCCGCGAGCCGTCGCTGCTCCGGTGAGTAGACGTAGATGCCGGACCGGTACTGCGTGCCGACGTCGTTGCCCTGTCGCATGCCCTGCGTCGGGTCGTGGCCCTCCCAGAACACCTTCAGCAGCTGCTCGTAGGAGACGAGCTTGGGATCGAACACGACCAGCACGATCTCGTTGTGCCCCGTGCGCCCGCTGCAGACCTCCTCGTACGTCGGATTGGGCGTGAAGCCGGCGGCGTAGCCGACGGCGGTGCTGTAGACGCCGGGCGTGAGCCAGAACGCCTTCTCGGCGCCCCAGAAGCAGCCCATCCCGAACATGGCCGTCTCGAGCCCGGCCGGGAACGGCGGTGTCAGCGCGTGCGCGTTGACGTGATGAGTTGCGGGCACGGGCATCCGCTCGCTCCGCCCGGGCAGCGCGCTCTCCCTGGTCGGCATCGTGCTCTTATGCGATCCCCACATCGTCGTCACCTCGTGCGCCCATTGTCTGCGCGAAGCGCCGCGCGGTCAACGTGACGCGCTTGCAATGCGGCCGGGAAACTGATCTGCTAGCGGCCGCTCGACACCCCCTGGAGGTGGCCACATGAAGCCGCCGTACCTCGCGCTCCTGGCGCCCATCGTGCTGCTGCTCGCCCCGCTCGCCGCCGAGGCCCAGCTCGCCGTGTCGTCGAACGACAACAAGGTGAGGCTCGACAACGGCGTGAACCGCATGGTGCCCAACGCGCCTCCGGACACCATCTCGGTCATCGACCTCAAGGTCTCGCCGCCGCGCGTGGTGGCGGAGATTCCCGTGCCCGGCAGCGTGGTCGGTCCGCCGACCAGCGTCGCCGTGGCGCCCGACGAGTCGATCGCCCTCGTCACCTCGTCGACCAGGATCGATCCCAATGACGCCGCGAAGACCGTGCCCGACAACCGCGTGTCCGTCATCGACCTCAAGGCAACTCCGCCGACCGTGCTGGCCACCCTCGAGGCCGGTCGCGGCGCGGCCGGCGTGTCGATCAACCGCCAGGGCACGCTCGCGCTGGTGGCCAATCGGGGAGAGGGGACCGTCTCCGTCTTTTCGATCCAGGGCAAGACGGTGACGCCGGTGGGCAAGGTGACGATCGCCGACGAGAAATCGGGGCCCAGCCACCCGGCCTTCACGCCGGACGGCAAGATGGCGCTCCTGACGCGTGACGGCGACAACAAGATCTCCGTGCTCTCGATCGACGGCACCAAGGTCGAGTACACGAAGCGCGATCTGAACGCCGGCCTCCGCCCGTACGGCATCGACGTCTCGTCGAAGGGGGACTTCGCGGCCGTCGCCAACATCGGCGCCGGCCAGGGCGACACCGACACCGTGAGCCTCATCGACGTCCGCGCCAGGCCGCCGCGCGTGGTCGACACGATCAGCGTCGGGCAGACGCCGGAAGGCGTGAAGGTCTCGCCGGACGGCGCGATCATCGCGGCCGTCGTGATGAACGGCAGCAACAAGGCGAAGGAGTCGCCGTTCTACAACGACAACGGCAAGCTGGTCCTGCTGCGCGCGAGCGGCATGAAGCTGAGCAAGGTGGCGGAAGCGCCGATCGGCCACTGGTCGCAGGGCGCCGCCTTCACCGCGGACGGCAAGACGATCCTCGTCGGCAACATGGTCGAGAAGGACATCCAGGTCTTTTCCTGGGACGGCAGCGCGCTGAAGGAAGTGGCCCGTCTCAAGGTGAACGGCGGACCCGCCGCCGTGCGCACCGCCGAGAAGTAGCGTCACCGTCGAGGCCGGCGCCGGTTGACACTCTCCGGCGCCGGTCGCATAGTGGCCGCGTGAACAACGCGCGCACCGTCGGAGAGCTGCGGAAGAGCGGATACACGCCGAGATCGGTGAAGCAGGAGCTGCGCGACAATCTCATCGCGCGGCTGCGTCGCCGCGAGCCGTTCCTGCCGGGCATCATCGGTTACGACGACACGGTGGTGCCCCAGATCGAGAACGCGATCCTGAGCGGACAGGACATCGTCTTCCTCGGCGAGCGCGGCCAGGCGAAGACGCGGATCGCGCGTCTGCTCGTCGGCCTGCTCGACGAGGTGGTTCCGGTCATGGCGGGCTGCGAGATCAACGACGATCCGCTGGCGCCGATCTGCCAGGCGTGCCGCACGCGCCTCACCGAAACGGGCGACGCCGCCGAGGTGGCCTGGCTGCCGCGCGATCGCCGCTACGGCGAGAAGCTCGCCACGCCCGACATCACCATCGCCGACCTCATCGGCGAGGTCGATCCCATCAAGGTCGCCGAGGGTCGCTATCTCTCCGATGAGCTCACCATCCATTATGGCCTCCTGCCGCGCACGCACCGCGGGATCTTCGCGCTCAACGAGCTGCCGGACCTGGCCGAGCGCATCCAGGTGGGGCTGCTCAACATCATGGAGGAGCGCGACGTGCAGATCCGCGGCTACAAGGTGCGGCTGCCCATCGACGTCTACGTGGTCGCCAGCGCCAACCCCGAGGACTACACCAACCGCGGCCGCATCATCACGCCGCTCAAGGATCGCTTCGGCTCCCAGGTGCGCACGCACTACCCGAAGCGGCTCGAGCACGAGATCGCCATCATGGAGGCGGAGCGGACGGCCTTTCCCGTGGACGGTGTCCGCACGGCGGCGCCGGAGTACATGAAGCAGGTGGTGGCGGAGTTGACGCATCTCGCGCGCAAGGCCAGCGAGATCAGCCAGCGGTCCGGCGTGTCCGTGCGCGTGACCATCTGCAACTGGGAGAATCTGCTGTCGACCGCGCTGAAGCGGGCGATCCGGCTCGGCGAGAAGGACGCCGCTCCGCGCGTGAGTGACCTCGGCGCCCTCGTCGCCTCCACCGCCGGCAAGATCGAGCTGGAGACGCTCGGCGACGCCAGCGAGGAGAAGGTTCTCGCCAAGCTGCTCCAGCGGGCCGTCCTCAACGTCTTCAATCGCTCGTTCGGCGCCGCCGAGCTCGATCCGATCGCGGCCGGCTTCCAGGGCGGCTTCGCCGTCCAGGTCTCCGACACGATGCCCTCCGCGGACTACGCCAAGCAGGTGGCCCAGGCGCCGGCGCTGCGCGCCGCCGCGCAGAAGCTCGGCGGCAACGAGCCCGCCAGCCTCGCCGCCGCGCTGGAGTTCGTCCTGGAGGGCCTCCATCTCAGCCGCAAGCTGAACAAGGACGTCCAGACCGGTCACACGCGGTACCGGAGCTGAGCGTGCTCTTTCGCTACTCGCGCTGGGACGGCACGCAGAGCGTTCCGGACTTCAGCGCCGACGATGTCCTCGACGACATCGCCGACGACATCCTCGGCTACGGCGATCTCAGGACCGCGCTGCAGCGATTGATGAACCAGGGGCTCAAGCCGCCGCAGGGCGAGCGCACGCCGGGCCTGCGCGATCTGCTCGAGAAGCTCCGCCAGCGGCGGCAGCAGCGATTGAAGGACAACGACCTCGGCTCGGCCGTCGAGGACATCGAGCGGAAGCTCGAGCAGGTGGTGCAGACGGAGCGCCAGGCGATCGAGGAGCGCTTGCAGGGCTCCGAGCGGCAGCGGCGCCAGCAGGCCCTGGATCAGATTCCGGCCGACGCCGCCGGCCGCCTGCGCGAGCTGCAGCGCTACGACTTCTTCGACGCCGAGGCGAAGCGCCAGTTCGAGGAGCTGCTCAACTCGCTGCGGCAGCAGATGATGCAGCCGTTCATGCAGGGCATGCAGAACGCGCTCCAGAACATGACGCCCGAGGACCTGCGCCGTATGCGCGAGATGATCCAGGACCTGAACCGCATGCTGGCGCAGAAGGCGAACGGCGAGGAGCCGGACTTCGACGCCTTCAAGAAGAAGTGGGGTGAGTTCTTCCCCGGCGCCGAGTCGCTGGACGACCTGCTCGAGCAGCTCGGGCAACGGATGGCCGCCATGCAGTCGCTGATGCAGAGCCTCTCGCCGGGGCAGCAACAGCAGCTCGACGAGATGATGCGCTCGCTGTTCCTGAAGGACGAGCGGCTGGAGGCGGCCATGCGGCAGCTCGGCATGCACCTCTCCGAGCTGCTGCCCATCGACGAGATGGCCCAGCGCTATCCGTTCCAGGGCGACCAGGAGCTGAACCTCCAGGAGGCCATGCGGCTGATGGAGGAGCTCCAGAAGATGGACGCCCTCGAGCGCGAGCTGAAGGGCGTCCGCAAGCTGGAGGACCTGGACAAGATCGATCCGGCCAGCGTGGAGCAGCTCGCCGGCGAGCAGGCGCGGCGCGACCTCGAGCGCCTGCAGGAGATCGCCCGGAAGCTCGAGGAGGCCGGGTACCTCGACAGCGAGGGCGGCGAGCTCAAGCTGACCGCGCGGGCCATCCGCAAGATCGCCGACAAGGCGCTCCGCGACATCTTCGCGCGGCTCAAGCGCGACCGGTTCGGCGGCCACGCGCTGCAGCGCCGTGGCGCCGGCGGCGATCAGACCGACGAGAGCAAGCCCTACGAGTTCGGCGACCCGTTCCTGCTCGACCTGCACGAGACGGTGATGAACGCGGTCGACCGGAACGGGCCCGGCACGCCGGTGCGGCTCACCCCCGACGACTTCGAGGTGGTCCGCACCGAGCTGCGCACGCAGGCGGCCACGGTGGTGATGCTCGACATGAGCCGCTCGATGCTCAACAACGGCTACTTCCTGCCCGCCAAGAAGGTGGCGCTGGCGCTGTCCGCGCTGATCCGCGGTCAGTTCCCGCGCGACGCGCTCTACATCGTCGGCTTCTCGCTCTACGCGCGGGAGTTCACGGCCGCCCAGCTGCCGACGCTTTCGTGGAGCGAGTGGAACATGGGCACCAACATGCACGCGGGCTTCATGCTGTCGCGCAAGCTGCTGGCCCGGCACGTGGGCGGCAACAAGCAGATCCTCATGGTGACCGACGGCGAGCCGACGGCCCACATGGAGGGCGACGAGGCCGACTTCTCCTACCCGCCCACCCGCCGCACCGTCGAGGAGACGCTCAAGGAAGTGAAGCGCTGCACGCGCGAGCACATCACCATCAACACGTTCATGCTGGAGCGCAGCTCCTGGCTGATGTCGTTCGTCGAGCAGATGACGCAGATCAACCGGGGCCGCGCCTTCTACGCCACGCCCGACCGCCTGGGCGAGTACCTCGTGGTCGACTACGTCAGCGCCCGCCGCCGGCCCGTCCGGTAGTAGAATCCCCCGAGCGCACCCCGCGCGAACCCCAACGAGGAGCCCTGACATGGCCGACTTCAAGATCTGGATGAACGGGCGCCTGGTCCCCGGCGACCAGGCCGTCCTGCCGGTGAACAGCGCCGCCGTCTTCTACGCCACCAACGTGTTCGAGGGCCTGCGCGCGTACTGGAACGCGGAGGACGGCGAGCTCTACGGGTTCCGCCTGCAGGAGCATTTCGCGCGGCTGCGCGAGTCGATGAAGATGATGCGCTTCA
This sequence comes from Candidatus Methylomirabilota bacterium, assembly GCA_036556545.1. GTDB lineage: Bacteria > Methylomirabilota > Methylomirabilia > Rokubacteriales > CSP1-6 > AR12. The sequence goes on from DATBJF010000024.1 coordinate 37,671, forward strand.
CCGTGCCCTACAGCGACGTCGACCTCTACGAGGCGGTGCGCGAGGTGCTCAAGGGCAACAGCGTCCAGGAAGACGTCCACATGCACCTGGTGGCCTATGTCCTCGGCACCGGGCTCGACGCCACCACGCCGACCGGCCTCTACATCAATCCGCGCCGCCGGCCGCGTGCGCCGGAAGGCGGCCTGCGCGCCTGCGTGTCGTCGTGGACGCGCACGTCCGACAACGCCATTCCCATCCGGCTGAAGTCCGGCTCCAACTACCAGAACGGTCGCCTGGCCACGCTCCAGGCGAAGGCCGACGGCTACGACGCACCCATACTATTGAACCGCGGCGGCACCGTGGCCGAGGGCACGGGCGCGACCTTCTTCATGGTGCGGCGGGGCACGCTGGTCACGCCGCCGCTCACCGCCGACATCCTCGAGTCGATCACGCGGATCACGCTGCTCGACCAGGTCATTCCCGACCTGGGCCTGCCGGTCGTCGAGCGCGACATCGCGCGGACGGAGCTCTACGTGGCCGACGAGGCGTTCTTGTGCGGCAGCGGCTACGAGATCACGCCGATCACGTCGATCGACAAGTTCCCGCTCGGCAGCGGCGAGGTGGGGCCGATCACCCGGCGGCTGTCGAAGGCGTACCTGGACCTGGTGCGCGGCGTCGACAAGCGCCACCCGGAGTGGCGCACGCCCGTGTACAAGCCGATGGGAGCCGTCGCGCGCTGACGGGCGACGCGCATCATCGGAGGATGTGATCGGCGCGGGCGAGTAGAGAGGCGGGGATGGCGAGACCGAGATCACGAGCGGTCTTGAGGTTGATCACCAGTTCGAACGTGGTCGGCCGCTCGATCGGCAGCTCGGCTGGTTTGAATCCTTTCAGCACCTTGTCGACGAAGTACCCGGCACGCCGGTAGAGGTCGATGATGTTGGGACCGTAGGACATGAGCCAACCGGCCTCAGCGGTCTCCGCGCTCCAACCTATGGTCGGCACGAATCGCTTCTTCGAGAGTTCCGTGATGCGCGATCGATACGTGAAGTTCACTTGACTCGGTTGCACGAGGACAGCGCTTGCGGGCCGCCGTGCCACTGTCGTAAAGAAGCTTTCGAGCTCCGCGAGGTTGGTCGCGGTCGCGAGGTCCACGTGGAGGCGCAACGCCCGGGCGGCGGTCTCGGCTTCCTGGGCGATCGCTCGCCGTCCTGATTCTGCGGGATTCCAAAGGATGGCGACCCGAGAGAGGTTCGGAACAGCCTCCTTTAGAAGCTGCAGGGCCTTGCCCTGGAACTCGGTTGCCTGGCTAGTCAGGCCCGTCGTGTTGCCGCCCGGATTCGCAAGGCTGGAAACGAATCCGCTCTCGACGGGATCGCTGGCCAGGATCATCACGATCGGAATCGTCCCGGTCGCCTTCTGAGCGGCGGCGATCGAGGGATTGTCCGGAGCCACGATGACGTCGACGCGAAGACGTGCGAGCTCGACGGCCAGATCGCGAAGCCGTTCGGGTCTTCCCTCGGATGCCCGCCACTCGACGATCACGGTGTGTCCATCTACATATCCGAAGTCGCGCAAGCCCGCGAGGAGCGCGTCGGTCCGCGGGTTGTGGATCGAGCTCCCTAGAAAACCGATCCGTGCGACCTTTCCCGTTTGCTGCGCCTCGCCCGCACGCGGCAACGCGAGCACCGCGCTGACGGCGACGAATCTCCGGCGCGTCATCGCGAGAACGCTTCGTGGCACGGCGGTTCGGGCGGTCAAGGGCCCGACGCCGCGGCCGGCGCCGAGGCCGCCCGGGCAGCCATCGGAAGATGGATGAATAGCTCCCGGGCCTTCGGCCGCGAGACGGGGGCCGCTTGGGGCCGCATGGCATACGTGACCGGCCGCTGGTGGTCGGCGAACTGACGGCGCGTGTTGTAGACCTGCTTGAACTTCCACAGCATGCGGACGAAGTTCGTCTGTCCTCGCATGAGCAGGCCGGCGGCGATGGAGGCCGTCTCCCGCAGCGCCGCCACGCCGAGATGCTTGCGATTCAGCACCGCCTGCGTCTTCACGAGCTCTTCGTAGAAGCGCGCGAGCGGCAGCCGCGTGGGCAGCACGGCGTGCTGGACATCGAAGAGCCGATAGTCCTGTGTGGTCAGGCGCCGCGACTCCGTGTGCCAGATCTCCGTGCCTGGATACGGTGTGGCCACGGTGAGGTGGACGATCTCCGGCACCGTCAGCGCCCATTCGCGGATGATCGCGAAGCGCCGCTCGTCCCAGTCGGGGTCGGCGATGATGTTGACGGCGACCGTGAAGCCGAGCTCCCGCGCCACCTCGAGCGCCTTGAAGTTCTCGCCCGGCGTCACGCGCTTGCGGTGCAGCCGGAGCGCGTCCTCGTCGAGCGCCTCGAGCCCGAGGAACATGTAGTGGAGGCCGAGGCGCTTCCAGTACGCGAACACCTCGCGGTTGCGCAGCAGCACGTCGCAGCGGGTCTCGAGGTAGTACTCCTTGCGGACGCCCCGGCGCTCGAGCGCCTGGCCGATGGCGAAGCCGTGCTCGGGATGGATGAAGGCGACGTCGTCGACGAGGAACACGTTGGGCTCGGCGATCGACGCGATGTCGTCGGCGGCCGCCTCCGGCGATGCCTTACGGTAGGAGCGGCCGTAGAACGTCCAGGCGCTGCAGAACGAGCAGTCCCACGGGCAGCCGCGCGTCAGCTCCGCCGATGCGCACGGATCCAGCACGCCGATGAAGTATTTCCGGCGCCGCCGCGTGAGGTCGCGGGCGGGCGGGAAGCGATCGAGATCGTCGAGCATGGTGGGCGCGGGACCGGCGCCGTGGAGCGTGGCCACGCCGGGGAGCGTGGACAGCTTCGGGTCGCCGAGCGCCTCCAGCACCCGCGGGGTGATCAGCTCGCCCTCACCGCGCACGAGGCAGTCGATGGCGCCCTGGCCGTGCTCGAGCACTTCCTCCGCCACGAATGAGCCGCTGTGGCCGCCAGCGAAGACGAAGCAATCGGGTCGCTGCGCCTTCGTGAGCTTCGCGAGATCCACGACCTCCGGGATGTTGGCAAGATAGTTGAGCGAGAAGCCGACCGCCTGCGGCGCGAAGTCCCTCAGCTCGCGCGCGTAGTCGGCGTGGCCGAAGATCTGCAGATCGACCAGGCGCACCTCGTGACCGGCCGCGCGGACCGCGGTCGCGACGCGCTCGAGGCCGATGGGCTCCAGGCGCAGAAAAATCTCCGAATACATGAGCGGGCTGGGATGAACGAGCAGGACTCGCATGGCGCCAATTCTACTCCGCGCCGGAAATGCCATCACGGTGAGACCAAGGTCGCATGCGCGAGGGCCAGGGCGCCGAGGACGCCCGCGCGGGCGCCGAGCGCCGGCGGGACGATGTAGTCGTCGACGTGCTCGACGATGGCGGACGCTCCCACGTAGCCGGCCAGCAGCTCCACGACCCGGCGGCGGACGCGCGGGAGGAGCACCGGCTGCTGCATCACGCCGCCGCCGAGGACGATGCGCTTCGGCGACAGCACGCCGATGACGGCCACGAGGCCGAGGGCGAGATACTCGGCCTCGAGCGGCCACGCGGGATGATCGGACGGCAGGCTCTCGGCCGGCGCGCCCCAGCGCTCGCGGAGCGCGCGTCCGGAGGCGAGGCCGTCCAGGCAGTCGCCGTGATAGGGACACGTGCCGGGAAACGGATCGGCGGCGCGGTCATGCGGCAGACGGAGGTGGCCCATCTCGGGGTGGACGAGCCCGTGCAGCAGCCGGCCGTTGACGAGGGCACCGCCTCCGATGCCGGTGCCCACGGTGACGTAGACGAACGGATCGATGCCGGCGCCCGCGCCCCAGCGGTGCTCGCCGAGGGCGGCGCCATTGACGTCGGTGTCGAAGCCGACCGGAACGCCGAGCGCGCTACGGAACGGCCCCGCGACGTCGGTGTGGGCCCAGCGCGGCTTCGGCGTGGTGGTGATGAAGCCGAACGTCGGCGAGCGCGGATCGAGGTCGACGGGCCCGAAGCACGCGATGCCGAGGGCCGCCGCGCGCGTCGGCTGCTCGCGAAAGAAGGCCACCGCGCGCGCGAGCGTCTCCCCAGGATCGCCGGTGGGAATCCGCAGCTCCGCGCGAACGTCGTCGGGGCCGGTGCCGATGGCGCACAGGATCTTGCTGCCACCGGTCTCGACGCCGCCGACGAGGGCGTGCGCGCCCGCGTTCAGGCGGGCTCGACCTCCACCCGCGTGTCGTTGTAGCAGGCGCCACCCGCGATGTCGGCGTGATGCGTCGGCGCCAGCGCGGAGACCGTCTGGCCGTTGTCGCTCGTCTTCATCCACGCGCCCTTCAGCGAGCAGACGACCCCGGGCGGCACCGCATCGGTGATGCGGACGGGCAGATGGACCTCGCCGAGCTCGTTGTGGACACGCACCCGCATGCCGTCGCGGAGGCCGCGCACCCGGGCGTCGGCGGGATGGATCTCGAGCGGTGGCGTCGCTTCGTTGCCGCGCACGCCGCCGAAGGTCGAGGTCGTGCGCTGATCCGAGGCCGGCGTGATGAGGATCAGCGGGTACGGCGTCCGGTACGGACGGTAGTCCGGCAGCCGTGCGCCGAAGCGCTGCTCGAGATACGGGGAGGCAAGCTCGACCTTGCCGGAGGCGGTCTTCGGCAGCACGTTCGCGAAGAGGTTGGCGTCGGCGCCGTCGAAGCGCATCGGCAGCGCGCGATCGAGCGGCAGCGCGCTTGGCCGCACGCCGCCCAGCCGGCGATCGTCGAGGTCGAACGCGTCGTCCATCAGCTCGGCGTCGGAGGCCTTGAAGGCCGGCTCGGTGAAGCCGAAGCGCGCGGCCAGCCGCCGGAAGATCTCCGTGTTCGGGAGCGCCTCGCCTTGCGGCCGGATCACGGGGTCCGCGCGCTGCAGCCAGTGCTGTCCGTAAGCAGCGAAGATGTCGGCGTGCTCGAAGTGGCTGCACGCGGGCAGCACCACGTCGGCGTACGCGAGGCTGTCCGTCATGACGACGTCGCAGCCGACGATGAAGAGATCCTCCCGCGCGAGCCCGCGGCGCATCCGGTTCTGGTCCGGATGCACGACGAGCGGGTTGTGGTTGTAGACGAAGATCGCCTTCAGCGGCGGCGCCAGCCCGGGGTCGGTCAGGTGGCGGCCGACGTCGACGATGTTGAGCATGCGCGTGCCCTTCGGCACGAAGTCCGGCCGCGCCAGCTTGGCCGGCGTCCGCGGGAACGCCGCGCGCGCTCCGTTCACGAGCCCGCCGCCGGGGACGCCGAGCTTGCCGGCCAGCGCGGGGAGTGCAAACACCGCGCGGATTCCGCTGCCACCGTTCTGGTTCCGCTCCAGACCGTTCCCGACGCTGATCGACGTCGGTGAGATCGTCCCGAACCACTCGGCGAAGCGCCGGACGTCCACCTCGGCCAGCCCGCACTCGCGCGCGGCCGCGTCGATCGTCCACGTCCGGGCGCGCGCCATGAACTCCTCGAAGCCCGCCACGTGGCGCTCGATGAACGCGCGGTCGAGATGGCCGGCGCGCTCGAGCTGGGCCGCGATCGCCCACGCCAGCACCACGTCGGTGCCCGGCCGGATGGCCAGGTGCAGATCGGCGCGCTCGGCGATCTTCGTGCGCTTGGGATCGACGACGACGAGCCTGGCGCCGGCGCGCCGCGCCCGATCGATGATCGGCGTCAGATGCAGGTTCGACCACGTGACGTTGTTGCCCCAGGCCACGATCAGCCGCGAGTGCTCGACCTGCTCGGGCGGGATGCCGGGCGCGGCGCCGAACGTCCCGTTCCACGCCTCGGTCCGGATGCCGCCGCAGAGCGGCCCGCGATCGAGGAGGGTGGCGCCGAGCCGATGGAAGAAGCGCAGGTCCATCGAGCCGCCGGCGAGCAGTCCGTGCGGGCCGCCGTAGTTGAGCGGCATGATCGCCTGCGGCCCGTGCTCGGCGATCACGGCGGTGAAGCGCGCGTGGATCAGGTCCAGCGCCTCCGGCCACGAGATGCGCTCGAAGCGGCCCGCGCCCTTCGCGCCGGTGCGCCGCAGCGGCGTGGTCAGGCGGCCGGGGCCGTGGACGAACTCGGGGTACATCGCCGGCACCTTCGCGCACAGCACGCCCGCCGTGTACGGGTTGGCGTGGGAGCCGCGGATCTTCACGATCCGGTCCGCTTCGACCGTGACCGTGAGACTGCAGGTGTCGGGACAATCGAGCGGGCAGACACTCGGGAGGTCGACCGTCGTTGGCGTCATGGCCCATGAGTATACTGCGCGTCCTTTTTTTGCGGGCTCCGCGGCGGGGCGGCGGTGCCCCACGCCCGCTGGGGCGGCAATGCCCCACGCCGGCTCCGGTCGCGGCACGAACGGCGAAAAACAGACGGCAGAGGTCCGGCGCGTGTTTTGCGAGCAGCAAATGCCGGGGACGAAGCCACGAAGGGCCGGTTGTGTAACGGAGAGCAGTGTGCAAAGCAGTCGCCATCGACTCATTCCGGATGCGATGATGCGGCGCCTTCGCGAACGACGTGCGACATTCCCGCTCCGCCATCTCCTCCTCGCGCTCGTCCTCCTCGCCCTCGTTCCCGTCCTGATTTTCACCGGGACCGTCGTCTGGAGCCTGGGCCGAGAACAGCGGCAGTCGGTCGAGCGCGGCCTGCAGACGACCGTCCGCGCGCTGGCGGTCGCGGTCGAGCGGGAGATCGGTGCCACGGTGAGCGCACTCGAGGTCGTGGCCGCCTCCACCGCCCTCGACCGGGGAGATCTGCGCACGTTCTACGAGCACGCCCGGCGCGCCATCGAAACACACGAGGAGTGGTACGTGGTGGCCTTGACCGATACGACCGGGCAGCTACTGCTGAGTACCCTGCGTCCGCTTGGCGCTCCCTTGCCTTCGATCGCCGATCGTGACTACTTCGAGGAGCTCGTCAGAAGCCGCCGGCCTGTCGTTTCAGACCTGATCGCCGGGCGTACCACCGGCTGGCTCAACGTGACGGTGGCGGTGCCGGTGGAGCGCGATGGGGCCCTGCGCTACGTCCTGTTCGCCGCGGTCAGCCCGAGGGTCCTCGGGAACATCCTCGCCGCCCAGTGGATCCCGCCGGACTGGATCGCCGGGATCGTCGACCGCAAGCAGGTGATCGTCGCGCGGAATCGGCGTCCGGAGAGATTCGTCGGGCATGGGCTGCCACCGCTCGCGAGGGACGCCGTCCGCGACGCGGCGTTCGGCACCGGCCGCTACCCGGTTCTCGACGGTGGCGACGTCTACGCGGCCTGGCAACGGACGACGTGGCTCGGGTGGACTGTCGCGCTCGGCGCGCCGGTCGAGGCCGTCGACGTTCCGCTTCGTCGTTCCATGTGGCGGTTCACCGTGGGCGGGATCCTCGGGATCATCGCCGGCGGTGCTCTCGCCCTGGCGCTCGGACGGAGGATCTCCGGCTCCATGAGCGGCCTCGCGTCCGCTGCCGTCGCTCTCGGACAGGGCGCGGCTCCGCACTGTGTTCCGTCTCTCATCCAGGAAGCGCACGCCGTCGGCCAGGCGATGGAGAAAGCGGGCCGGACGATCGACGAGCGGACGGCCGAGCTGCGCGAGAGTCAGGCCAGTGTCAAGCGGCTGGTGGACTCCAGCCTCATCGGCGTCCTCATCGGGGAGGACGACGTGGTCACCGACGCCAACGACGCGTTCCTGGCGATGGTCGGCTACAGCCGCGAGGACCTGCGCGCGGGAGCACTGCGTGGTCCAACGCTGACGCCGCCCGAGTACGCGACGGCCGATGCCGCGGCAGTCGCCACCGCGCAACAGGCGGGCCGCTGCACGCCATACGAGAAGGAATATGTCCGGAAGGACGGAACGCACGTCTCGGTCCTCGTCGGACGTGTGTCGTTCGGAGAGACGCATCAGTGGGCGTCGTTCGCCCTCGACCTGACCGAACGAAATCGGCTAGAGGCCGAGCGGGCACTGCGGATTCAAGCGCAGGCGGCGAGCCAGGCCAAGGACGACTTTCTCGCGGTCGTATCGCACGAGCTCCGCACACCGCTGGGCGTGGTGTTGACCTCCCTGCCCCTGCTGCGGCGGCCCCCGTCCGATCGACCGGACTACGGCGCCATTCTGGATCGCATCGAACGGAATACCCGCCTGCAAGCGAGACTCGTCGACGATCTTCTCGACGCGTCGAGGATCACTGCCGGAAAACTGCGGGTCGACAAGCAAGCGGTGCACCCGGCGGCGATCGTTGCTTCGGCGGCGGCCGCCCTGGCACCCGAGGCGCAGCACAAGGGCGTCAAGCTGAGCACCGCACTCTCGGCTCCGCGCGGACACGTGCTGGGGGACCCCGAGCGTCTACAGCAGATCGCGCTCAATCTCATCGCGAACGCGATCAAGTTCACGCCGCCCGGCGGGCGAGTCGACGTGGCGCTGGGCCATCGCGGAGCCCGCGCCGTGCTGACCGTTCGCGATACCGGGTGTGGCATTGCGGCTGAAAACATCCCGCACGTGTTCGAGCGATTCTGGCAGGGTGCTGCCGGCCGACGTGAAGGCGGCCTTGGACTCGGGCTCGCCATCGTCCGGCACCTCGTCGAGGCCCACGAGGGGACGGTCCGCGTTGAGAGCCCGGGCGTCGGCCGTGGCACCGTCTTTACCGTCGAGCTGCCGCTGGACACGCGCGATCGTCCGTAACCTCGCGCCGTCGTCACGGACACCGCCATCCACGATGGCACGACAAGCCGACATCCGGGCCGGCTAGGAGTATAGTCGCGGGCAGTCAGCTTCCGGAGGGGAACCCATGACAGCCATCACCCAGTCCGTCGACCTCGACCGCCGCGGCCGCGTGGCCGTGGTGACCGTCAACAACCCGCCCGTGAACGCGCTGAGCCAGCACGTCCGGCAGGGCCTGGACGAGGGACTCAAGAAAGCCATCGCCGATCCCGCCGTCGGCGCGATCGTCATCACCTGCGCGGGACGCACGTTCATCGCCGGCGCCGACATCACGGAGTTCGGCAAGCCGCCGGCGCCCCCGAGCCTGCACACCGTCCTCGACGTGATCGAGAGCAGCCCGAAGCCCGTGATCGGCGCCATTCATGGCACCGCGCTCGGCGGCGGGCTCGAGGTGACGCTCGCGTGTCACTACCGGGTCGGCGTCAAGGACGCGCGCTTCGGACTTCCCGAGGTGAAGCTGGGGCTCCTGCCGGGCGCGGGCGGCACGCAGCGCTTGCCCCGCGTGGTCGGCGTCGAGAAGGCGCTGTCGATGATGGTGAGCGGTGACCCGATCCGCGCCGAGGAGGCCCTCAAGCACGGGTTGCTCGACGAGATCGTGGAGGGCGACCTGACGGCGGCCGGCGTGGCCTTCGCCGAGAAGGTCCTGAACGAGCGGCGGTCGCTCAAGAAGATCCGCGATCTGGACGACAAGCTCGCCGCCGTGCGCGGCAAGCCGGAGGTGTTCGCCGAGTTCCGCAAGTCCGTGGCGCGACAGACGCGCGGCTTCCGCGCGCCGGAGAACATCGTCAAAGCGGTGGAGGCGGCCGTCGGCCTGCCGTTCGATGCGGGCATCAAGCGCGAGCGCGAGCTGTTCGCCGAGCTGCTGACCTCGCCCGAGTCCAAGGCGCAGCGCTACTTCTTCTTCGCCGAGCGCGAGGCGGCCAAGATCCCGGACGTGCCGGCCGACACGCCGCCCAAGGAGATCAAGAAAGCGGCGGTGATCGGCGCCGGCACCATGGGCGGCGGCATCGCCATGAACTTCGTCAACGTCGGCATCCCCGTCACCGTCGTCGAGGTGAAGCAGGAGGCGCTTGACCGCGGGCTCTCCGTGGTGCGCAAGAACTACGAGAACACCGCCTCGAAGGGCCGGATGACGATGCAGGACGTCGAGAAGCGCATGGGCCTGCTCACCGGCACCACCGACTGGAACGCGGTCAAGGACGCCGACATCATCGTCGAGGCCGTCTTCGAGGAGATGCCGATCAAGAAGGAAGTCTTCGCCAGGCTCGACGGGCTGGCCAAGCCCGACGCGGTGCTGGCGACGAACACGTCGACGCTCGACGTCAACGAGATCGCCTCGGCGACGAAACGACCGGAGAGCGTCATCGGGATGCATTTCTTCAGCCCGGCCAATGTCATGCGGCTGCTCGAGAACGTGCGGGGCGCGAAGTCGTCGAAGACGACGATCGCCACCGCCATGGCCGTCGGGCGCCGCATCAACAAGGTGCCGGTGCTGGTCGGTGTGTGCTACGGCTTCGTGGGCAACCGGATGCTGCACCAGCGCGGGATCCAGGCGGAGAAGCTCATTCTCGAGGGCGCGCTGCCGCACCAGGTCGACAAGGTGCTCTACGACTTCGGCTTCCCGATGGGACCGTTCGCGATGAGCGATCTGGCCGGCCTCGACGTCGGCTGGCGGATCCGCAAGGGCCGGGGGGTGCGCTCGGAGGTGGCCGATCGCATCTGCGAGCTGGGGCGCTTCGGGCAGAAGACGGGCGCCGGCTACTACAAGTACGACGACAAGCGGAATCCGTCGCCGGACTCGGAGGTGGAGAAGATCATCGTCGACGTGGCGACGGAGATGGGCATCACGCGCCGCCACATCGACGACGAGGAGATCCTCCAGCGGCTGCTCTACCCGATGGTCAACGAGGGCGCGAAGATCCTCGAGGAGAAGATCGCCATCCGCGCGAGCGACATCGACGTCATCTGGGTCTATGGCTACGGCTGGCCCGTGTACCGGGGCGGCCCGATGTTCTGGGCCGATCAGGTCGGTCTCAAGGCCGTGCGCGACCGCATGCTGCAGTTCCAGAAGGCCACCGGTGACGCGTTCTGGACGCCGGCGCCGCTGCTGAGCCGGCTGGCCGACCAGGGCAAGGGGTTCCTCGACAGGTGAGGCTGGCGCGGCGCGCGTTCCTCGGCCTGCTGGGCGTGGCCCTGGCGCCGGGGAGCGCGCTCGCGCAGGCCGCGCGTACGCCGCATCGCATCGGCTGGCTGTCCACGGAGGCCCGGCCCGATCCCTTCGTGGACGGCTTCCGGGACGGTCTGCAAAAGCTCGGCTACGTCGAGGGCCGGGACTTCGTGCTCGAGCTGCGCTATACCTCGGCCAATCTCGACGCGCTGCGCGCCGCCCTCGACGAGCTGGTGAAGGCCCGCGTCGCGTTCATCGTTTCGAGCGGATTCGCCATCCAGGCCACGAAGGCGGTCCAGGACACGACGGTGCTGTTCGCGATCAGCGGCGATCCGGTGGCGCTCGGCATCGCGCGCAGCCTGGCGCGCCCCGGCGGCAACTTCACCGGCAGTACTTTCATGTCGCTGGAGGTCGCCGGCAAGCGCGTGGCGTTGCTGAAGGAGGCGGTGCCCCGCATCCGCACGCTGGCCGCGCTGTCGAACATCAATCATCCCGGCGAGCCGGCCGAGCATCGCGCGACGGCGGAAGCGGCGCAGGCCGTCGGCGTGAAGCTCGTCTACGCGCCCTTCGCCGCGCTCACCGAGCTCGACGCCGCCCTGGGGGGCATCCGCGAGGCGCGCCCGGACGCGGTGATCGTCTTTCCCGACGCGCCCACCGTCGTGAATCGCGCGAAGCTCGCGCAGTTCGCCGTCTCGCAGAACCTGCCTTCCATGTTCGGCTGGAGCGAGTACGTCGACGCCGGCGGCCTCATGAGTTACGGCGCCAACACGCGCGAGGCCTACGTCCGCCTGGCCACGTACGCCGATCGCCTTTTGCGGGGCGCCAGAGCCGGCGAGCTGCCGATCGAGCGGCCGACCCGGTTCGAGCTGGTGGTCAACCTCAAGACCGCGCGGGCGCTCGGCATCACACTGCCGTCGCCGGTGCTGCTGGCCGCCGACCGCGTGATCGAGTAGGCGGCGCGCTCACGCCGTCTCGCCGAGCAGACGCGCGAGCGCGTCACACCGACGTGTGACCTCCTCGGCATCCGCGAGGAACCAGGCCCGCATCCATTCCGGCCGCTCGTAGAACGCCAGCGGCGGCTGGCCGGCGCGGCGGATCGCGCCCCGGCGCACGAGTCCGCTGGCGTTGATGAAGCTGACGTCGTCGAGCAGCCGCCCCGAGGCGACGAACCCCGCCTCGATCGGGCAGAGCTTGCCGACCTCGGCCAGGCTCTCGCCGACCGCGCGCAGGCAGAAGGCGTGCGCGCGTCCGAGCGCGGGCGCCGGCAGCGCGCGGAGCACCGCCTGCATCGTCAGACCCGAGAAGACGGTGTCGTCGACGACGGCGATGGCGGCGGCGCCGTCGAAGGCCGCCAGCTGCGCGGCGAGCGGGGGCGCGCCGAGCGTCGACAAGATGTAACCGGCGCCGTCCTCCTCGCGCGTGAGCTCGACGCGCTCGATCCGCGGGAACCATCCGGTGCGCGCGTGCGTCTGGGCCGCCACGCGCTGCCCGGCGCGGCCGATGGCGACGGCGACGGCGAACGGCGCGTGCCGGCCTCGAGACAGCGCGGCCAGCTGCTCCTCGAGCGTGAGGATCGTCACGCGGGAGTCGCGGCCGACGAGCTGGAAGAGGGCGGCGACGCCGCGGGCCGCGTCGGAGTCGGCGCCGTGGCGCGCGCTGACGTCGTCGGTGAGGTCGTCGTGGATGTAGAGCTTCTTGGGCGTCGGCGTCATCGCGCGGCGCCGACGGCGAGCGCGTAGGTGCCGTCGGTGTGCCACGAGACGAGCTCGAGCCCGGCGGCCTCGAGCATGGCGCGGGCGGAGAGACGCGTGAACTTGTGGCAGCTCTCCGTCCAGATGGTCTCGCCCGGCTCGACGGCCACCGTCATGTCCAGGTCCTTGACGGTCGCCGTCTGCCGCTCGTCGGCAGCCAGGTGCATCTCGATGCGGGAGCCGGCGTCGTTCCAGCGGGCCACGTGCCGGAACGCGTCGGGACGGAAGTCGGCGTGCAGCTCGCGGTTCACCACGCGCAGGATATTCCGGTTGAACGCGGCCGTCACTCCGGCGGCGTCGTCGTAGGCCGCCTCCAGCGCGGCGATGTTCTTCACGAGATCCAGACCGAGGAGCAGGCGGTCACCGGAACCGAGGAGCCCGCGAAGCTCCCCGAGCAGGCGCTGACGCGCGCCGGTGTCGAGGTTGCCGATCGTGCTGCCGAGGAAGGCGACGAGCCGCCGGCCGGTGGCCGCCGGGATGCGGTCGAGGTGACGCTCGAAGTCGCCGACCACGGCATGCACGTCGAGCCCGGGTTGCTCGCGCAGCAGCGTCAGCGCCGAGCCGGCGAGCATCCCGGCGTCGACGTCGATCGGCACGTACCGGCGGACGGGCGTCCCGTTGGCGGCCATCAGCAGCCGCCGGAATTTCGCCGGCGAGCCGGCGCCGAGCTCCACGATCTCCTCGGGCCGCGCCTCGCTCAGGATGATGCGCGCGTGGGCGTCCAGCAGGGCGTGCTCGGCGCGCGTCAGATAGTATTCGGGCAGCCGCGTGATCTGCTCGAACAGCGCCGAGCCGACCGTGTCGTAGAAGTACTTCGGCGGCAGCAATTTCGGGCGCTCACCGAGGCCGCGCCGGACGTCATGGGCGAGCTCGTCGTGCAGCGCGAGGCGGTCGACGTGGACGTCGGCGCGGTATCCCACGCTCAGCCCCCGTATGCCAGGCGAATGCCCGAGAACTGCCAGCGCGCGTCGGGCGGGAAGAAGTTGCGGTACGTCCGTCGGATGTGCGAGCGCGGAGTCGCGCAGGAGCCGCCGCGCAGCACCATCTGGTTCACCATGAATTTGCCATTGTACTCGCCGAGGGCGCCGTCGAGGGGACGGAAGCCGGGATATGGCAGGTAGGCGCTGGCGGTCCATTCCCACACGTCGCCGGTCATCTGGGTGAGGCCGCGGCCGGGTGCGGGCGCCGGCTCGCGCGGCGTGTCGTCGAGCAGCGTGCCGGCCGCCGTCTCCGCGGCGGCGGCGTGCTCCCATTCCTGCTCCGTCGGCAGCCGGGCGCCGTGCCAGCGCGCGTAGGCGTCGGCCTCGTAGTAGCTCACGTGCGCCACCGGCGCGTGCGGGGCGAGCTGCGCCATGCCCGACAGCGTGTAGGCGAGCCACCCGCCGTCGCCGCGCTCCCAGTACAACGGTGCGACCCAGCCGCGCTCCCGTACGGTCCGCCAGCCGTCGGACAGCCACAGCTCCGGCCGCTCGTAGCCGCGATCGG
>DATBJF010000025.1:0-2849 GCA_036556545.1 Candidatus Methylomirabilota bacterium
GCGGCGCTGTTCCAGGTTCTCCGCAACACGTCGATGAAACGCCTCGGTCACGCGCTCGACGAGTACATCAACGTGTGGGGGCGCTTCACGTTCCTGCTGCCGTTCGCCCTCGCGGCGTGCGCGATCGGTGGCTTTCCGAGACTGCAGCCCGGATTCTGGGGCTGGTGCCTCGCGTTCGGGGCGTGCCAGACACTGTCGACGCTGGCCCTCTCCAAGGCGCTCAAGCTGTCGGAGATCTCGCTGGTGACCGCGTTGTGGAAGGTGAGCCTGCTCGTGCTGCTCGCCATGGCGTGGGTCACCATCGGCGAGCATCCGACGCGGCTGGGCATCGCCGGTGTCCTGCTGAGCGCCCTCGGTGTCTATCTCCTGAACATCGGTCGCGCGCGCATCTCGCCGTGGGCGCCGCTGGCGGTGCTGGTGACGGACCGCGGGCAGCGCTACACGCTGCTGGCGGCCCTGCTGTACGCGCCGAGCGTGATCACGATCAAGCAGGCCATCCTCGCCTCCAACGCCGCCATGGGCACCTTCGGCGGCTATCTGGTGGCCAGCGTCATGATGACCGCGCTGGCGCTGCGCACCTCGGCGCGCCACTTTCGCGCGGTGCCACGCCGCTGGAAGGAGTTCGTCGCGCTGGGCCTCTTCGCGGCCCTGACCACCATCCTGCAAGGTAAGGCGTACACGCTGACGCTGTCGTCGTACGTCGAGGCCGTCAAGCAGGTCGAGATCCTCTTCGCCATGGCCATCGGCGTCCTCGTCTTCGGCGAGGCGCAGCGCGTACGCGAATCGGCGCTGGGAGCGGCGGTCATGCTCGTTGGCATGGTGCTGCTGGCCCTCGCCGCCTGAACCGCCCCGGCCGACCTCGATCGACGGCTCGCTGGCAATACCCTTGCTCCTGGAGGCCCGACCAGGAGGAACTACCATGCTTTCACGTCTGGGAGTATTCGTCTCGCTGGCGGCGATGGTCGCCGTGACCGGCTGTGCCTCGGTCGACCCCGAGAACAATCGCGTCTACGGCAGCTCGCCCTCGAACACCGTCGGGACGCCGCGAGCCGCTACGTATCAGGGCACCGTGACGCGCGTGGACGCACCGCAGCGCGTGATCGTCATGAGCGACGGGCGCATGTACCAGGTGCCGGCCGATTCGATGGTGTACGTGAACGGTCAGCCGGTGGCGTACACGACGGTGCAGCCGGGCACGCCGGTGGTGCTCAACAACGCCCAGCTGGTCGAGCTGCGTGACGGGCGCTACGTGGTCGTGCAGCAGCCGGTGACGGCCGTCTCCGGCTACCGGCAGACGATCAACGGTACCGTCGAGGACGTCGACATGAACGAGATCAAGATTCGCACCGCGAAGGAGCGATTCGAGATCCCGATGCGCGGCGCCAACCAGACCGGGATCCGGAAGGGCGACAACGTGGTCATCGACTTCACGTTCACCCCGACCGCGCCGGCGGCGCTGCCCCGGTAGCTTGTCTGTAGCCGAAGGGGGGCGCCAGCCCCCCTTCGCGCGCTTCAGCCGAGCGCCTGCTCGGCCTGCCGCACCCGCCTCGACAGCGTCGCCAGGATGCTCTGGGTGAGCTCCGGCGCCTCGCGCAGCAGCGTCGAGAAGTCCCGCCGCTTGATGACGAGCAGACGCATCGGCGTCTCGGCGATCACGGTCGCCGAGCGCTCGCCGCCGTCGAGCAGGCTCATCTCGCCGAAGAACGCGCCGGGCGCCAGCCGCGTGCGCTTCCGCCCCGACACCTCGACGCGCGCGCTGCCGTCGACGATCAGGTAGAACTCGTTGCCGGGCTGGCCCTGCCGCGCCAGCGCCGTTCCCGCCGGCACCTCGATCACTTCCGTGATGCGCGCGACGGCTTTCAGCTGGCGGCGGGTGCACTCGGCGAGCAGGGGAACGGCCTCGAGGCGGGCGATCTTGTCGTCCTGGGTGACGCGGCCGCCGAAGAAGCGCGCGGCCGTCGACGTGCTGCGCAGGCTCTCGGGAATCGAGCCGTCGAGAATGCGGCTGATCAATTCCATCAGCCGCTATGCTACTACGGTTCGAGCGAATCCACCTTCGCACGGAGCTTGACCAGCATCTGGTCGTACGGCGCGGCCTGCAGCATGCGGGCGAACTGCGCGCGGTAGCTCGACACGAGGCTGGCGCCCATCGCGCGCACGTCCCACACGCGCCAGCGCGCGTCGCCGTTGCGTACCACCGCGAGGTCGACGGGAACCTGTGAGCCGTCGGTCAGGAGCACCTTGGCGTGCACGACGGCGCGATCGCCTTCCACGGTGTCGCCGGCCACCAGCAGCTTCTCGCCGTCCCAGCGGTCGATGTGGCGGAGGAACGCACGGTCGAGCAGGTCGGTGAAGAGGGAGACGAACGCCTGCCGCTCGGCGTCCGAGCGACCGTCCCAATGGGTGCCGAGGGTACGGCGTCCCGTCTCGTTGAAATCGATCGCGTCCTCGGCGACCCGGCGGACGGCCTGACGGCGCGCGCGCTCCTGACCGGTGGCCCGCAGCTGCGGGTCGGCCAGCACGGCCAGGACCCGTTCGGCCTGGAGGTTGATGTCCGCGGCGGCCGAGCCGGCGTGGGAGGGTACCGGGTTGGGCAGGAGCAGGGCGCCGATCAGCGCGACGATCATGGTTCGCATGCGATGACCTCCGCCTGTCGCGGAGTGCAAGCGGAGTGCCGCACCTGATTTCGCGGGTTTAGGGCCTCAGCGCGCGAAACGTTTTCCCATCGCCCCGATCCGACGCGGAAGTCGCGACGGCAAAGCCGGAACGGCAGTGCGCAGGGTGGGCGCGTCGCCGCGGGGGCCAATGGGGCCCATGAGGAAAGGCCCATTGACACCGTGAATCGCGGG
>DATBJF010000026.1:0-19637 GCA_036556545.1 Candidatus Methylomirabilota bacterium
GTATCAGAAACGGGTGGAACTCCTCAAAGCGCTTGTTCCCAGGGCCGTGCGCATCGCTGCGCTTTTGAATATGGGTAATCCCGCGCACCCACCCGAGTGGAGAGAGATCGAGAAGGCGGCGCGATCTCTCGGCATGCAGGGACAGCTGCTCGATGTCCGGAAGTCACAGGATCTGGAAGCTGCCTTCGATGCCGCGCTCCGGCAACATGCTGATGGACTGGTAGTTGGCGTCGACACTGTCACACAGGCGAATCGGGAACGCATCGTGGATCTGGCGGCAAAGCATCGGATACCGACGGTTTATGCGACCACCGAGTTCGTCGGGGGACTCGTCGCCTACGGTGTGAACTTCGCGGAGCTATATCGTCACGCCGCGAGCTTCGCAGAGAAGATCTTCAAGGGTGCCACACCCGCCGAGCTCCCCATGGAGCAGGCGACGAAGTTCGAACTCGTCATCAACATGACGACTGCCAAAGCGCTCGGCCTGACCGTTCCGCCATCGCTGCTGCTGCGCGCGGATCACGTCATCGAATGACCGGAAGCCGCACCGCTATCTCCACCGCGATCGGAACACCACCTCGCGCGCGGGGGTTCGCCAGCTCCTCGCGGCGCGGCCGCCCGCGAGCGTGATCATGGAAGCGTGTAGCTCAGCGCACCATTGGGCCCGGCACGCACAGCGCCGACGGCATGAGGTCGTTTCGGCGAACGCCGTTGCGCCGCGTCACGCGCGCTGGCTTCGATACGCCATGCACACGCGCGTCCGCGCCCCGGTAGGCGAAGGTGAGTCCATACCTCCGCCGTTTTGAATTCGCGGTCGGTTAGTTCCTAGGCTTCCGACCCTAGCTTTCGCTCCCGCGCTCACCGGCTGACACCCGGCGGCGACGTCCACCCGCGTTTCGCACGGAACTCCGCCCGAAGCGTCGCCGTCCCCGCCTCGTCGACCTCGACGGTCTCCGCGCGGAACACCACCCCATAGTCCTCCCGCGCCGAGCGCCGGCTCACGAACTCGTTACGCACGTCGCGAGCCACGCGCGCCGGATCGCGCTCGAGCGGATCGCCCCAGCCGCCCGGCCCCGCCGAGTCGTGACGCAAGATGTCGCCGCGCTTCATCGTCATCGTGAACTTGCCGGGCAGCGGGCGGTCCTCGGTGCCCGGGTTCATCACGTTCTGCGAGGCGCGGCCCGGACTGCCGCCGTACAGTCCGTAGGGGCGGAAGTCGTGCCGATCCGCGCGTACCTGAAGGATGGCTTCGGCCTCGAGCAGCTTGTAATCGCGGCGGATCGAGGCGCCGCCGCGGTACTTGCCGGGGCCGCCCACGTCCTGGATGAACTCGGTGGTCAGGATCTGCAGCGGCTGCTCGGCCTCCGTGATCTCGACCGGCGGCAGTGACATGTTCGCCATGAGGTTGGCGTTGCCGTCGAGACCGTCCGACCACGCGCGGCCGCCCCAGGCCGAGCAGAGGAACTCCACGAAGATGAACGGCTTGCGGTCCGCGTCGTAGCCGCCGATCGACACGCCGGTGTTGCCGCCCTCCGACGACGCGATCGAGCGCTGCGGCAGCATCTGGGCGAGCGCACCGAAGCACGTGTCGATCATGCGGAAGCCGGTGAGCCCGCGCGCGGCGGAGGCGGCCGGCAGCACGCCGTTCGCGATGGTGCCGGGCGGCGCGATGACCTCGATCGGGCGGTAGAAGCCGGCGTTGCACGGCACGTCGTAGGACAGCACCGATTTCAGCGCCGTGTACGTCGCCGCCTTCGTGAACGACAGCGTGTTCGTGATGGCGCCCTTCGGCTGCGGGTCGGTGCCCGTCCAGTCGGCGACGAGCGAGTCGCCGCGCTTCTTGAAGGTCACGAAGAGGCGGATGGGCTTGCCGTACTCCACGCCGTCATCGTCGATCCAGTCCTCAAACGACCATTCGCCGTCGGGCAGCTCGCGCAGGACGGCGCGCGTCAGCCGCTCGGTGTGGTCGAGCACGTCCTCCATGTAGGTCTTGACCTGCTTGACGCCGTGCCGGTGGATGAGTCCGAGGAAGGCTTCCGTCGCGATGTGGCACGCGGCCAGCTGCGCGCGGAGGTCACCGAACACGCGAACGGGGACGCGCACGTTCTTCTCGAAGAGACGGAACAGCGTCTCGTTCGGCTCGCCGCGGTCGTACATCTTCACGGGCGGGATGCGGAGTCCTTCCTGGTAGATCTCGGTGGAGTCCGACGCGTTGGAGCCGGCCACGCGGCCGCCCATGTCGGTCTGGTGGCAGATGGTCGCCGCGAAGGCGACACGCTCGCCCTCGAAGAAGATGGGCTTCAGCACGAAGACGTCGGGGATGTGCATTCCGCCCTCGAACGGATCGTTCAGGCAATAGATGTCGCCGGGCTGCATGCGGTCGCCGTACCGCGCGATCGTGGCCGCCAGCGCATCAGGAAATGAGGAGAGGTGCGCGGGAAGCGTGAGCCCCTGCGCCACCGTCCGGCCCGCGCCATCGCAGAACGCGGTCGAGTAATCCATGTTGTCACGCAGGACGCCGGAGTACGCCGTCCTCAATATGGTCAGCGCCATCTCGTCGGCGATCGACAGCAGCGTGTTGCGGAAGAGCTCGAAGCCGATCGGGTCGGACGGCATGTCAGATCACCTCCCCTTCACGCGGCAGGTCGATGACGATGTTGCCGTGCACGTCGAGCGACGCGCGCGCGCCCGGTGGGATCACGCAGGTCGCGTCGTACTCCTCCACGATGCACGGCCCCTCGCGCGACGTCATCAGATCGGGCCGGTCGATGATCGGGGTCTGGCGCCAACCGAGCTCGGGGCCGAAGTACACGCGGCGCTCGCCGCCGGCGCGCCCGGGCCCGGAGCGGTCCACGCGCAACGCGTCCGGCACGCGCGGGCGATCGGGGATGCCGAGGCCGACCACGCGCAGGCTCACGATCTCCACGGGCTCGTCGACTCCCGCGCGATGGCCGTACGTCCGCTCGTGCTCGCGCCCGAACGCCTCCTGGATCCCGGCCACCGTCTCGGCGTCGATGGCGCCACCCGCGACCGGCACCGTCAGCTCGAACGACTGGCCCTCGTAGCGGCAGTCGGCCGACCGGCGAATGCGGATCGCGTCAGCGGTGAAGCCGTCCGCCGCCAGCTGGGCGAGCGCCTCCGCTTCCATCCGCCCGAAGGCCTCGGCCAGCTCGGCCGGGGCGACGCGGCGCACGAGGCGTCGCCACGTGCGGACGTAGTGATGCTCGACGTCGGCGAAGAGCAGCCCGAACGACGAGAAGAGCCCGGGCGCGGGCGGCACCACGATCCGGCGCATCTCGAGCTGTCGCGCCATGCCCGCCGCGAAGAGCGGCCCATTGCCGCCGAAGGCGAACAACGCGCACTGGCGGGGATCGCGACCGCGCTCGCTCGAGACGGCGCGGATCGCGCGCATCATGTTCGAGGCCGCGATGACGTGCGCGCCGTACGCGGCCTCGGCGATCGGCAGGCCGATACGCTTGGCGATCGTCGACTCGAAGACCTCGTGCGCGCGCGCCGCGTTGAGCTTCACGGCGCCGCCGGCGAGTTCGCGCGGGTTCAGAAAGCCGAGGATCACGTTGGCGTCTGTGACCGTCGGCTCGGTGCCCCCGAGGTCGTAGCAGAGCGGACCCGGAAACGCGCCGGCGCTCCGGGGTCCCACCTGCAGCGCGCCGCCCGGATCGATCCACACGAGCGACCCGCCGCCGGCCCCGACCTCGGCGAGGTCGATGGCGGGCACGCGCAGCAGGTAGCCGGCGCCCGTGAGCAGGCGCGAGCCGTGCATGATGCCGGCGCCGACCTGGTACTCCGTGGCGCGGCTCACCTCGCCATCCTCGACGATCGACGCCTTGGCGGTGGTGCCGCCCATGTCGAACGTCACCAGCTTGCCGAGGCCGATCGTGCGCGCCAGCGCCTGCGCGCCGACCACGCCGGCCGCCGGGCCCGACTCGATGATGTGCGCCGGCCGCACCGCGGCCGCCGCGTCCGGCATGAGTCCGCCGTTCGACTGCATGATCAGGAGCGGCGCCTTCACCCCGGAGCTGTCGAGGCCGCTGCGGAGCGTACCGAGATATCGCCTCACGATCGGCATCACGTACGCGTTGATGACCGTGGTCGACGTCCGCTCGTACTCGCGGATCTCGGGAAGGACCTCCGCGCTCACCGAGAGCGTGAGCCCTGGCGCCCGGCGGCGGACGATCTCCGCGATGCGCTCCTCGTGCACGGGATTGGCGTAGGAGTTCAGCAGGCAGACCGCCAGCGCCTCGATCTTCTCCGCGAGCAGGCGGTCGAGCACGCGCTCCACCTCGGTCGGGTCGAGCGCCTTGACGATCTCGCCATGCGCGTCGACGCGCTCGTCGACCTCGAGGCGCAGGTAGCGCTCGACGAGCGTCACCGGCTTCTCCCACGCGAGGTCGTAGAGCTTCGGCATGCGGATGCGGCGAATCTCGAGCACGTCGCGAAAGCCCCTGGTCGTGATGAGACCGGTCCGCGCGCCCTTCAGCTCGAGGATCGCGTTGGACGCGACGGTGGTGCCATGGAGGACCTCGACGAGGTCGCTGCCCGACAGCCCCGTCTCGGCGAACACTTCGCCGAGCCCGTCCACGATGGCGCGCGCGTAGTCCTCGACGCTCGACGAGACCTTCTTCGTGTGGATACGGCCGGCGGCGTCGAGGAGCACGATGTCGGTGAAGGTGCCGCCGATGTCGACGCCGACGCGAAAGCGGTTCGGGGTCATGTCACTCCTCTCACCGGAGCACCCGGGGCAGCCACAGTACGATGTCGGGGAAGACTATCATCAGAACGACCCCCGCGAGGTAGACCAGCACGAACGGCGTCACGCCGACGAAGACGTCCGTGATCGGACCGGGCCGGATCCGCATGCCCTGGAGCACGTACATCACGGTGCCGTCCGGCGGGCTGATCATCGCGATCTCGATCAGCATCGTGATGATGACGCCGAACCAGATCGGATCGTATCCGAGCGCGAGGACGACCGGAAAGACCACGGGCAGCGTCGTGATGATCATGGAGAAGCCTTCCATGAACGTCCCGAGCGCCAGGTAGAACCCGATGATGATGAGCATGATCCCCCAGGACGGCAGCGCGAGCTCCTTGACCATCCCGGCCAGCGCCTGCGGCAGGCGGAGGCTCGAGAGCACGTAGTTCAGCACGAAGCCCGCAAGGATGATGAGGCCGATCAGGCTCGTCGTGCGCGCGGTGGCTCTTGCGGCGGCGTGCACGACCGCGAACGTCAGCTTCCGCGCGACGGCGGCGAAGACGAGCGAGCCGAGGACGCCGAGAGCCGCCGCCTCCGTCGGGGTCGCCACGCCGGCGTAGATGGTGCCGAGCACGACGAAGATGAGGACGGCCGTCGGCACCAAATCCTGGAGGCTGCGGAAGCGCGCACCCCAGCTCGCGCGCTCGTCGACCACCGGGGCGCCAAAGTACAGCGCGTACCCGAGGATCAGCAGCATGAACAGGCCCGCCATCAGAAAGCCGGGAATGAATGCGGCGATGTAGAGCTTGCCGACCGATGTCTCGGTGATGAGCCCGTAGACGATGAACGTGATCCCGGGCGGGATCAGGTTACCGAGGGCGCCGCCGGCGGCGAGCGAGCCGAGCACCATCCGCCGGTTGTAGCGGGTGCGCTCGAAGTACGGCAGGGCGACCGAGCCGATCGTGGCCGCGGTGGCCACGCTCGAGCCGGCGATCGCGGAGAAGAGCGCGCACGACACGATGTTGGTGTGCAGCAGCCCACCGGGAAGCCGCCCGAACCAGAGATTGAGCGCGCGGTACAGGCGCTCGGACAGCCCGGCGCGGAGCAGGAGCTCGCCCATCAGGAGGAACAGGGGGACGGCCACGAGCACGAAGTTCACGCTGGGGATCCAGATGATGTCGCCGATGAACAGGTAGAGCGGCCGCTCCGACAGCGCGAACCCCACGAGCAGTCCGAGCACGCCGAGCGCGGCGGCCACGTAAATGCCGGCGCAGAAGAACACGATGAACACGCCCGACACGAGGGCCAGCCCGCCGATGGGCCCGCTCGGGCCGCCTCCCATCAGGGTCATGACGCCCGTGACGATCAGCAAGAGGAGGAGGAACGCGACGGCGATCACGACGCCCCGTGCGGCAGGCCGGCGGCCTCCAGCGCCTCGTCCGCCTCCTCACGGAGCGTCCGCGGGCCGAGCATCCGGTCCACCTGCCCACGCCGGCCCAGCGACAGGAGGATCGAGACCTCCGTGAGCATCAGCACCGTCAGCACGAAGAACGCGGTGATCCCGAGCGCCCAGAGCGACTGCGGCACGACGAGGGGGATGGTCAGGGCGCTCGAGTCGCGCGCGCTGAACTCCCACGACTCGAGGACGACCGCCCACGCCCGCCACGCGAAGAAGAACCCGAGCACGGCCAGGAAGGCGAGCGCGAGCCCGTGCGCCCAGACCCGGAACCTGAGCGGGAGCTTGCTGACGAGGACATCGACGCGGATGTGCGCCCGCGTCGTCAGCGCATCGCAGAGTCCCCACGCGAGGCCGAACGCGAGCATGTAGCCGGTGATCTCGACCGTCGCCTTCGAGCTGACGCTGAGGAACTTGCGCGCGAGCACGTCGAAGGACACGAACAGCGCGCAGACGACGAACAGCCAGCCCGCGACGTCGTTCATCACGTGGCCGACGCGCTCGTTGGCCGCGCGCAGCCGCGCCAGCAGCGTCAGCAGGCGCACGCGCATCAGGACGCCGTCGGGTCGCGGCCGGACCTGAGATACACGCGCGCGACCCGGGGACCGATCGTCAGGGCGAGAATCAGCGGGTCGAGCCCGTTCTGCTTCGCCACCTCGTCTGGCGTGATCGCCTCCCCACCCTGCGTGCCGATCAGGACGACCTCGTCGCCCACGGCCGCGTCGGGCACGGTGGTGAGATCCACGCGCGTGTGCTCCAGGGACGGACGCGCGAGGATCGGCACGCGACGTCCCCGCACCAGGACGCGCCCTGCGTTGAGGCGATGGAATCCGTCGCCCATGCCGATCGGGATGACACCGAGCCGCATCCCGCGCGCGATCGGAAACGGCGCCGCGTCCGCGAAGCGCTCGCGCGGCGTCAGCTCTTTCACCTCGACCAGCCGGCTCTTGAGGGCGTGGAACGCGGGACGAAGCGTCCCCGCCACGGTCGCATCGTCCCGGTTCATTCCGTACAGCATGCGTCCGGGATCCACGGCGTTCAGATACGTGTCGGGGTATCCGAGGACCAGCGGCGAGCTGGCGGCGAGCCGCACCGGAACCGTGACCCCTTGCGCCGCAAGCGCGGCGAGCACCGCCGTGAAGCGCGCGAACTGCCACCGGACATACGCTGGATCGGCGTTAGGGGGGACGTGGAGGTGCGTCGCCAGCCCGGCCAGGCGCAGGCGCGGCAGCTCGCGAATGGCGAGCACGAGCTTCACCGCCTCGTCGGCGGGCACGCCGAGACGCTCGAGTCCCACGTCGACCTTCACGAATACGTCGGTCGGCGGCCCGTGCCCGGACGGGCCGGTCGCATCGTCGTACGCGCGCGCCGCGTCGAAATCGGTGAGCGTCGGCGTGAGACCCGCCGCGAGGAGGGCGCCGGCCGCGTCGGGCAGTGCGTTCGGATATACGAGGATCGGCAGCGTCAACCCCGCGTGCCGCAGCCGGATCCCGTCGGCGAGATCGGCCACGCCGAGCGCATCGGCGCCGTTCTCCGCGAAGGCGCGCCCCATCTCGAGGCTTCCGAACCCGTAGCCGTCGGCCTTCACCACCGCGAAGATCTTGCGCGCGGGCCCGACGAGACGTCGGACCGTGCGGAGGTTCTCGACGGCCGCATCGAGGTCGATCTCGAACCAGGTCGGTCGAAGCAGGCCAATCATGCGCGGCCTGGCCTTACCGCGAGCCGTACCTCACGCCGGAGATCGGAGCCACCGTCTCGTTGTAGACCTCACCGCAGCGTGCCCCGCAGCGCTTCACCCATGCCGGCAGGACGTTCTCCGCGAGGATCTTCTTGAGCAGCACCTTGTCGGCGTCGGTCGCCTTCACCTCGACCATCGCCTTGTCCTTGGCGGGCGTCCCGATCTTGCACGTCGGGCGGTTCGCGTTGCAGTCGATGCCGTCCTGGGTGAACTCGACGCCGCCGAACTGCCACTGCCGGTCGCTCACTTCCTGGAAGCTCTCCTCGAGGAACTTGCGGACGTCGGGGGCGAGCTTGTTCCACCATGTCAGATTCGCGAAGTAGCCGGACACCGCCCACGACAGCGGCAGCGTGTACTGATGCGTCGTCACCTCGTACCACTTCGCCGCGTTGCCGCTGCCCGATCCCGTGATGGCGCAGTCGACGACACCGCGCTCGAGGGCGCTGTACGTCTCCGCATAGGCCAGGCTCACCGGCGTGGCGCCGATGGCTGTCATCAGATCGTTCAGCGACGGTCCGAACGTGCGGACCTTGCGGCCCTTGAGGTCGGCCAGGTCCCTCACCGGCTTCCGGCAGAAGAGGATCTGCGCGGGATACGGATTGGACCCGATGATGCGCACGTTGAATCGCTCGAGATCCTTGTTGACCACGGGGGCGAGGGCGTCGAAGACCTTGCGCGCCTGCTCCACGGTCGGGTTCAGCCCGGCGAGGTCGGCGACGTCGAGGACGGCCACGTCCTGGGCGATGTACGTGAGCGGCGCGTTGCCGATGTCGATCTGGCCCTGCCGTGCCATCCGCACGATCTCGTAGCCGGTGATGCCCATCTCCGTCCACGTGCTCGTCTTGACCTCGAGCCGGTTGTTGCTGCGCTTGGCGAGCGTCTCCCGGAAGAACGGCATGTCGAGCTTCGAGTACTGCGGATGCGTCGGGATCGGGTGCGCGAGCAGCGAGACGGTCACCTTCGCTCCGGGCCCGAGTGTCGACTGCGACAGCGCGGTGCCCTGGGCGAGTGCCAAGAAGAGGACGGCGACGACGGCGATCGAGCTGATCGAGCGCATAGACGCCTCCTTGGGTTGGAGGCTGGAGCGTAAGCGCGACCCAGAATCGTGTCAACGGCACCCACCGGTGGTCCCCCGCCTCGTGCGATAGTGGTGGCCATGCCCGACGTGCTCGGCTATCGCGCGAAGTTTGGCGTGCTCGTGCCATCCACAAACACGGTCGTGGAGCCGGACTTCCACGCCATGGCCCCGCACGGCGTGACGCTCGCGACGGGACGGATCGCCATCGAGAACCCGCGCATGGACGACGACACCGCCTTCGAGGCCATCATGGTGCAGATCCGCGCGTCGATCGCGCGGGCGGTGCGCGAGCTCATGACCTCGGAGCCCGACTACCTGATCATGGGCATGTCGTCGGAGACGTTCTGGGGCGGCAAGAAGGGCAACGACGAGTTCCAGCGCCGTATCGAGGAGCTCTCGGGCCGGCGCATCGCGACGGGCGCCAACGCGTGCGAGCGCGCGCTCGGTGCGCTCGGCGCGCGGCGGCTCGGCGTGGTGACGCCGTACCAGCCGGTGGGCGACGGTCAAGTGCGGCGCTTCCTCGAGGAATGCGGCTACGACGTCGTCGCCCTGCACGGGCTCCGGTGCCCGACGGCCGTGAGCATCGCCCACGTCGACGAGGCAACGCTCCGGCGCGCGATCCTCGCCGTGAACCGTCCCGACGTCGACGCGATCGTCCAGGTCGGCACCAATCTGTCGATGCTGCGGCTCGCGGACGAGGCCGAGCGGTGGCTCGAGAAGCCAGTCATCGCGATCAACGCCGCGACGTTCTGGTACGCCCTTCGGGACAACGGGTTCCCCGACCGCATGCCCGGCTTCGGCCGGCTTCTGCGAGAGTGCTAACTCATGAAAGACGGCTACCGCGTCTTCGATAGCGACATGCACGTGCTGGAGCCCGCAAATCTCTGGGAGCGCTACATCGATCCCGCCTTTCGCCACCGAGCGCCGCGGGGCACGACGCGGACACCGATGGACGTCGGCGTCACGGTGGACGGCGCCGACGCGTTCACGCTGTCGGGGCAGATCGCGCGCGTGAGTTTCCAGGGCGGACTCGCCCGGTTCGCCGACGACATCGCGCGGGGCTTCGACGCCCGCGCTCAGCTGGCGGCCATGGACCGCGAGGGCATCGACGTCACGGTCCTCTATCCCTCGCGTGGCCTCTTCGTGCACAGCATCTCGGATCTCGATCCCGCGTTCTCCGAGGCCATCGCGCGCGCCTACAACGACTGGCTGGCGGACTTCTGCCGCGACGGCGATCCGCGCCGGATGTACGGCGCGGCCATGCTGCCCATCCACGACGTCGTCGCCTCGATCCGGGAGGCCCGGCGCGCGGTGCGCGACCTCGGCTTCAAGGCCGTCTTCCTGCGGCCGAACCCGCCGCGCCGCGGAGTCTACTGGCATCACGCCGAGTTCGACCCGCTGTGGGCCGAGGTTCAGGATCTGGATGTGCCCGTCGGATTCCATGAGGGCGTCGCGTCGCGGATGCCCACCGCCGGCGACGACCGCTTTGCCGGCGACCTCTTCTGCCTGCAGCACGCCTGCTCGCACAGCATGGAGCAGATGCTGGCGCTGGAAGCGACGACGCTCGGCGGCGTCCTCGAGCGATTCCCGCGATTGCGCGTGGCATTTCTCGAGGGCAACGGCTCGTGGCTGCCGTTCTGGCTGTGGCGCCTGGACGAGCACTGGGAGAACCCCGGTCGCTACGAGAACCCGTCGCTCAAGCTCCGGCCCAGCGAGTACTTCCAGCGCCAGGGCTTCGTCTCCCTGGAGTGCGACGAGACGCCGGGCCGGCAGGCGATCGAGGCGTGCGGCGACGAGGGCTTCGTCTTCTCCACGGACTACCCCCACTACGACACCAAGTACCCCGAGGCGACGGCGCGCTTCCTGAAGCTTCCGATCGGCGAGGCGAGCAAGCGGCGCATCCTGTGGGACAACTGCGCGCGGCTCTACCGCATCGGCCCGCCCTGACCGGCGGCGCCTCGCACGAGGCGGGCGCCTTCCACAAGCGCGCGTAGCTTTCCTCGCGCCGCCGCCCGCGTCCGCGGGACCATGCCGCAGTCGGTGCACGGAAAGAGCCGCTCCGGACGGACGTACGCAAGCGCCTTCTCGATACGCGCGGCGACGAGCGCGGGGGATTCGACCTCTTCGGTCCCCACGTCGATGACGCCGAGCAGGATGTCCTTGCCGCGCGCGCCCGCGAGGACGGCGACGTCCACGCCGGAGGCGGCGCACTCCACGGAGATCTGATCGATCTTCGTCTCGCTCAGCAACGGCAGGGTGACGCCGTACTGCCCCCACTCGGTGTTCTGCCGCTTCCAGGCGAGGACACGCGGAATGCCGTACGAGTAGCAGATGTGGATCGCGGTGGTGCACGTCACGCCTGCGATCGCGGTCTCGAGCGCGCGAATGCCCCACGCCTTCACCTTGTCGAGGTAGATGTTGAAGCAGGGCTCGTCGAGCTGGATGACATCAGCGCCGGCCGCCGCCAGATCCCGCGCCTCCGCGTTCAGCAACGCCGCGAAGCGCATCGCCAGCGCCTCCTCGTCGCCGCGATAGTGCTCGTCGAGCGTGGTGTCCACGATGGTCATGGGCCCGGGCAGCGTCACCTTCACCGGACGACGCGTGTGGGCCTTCGTATACGCGAGGGCGTCGACCATGATCGGACGGGGGCGCGTGACCTCGCCGACGACGCGGGCGACGTCCTGCTCCGTCGCGTAGCGAGCGCCGCGCGTCCGTTTGCGGCCGAGGCGCTCGGTGTCGACTCCGGTCAGGCCCTCCAGGAAGCCCCAGATGTAGTGACGGCGTCGCTGCTCGCCGTCCGTGACGATGTCGAGGTCGGCTTCTTCCTGGTCGAGCAGGGCCATTCGCACGGCATCGTCCTGCGCCTCCCGCAGCCGCTCGGCCGGCACCATCCACGGCGCGAAGAGCTGGGCGCTCGGATCGGCGAGCCACGCGGGCTTGGGCAAGCTTCCGGCGATCGTGGTCTTCAGCATGGCGGCGTCACGATAATGACGCACGGCGCTGCCGTCAACCGGACGGCCCTGGGCCTGGTGTTGCTAGGGAAGACGCGGAAGCGCGAACGCCACGACGGCATCGCCCCGGGTGGTGCCGAGCCGGCCGTGGCCGCCAGCGGAGACCACGACGAACTGACGCGGATCGCCGGCCACGCGGTAGGTCATCGGCGTCGCTTGCGCGCCCGCGGGCAAGCGACCTCTCCACAGCTCGTGTCCGTTCTCGACATCGAACGCGCGCAGATAGTTGTCCATCGCGGCGCCGATGAAGACGAGACCTCCCCCGGTGACGACGGGCCCGCCGAGATTCGGCGTGCCCCAGCGAAACGCGACGGGAATCCAGATTTTCGACGCGAAGAGATCCCGTGTGGTTCCCAGTGGCACCTCCCACACTTTCTGGCCGGTCACCAGCGAGATCGCCACCAGGGCGCCGAAGGGCGGCGGCGTGCATGGAAGTCCGAGAGGAGAGAGAAGGATGCGCCGGCGGATCACATAGGGCGTGCCGCGCATCGGCGCGTACTCCCAGCCCGGCTCTGCACGCTCGTAGCGCTCGCGCGGGATGAGCTGAACCACCGACGCGATGCGATTCACGGGCACCACGGCGATCTGCCGCTCGGGGTCGTAGGCCAGGCCGCCCCAGTGCGCGCCGCCGATGTTCGACGGCACGACCAGCGTGCCCTCGAGGGTCGGCGGCGTGAATATCCCGTCATTGCGGAGCGGTAGCATCGCCTTCCGGCATGCTCGCCGGTCCAGCGGCGTGATGCCCCACGCGTCGCTCGACGCGAAGCGCAGGGGGCTCAGCGCGGGCAGCGATGAGAACGGCTGGGTAGGCCACGGCTCCTCCCCCGACACCGCGTTGCCGGGCGCCCGGCGCTCCTCCACTGGAAAGATCGGGGCGCCGGTCTCGCGGTGCAGGGCAAAGAGCTGTCCGGTCTTGGTGGCCTGGAGCACGGCGGGCCGCTGCTGCCCGTCGCGCGTCACCGTGACGAGCGCAGGCGGCGCCGGAACGTCGTAGTCCCAGAGGTCGTGGTGCACGACCTGGAAGTGCCAGAGGCGGGCGCCGGTGGAGGCGCGGAGCGCGACGACCGAGTTGGCGTAGAGATTGGCGCCGCGACGCTCGCCGCCGAAGTAGTCTGGGCTTGCGCTGCTCGTCGGCACCACGACGATGTCGCGCTCGGGATCGGCCGCGATCACCGACCAGGCGTTCGCGGCGCCCGTGCGGTGCGCATCCGCGCCCTGCCACGTCGCCCATCCCGGATCCGCCGAATCTCGAGGTACGGGATCCCAGGTCCACCGCAACGTCCCCGTGCGGGCGTCGTAGGCACGGACCTCACCGCTCGCGGCCTGCGTGCGGTTGTTATCGGCAATGGCGGAGCCGACGATCACGAGACCCCCGATCACCGCCGGGGGCGAAGTCACCTCGTACTCTTCGCGCGACGCCGGCGCGTTGCGCAGGCCGCGCCGCAGATCCACCGTGCCGTTCTCGCCGAAGCCGGCGCACGGCGTGCCGTCGCCCGCGTCGAGGGCGATGAGGCGAGCATCGACCGTGGCAACCAGAATGCGCCGGCGACACCGCGCGCCGGGAGCAGCCGCCGGGTCGAGCCAGGTCGACACGCCGCGGCTGGTGAAGTCGCCGAAGCCCGACGCGGGATCCACGCGCGCATCGAAGCGCCAGCGCTCCTGGCCCGTGGCCGGATCGAGCGCGAACACGCGCCCCAGCGGCGTCACGAGATAGAGCGCCCCGTCAACGACGATAGGCGTGGCCTGGAACGCCGTCGGCCGACGCGTGGGCGCCGCCGCCGGAGTTTCGCCGGTGTGGAAGGTCCACGCCACGCGCAGGTGGTGGACGTTCTCGCGGGTGATCTCCGCCAGCGGCGAGTAGCGCGAACCGAGCGCGTCTCCGCCATAGGCGGGCCAATCGCGCTCGTCGGCGGCGACGGCCGCCGCCGGGCGCGCCATTTCCGGCGCGTCGCGCGAACAGCCGGGCGCCGAGGCCGCCAGGAGCGCGATAAGCGCGCCGATGAGTGGATGCGTCGTCGAGTATCTGATGACCCCAGATCGTACTCGAGGCCTCCGGCTCACGGCAGGAGCCGCGGATTCGCCGTGCTATAGTGCGCGCCTTGACGCGCTACACGCTGCTCTCCTGGGCCACCGTCGCCGCCATTCTGGCCGCCTGGTGGGCGGCGACGGCACTGGGACTCGGCGCGCGCTTCGCGCTCCCCTCGCCGGGGGACCTGGCGCGCGAAGTCGCCGTCCTGGCGGCGCAAGGGTATGCGCAGCAGCCGCTGAGCACGCACGTCCTGGCGAGTCTGAAGCGAACGCTCATCGGGCTCGGCGCCGGGCTCGCGGTCGGCATCCCGCTCGGTCTCTGGATGGGCATGAGCCGCACCGTATTCGCGATCCTCGCCCCGGTGTTTTCGTTTCTCCGTCCGATCCCGCCCATCGCGTTCATCCCGCTGATGATTCTCTACTTCGGCATCGGCGAGTTCTCGAAGGTCTTCCTCATTTTCATCGCCGCCCTGTCGTACGTCCTGCTCCACGCCGTCGCCGGCGTACGCAGCGTCCCCCAGGATCTGGTCAGCGCCGGGCGGAATCTCGGGCTCACGCGAGGCAAGCTCTTCCGGCATGTCGTGTTCCCCGCCGCCCTTCCGCACATCATGACCGGCGTGAAGACCGCGACGGCGATCTCGTGGGCCATCGTGGTCGCCGCCGAGCTGATCGCGGCGCAGGCCGGTCTCGGCTTCATGGTCATGGACGCCACGACGTTCTTTCGCGTGCCCGACGTCTACATCGGGATCCTGATCATCGGCCTCATCGGGGTGACGCTGGAGTTCGTCACGCGCGCGCTCGAGCGCTCGCTGCTGCACTGGCAGGGGCGATGACGGCTGCGATCACGCTCCGAGGCGTCGGCAAGGTATTCGCACCGGCGGCCCGCGGCCAGTCGCCGTTCGTTGCGCTCGACAACGTCGACCTGGCCGTCGAGGCGCGCGAGATCGTGGCGGTGGTGGGACCGTCGGGCTGCGGCAAGACCACGATTCTCAAGCTCGTCGCAGGATTCGATGTCGCGACCTCGGGCAGCGTGATGGTGAACGGCCGGCCCATCGCGCCGCCGGGGCCCGACCGCGCGCTGGTATTCCAGTCGCCGGCGCTGTTCGACTGGCTCACGGTCGCGGGCAACGTGAATTTCGGGCCGCGTCACCGCGGGGAGCCCACGGCCGATTACCTCGAGCGCGCGCGGGAGCTGATCGGCGCCGTGGGACTGACGGGATGGGAGCGGCACTACCCGTATCAGCTCTCCGGCGGCATGCGGCAGCGGGTCCAGCTGGCGCGGGCCCTCATCAACCGGCCCGCGGTCCTATTGATGGACGAGCCGTTCGGGGCGCTGGACGCCCAGACGCGCAGCCGGATGCAGGAGCTGCTGCTTCGCATCTGGGCCGCGTATCATCCCACCGTGCTGGTCGTGACCCACGACGTCGAGGAAGCGCTGCTCCTCGCGCACCGCGTGTACGTGATGACGCGGGCACCCGGGCACATCAAGAGCTGCATCAGCGTCCCGTTCGGCCATCCGCGCGGAGTCGACCTCGTCGGCACCGCGGAGTTCGCCGCGCTCAAGTACTCGATCCTCAAATCGCTCTGGGAGGAAAACGCATGAGGCGCATCGTCGCGCTCGTCGCACTGCTCGCGTTTGTGGCCGGGGTCTCCGCGGACGCCACCGCCCAGACGCCGATCAAGATCCGCTTCGCGTGGCAGCCGTACAACGCGGTGCTGTTCTATACCGCCCGCGACCTGAAGCTGTTCGAGAAGGCCGGACTCGATGCCGAGCTGGTGAAGTTCACGGCGGGGCCGCCGCAGTTCGCCGCCTACCGGAGCGAAAGCATCGACGCCGGCCTCTTCGGCACCGCCGGCTACGTCGTCGGGCTCGCGCAGGGTCTCGACTTGAAGAACTTCTACATCCAGATCGTGTCCGCCTACGCCGACGGGCTCGTGGTACGGCCCGACAGCGGCATCACATCGCTCAAGGACCTCAAGGGCAAGAAGATCGCGTACCTGCGCGGATCGAGCGCGCACATCGGCCTCGTCACGGCGGCGGCCAAGGCGGGCCTGGCGCCCAGCGACATCCAGATGATCACCATGGACATCACCAACATGGTCCCCGCGTTCTCCGCCAAGGACATCGACGGCGCGTACGCCTGGGAGCCGTGGATCTCGAAGATGGAGGCGGTCGGCGGGAAGGTGATCACGCGCACCGCCGAGCTCGGCCTCAACACGTCCGACCACTGGGTCGTGCGGGAGAAATGGGCAAAGGCCAACCCCGGAGGAATGCGCCGCCTCATCCGCGTGGTCGATCTCGCTCACGAGGCGTTCAAGCGCGATCCCACCACCGCCATTCGCGCCACCGCGGAGAACCTCGGCGTCAGCGAGCAGGTAGCGAAGCACATCGTCGGGATCAACCCGACGCTTTCGCTCCAGCAGAACGTGGATCCCACCGCTCGCCTGTCCCTTACGCCGGGCGTCGGCAACGCCGGCGCGGCTGGGATGATCCAGCAGGTCGCCGATTTCCTCCTCGCGCAGGACATCATCAAGGCCAAAGTGGATGCGAAAGCGGCCGTGGACGGTACGTGGATCGCTGAGTATCTCAAGGCGCCGCGGTAGGCCAGAGCCCTCGCGGATGGCATGGGTGACCGGCTGCTACCTGGCGTATCTGGTCCTCCCGATCGCCCTCCTCATCGTCGGCTCCATCGGCGAGCTCTGGCTGAACACGCTCCTCCCGCACGGCCTCACGGCTCGCTGGTATCTCGACGTCTGGTCCGACGGCAGCTTCCGCCGCGCCTTCGTCGTCAGCCTGGAGGTCGCTGCGGCGACCTGCGTCGTGACCGCGCTGCTCGGCCTCCCACTCGCCTACGCGATCTACCGCGCGGCGTCGCGCGGCATCCGCATGGCGGCGCGGCTTCTCGCGCTGCTGCCGATCGCGGTGCCCCCGCTGGTCCTGGGCTTCGGCTTCGTCCTCGTCTTCAGCAGCGACGTGCTCCCCTACCTCGGCAGTCTCTGGGTCCTCATCGCCGGGCACGTGGTCCTGACGCTTCCTTATATAGTGCAGACGCTGGTGGCCGACATGCGGCACCTGCGGCTGGGCATCCTGCTCCAGGCCGCGGAGTCGCTCGGCGCGTCCGGGCCGCGCCGGTTCTTCGACATCGTGGTGCCGTCGCTCCGGCACAGCCTCGGCAGCGGGCTCGTGACAGTGGCCGCGCTCTCGATCGGCGAGTTCCAGCTCTCGAACCTGGTGGCCGGCTTCCTGACTCGCCCGTACCCGGTCGTGCTGCTGCAGGCGTTCTATGGAGCCACGGGCTTCGCGTGCGCGGCCACCACGATCCTGCTGGCCCTGGCGCTGCTCGGCTCGGTGACCGGCTCCCTCACGGCGCGGGGGACCGTCTCGGCATGACGGTCGCGACGCTCGCGCTGGAGGATGTCGCGTTCTCGTACCCGGGCTCCGGGTTTCGCGTCGACGGACTCGATCTCGCCGTCGCGCCCGGCGAGCTCGTCGCCGTCATCGGAGCCAGCGGCTCCGGCAAGTCGACGGTGCTGAAGCTCGCGGCCGGGTTCCTGCCGCCGGCACGTGGACGCATCGTCATCGACGGCGCCGACGTGACCGGGGCGCCGCCGCGGATGCGCGATCTCGGCGTGGTGTTCCAGGCCTATGCGCTGTTTCCCCACATGACGGCGCTCGAGAACGTCGCCTACCCCCTGAAGGTGCGCGGCGTCGACCACCGGAACAGGCGCGAGCAGGCGATGCGGATGCTGGATCTGGTCGGCCTCACAAAGTTCGCCGATCGGCGTCCGGATCAGCTCTCCGGCGGCCAGCAGCAGCGCGTGGCCCTGGCGCGGGCCCTCGTGTTCCGGCCGCGCGCGCTGCTGCTCGACGAGCCGCTCTCGGCGCTGGACGCGGCGCTGCGCGGGGAGATGCGCGACGAGATCAGGCGGCTGCAGCGCGAGCACGCGATCGCCACCCTGCACGTGACCCACGATCAGGAAGAGGCGCTCTCGATCGCGGACCGCGTCGTGGTGATGCGCGAGGGGCGGATCGAGCAGGCGGGCAGCCCGCGCCAGCTCTACGAGGCGCCGCGCACGCGCTGGGTCGCGTCCTTCGTGGGCCGCGCCAACCTCTGGGACGGCGTGGTGCGAGACGGCGCCGCGGTCGAGACGCCGATCGGGCTGCTGCGCGCCGGCGCGCTCCGGCTGCCGCCCGGCACGCGCGTCACCGTCCTCGTGCGGCCGGAGTTCGTCCGGCCCGGCGCGGCGCCGGACGGCGTCAACACGTTCCGCGGCCGCCTGGTGCGCGATCGATTCCTCGGCGCCACGCGCCGTTACGATCTCGAGATGGCAGGCGGCACGATTATCGGCGAGACTCCGGAAGCGGGCACCGTCGACGTTGTCCACATTCCGCCCGAGCGGGTGCAGCTGATCACGAACGAGCCAGAGGAGACACGGACATGATGACCAGACGAACAGCCGTCGCCGCGCTTGCGGTGCTGGCGCTCGCGCCCGTTGTCTGGGCGCAGACCGGCGCGGAGCTCTATCCGGGCGAGAAGGCGCTCTACGAGGCCGCGAGCAAGGAGGGGCTCGTCGTGTCGTTCGACACCGGGCCCACGTGGGCGAACTGGGCCGCACAGTTCTCGGCCTTCAAGAAGCGCTATCCCGAGGTGGAGATGACGTACAACGACCTGGGCTCCGCGGCCACCGTCGTCGCGCTGGAGAAGGCGCGCAATCGGCCGCAGGCCGACACGGCGTACTACTTCGCCGCCTCCGCGGTGGACGCGGCCAAGAAGGACGTCGTGGAGTCGTTCAAGCCGGTGAACTTCGAGAAGCTGCCGGACGTGTTCCGCCACCCCGAGGGCAAGTGGTTCACGATCCACTCCCTCACCGTCGCCTTCCTGGTCAACACCAAGCTCATCAAGAACGTGCCCCAGTCGTGGGCGGATCTGCTCAAGGGCGACTACAAGAACTCGATCGTCTACCTGGATCCGCGGTCGACCGGCCAGGGCCAGGTGCTGATGTTCGCGGCCAACTTCGCGGCCGGCGGCGACATGAAGAACGTGCAGCCCGGCATCCACTACATGGGCAAGCTCCACACGGCGGGCAACGTCCTGCGCGTCGTCGGCACCACGCCGTACGCGCAGTTCGTCAAGGGCGAGATCCCGATCTGGATCGGCTACGAGAACGACGGGCTCAAGGCCAAGCACACGGACGGGCTCGGCGACGCGGTCGCCGTCGTCATCCCGAAGGAGGCCTCGGCGGCGGCGCCGTACGCCATCAGCCTGGTGAAGAACGGGCCGCATCCCAACGCCGGCAAGCTCTGGCTGAATTTCATCATGACGGAGATGGGCCAGGGCATCTTCGCCCAGGGCTTCGTGCGCCCCGCCGTGCCGGGCGTGACGGTGCCGGCGTCGGTCGCCGACAAGCTGCCGCCCGCGCCGCAGGTGCGGCCGCTCGACGTCCAGGCCGCCGCCGCCAAGAAGGCGGAGATCGACGCGGGCTGGGCCAAGGTCGCGGTCGGTAACTGACATGCCGCGCCGCCGGGAATCGCGACCGCTCCTCGCCGTTCCCGGCGGCCTCGTGCTGCTGCTCTTCTTCGCCGTGCCACTGCTCGCGATCTGGAGCGACGC
>DATBJF010000027.1:0-14336 GCA_036556545.1 Candidatus Methylomirabilota bacterium
ATGGCCGCAATCAGAGGGCCCCGCTCGACCTTGGACAGACGGTACTTGGGCGCGTTACCGCCGGCCTGGGCGTAAAAATATCCCCAGATCCCTACGGCAAGGACCGCCACCACGAGAACGAGGGAAACGACTCGCTTCATCACCACTTAGACGCGGCTCAGCCCGGGAATATTTAGCACACTACCGGCGGCCGGTGGCGCGGTCCAGGCGCGCCAGGGCAATCCGGTAGTCGGCAAGCGCCTGGGCCTCGGTGTTCTGGGCCAGGGTCAGGGCGAGCTGGGCGTCGGTGAGCTCGAGGATGGTTCCGACGCCGGCGTCGAACCGCCCCTGTGCCAGGCGAAAGTTCTCCTGCGCCGACGTGACGGCGACCTGAGCGGCCTGGATACGCTCCTGGGACTCGATCACGTTGTTCTGCGCTTGCTCGACCTCGCGCGAGACGTCGAGCTCGGTGGCCCTGACGCGGGCCTGCGCGGCATCGAGGTTGGCCTTCGCCTCGCGATAGCGGGCGATGCGGTTGCCACCGTCGAAGAGCGACCAGTTCAGCGACAGCCTCAGCTCCCAGACCTCCATGAAGTCCGTGCGCTGGGCCCCGTAGAACCCGTCGCCGGTGATGTCGGGAAAGAAGTCGCGAAACGCGCGGCGGACGCGCCCCTCGGCGGCGTCCGCCTGCAGCCTGGCCTGCCGGGACTCCGGCCGCTGGCGGAGCGCCTCCTCGAGCAAGCGCGCGGCGTCGAGGGTCACCGGCTGGTAGACAAGGTTGTCGTCGATCTGCAGCGGCGTCGTCGCCGGCAGCCCCATGGCCGTCGCCAGCGCGACGCGCGCCAGCCGCTCGGCGTTGCGCGCCCGGATCACGTCCACGCGCGCGTTGGCGACGTCGACCTCGGCGCGCGTGACGTCGGACTTCGGACGTGTGCCGACCTCGAAGAACCCGCGCGCGGAGCGCAGGTTGAGCTCCGCGCGCTGCAGCGCCTGCTCGTTCACGCGGATCAATCGCTGGGCGAAGTTGATGTTGGTGAACGACTCCTTCACCGTCTGCGTCACGAGCTGGCGTTGCAGCTCCGTGTCCTCGAGCGCCACCTCGGCCAGCCGTCGCGCCACGTCGGTGGACGCCCAGCTCTTCCCGAAGTCGAACAGAAGCTGTGACAGCGAGATCCGCGGGCCCGCCGAGGACGTGTTCCACGTCCTCTCCTGCGTACCGGTCAACGCGCCGCTGACCCCGCCGACGTTCTGCGAGCGCGCCGCGGTCCAGCTCGTGCTGAGCTGCGGCAGCAGCCGCGAGAATTCCTGATCGACGCGAAACGCCGCGGCGGCGTAGTCCCCCAGGCGCGCCTGGATCGACGGCTGGGTCTCGAGCGCGATGGCCACGGCGTCGTCGACGGACAGGACGCGACCGAAGACCTTGGCTTGCGGGCTGTCCGCCGGTGGCGACGTCTGCGGGGGCAGCGGCGGCGGCGAGACCGGGGACGGAGGCGCGGGCGGGGCCGGCGGCGCCTGAGCGTGCGCGACACTTCCGGCGGCGAGGAGAGCAGCGCATCCCACCGCCCACAGCGCGACGCACGACCTCATGGACCGTTCTCCCTTGGCGCCCACCCTGTCCGAAAGCGCTCGGACTGCGCGACAGTGCGAAGGATATCACGCGGCGGCGCACGGCCCGTGTACCCACCGGTGGACGGCCGGTGGACCGGCGGGGGACCGTCTGTGGACACCTTTTTCCTTGACGAGCGCGATATGCTGCGTGGTATGGTCTCGGCCACCACAAGATATAGGAGGTGCCGGATGCTGTCGGAGACCCGCCCCGCGAAAGTCGGCCAATGGACTGAACCCGCTCTCCGCGTCCTCCGCGAGCGCTATCTCCTCCGCAAGGAGGGGGAGGTGATCGAGACGCCGGAGGAGATGTGCTGGCGGGTCGCCGTGTCCATTGCCGCCGGGGAAGGGCGCTATGGCCGTAGCCCGGCCGCCGTGCGCGAGGTGGCCGAGGCGTTCTACGACATGATGGTCGACGGCTACTTCATCCCCAACTCGCCGACGCTGATGAACGCCGGCAAGGGCAACGGCCTCCAGTACTCCGCGTGCTACGTCCTGCCCGTCGGCGACTCGATGGAGGAGATCTTCGACTCCGTCAAGGCGGCCGCCATCATCCACAAGTCGGGGGGCGGCACGGGCTTCGCGTTCTCGCGCCTGCGGCCCAAGGACGATCTGGTGAACTCCACCGGCGGGCGCGCCTCCGGCCCCGTGTCGTTCCTCCGGGTCTTCAACGGCGCCACCGAAGCGGTGAAGCAGGGGGGCACGCGGCGCGGGGCGAACATGGGGATCCTGAAAGTCGACCATCCCGACATCCTCGAGTTCATCGACTGCAAGCTCGATGGCGGGATCACGAACTTCAACATCTCCGTGGCCGCCACCGACAAGTTCATGGACGCGCTCGCCCGGGGCGAGGAGTACGATCTCGTCAATCCCCATACGAAGAAGGTCGTGGAGCGCCTGTCGGCGCGCGAGGTGTTCGAGCGCATCGTCCGCGCCGCGTGGCGGACCGGCGATCCGGGCATGGTGTTCATCGACCGGATCAACGCCAGCCCCGCCAATCCCACGCCGGAGATGGGCCAGGTCGAAGCAACCAACCCTTGTGGAGAGCAACCGCTGTTGCCCAACGAGGCGTGCAACCTCGGCTCGCTGAACGTGTCGAAGTTCGCGCGCCGCTCGACGAGCGGCGAATGGACCATCGACTGGGACGAGATGGAGCGCGTCGTCCGCCTGGCCGTGCGGTTCCTCGACGACGTCATCGAGATGAATCCGTATCCCCTGCCGGAGATCGACCAGACGGTGAAGGCCAACCGTCGCATCGGTCTCGGCATCATGGGGTGGGCGGACCTGCTGTTCATCATGGGCATCCCGTACGACACGCAGGAAGCCATCGACCTCGCCGATCGCCTGATGTCGTTCGTCAAGGAAAAGTCGCACGACCAGTGCGCGAAGCTCGCCGAGGAGCGTGGGCCGTTTCCGAACTGGAGCCGGTCGATCTACAAGGACGTGCGCCCGATGCGCAACTCCACGGTGACGACCATCGCGCCGACCGGCACCATCTCGATGATCGCCGGCTGCTCGTCCGGCATCGAGCCCATCTTCGCGCTGGCATTCCAGCACCGCGTCAAGCAGCCCGACGGTGAGCGGGTGC
The DNA here is from genome assembly GCA_036556545.1 of Candidatus Methylomirabilota bacterium. Classification (GTDB taxonomy): domain Bacteria; phylum Methylomirabilota; class Methylomirabilia; order Rokubacteriales; family CSP1-6; genus AR12. The sequence continues at coordinate 3,173 of DATBJF010000027.1, forward strand.
TCACGTTCGTGAACGAGACGTTCGAGGCGATCGCGCGCGACAAGGGCTTCTTCTCGACGGCGCTCATGGAAGAGATCGCCAAGCGCGGCACGCTGCACGACATCCCGGGCGTGCCGGAGGAGGCGGCTCGCGTCTTCAAGACCTCGCACGAGATTTTGTTCGAGTGGCACGTGCGTCACCAGGCCGCCTTCCAGCGCTACACCGACAACGGCGTGTCCAAGACGATCAACCTGCCGAACGACGCCAGCGAGCTCGACGTCGCCAACGCCTACAAGCTGGCCTGGGAGCTCGGCTGCCTCGGCATCACCGTGTTCCGCGACGGGTGCAAGGGCGAGCAGGTGTTGAACGTCGGCATCGGCAAGAAGGAGCCCGTGCCGGCGCAGCTCGGTACCACCGGCCAGGTGGTCATCAAGCCGCGGCCGCACAGCCTCGCCGGCAAGACCTACCGCATGGAGACCCCGATCGGGACCGCGTTCATCACGGTCAACGAGACGCCCGAGGGCGAGCCGTTCGAGGTCTTCGTCCAGGTCGGCAAGGGCGGTTCCGACACCATGGCCGTGGCCGAGGCGCTGGGGCGGCTGATTTCCCTCACCCTGAGGCTGCCTTCGCCGCTGTCGGCTCAGCGGCGACTCGAAGAGGTCATCAGCCAGCTCGCGCGCATCGGCGGCGCCCAGCCGATGGGCTTCGGCGCGGGCAAGATCCTCTCGCTGCCCGACGCGCTGGCGCGCACGCTGGCCGAGCACATCGGCCAGCTGAAGCACCCGGGCATGACTCAGCCGCCGCAGGCCGACCAGCGCCGGAAGATCGGCGATCTGTGCAAGGAGTGCGGGCAGGCCACGTTCGTGTACGAGGAGGGTTGCAAGAAGTGCCTGTCGTGCGGCTTCAACGAGTGCTGAGCGGGGCGTCACGGAGCCGTGCCCGTCTTTCTCAGGCCACCCGCGGGGGAGGCGGACGCAACGCTCCAATACAGTGCATCGGGCGGCGTGCGCGCCGCCCGATGCTAGAATCGCGACGTGTTCTCCGGCGGGTCGTACAACGAGGTCGCGCGCTGGCTCAAGATGTTCCTGAACTCGCACGCCAAGCGCGAGCATCCGCGCGTGGAGGCCGTGCTCGAGGACGATGAGGTGCGGGAGAACGTCTCGTACGCGGCGCGGCTCGCGCTCGGCGAGCGCACGAGCCCGCTGATGGAGCTCGACTACGAGACCGTGGCCGCGCGTCGCGGCGAGCTCGCGTGGTGCATGGATCTCGCGCGGCGCGTCCGACGGGAGGCGAGGGCGCTCCTCGCCGGCAGCGCTTCCGGCAACGTCACCTCGCGCGCGTAGCCGCTCGCTCGGCTGGGCCGCGCCCGGCGACGTCAACGGTTTCCTCGGCCTCGCGCTCGACAACCTCACGCAGCTCGTCATCCTGGCTTCGCTTCTCATCGGCGTCTTCGGCTTCCCGGCCGATCTCGTCCTGGGGCGCATGGTGCCGGGGACGGCGCTCGGCGTACTGGTGGGAGATGTCGTCTACACGTGGCTGGCGGTGCGCCTCATGCGGCGGACCGGCCGTGACGACGTCACCGCCATGCCGTTCGGCATCGACACGCCGACGCTGTTCGCGATGATCTTCGGCGTGCTGGGGCCGGTGAAGATCGCCAGCGGCGACGCGGTGCTCGCCTGGAAGGTGGGGATGGCGACCACGCTCGCCATCGGACTGGTGAAGACGGCGCTGGCGTTCGCGGGCGACTGGACGCGTCGCGCCGTTCCGCGGGCGGCGCTGCTCGGCTCCATCGCCGGCGTCGCCATCCTCCTCATCGGGTTCCTGCCCGCCCTCAAGGTGCTGCGCGACCCGCTGGTCGGCCTCGTGGCGCTCGGCGTGCTGCTGATCGCGCAGCTCGGTCGCGTGCGAATGCCGTTCGGCGTACCGGGCGCGCTGGCGGCGGTGGTGGCGGGCACGGCCGTCTACTGGCTCCGCGGCGGCACCGCGCAGGCGTGGGCGACGCCTCCGGGCCTGGCGATTCCGTGGCCGACGCTCGCGTGGACGGATGCGCTCGCCGCCTCCATGCCGTACCTCGCGATCGCGCTGCCATTCGCGCTGGTGACGACGATCGGCGGCATCGACAACACCGAGTCGGCGGCGGCCGCCGGCGACGAGTACCGCACGCGCGACATCCTTCTCACCGAGGCCGGGGCCACCGTGCTGGCCGCCCTCTGCGGCGGTGTCGTGCAGAACACGCCGTACATCGGACATCCGGCCTACAAGGCCATGGGCGCGCGCGCCGGCTACACGCTCGCCACCGGCCTCGTGATCGGCCTCGGCGCCGTGGCCGGGACGCTGTCGTGGCTCGTGGGCCTCTTGCCGGAGGCGGCGGTGGCGCCGATCCTCGTCTACATCGGCCTCGAGATCACCGCCCAGGCGTTCCTGGCCTCGCCGCCGCGACACGGCCCGGCGGTGGCCGTTACGTTCGTGCCGGTCGCAGCGGCCGTCGTGCTCATCGAGCTGGGCGCCGTGCTGAGCGCGCTGGGCAAGTCGGCGGCCGACCTGACGGGCGACGCGGCGCTGACCCATCGCGCGCTGCTCGTGCTGGGCAACGGCTTCATCCTGACCTCCGTGCTCTGGGGCGCGGCGCTGGCGTGGATCATCGATCGCCGGCTGCTCCTCACCGCGGCGGTGTTCGCCGTCGCGAGCCTCGCGACCCTGTTCGGCCTGATCCACTCGCCGCTGCCGAGCGGCGCGCTGTTCTGGCCGTGGAACGTCGCTGTCGCACGCGAGGTTGCCTGGCCCGTGGCCGGGGCCTATGGCGTGCTGGCCGCGCTGTGCGCCACGCTCGGGCGGCGCCGACCGGCGTGAGCGGTGGCGGCGTTGCCGGCGGTGCCGCGCGCGGCTACTATGCGGGCAGTGCCGTCGTCGTCGCGGCGACGGGACGGAAGGAGCGCCTTATGACGGTCGCCAGCCTCCTCGCGCGAAAGGGCGTCACGGTCGTCACCATTCAGCCCGAGCACCAGATCCGGCAGGCGCTCGCGTTGCTCGCCGACCACAACATCGGCGCGCTCGTCGTGGTCGATCCGGGCGCGCGGCCCATCGGCATCCTGTCGGAGCGTGACATCGTCCGCGCCGCCGTGCGCGACGAGCGCGGCGTGTTCGACCAGCCCGTGAGCGCGCTGATGACGCGCAACGTGATCGTCGGCGTCCCGCAGGACGATCTGAACTCGGTCGGGCACACGATGACGGAAAAGCGGATCCGCCACCTGCCGGTCGTCGAGCAGGGCCGCCTGGTGGGCATCATCTCGATCGGCGACGTGGTGAAGGCGCAGCGCGATCATTATCAGGGCGAGGTCGACACGCTGCAGTTCCAGCTCATCGCCGAGCAGGACAGGCCAGCGGCGCGCGCCGGATGACGCGTCCCGGGGGCGAGAGCGCTCCGCTGCGCGTCGCCATCGTCGGCGCCGGCCCCACCGGGTACTACGCCGCGGATCATCTCTTCCGGCAGCCGGGGCTCGTGGTCGAGATCGACATGTACGATCGGGTGCCGACGCCGTACGGCCTCGTCCGCGCCGGCGTCGCTCCCGACCATCAGAAGATCAAGTCGGTCACGGCGAGCTTCGACAAGGTGGCCGCGCACCCGCGCTTCCGCTTCTACGGCGGCGTCGAGCTCGGCCGCCACGTCACCGTCGACGATCTCCGCGCGCACTATCACATGATCCTCTACACCACCGGCGCCCAGACCGACCGTCGCATGGGCATCCCGGGTGAAGACCTGAAGAACAGCCACGCCGCCACCGAGTTCGTGGCCTGGTACAACGGCCATCCGGACTATTGCCACCTCGCGTTCGATCTCTCGGCGGAGCGGGCGGCCATCGTCGGCGTGGGCAACGTCGCCGTCGACGTCGCGCGGATCCTGTCGCGCACGCCGGAGGAGCTGGCGGTGACGGACATCGCCGATCATGCGCTGGAGGCGCTGCGCGCGAGCCGGGTTCGCGAGGTCTATCTCCTGGGCCGTCGTGGTCCCGCGCAAGCGGCGTTCACGAACCCGGAGGTCAAGGAGCTCGGCGAGCTCGCCGACGCCGACGTGATCGCGATGCCGGACGAAGTGGAGCTCGACGATCTCAGCCGGGCGGCCATGGAGCGGGCGGGAGACCGCGCGACGCAGAAGAAGGTGGACCTGCTCCAGTCGTTCGCGCGGCGCCCGCCGGGCGGCAAGCGCCGCCGCCTCATCCTGCGCTTCCTCGTGTCTCCGGTGGAGCTGCTCGACGACGGCACCGGCAAGGTGGGCGGCATGCGACTCGTCCGCAACAAGCTCTACGCCACCGACACCGGGACACTGCAGCCGAAGCCGACGGGTGAGTTCGAGGATCTGCCCGTCGGGCTCGTCTTCCGCTCGGTGGGCTACAAGGGCGTGGCCGTGCCGGGCGTGCCGTTCAACGAGAAGTGGGGCGTCATCCTGAACGAGAAGGGGCGCGTCCTCCATCCCGAGCGGAAGGACCCCGTGGTGGGCGAGTACACGGCGGGCTGGATCAAGCGCGGCCCCACCGGCGTCATCGGCACCAACAAGCCCGACGCCGCGGAGACCGTGGCCTGCATGATGGAGGACCTCGCGGCCGACCGCTATCTGCGGCCGGCCGCGCCCTCGCGGGAGTCGGTGGACCGCCTCATCCGGTCGCGCCAGCCGCAGTGCCTCTCGTACGAGGACTGGCTGCGGCTCAATGAGGTCGAGGTGCGGCGGGGCAAGGAAACCGGACGGCCGCGTGTGAAGTTCACCAGGACGGAGGACATGCTCGCTGCCCTCGGCCGCGGGACGGCGGGCGAATAACGGCTTGACCGTCTCCGTCCGAGATGTATCTAATGACCCGGTGCTAGTGAATCAGATCACGACGTGTCGAGACGGAGCCACGCCCACCTTTCTCAGGCCACCGGCGGGAGAGGTGGAGACAGCGCTCCGATACAGAGGAGACCCCATGAGGGCGTGCCAGAGGTCGTTGATCGTCGTCATCGCGGCGGCCCTGGTCGCCGTCGGCGCCGTGTCGGCCGTGTGGGCGCAGGGCGAGTGGAAGGCCCCGGCGGACGCCAAGGCGATGAAGAATCCCCGCGCCGACAAGAAGGCGGACAAGCAGGCGCTCGCCGCGGCGAAGAAGAACATCGACACCAATTGCCAGTCGTGCCACGGCAGCGGCAAGGGCGATGGGCCGGCGGCCGCCGCGCTCCCGCCGCCGAAGCCCGCGGACTGGACGTCGGCCAAGGTGGCGGCCGAGTCGGACGGCGAGCTGTTCTGGAAGATCACCAACGGGCGTGGCGCCATGCCGCCGTGGAAGCATCTTCCGGAAAACGACCGCTGGGACATCGTGAACTACATCCGCACGCTGCAGAAGAAGAAGTAGCACTCGCGGAGACCCGCATCGAGCGCCCCGCCGACGCACGGCGGGGCGTTCGTATGTTCGGCGCGTGCGTCTCGCCACCATCGATCTCGGCAGCAACACCGTGCGCCTGCTCGTCGCCGACGCGGAGCCCGGCGCCGTCGCCTGGCGCGTCGTCGATCACGATCAGCGGGTGACGCGCCTCGGTGAGGGCAGCCACGCGACGGGCCGCCTCGGCGACACGCCGGCGGCTCGTACCATGGCCGCCGTGATGCAGTACGTCGAGCGCGCGCGCCGAGCCGGAGCGGAGCGCGTCGAGGTCGTCGCCACCAGCGCCGTGCGCGAGGCGAGCAACGGCGCGGACTATGCGCGCGACCTCAGCCGCGCGATCGGCGTGAGCGTACGGGTGATCAGTGGCGACGACGAGGCGCGTCTCACCCTGCGCGGCATTCTCTACGGGCTGGGGCCGGCGGCGGGCACGACGCTCGCCTTCGACATCGGCGGCGGCTCGACGGAGTTCATGCTGGCGAACGAGGGCGCGCTGGTGGCGACGCAGAGCTTGCGGCTCGGCGTCGTGCCGCTGGCGGAGCGCTATCCGCTCGCCGTGCCGGCGGCGGTGGCCGAGTATGAAGCGCTCGCGGCCGACGTCGCGCGCCAGCTCGCGCGTGAGCTGGCGCCGCCGATCGCCGGCGCCGTTGTCGATCGGCTCGTGGGAAGCGCCGGTACCGTGACCACGCTCGCCGCCCTCGACCTCGGTCTCGCCGTGTACGATCCCGCCCGCGTGCAGGGCCACGTGCTGACGCACGCGGCGATCGAGCGGCAGCGCCAGCGGCTCGCCGCGCTCGACGTCGCCGGCCGCGCCGCGCTGCCGTGCCTCGAGCCCGGGCGCGCGGATCTGATCCTCCCGGGCGTCGCCATCGTCATGGCGACGCTCGCGCGCGTCGGATGCGAGCGGTTGACCGTGAGCGACTGGGGGCTTCGCGAGGGCCTCGTGGCCGGTATCCTGGCCGGCGCAATTTGACACCTTCCGGAGCGACGACTATGCTACTTGAGCAAGTATGGACGAGATCGCAGTGCTGGTGCTCAATCACACCTTTGAGCCGCTGCATTTCACCAACGCCCGTCGCGCCATCACCTTGCTGCTGGCCGGTAAAGCCGAACCCGTGGAGGCTTCTCCGCGCGTGATCAGGTCGCCATCACGCGCGTTCCCGCTACCGGCGGTCATCCGGTTGGCGATGTACATCCGCAAGCCCTTCCTCGATCGAGTCGCCTTCAACAAGAAGAACATCCTCCGGCGCGATGGTTACACCTGCCAGTACTGCAACCGCCGCGGCGAGCGGCTGACCGTCGATCACATCCTGCCGCGCTCGCGCGGCGGCGACACCACGTGGACGAACGTGGTGGCCGCCTGCCTGCGCTGCAATCTGAAGAAGGGCAATCGCCTGCCGGACGAGGTGAACATGCGGCTCATCCGTGAGCCGGTGCACCCGAAGTTCGTGTTCTCCACCCACATGCTGCGGCATCCGCACGCGCATTCGCTGCTCGACTCGTGGCGCAAGTACCTGCTGGCGATTCCCACGCCCTCCTGACGCGGGCCCCCGCCACGTTCCGGCTGTCCTCCGAGTATGCGCCGCGTGGCGATCAGCCGCGCGCCATCGAGGACCTCACCCGCTTCGTGGCGTCCGGTCGCCGCCATTCCGTGCTGCGCGGCGTGACGGGCTCGGGCAAGACGTACACGATGGCGAACCTCATCGCGAACGTGGGCCGGCCCGCCCTCGTGCTGTCGCCCAACAAGACGCTGGCCGCGCAGCTCTTCAGCGAGTTCAAGGCCTTCTTTCCGACCAACGCCGTCGAGTACTTCGTCTCGTACTACGACTACTACCAGCCCGAGGCGTATATTCCGCAGTCCGATACGTACATCGAGAAGGACGCCCTCGTGAACGACGAGATCGACCGCATGCGTCACTCGGCCACGCGGTCGCTGCTGGAGCGTCGCGACGTCGTCGTGGTGGCCTCCGTGTCGTGCATCTACGGCATCGGCGCTCCCGAGACGTACCAGCAGATGCACCTGTCGGTGCGGACGGGCGACACCCTCGATCGCGACGAGATCGTGCGCCGCCTGGTGGCCGTGCAGTACGAGCGCAACGACTACGACTTCCACCGCGGGACGTTCCGCGTGCGCGGCGACGTGGTGGAGATCTTCCCGGCCAACGAGGAGACGGTGGCCCTGCGGGTGGAGCTCTGGGGCGACACCGTGGAGGCCATCCACCGCATCGATCCGCTCCGCGGCGCCATCCTCGAGAAGCTCTCGGAAGTCCACGTCTATCCGGCCAGTCACTACGTGACGCCGGCCGAGCAGCTCGAGCGCGCGCTCGGCACCGTGCAGGAAGAGCTGGGCGAGCGGCTCGGCTTTCTCAAGGGCCGGCGCCGACTCCTGGAAGCGCAGCGGCTCGAGCAGCGCACGCTGTTCGACATGGAGATGCTGCGCGAGCTCGGCTACTGCCACGGCATCGAGAACTACTCGCGCCACCTGACCGGGCGCCGGCCGGGGGAGCCGCCACCGGTGCTCATCGACTACCTGCCGAAGGACGCGCTGGTCATCATCGACGAGAGCCACGTGGCGGTGCCGCAGGTGCGGGGGATGTACTACGGCGATCGATCGCGCAAGGAAGCGCTCGTCGAGTACGGCTTCCGCCTGCCGTCGGCGTTCGACAACCGGCCGTTGACGTTCGAGGAGTTCACGCGTCTGGTGGGCCAGACGGTGTACGTCTCGGCCACGCCCGGTGACTACGAGCTGCGCCTCGCCGGCGACGCGCTCGCCGAGCAGGTGATCCGGCCCACCGGGCTGATGGACCCAAAGATCGCCGTGCGCCCCGCCGGCGACCAGGTCGACGACCTGCTGCACGAGATCCGCGCGCGGGCGGAGCGCGACGAGCGCGTGCTCGTCACCACGCTGACGAAGCGAATGGCCGAGGACCTGACGGAGTACTACCAGCAGCTCGGGCTCCGCGTGCGCTATCTCCACTCGGACATCGACACGCTCGATCGCGTGGCCACCATCCGCGATCTGCGGCTGGGCAAGTACGACTGCCTCATCGGAATCAACCTGCTCCGCGAGGGGCTGGACATTCCAGAGGTCTCGCTGGTGGCGATCCTCGATGCCGACAAGGAAGGCTACCTGCGCTCCGGGACGTCGCTGATCCAGACGGCGGGGCGCGCTGCCCGCAACGTCAACGGCGAGGTGATCATGTACGCCGATCACGTCACCGATTCGATGGCGGAGACGCTGCGCGAGACGGACCGCCGGCGAGCCATCCAGGCCGCCTACAACGCCGAGCACGGCATCACGCCGGAGTCCATTCGCTCCTCGATCCGCGAGCTGCTCCAGACGATCTACGAGCGCGACTACTACACGGTCGAGGCGGCGGCGCCGGTCGTCGAGACGTTCGCGTCACTCGCCGACCGCGAGCGGCGCATCGCGGAGCTCGAGACCGAGATGAAGGACGCCGCCCGCCGCCTCGACTTCGAGCGCGCCGCCGAGCTGCGCGACCGCGTCCGCAGCCTCCGCCGTCAGCACGTCTCCGCGCTGTAGACCGGGCGACCGGGCCGCTACAATACTCTCGTGACGACGCCTCTCGAGGACAAGCTCGCCCGCCTGCCGGATCGGCCGGGCGTCTATCTGTATCGCGACGGCAAGAACCAGGTCGTCTACGTCGGCAAGGCGGCCTCGCTGCGCAGCCGCGTCCGGTCGTACTTCCAGGAGGCCCGTCCGCGCGACGCGAAGACGGACGCGCTGGTGCGGCAGATCGCCGACCTCGAGTACATCGTGACCGACAACGAGCTCGAGGCGCTGATGCTCGAAGCGAACCTCGTGCGCAAGCACCGGCCGCGCTACAACATCATCCTCCGCGACGACAAGCACTATCCGTTCCTGAAGCTGACGACCAACGAGCCGTTTCCGCGGCTGGTGGTGGCCCGCCGCGTGGCGAGCGACGGCGCCAGTTACTTCGGCCCGTTCTATCCGGCGACGGCCATGCGCGAGACGCTGCGGCTGACGCGGCAGCTGTTTCCGCTGCGCACCTGCTCGATCGAGATCGACGGCCGGCTGCCGCGGCCGTGCATCCAGTACGCGATCCATCGCTGCAACGCCCCGTGCACCGGCTGGGAGACGCAGGAAGGCTACGCCCAGACCGTGCGCGACGTGCAGCGGTTCCTGGAAGGCAAGAACGACGACCTCGCGCTCACGCTGACGCGCCAGATGGAGGAGGCCGCCGCCGAGCTGAAGTTCGAGCGCGCGGGCGTGCTGCGCGACCAGATCCAGTCGCTCAACAAGGTGCGCGAGCGGCAGAAGATCATCTCCACCGACGAGGTGGACCAGGACGTGCTCGGCGTGGTGCGGCAGGGGAACGACGCCTGCGTGCAGCTGTTCTTCGTGCGCCGGGGCCGGCTGGTCGGCCAGGAGGCGTTCTTCTTCGACAAGGTCGCCGGCTGGACGGACGGCGAGATCCTGTCGGCCTTCATCCGGCAGTTCTACGCCAAGCCGGTCACCCCGGCGCCCGAGGTGCTCGTGTCCGAGGACATTCCCGAGCGCGAGCTCATCGAGGAATGGCTCGGGCGCATCGCGCGGCGGCGCGTCCAGGTGGTGGCGCCGCAGCGCGGCACCAAACGCGAGTTCGTGGCCATGGCGGAGTCGAACGCGGCCATCGCGCTGCAGAACCATCTGCTGTCCCGCGGCAACCGGCAGCAGGCCGTGCTGGAGGAGCTCCAGCGCGCGCTGAACCTGCCGGGCTTGCCGAATCGCATCGAAGGCTACGACATCTCGAACATTCAAGGGACCGAGCAGGTGGGGTCGATGGTCGTCTGGGAAAACGGCGCCATGAAGAAGGACGACTACAAGCGCTTCAAGGTTCGCACGGTCGAAGGCGCCGACGACTTCGCCTCGCTGCGTGAGGTTCTGAGCCGGCGTTTCGGCCGTGCCCTCGAGCTCGGCAGCGCGCTTCCCGACCTCGTGCTGATCGACGGCGGGCGTGGCCAGCTGAACGTCGGCCTGCAGATCCTTCAAGATCTCGGGCTCGACTACATTCCGGTCGTCTCGCTCGCCAAGCAGCAGGAGGAGGTATATCAGGGCGACAGCCGGGAGCCGCTCCTGCTCGATCCGACCTCGCCCGCGCTGCACACCCTGCAGAAGATCCGCGACGAGGCGCACCGCTTCGCGGTCACGTACCACAAGAAGCTTCGCAGCCAGCGGACGATCCAGTCGACTCTGGACGCGATTCCCGGCGTTGGTCCGACCATTCGGACGAGCCTGCTCAAAACGCTCGGATCCGCGCGCCGGGTCAGGGAATCCTCGGTGGCCGAGCTGGCCGCCGTCCCCAAGGTGACGCCACGCATGGCGCAGAAGATCTACGACCACTTCCACCCGGCCGAGCCGCCGGACAGCCAGCCCGCGTCACGGCCGGAACCGACCGCCCCGAATCGTGGTTGAATGTGCGCGCGCCGAACGGCGTCCAACATCTGGCGCACCAAGGGGGGTGACTTCGAATGAAGAAGACGTTCACAGTTGTGGCCATCGCGGTGAGCCTGGCGCTCACGAGCGGTGTCGCGCTCGCGAGCTCCTGCCCGAAGGTCATCAAGCAGGGTCGCGATGCGGCGGCGAAGATGAAGGCGGACGATCCGAAGGTGAAGGGGGCCGTCGCCAAGCTGAACGAAGCGCAGAAGCTGCACGACGGCGGCAAGCACGCCGAGTCGCTGGCGAAGGCCAACGAGGCCCTCGCCGATCTCGGAGTCAAGAACTAGGTGGTCTGGATCGGGGGCGCCAGTTTGTGAACGTGGGG
>DATBJF010000028.1:0-12436 GCA_036556545.1 Candidatus Methylomirabilota bacterium
ATCGGCGCCCTGCCCGATGTGGCTCGTGCCCGGGATTCCGAACATGTTGAAGAGGCTCGGCACCAGCACGTTGAATCCGAGCTGCGCCAGGCGATAGGCGTCGATCTTGTAGTCGGCGGTGACGCCGTGCGCGTGGTGAACCATCATGACGCCCGGACGCTGCCCCACCCCTTCCGGATGCGCCATGTAGCCGCCGATCCCGTCCGCCTCCTGCGTCAGTCCTCTGGCCACGATCCTCACGCCGGCTCTCCCTTCACGGTGGTCTCGAGCGCGCGCGGCTCCTTCAAGATGGGCGCCACCTGCTCGGCGAACAGGCGCATCGAGCGCAGCGCCCGCGCCGTGTCGATGCCGGGCAGCGCCATCAGCAGCAGCACGCGGTGATAGCCGGTGGCGTCGATGAACTGCTGGAGTCCCTCGCGCACCTCGTCCGGCGTGCCGATCAACGCCCAGCCGTCGGCGAGATAGTCGTCGAACGCGCGCAGCCGGAGCAGCGAGCGATCGAACGAGTTCGGAACATTGCCGCCGGTCGTGTCGCTGCGCAGCACCGCCATGCGCCGCTGGTAGCTCATGAACGGCGGCTCGGCCGTCCGCCGCGCGTCGTCGCGGTCGGGGGCCACGTGCACCACCCGCATGCCGCCGCAGCGCCGTTCGACGGCAGCGATCTCGGCCGGCGTCCGTCCCGCCGCGCGCGCCGTGTCGCGGTAGAGCTGGCGGCGGCGCTGCAGCTCCGGCACCGGCACGAAGAACGACGACAGCGTGGGCAGCCCCAGGCGCGCGGCCGACAGCACGCTGTCCTCGCTGTTGGCCGCGACGAAGAGCGGCGGGTGCGGACGCTGGCGCGGGCGTGGTCTCACGTGCAAGCGCTCGGCGGAGTGGAACTGCCCGTCGAAGTCGAAGGGCGCGCCCGTCCAGCACTGCTGCATCAGCGCGATGCCTTCCTCGATGCGCAGCCGCGCGTCGGCGCGCTCGGACCGGAACGTCTGGTAGTCCTGCAGCGTGCCGCCGCGCCCGATGCCGACGTCGAGCCGGCCGCCGCTGGCGACGTCGAGCACGGCGAGTTGCTCGGCGAGGTCGATGGGATGATGCAGCGGCAGGAGGCTCACGCCCATCCCGAGCCGGATCGTCGACGTCCGCGCGGCCAGGAAGGCCGCCAGCACCGGCGGCGCCGGGCACAGACCGTAGTCGTTGAAGTGATGCTCGGCGATCCACACGGACTCGTAGCCGAGCGCCTCGGCGGCGAGCATCTGCGCCATGTCGGAGTCGTAGACGGCCTGCTCGCTCCACCGCTCGTCCCGCTGCATCAGGAAGAAGAGCCCGAACTCCATGAGGCGGAGACTGTACCATCGGGGCCGTACGAACTCTACCTTCGTGGAGGCCGTCCATGGCAAAGCGATCGTTGCTCGCGGTCGTCGTTGGCCTCGCAGTGCTCGGCCTGGTGGGCGTCTCGCTCATGAGCGCCCAGCAGCCACCCCCGCCGGTGAACGACAAGCCGCTCACCGACAAGTGGGCGCCCTCGGAGTGGGGGCCCAACGACAAGGCGGGGGCCGTCAACCGCACGAACCCGGCCATGGTGAAGAAGGCCATGAGCCTGGTGAAGCAGGGCAAGTCAGCCACGCTCGGCAAGCTCTATCACTCCACCATCCCCGCCTTCGGCCCGCGCAGCTGGACGCTGTCGATCCCGGGCACGCCCACGGGCGGCCCATTCGGCAAGAACGCGCTCGTCTATCACGATGAGTTCGTGGCCACGGAGATCGGGCAGATCAGCACGCAGTTCGACGGTCCCGGCCACATCGGCGTGCGGACGTCCAAGGGCGACTTCTTCTACAACGGCCGCATGCGCGAGCAGACGTACGAGCGCGGCGCCGGCGGCCGCGTGGTCGGCATGGGCGACCTCGGGGTGGAGCACGTCGCCGAGAAGGGTTTCGTGTGCCGCGGCGTGCTGCTCGACGCTCCCGCGTACCGTGGCGTGAAGCGGCTGCCGATCCCCAAAGACGCGAAGAGCCCCGGCATCATCACGGCCGCCGACGTGCAGGCCATGGTGAAGAAGCAGGGTCTGGCCGAGATCGGCGAGGGTGACTGCGTCTTCCTCTACACCGGCCATGGCGATCTCTGGCTCAACGCCGAGTGGAAGGGCCTGTCGCCGGCGGAGAAGGCCAAGCGCCGCGACGAGTTCACGTCCGGCGAGCCGGGCTTCGGCGCGAGCGCGTGCGAGTACATGGCCCAGCGGAAGATCATCCTCACCGGCGGCGACACCTCCGCCAACGACGCCCAGCCGGCCGGCGAGCAGGGCGAGGACTTCGCCGTGCCGTGTCACACGGAGATGCAAACGCGGCGCGGCATCTGGAACATCGAGAACCTCGAGTTCACGCAGCTGCTGCGCGACAAGGTCTACGAGTTTGCCTTCGTGTGGGCGCCGCTGAAGATCGTGGGGGGCACCGGCTCCCCCGGAAACCCGATCGCCCTATACTGAGAGCCACTGAACGCCGGACGCGGGAGGAGCCCATGAGCCTGTTCAAGCAGTTCACGCACGTGAGCGTGACGGTGACCGACGTGGCCAAGGCACGCGAGTTCTACTCCGACACGCTCGGGTTCGAGGAGATCCCGCGTCCGGCGTTCAACTTCCCCGGCATCTGGTACAGCCTGGGTGGCGATCTGCAGCTGCACATCATCCTGAACGACCAGCTCGTGCGGCCGGCCGTCGAGCGCGAGCGCATCGAGGCGCGTTACCCGCACTTCGCGCTGTGGACCGACGATGGCGACGCCACGGCGGCCAAGATCGAGGCGCTCGGTCTCGTCTGCCGCGACGTCTTCTCCGGCCCCACCGGCCTGCGGCAGGTGTTCGTGAAGGACCCGGACGGCAACATGATCGAGTTCATCGGCCCGTCGAAGCAGGCCGGCGCGCGGGTCATGGAAGCCACGGGGACGCACCGATGAGCGCGCCCGCGCACGCCCTCTACCTCGTCCGGATGGACGTGGCCCACGACCACGAGGCTTTGTTCAACGAGGTCTACGACACCGAGCACATCAAGCACCTGCGCGGCGTCCCCGGCATCCGCCGCGCCAGCCGCTATCGCCAGCCGTCGCCGACGGATCCGCGCTACATCGCCGCCTACGAGATGGACTCGCCGGCGGTGCTGGAGAGCGCGGCGTGGAAGGCGGCCGGCGAGGCCGGGCGCTGGAACACCCAGATCCGCCCGCACACGATGAACCGGCATCTCGCGATGTACGAGTGGGTCGGCGGCGCGCCGGCGCTCACCGGCAAGACGCCGTACGTCTTCTGGGTCATGATGGACGTCGAGAAGCACCGCGAGGCGCTCTTCAACGAGCTTTACGACACCGAGCACATCCCGCTGCTGCTGAAGCTGCCCGGCAGCGTCAACGCCGTGCGCTATCGCACCAGCGCCGCCGGCGAGCCCCGCTACCTCTGCGCGTACGAGGTCGAGCGCGCCGACCTGCCCATGTCGAAGCTGTGGAACGACACCTCCGACATCGGACGGTGGAAGCCCGAGGTGCGGCCGTACACGTCGAACAAGCGCTTCCTGGTCAGCGAGCGCATCCTCTCGCTGTGAGGCTCGACGGCAAGACGGCCATCGTCGTCGGCGCCGCCAACGGCATCGGCCGTGCCACCGCGCTTGCCTTCGCCGCCGCCGGCGCCGCCGTGGCCTGCGCCGACGTGGAGGCGCCCGGCGCCAAGACCACCGCCGCCGAGATCGAGCAAGGCGGCGGCCACGCGCTGCCCGTGCCTCTCGACGTGACGGACAGCGCGAGCTGCCGCGCCGCGGTGGCGACCGCCGTGGACCGCTTCGGAGGCGTCGACGTGCTGCTCTACGGCGCCGCCGACAGCGACGCGACGGCCACCGTGCTCGAGCTGGGCGAGGCGGCGTGGGATCGCGTGATCCGCGTCAATCTCACCGGCGCCTTCCTGATGGCCAGGGCGACGATCCCCGCCATGATCGCGCGCGGCGGGGGCAGCGTGATCCTCATCGCCTCGCAGCTCGGCCGCGTCGCCTCGCCCGGCCGGCCGGCGTACTGCGCGACGAAGGGCGCGCTGATCCAGCTCGCGAAAGTGCTGGCCGTCGACCACGCGGCGCAGGGGATTCGCGCCAACACGCTCTCCCCCGGCGCCGTGGAGACGCGGCGGATGCTCCGCCGCTGGAAGACGATGGACGAGGCGCGCGCCGTCATGGGGCCGAAGCACCTGCTCGGCCGGCTCGGGCAGCCGGACGAGATCGCGCGGGCCGCGGTGTACCTGGCCAGCGACGCGTCGAGCTTCATGACCGGCGCCGATCTGCTGATCGACGGCGGCTATACGGCGGTGTGAGGGAGGCGATCACCGCGCCCGGCGCACGGCGCCGGGACCGTAGACTTCGGGGTTCACCACGTTCAGCGGACGCTGGCCGGTGAGCACGCGTGCGATCTCCTCGCCGCACCGCCGGGGCACCGCCGCCACCGCCGCCGTCGAGAAATACGCCGCGTGCGGCGTGGCGATCACGTTGTCGAGCTTCAGCAGCGGATTGTCGGGGGCCACCGGCTCCTCCTCCCAGACGTCGAGGGCAGCGCCGGCCAGCCGCTTGTCGCGGAGCGCCCGCGCCAGCGCGCCCTCGTCGACCACGGGCCCGCGCGAGGTGTTGATGAGGATCGCCGTGGGCTTCATCCGGCTGAAGAACTTCTCGCCGATGAGGTGGCGCGTCTCGGCGTTCAGCAGCGTGTGCACGGAGACGTAGTCCGAGCGCTCGGCCAGCGACTCCAGCGAGACGCGCTCCACGCCGAGGGCGGCGAAGTGCCCCGGCGCCACGTACGGATCGCACGCGATCACCTTCATCTCGAGGGCGGCCGCGCGGCGGGCGAAGGCGCTGCCGATGTTGCCGAGGCCCACGATGCCGACCGTCTCCCCGTGCAGCGCGCCCGTCCGCTCGCCGGGGATGCCGCCCGCCCACACGCCGGCGCGCACCTGGCGGTCGAGGTCGAGAAGCTTGCGGTTCCACGCCAGCAGCAGGGCGAGGGCGTGATTGGCCACCTCGCGCACCCAGATGTCGGGGATGTTGACGACGATCACGCCGAGCTCGGTCGCCGCCGGCACGTCGATGACGTCGTAGCCGACGCCCGTCCGCACCACCGTCTTGAGCCCTTCCAGCGCGCTCATGAGACCTCGCGTGACCGGCGAGAACGACACGACCAGCGCGTCGGCGTCGCGCATCCGCTCGATCATCAGGCGCTCGTCGCGCATGAACGGCAGCACCGTCGTGCGCGCGCCGGCGGCCGCGACGGCGGCGGCGCAGTCGGAGTAGTCGCGCTCCTTCTGGCTCTGGACGACGTAGACGTGGGGATGTTCGTCGGGCATAGTGGCTGCAGTCTACAGGAGGAACGCCATGTCCGATCTGGCCACGCTCGAGCAGCTCAACCGCGACTACATCAGCTCCGTGCAGCACTCCGACGTGAGTCGCTTCGATCAGATCCTCGCCGAGGAATTCTACTGCAGCAACCCCGACGGCTCACTGGTCGACCGCAAGGGCTTCCTGGCGCAGACGGCGAAGCCGGTGGCGATCGAGAACCTCGAGGCGAAGGACGTGCTGATCCGCATCATGGGCGACGTGGCCATCATCCACGCGCGTACGACCTACACGCTGCCGGACGGGCGGCAGGGCGCCGGCCGCTACACCGACGGCTGGGCCAAGCGCGACGGCGAGTGGCGCGCCGTGTTCGCGCACGTCACTCGCTGCTAGGCAGGCTCAGGGCGATCAGCTCCTCGGGGATGCTGGCGCCGCCGACGGCGAAGGCGACGTACTGCTTGCCGTTGACCATGTACGTCATCGGCGCGCCGGTGGCGTTGAGGGGCAGCGGGATCTCGGCGAGCAGCGTGCCGGTCGCCTTGTCGTAGGCGTAGAGCTTCGGCTCCAGGTTGAAGAGCTCGTTCACGCGCCGGCGCGCCGAGAACGGCGCCGGACGCGCGGGGCCGCGATAGCCCATCTGCACGACGATCAGCAGCGATCGCGTCGCCAGCGCGAAGCTCCGCGACGCCCAGCCAAGCCGCTCCGTCAGATTCAGCATCGCGAGCGCCGGGTGATTGCGCGGGCCCGTACCGACGGCGGCGCGCCAGCGGTGCTCCCCGCGCGACATGTCGATGGCGACCACGCTCCCCCACGGCGGCTTCAGCAGGGGAAGCCGGCCCGGCCCCGGGAGAAAGTCGAAGCGGCCAACATAGCGCGTCGGCGGCACATCCGGCGGTGGCGCGATGAGCTTGATGACGACGGGCGCTCGGAACGTCGTGACGTAGTACGTCTGCGTCTCGGGATCCCACGCGGCGCCCGACCAGCTCGCGCCGCCCCCGACCCCGGGCATCAGGATGGTGCCGCGCTCGGTGGGTGGCGTGTAGAGCGGGCCGTGGTCGTACTTGCCGATGATCTCCAGCGCCTGCGACCGCAGCTCGGGCGTGAAGTCGATCAGGTCCGCCTCGCGGATGCCCTGGATCTCGAACGGCGGCGGCTTCGTCGGGAACGGCTGCGTCGGAGCCGTCTTCTCGCCGGCCACGGTGGATTGCGGCACCGCGCGGTCCTCGATCGGCCAGAGCGGCGCGCCGGTCACGCGGTCGAAGGCGAAGACGAAGCCCTGCTTGGTGACCTGGGCGACCGCCTTGACCAGCGTGCCGTCGATGGTCACGTCGATCAGGTTCGGCGCCGCGGGGAGATCGTAGTCCCAGATGCCGTGCCGAACGATCTGGTAGTGCCAGACGCGCTTGCCCGTCTTCGCCTCCACGCAGACGAGCGTCTCGGAGAAGAGGTTGTCGCCGGGCCGGTCCCCGCCGTAGTAGTCGTTGGCCGGCGTGCTGAACGGCAGGTAGACGTACCCGAGCTCCTCGTCGGCGCTCATCGGCGCCCACACGTTCGTGTTGCCGGTGACACGCCAGGCGTCGTTCTCCCAGGTCTCGTGGCCGACCTCGCCCGGGTGCGGCACCGAGCGGAAGGTCCACAGCTTCTGCCCGGTGCGCACGTCGAAGCCGCGGACGTCGCCGGGCGGCATGGCCGCCACCACCGGGAAGTCGAGAATCGAGGAGCCGACCACGATGACGTCGCGCACGATGACCGGCGGCGAGGTGTTGCTGTAGAGCGCGCGCGCGATCACGGGCCGGCCGAGCCCGTCGCTCAGATCGACGCGCCCCTTGTCGCCGAACGACTCGATCGGGCGCCCGGTCTTCGCGTCGAGGGCGATCATGTACGCGTGGGCGGTGAGCACGATGATCCGCTCGTCCTCGCCGTCGCGCCAGTACGCGACGCCGCGATGGACCCAGCCGAGATTGGCCGGCATCCCGTGCACGTACACGCCGGGGTCGTAGACCCACTTCGTCTGGCCGGTCGCCGCGTCGATGGCGGCCACCTGCGACAGCGACGTGCTCGTGTAGAGCACGCCGCCGATCATCACCGGCGTCGCCTCGTGCATCGCGCTCGGGTCGATACCGGACCAGGACGCCCGCAGGGCGTGGTCCGGTGACGTCCACCGCCACGCGATTCTCAGGTTCTTGACGTTGCTCGCGTTGATCTGGTCGAGCGGTGAGTACTTGGCGGCGGCGTTGGTGCCGGCGTAGGCCGGCCACTCGCCCCTGCCGAGCGCGGCCATCGCGGCGTCGGACACCCCGGGCAGCCGCTGGGCGCGCGCGGACGTGAGCGACGCGACGAGGACGACCGTCGCGGCGACTGCGGCGAGCCCCTTGCCGGCGGCGTGCATGTGCGCGGCTGCCGGCGACGAAGCTACTACGTCGGGCGGTGGTTCACCAGAGGGGGGCCTCGTTCATGGTCGAGACGTGGGCCGCGATCACCTTCCACCCGACGCCGGGGAACCGCACCCACGTCTGGCTCTGGCGACCGATGAGGCTCTTGCCGCGCACCTTGAATTCCAGATTCACGGTGGCGATGTCGCGGCCGAGCGTGAGGATCTCGAGCCGGATGCGCTTCTCCTTGATCCCGGGGCCCGGCGGTCGCGCCACGCGATGGGCGTGGATCTCGTCGAAGCCGTAACCGTTCTCGTGCAGCGCATAGCGAATGGTGTGCGGGCTGTTCCAGAACGTGGCGTCGAGCACGTCGACGTTCTTGTCGATCAGCGCCTGCTCGTACCGCTCGAAGATCTCCCGCACCTCGGCCACGACCTCCGGCCGGTTCGGCGTCGTATCGATCATGCCCGCGCCTCCATCGCCCTCGCGACCGCCACCAGCGTCGCGTCGGTTCCGCGCCCGCCGATGATCGAGAGCCCGACGGGGAGCCCGTCGACGTGCGCACCCGGGATGCTGACCTGCGGCACCCCGGTCAACCCGCCGTGCGCTTCCATGGTCGTGATGCGAGCGCGCAACGGCGTCAGGGTCGAGAGCGGCAACCCTTTGCGCAACGCCGGAAACGGCGTCGACGGCAGGCACAGGATGGTTCCCGGCGGGAGCAGCCACGCCAGGCGCGCGCGGGCCTCCACGCGCATCTGCTCCGCCCATTGACGCTCGTTCTCGGACGTCAGCGCCGCGAACGCGAGCCCGCGGGCGACGCTCCATTGCAGTCGCGGGTTGTCGCGCTCGATCCACGCTTTGAAGGTCAGCCACGCTTCCCACGGCTGGAGCGTGCGCTGCGCGCGCGCCCACACCGACAGCCCCGGCGGCGCCATGACATCGTCGCGAACATCCTTTACGAGCGTCGACAGCCGGCGCACCATCGGCTGGAGCGCGGCGCTCGTGTCGGCGTCCGCGAAGCCGAAGGCGTCGACGGCGACGATCAATGTCGTGGGCAGCTCGCGCGGGATCGGCTCGCCGAGCAGCACGTCCGAGACGCGCGCGAACGTCGCCGCGTCGCGCGCGAACCAGCCGGCGGTGTCCGAGCTCGGCGCCTGCGGCATCATGCCGCTCAGATCGAGGCGGCCGTGGGTGGGACGGATCCCGTAGAGCCCGCAGAAGCTGGCCGGCACCCGCACGGAGCCGCCGGTGTCGGTGCCGAGCGCGGTGTCGCAGAGCTTCTGCGCGACGGCGGAGGCCGAGCCCGACGACGAGCCGCCGGGGACGTGGTCGGGGGCGAGCGGGTTGAGGGGCGTGCCGTCGAAGGGATTCTCGCCGAGGATGCCGAGCGAGACCTCGTCGGTGACCGTCTTGCCGACCAGGGTGGCGCCGGCGTCGAGCAGGCGCTGCACGGCCCAGGCGTGCCGCGTCGGGACCGGATTCTGCCGCGCCCAGTCCGGATTGCCGCCGCCCGTCGGGTAGCCGGCGACGTCGAAGAGGTCCTTGGCGGCGAACGTCAGGCCGGCGAGCGGACCGCCGGGCGCGCCGGGAATCCGGATGGCCGGTCCAGGGACGAACGGGCTGGATTCAAGATCGATGTGCCTGGGATATGGCTGGCTCATGGTGGTTCGCACGGCTCCGATCGCGTCACGCGTTCAGCGGCGCGCGAGAAGAACGCGCGGGCCGGGCTCCGGACGCACCGTGACGTACGGTGTCGGCGCGATGTGCTGGCCGGGAACCAGCGAGAGCCGGAAGCGTTTGGCGATGGCGGCGACGACCAGGATCGCTTCCATCATCGCGAAGCCGTTGCCGATGCACTGGCGCGGCCCGCCGCCGAACGGAAAGTATGCGTAGCGCGGCAGTCGCTGGGCGAGCCCACCGTCCCAGCGCTCGGGGTGAAACGTGTCCGGCTCGTCGAACCAGCGGCGGTCGCGGTGCACGACCCACGTCGGCACGATGACGATATCGCCGGCGCCGATCGCGTGCCCCGCGAGCTCGGTGGCCCTCACGGCCTGGCGGCCCAGCCCGTACGCCGGCGGATAGAGCCGCATCGACTCCGTCACGACCATCTCCGTGTACTTGAGCCGCGGCAGATCCGACATGGCGGCAGGACGGTCGCCGACCGCCGCGCGCACCTCGGCGGCGAGGCGCGCGTCCACGTCGGGATGCTGCGCAAGGAGGTACCACGTCCACGAGAGCGCCACCGCCGTGGTCTCGTGGCCGGCCATGAAGATGGTCATGACCTCGTCGCGCAGCTGCTGCGCCGTCATCTGCGTGCCGTCGTCGGCGTCCCGCGCGTGCACGAGCATCGACAGCAGGTCGCCGCGATCGGCCTCGCTGCGCTGGCGCGCTTCGATGATGCGATGCACGATGGCGTCGAGCCGCCGGACGGCACGGCGCGATCGGAGATTGCGCGGCGTCGGCACCCAGTACGGGATGAGGCGAAAGCTCCGAAGCCGGGCACCGAAATCCTCGGCCAGCACCTTCGCCGCCCGGATGGCGTCGTGCGCCTCGTCCGCCACGTCGGCATCGAAGAGGGTCTTGGCCACGATGGCCTGGGTGAGCGCCATCATCTCGGCGTGCACGTCGATCGTGTCGCCGGCCTTCCACTGGCTCACGTAGCCCTCGGCCAGCGCCGTCATGACGTCGCCGTAGCCGGCCACGCGCTGGCGGTGGAAGGCGGGCTGGATGAGCCGGCGCTGGCGCAGCCAGGTCTCGTTCTCGGAGAGCAGCAGGCCATCGCCGAGGAGCGGCCGCAGCAGCCGCACGCCCGGGCTCTTGATGAAGTCCCGGTTGCGGGCCACCAGCAGCTCCTCGATGGCGTCGGGGTGGTAGATGAGGACGATCCGGTAGGGGCCCATCCGCGTCGACACGACGTCGCCGTACTCTCGCGCACACGACTCGTAGAAGCCGAGCTGGTCGCGCCGGAAGTACGACGTGCTCGCCGAGAAGAACCCGCCCCTGGGGCCGGGCGGACGCTCGAGCGTTGCCGTCGCCACCGCTCAGCCCCGCGCGCCGGCCGCCGCGCGCTGCTGGAGCTCGGTGACGCCGGACTGGATCCACGGGAAGAAGCCCGTCATCAGCGCCCGCACGCCCATGCGCGTGTAGCGCTCCACGTTGGCCGTGTTGACGAGCATCCCGGCCGTGCGCCCCGTCTCCACGATCCTCGTCAGCGCCGAGTCGACCGTCTTCTGGACGTCGGGCTGGCCCATGTTGCCGATGTGCCCCATCGAGGTCGCAAGGTCGTTGGGGGCCACGAAGAACACGTCGATGTGATCGACCTTCAGGATCGCGTCCAGGTTGTGGACGGCCACGATGTCCTCGATGAGCACGACCAGCAGGCTCTGGTCGTTGGCCGCCTTGAAGTAGTCGTCCACGCCGAAGCCCTGGCGGCTGGTGAACATGCCGCGCTTGCCGATCGGCGCGAACTTGGCGGCCTCCACCGCCGCCTCCGCCTCCGCGCGCGTGTTGACGTGCGGCACCACGATGCCCTGGGCGCCCCGGTCCAGCGTGCGGTAGATGGTCGCGTAGTCGTTGTCCATCACGCGCACCACCGACGTCTTGCCCCAGAGGTCGCACGCGCGGGTGAGGTTGCCGAGATCGGCGTAGTCGACGCCCCCGTGCTCGCCCTCGAGCCAGATGCCGTCGACGTCGAGGGTCCCGAGCTGATCGATGAGGTCCGGGTCGTTGGTGCCGGACAGGATCGTCGCCACCTTCCCGGCCGCGAGCTTGTCCTTGACGCGATTCGGTCGGATCTTCACGCTGTCTCCTTTGTATCGGAGGGCTGTTTCCCGCTCGCCCGTGGGTGGCCTGAGAGAGATGGTGGCGGCTCCGCCGCCGTGATTCCAAGCGCGATCTCCCAGGCTTGCTGGGTGGCGATGTCCTGGGTCCACGGGCGCATCAGCGCGCCGGCGCGGGCGTCGCGGGCGTAGCGCTCGAGCGGGTAGCGCTTGAGCAGCGCGCGGCCGCCGCACACGCGGATGGCCTCCTGCGTCACCATCACCGCCGCGCGCTGCACGGTCACGAACGCCGCCCGCGCGCGCTGCACGACCTCGGTCGGCGCGTTCACGCGCGCCTCCGCGATCGCGCGGTAGTAGAGGGCGCGCGCCGCCTCGAGCGCGAAGAGCATGTCGGCGACGGCATGGCCCTTGGCCACGGCGTCGGTGTGCAGGCCGGGCGAGCCTTCCATCTGGCCGGTGAGATAGGCGAGCGCCCCGTCGTAGGCCGCCTGCGCCAGCCCGAGGAAGGTCGCGCAGAACGTGAGCGGCGAGAGCTGCGGGAAGGCGTTGTACATCGCGCCGAAGAGTCCCGGCGGCAGCACCTCGCCGTCGTCGGGGACGAAGACCTCCTCGAGCACCATGTCGCGGCTCACGGTGGCGCGCATGCCCATCGGGTCCCACTCGCCCGGAAACGTCACGCCGCGCGCGTCCTTCGGGACTTGAAGATAGAGCGTCCGCTCGATCCACGGCTCGTCGCCGAGCCGGATGGCGGGCGTGGCGAAGTACGGCGCCGCGCCCGCGAGCGAGACGAAGAACTTCCGGCCGTTGACGACGTAGCCGCCGTCGACCTTGCGCGCGGTGGTGCCGAAGCGCCGGCCGCCCATCGAGAGCGCGGTGTCGGTCTGGCCCTGCTCGATGGGCTCGCTGTGCGGCTGGCCATAGAAGACGCCCTGCTCGACGACCTCGGCGAACTTGC
>DATBJF010000029.1:0-3134 GCA_036556545.1 Candidatus Methylomirabilota bacterium
CGACGGCGGCGACGACGTCGGCCCGGAGCGGCCCCGGCGCCACGGTCCACGCCTTGCGCATGGACACCGCGTCGCTCCGGCGCTCCTCGGCGTGGCCGGCGTCGAGGTACGCCCAGTCCCACGCGAGCAGCAGCGGATAGACGAACGGCGAGGGCAGCGGCGTGTCGACGTGGCGCGTCCACATCTCGCCGTCGTGCAGCCGCTCGAGCAGGCGCTTGAGTCGCGGCACGTCGAGCGCATCCTCGAAGCACTCGCGCAGCGTCTCGGCCACCACGGGGAAGTCGGGCAGCCCGCCCACGGCTTCCAGCAGCGCATCGGCCTTCAGCCGCAGGAGGTAGGCGGGCGTGCGCTGGCCCTTGTACGTCCGCGGGATGAAGAGGGCCCGCACCGCGGCGTGACGGAAGCGCGTGCCGAAGAGCGGCGAGCCGATCAGCGCGCGCCCGAGCAGGTCGTCGACCTCCTCGGGCGCGATCAGCGTCGTGAGCCGCTCCGGCGAGGGCGGGACCTGGCCGGGGGCGAAGGACAGCAAGAGCCCGTCGTCGACGTGCGCGGCCTCGGCGACCAGGCCGTAGGCGCGGCGCACCTTCTCCTTGAGCGCCATGCCCCAGGCGCCGTTGACGCGCATGCCGAAGACGGAGTGGATCATGGCGTGGCGCCCGCCCATCTCGTCGGCGAACGACTCGACGACGAGGCCGCGGTCGTCGGGGACGCCGTCCAGCACCTCGCCGGCCTTGACGAGCCATGCGCGCATCGCGAGCGCGGCACGCTCCTCCAGCCCGCACTCGCGCTCGGCCCACGCGACGAAGTCCGGATCATCGGCCCGTGCGGCGGCGTCGCGGCGCAGGCGGCCGACGGCGACGCCCAGATCGTACGAGCGCGACGGATGCTCGCCCTTCCAGAACGGGATCGTCGGCGACATCCCGTGCGCGTCCTCGACCAGCACCCGGTCCGCGCGCACGCGCAGGATCTTCCACGCGTTGGAGCCCAGCAGGAAGACATCACCGGGGAGCGACTCGGTGACGAACTCCTCGTCGAGCGTGCCGACCTTGAGATCGGTGTCGGCCACGAAGACGTCGTAGAGCCCGGCGTCCTGGATGGTGCCGCCGGAGGTGAGCGCCAGGAACCGGGTGCCGCGGCGGGCGTGGAGCCGATCGTTCACGCGGTCCCAGAGGATGCGCGGCGCCACCCCCTTGACCTCGTGCGGCAGCGGCTCGGCGACGGAGCGGACGACCTCACGGAACGTCTCGCGCGTGAGCGTGCGGTACGGGGCGGCGGCGATGAAGCGCTGGTAGAGCGCCTCGACGTCGAGCGACTCGGCGGCGACGGCGGCCACGATCTGCTGCGCGAGCACGTCGAGCGGCGCCACCGGCATGTGCATCCGGTCCAGCGTGCGCTCGCCGATCGCGCGCACCACCGCCGCCGCCTCCACGAGCTCCTCGCCCCTGGTGACGACGATCCGGCCCTTGGACACGCGCGAGAGCGCGTGGCCGGCCCGGCCCACGCGCTGGAGCGCGGCCGCCACGTTGCGCGGCGACTGGAGCTGCACCACCAGGTCGATGGCGCCGACGTCGATGCCGAGCTCGAGCGACGAGGTGGCGACGAGCGCCTTCAGCTGGCCGTCCTTCAGGCGGTTCTCGGCCTCGAGGCGCGCACGGCGCGAGAGCGAGCCGTGGTGTGCGGCCACGCGGCCATCGACGATGCGGTCGTTGAGGTCGCGCGCGAGCCGCTCGGCGGACCGCCGGCTCTGGGCAAAGACCAGCGTCGTGCGGTGCGCCTGCACGAGCTCCGCCACCTGCTGGAGCGTGGCGTCCCACACGGTGTCGCTCTGGGCGGTGAGGAAGTCGTCGACCGGCGCGACCACCTTGAGATCGAGGTCGCGCGAGAAGCCGGCGTCGACGATGACCGGATCGACCGCGGTCGAGCCGGTCACGAACGCGAGCGCGTCCTCGACGGGCCGGACGGTCGCGGACGCGCCGATGCGCTGCGGGCGTGGGTTGCCGGCCGCCATCACGAGCGCCTGCAGCCGCTCGAGGGAGAGAGCGAGGTGGGCGCCCCGCTTGCCGCCGAGGAGCGCGTGCACCTCGTCGACGATGACGAAGCGCGCCTGCGCCAGGGCCGGGCGGAACCCGGCGGAGGTGAGCAGGATGTAGAGCGACTCGGGCGTCGTGATGAGCACGTGCGGCGGCCGCCGGGTCATCGCCTGGCGCTGCGCGGCCAGCGTGTCGCCGGTGCGCACGGCCACGCGCACCTCCGCCAGGTCGTGGCCTTCCGCCTCCGCGGCCCTCCGGATGCCCGCCAGCGGCTCGCGCAGGTTCTTCTCGATGTCGTTGTTCAGTGCGCGGAGCGGCGAGACGTAGACGACGTGGACCTTGTCCTCGAGCCGCCCCTCCACGGCCAGCCGGTGCAGGTGGTCGAGCGCCCACAGGAAGGACGCGAGCGTCTTGCCGGAGCCGGTAGGCGCGACGATGAGCGTGTCGCGCCCGGAGGCGATCGACGCCCAGCCGTCGCGCTGGGGTGGAGTCGGCTGCCCGAAGGTGTCGTTGAACCAGCGCTGAACGAAGGGGAGGAACGGCTGCACGCTACGATTGTACCGCCGGGCACGACGGCTGGAGGGCCCGGGGGACCCTCCAGCCCGTCACCCACGCTATTTCTGGTCGCGGATGGCGCCCTTCACCTTCTGCGCGACGTCGGGCGGGATCTGGCTCATGCCGTGCGCCTGCTTGGCGTGCTCGACCCCCTTCTGCATCACCTCGGCCTCGTCCTTGCCCTCGATCACCGCGCTGCACCCGGGCATCAGATCGCCGCATCGGAGCTGTTTCATGGCTGCCTCCTTCACTCGGATCGATCCAGGAGGATTGTACGCCTCAGACGCCGAACACGACGCGCGTCCCCGTCGACGGCATCACGAGCTTCTTCGGCATCGCCTGGTGCACGGCCATGATCGTGTTGATGCCGGTGCAGTGCATCGGGATGATGTAGTCCGGGTCGATCTGGCGGAACGCGTCGATCGTGCGCGTCACGATCTCGTCGGGCGCCGGCGCCAGGTGGAAGCCTCCGACGATGGCGTGCACCTTCTGTACGCCGGTGGCCTTCTGGACCTGCCGCACGGAGTTGATCACGCCCGCATGGCCGCA
>DATBJF010000030.1:0-41975 GCA_036556545.1 Candidatus Methylomirabilota bacterium
TGGGCGCGTGATTGGTTCGGCGGCGTCAGCGCGTGCGTCGTCGATTCGGAGCACGATCGCCGCGCTCTCGCCGACCACCTGCCCTCCGAGCGCCTCGAGGTCATCGCCGGCGGTATCGACACCGAGCGGTACGCGTACCGACGGATCGGTGAGCCGGGCCGGCTCGTCTTCACCGGCAACCTCGGCGCGCCGAGCGATCTGGAGGCGGCGCAGCGGCTCGCGACGTCGATCCTCCCGCGCGTCCGGCGCCGGGTGGCCCGCGCGCAGCTCGTCATCGCGGGCACCGACACCGCCGGGCGTGCGCGAGAGCTCGGCCGCCTCGAGGGCGTCCGCGTCGACGCGCGGCTGGGCGACCTGCGGCCGAGCGTCTGGGGCGCCGCCGTCTACGTGAGCCCCGCCGCGGGCGGTTCCGACCGCACGGCGCGCATCGTCGAATCCCTCGCGCTCGGCACGCCGGTGGTGGCGTCGGCGGCCAGCCTCTCGCGTCTCGATGCCGTCGAGCCGGGCCATCACGTGCTCGCCGCCGACGGCGACGCCGACGTCGCCGACGCCGTCGCGCTGCTGATGCGCGAGCCGGTGGTCGCCAGCACGCTCGCGCGCAACGCGCGCGCGCTCGTCGAGCGCGCGCGCGGCTGGCGCACCGTGACGCAGCGCTACGAAGCGGTCTATCGCCGGCTCGGCGAGCGACCGCTGGAGCGGGCGGCGTGAGCGAGCCGCGGCCGTTCCTGGTGGGGATCGCGGGTGGCAGCGGCAGCGGCAAGTCCACGCTGGTCCGCGCGCTCACGGCCATCATCGGCGCCGACGGCGTGGCCACGCTGTCCCAGGAGGCATACTACGCCGATCGCCCTGCCCTGCCGGCGGCGGAGCGCGCGAGCCTCGCCTACGACACCCCGGCGGCGATCGATACCGATGTCTTCCTCGAGCACCTGGCGGCGCTGCGCGCGGGGCGCCCCGTGCGGCCTCCGCGCTATTGCTTCAGCACGCATCGACGGGTCGGGATGGACGCGGCCGTCGAGCCGCGTGCGATCGTCCTCGTGGACGGCGTCCTGCTCCTCCACGACCCGCGCGTTCGCGCGCTCCTCGACCTGACGATCTTCCTCGACGTGCCCGATGCCGCCCGGCTGGCCCGCCGCGCCGCCGGCGACGTGAGCGAGGAGGCGCGCCCGCGACGCTCGGCGCTGGCCGTGTACGACGCGATCGTGGGCGGCTCTCACGCGCGGTACGTCGAGCCGACGAAGACGCTGGCCGACCTGGTGCTCCTCAACGTGGGTCGCCTCGATCGCCTGGCGGAGATCGCCGCCGCCGTGATCCTCGACCGCGTCGAGCGGCGCGCGCGCACGGCGGCGGCATGAGCCGCATCGGGCTGCTGGTCGTGCTCACCGCTTCCACGCGCGGCAGCGTCGACGACGCCGTGCTGGCGCTGCTGCAACGGCTCGATCCCGCCGACTTCCGTCTGGCCCTGGCCGCTCCGCAGACGCTCCTGGATGGCGCCGCCGGCGATCTGCACGGCGTGGCCGTGGACACCGAAGCCGTGCAGGCCGACAGCTGGCTGCGTCGCCGCGACGTGGCCCGGCTGGCAACGTTCATCGCGCGCGTGCGTCCCCACGTCCTGAGCACGCACGCGGCGCGCGCGACGCTGCTGGCCGCGCCGGTTGCGAAGTGGCGAGGCGCGAAGGTGGTCGAGACGTACCACGGCGCCATCGGCCGGGCACGCGCGCGGCTGGTGCCCGGCCGCGTGGTGGCGCGCTTCGTCGATCGCGCGATCGCGGTCTCCGAGGCCGCGCGCGCCTCTCTCGTGGCCGACGGCTATCCGGCCGAGAAGGTCGTGGTCGTGCCGAACGGTCGCGACCTGTCGCGTATCCGCACGAGCGTGGCACGCGAGGCGGTGCGGCGGGAGCTCGGCATCGAGCGCGGCGTCCCCCTCGTGGGGGTGGTCGCCCGGCTCGAACCGCGGATGGGCCACGCCGAGATGCTCGAGGCGTGGCCGTCCATCGCCGCGGAGTTTCCGGCGGCCCGCCTGGTGCTCGTCGGTCAGGGCTCCCTCCGAGCGCGGCTGGAGGCGCGCGTGGGCGAGCTCGGGCTGGCACGCTCCGTCGCGTTCGCCGGCGAGCGCGGGGACGTCACGCGCGTGCTCGACGCGATCGACGTCGTGTGCCTGCCCTCCCTCTCGGAAGGACTCGCCCTGACCGCCATCGAGGCCTCCGCCCTCGGCCGTCCCGTGGTGGCCACCGCCGTCGACGGCATCCCCGAGATCATCCGCGAGGCGCGCACCGGACGGCTCGTGCCGCCGGGCGATGCCGCCTCGCTGTCGCGCGCGATTCGCGGCGTCCTGCGCGATCCGCTCGGCGCCCAGCGCATGGGCCGCGCCGGGCGCGATTTCGTCCTCGACCGGTTCAGCCTGGACCGGCAGGTGGCGAGCACGGCCCGCGTGTACCGCGAGGTCGCGGCCCGGCCGCGTTCGCTCCAACGCGCGGCCTGATCCTCGCGCGCCGACTCGGCGACGTCGAGCCGGCTACTGCGCGGTCGGGCGCCGGCGGCGCACGGCGCGAAATCCCGGCGGGAGCGGCTCGAGCGGCGGCAGCACCCCGCGCGCGAGCGCGTACCGGATCAGCGCGGTGTGGTTCTTCAGGCGCAGCTTGCGCATGACGTTGGCCCGGTGTGCCTCGGCCGTCCGGACGCTGATGCTCAGCCGGCGCGCCACCCGCGTGCTGCTGTAGCCCTCCGC
Source organism: Candidatus Methylomirabilota bacterium (assembly GCA_036556545.1). Lineage (GTDB taxonomy): Bacteria > Methylomirabilota > Methylomirabilia > Rokubacteriales > CSP1-6 > AR12. Next base: position 2,726 of record DATBJF010000030.1, read on the forward strand.
CACCAGCTGGAGCACCTCGCGCTCGCGGCTGGTGAGGGTCTCGTACGGATCGCCGGCGCGGCGTCCCTCCGTCAGCCACGTCTGCACGTCGTCCATGGACAGCGGGGCGCTGAGGTATCGGTGCCCCTGGAGCACTGTGCGCACGGCGCGGATCAACTCGCTGGCGTCGGCATGCTGGGCGACGTAGCCGCCGGCGCCGTTGCGCAGCGCCTCGGTGACGTACCATTCGTTCACGTAGCGCGACAGGACGATCACCGCCGTCTGCGGAGACCGCTGGCGCACCTGCCGCGTGACCTCGAGACCGAACAGGCCGGGAATCGCGACGTCGAGGATCAGAATGTGCGGCCGCAGCCGCTCGACGAGCGGCGTCACCGCGAGCCCGTCGTCCACTTCACCGACCACCTCGAAGTCCTGCTCCGCTTCGAGGAGGCACTTGATCGCCTGCCGGACGACGTTGTGATCGTCGGCCAGGACGATCCGGATGGAGCTGGTCGTCGGACCTCGCCTGTCTTCCCTCGGTTTCTTCACGGTATCGGCCGCGTCCACGTCGGGGGCCTCCGAAGCCGCCGCGCGAGCTTGGAGAGGATGCAGCGTGCGCGGCCGGTACGTCTATCCGTACACTCACCTAGTGCAAGGTCGGGACCAGGTATCGTCTGACGAACCGTTGCCTACAAAGCGGAGATTCTTTTCCAAGCCGCCCCGAAGCGCTGTCGATGACACGGGCACTTACGTGTGGCATGCGCTTCGCAGCCCGTACTACCAGCCGCACATGGCAAATCTCGGGAAAGCGCGTTCCCGTCGTTCAACGACCGGCCTCACCGGCGCTGCCGCAGGCACCCCCATCCACGTCCTCATCGTCGAAGACCATGCGGACACGCGCGAGGTGCTCGACACGCTGCTGCGCACGGAAGGGTACGAGGTGAGCATCGCCGTCGACGGCGTGGAGGCGATCGAGCGCTACCGGCAGCGGCCGGCCGACGTGGTCCTGATCGACGTCTTCATGCCGCGCAAGGACGGGATCGAGACGATCCGAGAGCTGCGTCAGGAGTTCGGCGATCCCCTGTGCATCGCGATGTCGGCCGACGGCGACCCGACACGGCGCAGCGCGCTCGACCGCGCCCGTGAGGCGGGCGCGCGCCTCGCCCTGCGCAAGCCTATCGAGCCGTGGGTGCTGTTGCGAACGCTCGAAGGCGCCGTGGCCGGCCACCGCACGCTCGACCGCCCCGCCGTCGCTGGATAAGGGAGGCCCGACGTTCGGAGCGTCCCGGCGAAGCCGTGACGCTCCTCTAGTTCGCTACGGCGTCGCGGGTCTCGACGACGGTGCTGGCGCCGCCCCAGCGGCCGAGATGGTCCACGGCGCGGGCGGTGATGGCGTGCGGTCCGGCCGGGAAGCGTCCCGCCTGCAGCTCGTAGACGGCCTCGACGTCGACCCACATGTCCGCGAGATCGCCGTCGACGTACAGGTAGATCCGCACCGGCATCCGCGCGCCGGCCACGCGAATCCGGATCGTGCCATCCTCCACCTCGACGTGCACCGCGATGCGGCCGGGCCGCGCCCCGCGCGCGGCGGGGCTGCGCGTCGCCGCTCCGCGCGGCGGAAGGCGAGTCACCGTGCCCATCTCAGTTCGCCTCCGCGGCAGCGGCGCCGATGACGTACACGTGGGCGTCGAACGGCGCGAACGTGTCGCTGAACGAGCGGTCGGAGGCGACGAGCGAGCGCGCCTCGCCGTGAACCGTCACCGTGCCGGGCGCGCTGCTCCACGTGAACGTCGCGGACTGCCGACGGCCGGACGCGTTGTACGCGACCACGAATCCCTTCCCGTTCACGAGCTTCACCTTGGCCTTGATGTTCGAGTTCGAGTTGCCGGCGAGGGCGGCCGGCGTGTCGGCGGCCAGCAGCGCGGGCTCGAGCGCGGCGAGCTCGCCGACGACGCTTCGGAGTTCGTCCAGGTGCGGCGTCGGGTCGGCGCAGTGAGCGCAGCCGACGTCGCCGACGCTCGACCACCACAGACCGCGCGCGCCCTCCACGATGGCCATGTACGCGTGGCTGCGGAGCTCCGCGCGCGTGGGCCAGCGACCGAGAGAGGACAGCGGCACGAACGGCAGCACGGCCACCACCGGACGCGCGTCGCCCACGGCGGCGCGCGTGCGGGCGGTCGCCCTCGCGATCGCGCCGTGGTCGTAACCGCTCGCCGGCTCGGGGCCGAACATCGGCTGCGCGTCGGCCGCCACGATGTCGGTACCGGCGAGATCGCGCCACCAGCGCAGGGCCGTGGCCGCTGCCCGCGAAATGCGCGGGTCGTCGCCGCCGAGCAGCACGCGCGGCACTCCGTCCACCAGCACGCGGTTGCGGTCATCGAACGACACCGACGTGGAGGCACCGCGGTGATTCGAGGTGAGCGTGGCCTCGCCGAGGGCGCTCGACTGCGGCGGCGCGAACCCCTCGACGACAGCGATCGCCAGCACGACGACGGCGGCGACGCCCGCCCGCCGCGCGGCGGCGCACCAGCGCCTGGTGTACGGCTTACATTGCATGGGAGACGTTTTTCCCACGGCGCGGAAGGCGGCAAGCCGCACGCCAAGGCGCCGCCGGGCGCAAATACGCGTGAGGCCTACCGTGGAAGTTCTACGTTCGCGGCGGGGCGGCGGTGACGTGACACCTGACGCTCGGCAGCCGACACCGACAGCGCTGCCTGCCGACACGGCGGATGTCGCGGGTGTCCGAGCCGGGTCTGGTACGGGAATTGCCGAACAGGGAGGTCATGCGGTCGGAGCTCGCTCGACGTGCGGCGTGGCTGGGCGTTGTCGCCCTGGCGACGGCGACGGCGGCGTGGGCGGATCACCGCTGGGCGCCGGTGCTCACGATCGATGCCGACTCGGCGAAGTCGCTCATGGACCGCGGCGAGCGCGTGGAGCCACTCGATCTTCGGCCGTCGGCCGACTTCCAGACGGGACGCTTACCGCGCGCGCGGTCGCTTCCGCTCGCGGATCTGGCGGACCGCGTCGACGAGGTTCCGCGCAGCGGCGTGGTCGTTCTCTATTGCGGCTGCCCGCGCGACCAGCTGGTGCGCGCCTATCAGTTCCTGCGCGGCCGCCGGTACACGAACGTGTTCGTGCTCGAGGGCGACCTCGAGGGGTGGCGCGGCCACGGCTATGCGCTCGAGCGCTGAGGTGGGCGAGCGGGACTAGCCGGTGACCCCGGCCAGCCGCGCCAGCTCGGCGAACGAGCGCACGACCACGTCGGCGCTGCCGGCCGGCGCACCGGCCGGCGCGTAGAGCACGGTACGCATCCCGACCGCTCGCGCGCCGGCGATATCCGACACGATGCTGTCGCCGACCATCGCCGCCTCGTGGGCGGCGAGCCCGAGGCGCCGGAGCGCGATCCTGAAAAGTGGCGGCTCGGGCTTGCCGACGACCACCGGCGCCACCCCGGCCGCCGCGCTCACCGCCGCCACCAGCGCGCCGCACCCCGGCAGGAAGTCCTCGCCCTCCAGCGGCAGCCGCGGATCCAGGTTCGGCGTCACCAGCGGCGCGCCGGCCGCGGCGGCACGACTGGCGGCCGCGAGCCGCTCGTACGTCAGGTCGAAGTCATTGCCGACGGCGACGACGGTGGCGTCGCGCCAGGCATGCACGTCGACGAGCGCGTGGCCGGCGGCCTTCACCACCGCCGCCAGCTCGGGCGATCCGATCACCAGCACGCGCGACGGCCCGTAGCGCTCGGCGATCACGGCGCCGAGGATCTCGAGTGGGGTGAGCGCGTGCTCGGTCGGCCCGACGCCGAGACGGCGCAGCTTGACGGAGATGTCGACGCCGGTGGCCCGCGAGTTGTTCGTGAGATAGGCGACGCCGCGGCCCGCCTCGTGAAGCCGTCGCAGCGTCTCGGCGGCGCCGCGGTTCAGCTGCTCGCCCTGCCACACGCAGCCGTCCAGATCGAAGACGAAGCCGCGGAGGGCGGCCAGCACTACTCGGCGGTGCGCTTGAAGTCCGCGATCGCGTCCGCGTACACCTGCTCGGTGCGCTCCGCCACCGAGGCCCAGCTGAACTTCGCCTCGACGCGCGCGCGGCCCGCCTTGCCCATCCGCCGGCCCAGCTCGGGATTCTCGAGGACACGCGTGAGCGCCGCCGCGAGCACGTCGGGCTTGGCCGGCGGCACCATCAGCCCGGTCTTGCCGTCCTCGACCACCTCGACGATCCCGCCCACCGCGGAGGCGACCACCGGCGTCTCGCACGCCATCGCCTCGAGGTTGATCAAGCCGAACGGCTCGTAGACCGACGGACAGCAGAACACCGCGGCGTGGCTGTAGAGCTGGCACACGACCTCGTGCTTCACCATCTCGTTGATCCACAGGACGTTCGGCTGGCCGGCGACGGCTTTTCGCAGGCGCTCCTCGATCTCCGGCGTATCGGGCGCCGACGCGCACAGGACCACCTGCACGCCGGCGGGCAGGCGCGTGGACGCCTCGAGCAGATGGAAGATGCCCTTCTGATCGGTGATGCGCCCGACGAAGAGGACGTACGGCGCCTTGACGCCGAGCCGGTCGAGATGCTCCCGGCGCTCCGTGGGACGGAACTTGTCGGGGTCGATGCCGTTGTGGATGACTACGACGCGCTCCGGCTCGCACTCGAAGTGCTCGAGAATGTCCTCGCGCATCTTCGCCGACACGGCGATGACGCGGTCGGCGGCCTCGACAGCCGTCTTCTCGATCCACGTCGACAGGAGATATCCGCTCCCGAGCTGATCCGCCTTCCAGGGCCGGAGCGGCTCCATGCTGTGCAGCGTCACGATCAGCGGAATGCGGTGGAGCGTGCGGATCCAGAGGCCGCCCATGTCGGCGTACCACGTGTGCGCGTGAACGACATCGGCGTCGACGGCGTCCCGTGCCATGGCGAGGCCGATCGACAGCGTCTCCAGCGCGGGCGCGAAGCGCGGCCCGTCGGGGCCGGCCTTCAGACGGTCCCACGGCGTGTAGCCCTTCACCGTCACCTCGTCGTCGGTCGGCTGGCGCTCGCCGAAGCAGCGGACTTCCACCGCCATCCGCCGCTTCAGGGCTTGACTGAGCTGATCGACCACGACGCCGGCGCCGCCATATATATGAGGAGGGTACTCGCGAGTGAGCAGAAGCGATTTCATGGGCACAGCATAACCCAATCGAGGGATCCGCCCGGGCGCGGCGTCGCCGGTTTCTTGTCCGGGCGGCGCCGCTCGCGCTATGGTGAGGCATGCGGACCCGCAGTCGCGGTGCCCGTGCTGGCGTGCTGTTGCTCGGCCTCGCCCTCGCCTCCCCCGGCCTCGGTCAGCCCGAAAAGCTCAGCGACCGGCTGGCATCGAAGGATCCGGCCGTGGCGCGCGCCGCGGTTGCCGAGGTCCTCGGCGACGCCGACCGCGCCGAGCCGCTCCTGCTGATGCACGCGGCCTCGCGGCATCTGGAGTTCGGATCCAAGGACGAGGCGGTGCAGTGGTTCTATGCCGGCCAGCTGCGCGCGCGGTACTCCCCGCTCCTCGCGGGCGAGCAGAGCCAACTCGTGACCATCTCCACGATGACGCTCGGCGAGGCCATCAACGCCCACGGCATGCGCGACATCGTCAGGATGATCGAGCTGATCGCGAGGGCGATGCAGTGGGACGAGAAGACCTACGACGCCTGGGCCAAGGCCAACCAGCTCGACCCCAACAGCGCCGAGCTGCTGAAGCGCCGCGCCGACGCGCGCGACGGGCTCGTCGCCTTCGCCACCGACCTGAAGGTGAACCGGCAGAAGTACGAGAAGGCGGCCCGCGACTACAAGAGTCCCGAGCAGCTGCAGCGCGAGGCGGAGGAGAGCGTGCAGCGCGACTACACCACGGCGCCGCTCGAGCGCGTGGTGGGCGGCAAGACGCTGCGCATCCCCGCCAACTACGTCACCGCCCACGGCCTCACCGCGCGCCCGCGGGAGAGCACGCGCGAGCTGACGCTCGTGGTGTTCCTGCCGAAGTTCGTCGGCTACACGCTCGAGAACTGGCGTGATCTCAGCGGGAACAAGAACGTCATGTGGGTGCGGCTCAAGCCGGACGCCGGGCCGAAGCCCGAGGAGCTCATCGAGGCGTTCATCGCCACCGAGCCGCCCACCGCGCAGGTCTTCGGCACCACCGCCTACCAGTTCGACGCGCGCGCGACGAAGGCGCGGCTGCCGCTGCCGGCCGCCTCGACCCATCACGTGATCGCCGGCAAGAGCGCCCAGGGCGCCCCCGCCTACGTCATCTGCCAGGCGCCGGAGCCCGGCGTCAGCATCAAGCCGGCGCCCCGCTGCGAGCTGTTCACCGTCGACGGCACCACGGGACTGCGCGTGCACGCGCAGTTCTTCCAGGACCACGCCCGAGAGTGGCGGCGCATCGAGGCGCACCTGGGCGAGTTCTTGAAGACCTGGGCCGTCGCTCAGTAGAGCGACGTCAGCGCGTCTCCGGCGGCTCCTGCCCGTGCTCGGCGCTCTCCTCGAGACGCTCGAGCTTGCGCGACACCGTGCGCACGTCGATCCCGAGGAGCCTCGCCGTCAGCGTCTTGTTGCCGCGCGTGACGCGCAGGGTCTCGTCGAGCAGCCGCTGCTCGACCTCGGCGAGCGGCGTGCCGATGCGGACCGTGAGGACACCCTCGGGCAACGGCGTGGCCCCCGCGATCTCCGGCGGCAGATCGGCCACGTCCACCTGCGTGCCGCGCGCCAGCACCACGCCGCGCTCGATGATGTTCTCCAGCTCGCGGACGTTGCCCGGCCAGGCATAGGCCTCCAGCCGGCGCAGCGCGTCGTCGGTGAGCCCGTCCAGCTTGCGGTTGTTCTTGGCGGCGTAGACGCGCAGGAAGTGCTGGGCGAGCACCGGGATGTCCTCGCGCCGCTCGCGGAGCGGCGGCACGTGCACGGTGATCACGTTGAGCCGATAGAAGAGATCCTCGCGGAAACGCCTCTCCTTCACCATCTGGGCGAGGTCGCGGTTGCTGGCGGCCACCAGCCGGACGTCGACGCGCAGCGAGCGGGTCCCGCCGAGGCGCTCGAACTCCCCTTCCTGCAGCACGCGGAGGATCTTCGGCTGGGTGACCGTGGAGAGATCGGCCACCTCGTCGAGGAACAGCGTCCCGCCGTCGGCCAGCTCGAAGCGGCCCTCCTTGCGGCCGGCGGCACCGGTGAAGGCGCCGCGCTCGTAACCGAAGAGCTCGGATTCGAGCAGTGTCTCAGGCAGTGCCGCGCAATTTACCGCAACGAAAGGCTTCGACGATCTCGTCGACCGCTCGTGAATGGCGCGCGCCACGAGTTCCTTGCCGGTACCGCTCTCCCCCTGGATCAGCACGGTGGCGCTCGACGACGCCACCTGCTCGACGAGCGTCATCATCCGGCGGAACGCGGGGCTGCCGCCGATGATCGCGCCGTGGCGGAGCAGGTCGTCGAGGCGCTGCTGGAGGGCCTTGTTCTTCTCGATGAGGTCGCGCCGCTCGAGGGCCTTGTCGATGAGCTTCAGGAGCTGCTCGCGGCGAAACGGCTTCGTCAGGAAGTCGTAGGCGCCGTCCTTCATCGCCTTCACGGCCTCCTCCACGGTGCCGAACGCGGTCAGCAGGATGACGTCGATGTCGGGCGCGATGGCCTTGGCCGCGCGGAGCAGCTCGAGGCCCGTCAGCCCGGGCATCTTCAGATCCGTCACGATCAGGTCGACGCCGCCGCCCTGCAGGCGCTCGAGCGCCGTCTGGCCGTCGGGCGCGAGCACCACGCGATAGCCCTCGCGCGACAGCGTCCGCTCCAGGCTCTCGCGGAGCCCCGGATCGTCGTCGGCCACGAGCAGCGTGCGGTCGCTAGACATGCTGCACCGACCTCGTGCTGGGCAGTCGAATCGTGAAGACCGCGCCCCCGCCGGGGCGGTTCGCCCAGACGAGATGGCCGCCGTGCTCCTCGGTGATCTGCCGCGCGATCGACAGCCCGAGCCCCGTGCCCTGCGGCTTCGTCGTGAAGAACTGCTCGAACAGCCGCTCACCCACCTCGGCCGTGATGCCGGGGCCCGTGTCCGCGACGAAGATCTCGACTCCCTGGTCGGTGACCCGACTGCCGATGGTGAGCTCGCCGCCGCGCGAGAGCGCCTCGAGGCCGTTCTTTACGAGGTTCAGGATGGCCTGGCGCAGGAGCGTACGGTCGATCTCGAGCATTGGCACCGCCGCATCGGTCTCGACGCGCATCGTCAGTCCCTGGCGCACCGCGACCGGACGCACGAACTCGGCCAGCTCGTGGACGAGGTGATTGACCGACTCCTCCTCGAAGTGCGCCTTGGGGAACCGCGCGAACGCCAGGTACTCTTCGGTGAGCGCGTCCAGCGTGTTGACCTGATCGCGGATGGCGGCCACCAGGCTGCCGGCGTCGTCCATGTTCACGCCAGGCCGTCCACGCACGATGTCCTCGAGCATCTCGGCGTTGAGCTCGATGGCGCTGATGGGATTGCGCACCTCGTGCGCCACCTTGAGCGAGAGGCGCCCGACGGTGGCCATGCGCTCGGAGACCAGCAGCTCTTGCTGGGCCGCCTGCAGGCGGCTGAGTGTCCCCGTCAGCTCGTCGTTGAGCCGCTCCACCTCGCCCCGCGCCCGCCGCTCGCGGTCGGCGACGAGTCCGACGGTGACCGCCGGCAGGCCGAACAGCACCACCAGCAGCGTCACGCCCGTCCAGCCGATCCACGGCGGCGCCAGCGAGGCGGCGGCCGCCATGAGCCCGCCGGCGGCGAGCGCCGTCGTGAACGCGATCCACGGCCCGAAGTAATAGGCGTTCACGGCGACGAGCGGGAAGAACAGCAGATAGTAGAGGCTGTTGCCGCCGCCCGTCAGGAACACGAGGACGAAGACCAGCAGCAGGTCGACAGCCAGCGCGCCCAGGAAGATGGACCGGGTCGCCCGCGGATGGACGGTGACGAGGGCGAAGATCCCGACCTTGTACAGGGCGAACCAGACCACCAGCGAGTAGAGGTCGATCCGGAAGCGCGGGCTCAGCGGCACGAGGCCGAGGGTGGCGAGACCTCCGACCATGGCCACCGCCAGCAGGACGGCGAAGACGCGCTCGTCCCGCTCCAAGAGCCGGAAGATCGCATGCCACGGTTTGCGCGCGGCGGTCATCGGTGCTGTTATAGCACGCTGTCTTTGCCGGCTTCGGACGCCAGGGTCTCGCGGTTCTTGCGCCAGACCAGGCGGACCAGCCAGGCGACCAGCGCCACGATTGCCGCCACGAGCAGCCAGCGCTCCACGCGATGGACGTCGTCGAGGATCGCCCGCAGCTGATCGGTGAAGAAGTAGGCGAGGCCGAACATGAGCGGCACCCCAACCACGGCCGCCGCCGCGTCGACGAGCAGGAACTTCCAGAACGGCAGCCGGACGATGCCGGCGGTGAGGAAGGCGGCGGCGCGGACACCCATGACGTGCCGCGCGACGAGCACGATCTTGACCCCGTGGCGCCGATACGCCGAGGCCAGCCGATGCTCGCGGGCCTCGGTCAGGACGCTCCGCACCAGACGCCAGCGGAGCAGGCGCTCGCCCCAGTGGTGGCCGGCGATGTACAGGACGACGTCTCCGACGAGGACGCCGACCACGCAGACGCCGAGCCCCATCCACCAGCGAATGACACCTTCCCGCGCAAGGGCACCGGCGGCCAGGACCGGCAGCTCCTCGGGAATGGGCGCGCCAAGCCCGCCCAGGAGCAGGACGAGAAAGAGGCCGCCATAGGTGAAGTGCTCGATGACTTCCTGGATCACGCATGTATACTTTACCTGTCTGGTGCGCGAGGTCGCCGGTTCACCGCGAACCTGCTCCCCCGTCAGGCCGCGTCCCGGTTCTCCTTCCGAGTTCAGGGATCGTGCGAGACATTCGGAAGGCCACAAGGAGCCCTCCACCATGGCGGTCAAACTCTTCGTCGGCGGACTCTCTTTCTCCACCTCGACCGATCGACTCCGCGAGGCGTTCGCCGCGTGCGGCAACGTCGAGTCGGCCAGTGTCGTGACCGACCGTGACACGGGCCGCTCGCGCGGCTTCGGTTTCGTCGAGATGGCGACGCCGGAGGAGGCCGAGTCCGCGATCAGCAAGCTGAACGGGACGAGCCTCGACGGTCGCACCATCCAGGTCGAGAAGGCGAAGGCCCCCGGCACGGGCGGTGGCGGGCGTCCCGGCGGTGGCGGCCGCGGCGGCTTTGGCGGCGGCCGGCCCGGTGGTGGCGGCGGCGGCCGCGGCGGCCGCTGGTAGCATCCCGCTTCAGCGTTCTACACACCGAGGCCTCGCTGGGCTTCGGTGGACAGGAGATCAGGATCCTCGCCGAGTCGCGCTGGCTCGGCGAGCACGGCATTCGCGCGCTGGTGGCGGGGCAGCCGGGCAGCCGGCTTCTCAGCGAGGCGCAGCGCGCGGGAATTCCGGCGCTGCCCGTGCGGATGCGCGGCGCCTGGGACGTCGCGGCGATGCTCGCCGTGCGCAGGCTGGTGCGCGCGCGCCACATCGACGTCGTTCACACGCATAGCTCCGTCGACTCGTGGGTCGCTGGTCTGGCCGCCCGCGCGGCCGGCCTCGCCCTCGTCCGCAGCCGTCACGTCTCGATTCCGATTCCGCGCGCACGCGCGCACGTGTATCGCCTCGCCGACCGGATCATCACCAGCGGCGAGGCGGTGGCGCGCATCGTCGAGGCGGCCGGCGTGCCGCGCGAGCGCATCGTGGCCATCGGGCCCGGCATCGACACCGCGCGCTTTCATCCCGGCGTCGCCGGCGACGCGGTGCGCGCTGAGCTCGGGCTAGGCGGTCCCGCCGTCGGCCTCGTCGCCAACATCCGCGGCTCGAAGGGCCACCGGTTCTTCCTGGAGGCTGCGCGCGAGGTCCTGCGCCGCCATCCCGACGCGCGCTTCCTGATCGTCGGGGACGGCATCGGCTTCGACGACGTGCGCCGCCGCGTCACCGAGCTCGGCCTCGAGGCCCACGTGATCATGACCGGCTTTCGCCGCGACGTGCCGGAGGTCATGGCCGCCCTCGACGTGCTGGTGCTGCCGTCGGTGAAGTCCGAGGCGATGTCGCAGGTGATTCCGCAAGCGCTCGCCGTCGGCACGCCGGTCGTGGGCACCACCGTGGGCGGCACACCGGAGCTCGTCCGCGACGGCGAGACCGGTCGCGTGGTGCCGCCGGCGGACGCCCCCGCCCTGGCCGCCGCCATCACCGAGCTGCTGGACGCGCCGACGCGCGCGCGTGAGCTGGCGCGGCGCGGACAGGCCGAGGTGCTGGCGCGTCACTCGCTGGACGCGGCGATGGCGCGGACGGTGGCGGTCTACGAGGCGGCGCGGGCGGTCCGCATGCGAGGTTGACTATATAGCCATATTGCTATATAAAGGCCGGCGTGTCGGAGCGGCCGCGCCGGTTCGAGCTGCAGGCCTTGAAGGCGGACTTCTTCAAGGCGCTCGGCCACCCCACGCGGGTGCGCATCCTCGAGAACCTCCGGCACGGCCAGCAGAGCGTCCAGGAGCTGCAGCAGGCGCTCGACCTCGATCAGTCCATCGTGTCCCAGCATCTGGCCATCCTCCGCGCCAAGAGCGTCGTCGACGCGCGCAAGGAAGGCACCACCGTCCGCTACACCGTCCGCGACGCCGCGGTCGGCGAGCTCCTCGACGTCGCCCGGCGCATCTTCAGCCGTCACCTGGAAGGCACCCGCAGCATGCTGCTCGAGCTCAAGCGCGAGCAGCGCGGCGTCCGGCGGCGCTGAGCGCGTGCTTCGCCAGCTCCGGCTCGCGGCGCGTACGGGAATCGTCACGGAGCCGGCCGCGGGCGAAGCGGAGGTGGCGCGGCTCGGGGCCGCGCTCGCGCGCGAGATCCGCGCCCGCTTCGGGGGCTCGCTGCACATCCGCCAGGTCGATGCCGGATCATGCAACGGCTGTGAGCTGGAGATCGCCGGGCTCACCGGCCCGCACTACGACCTCGAGCGCTTCGGTCTCCACTTCGTCGCCTCGCCGCGCCACGCCGACTGCCTGCTGGTCACCGGTCCGGTCACGCGGAACATGGCAGAGGCGCTGCGCCACACGTACGACGCCACCCCCGACCCGAAGATCGTCATCGCCGCCGGCGACTGCGCCGCCGACGCCGGCATCTTTCGCGGCTCGTACGCCGTCGTGGGCGGGGTGTCGGCGATCGTGCCGGTGGACGTGGCAATCCCCGGCTGCCCGCCGACCCCGGCGGCCCTCCTCGCCGGCCTCCTCGACGCCCTGGGGCGCCCGCGGTGATCGCCCTCGCCGCGTACGTGCTCGCCGCGCTGCTCGGCGCCGCCGGCGCGGCCCTCGGCATCGCCGGCATGCTCGGCCGGACGTGGAGCGTCGAGGCGGACTGGCTGGTGCCGCTCGGCGGACTGGCGCTCGGCCTCGACCGCCTCGGCGGACTCTTCGTGGCGCTCGTCGGCGCCGCCGCCGTCCCGGTGTCGATCTACGCGCTCGGCTACGTCGGCCGCGAGCGCCGCGGCGCCGGCGCTTACCTCGCCTTCATCGCCGCCATGCTGGTGGTGCCGCTCGCCCGCAACACGATGACGTTCGCGGTGGCCTGGGAGCTGATGTCCCTCGCCTCGTACGTCCTGATCGTGCAGAAGCGGACGCTCGAGTCGACGCGGGCGGCCTGGGTCTATGCCGTCATGACGCACGCCGGCCTCGCGTGCCTGCTCGCCGGCATGCTGCTGCTCGGCGCGTGGACGGGCAGCGGGCGCTTCGCCGACTGGACGGCCGCGGCGCCGGCGCTCTCCGCCGAGGGCCGCTCGGTCGTCTGGGGCCTGCTGGTCGTCGGCTTCCTGGCCAAGGCGGGCGCGATCCCACTGCACGTCTGGCTGCCCCTGGCCCATCCGGCAGCGCCGAGCCACGTCTCCGCGCTGATGTCCGGCGTGATGATCAAGCTCGGCCTCTACGGCCTCGTGCGCGCGAGCTTCGACTGGCTCGGCACCGGCCCCGTGTGGTGGGGGACGACGCTGCTGCTCGTCGGCTCGGTGGCCGCGGTCGGCGGCGTGCTCTACGCCGTCGTCGACCGGGACCTCAAGCGCCTGCTCGCCTACTCGTCGATCGAGAACGTCGGCATCATCGTGATCGGCGTCGGCGCCGCCCTGGCCTTCCGAGCCGTCAGCGCCGAGACGCTCGCGCTGCTGGCGCTGACGGCGGCGCTCTATCACGTGGTGAACCACGCGGCGTTCAAGAGCCTGCTCTTCATGGCCGCCGGCGCCGTGATGCACGCGACAGGGACGCGTGATCTCGAAGCGCTCGGCGGCCTCGTCAAGCGGATGCCGTGGACGGCGGCCGCCTTCTTCGTCGGCTCGGCCGCCATCGCCGCGCTGCCTCCGCTCAACGGTTTCGTCAGCGAGTGGCTCACCTTCCAGGCGCTCCTGCAGAACGTGCAGATTTCCGACCCGGGCCTCAATCTCGTGTTCACGCTCGCCATCGCCGCGCTCGCGCTGACGGGCGGCCTCGCCGTGGCCTGCTTCGTGAAGGCGTATGGCGTCGGCTTTCTCGCGCTGCCCCGGAGCGACGCCGCCGCCTCGGCTCGCGAGGCGGCGCCGAGCATGCGAGCGGGCATGGTGCTGGCCGCCGGCGGCTGTCTGGCCCTCGGGCTGGGCGCCTCGGCCGTGGTGCAACCGCTGCTCGCCGTCGGCACCGCGCTGGTGCCGGCGCCGGCGCCGATCGCCATCGGTGCGGGCTTCACGCTTCACGTGTCCGATGGCTTCGCGAGCGTGTCCACCGCCGCCGTCGCGGTGGCGCTGGCCGGCGCGCTCGCGCTCCCCGTCCTCGTGCTCACCGTCCTCCGCGCCCGCCCGCGGCCGCGCGGCTACGAGACGTGGGGCTGCGGCCGCCTGCTGCAGACGGCGCGCATGGAGTACACCGCCAGCGCGTTCGCCAACCCGTTCACGCGCGTGTTCGATTTCGTCTACCGGCCCGTGCGGCGCGTCGAGATCGAGGCGCATCCCGAGTCGCGCTTCTTCATCCGCCGGATCGGCTACGCCAACCCGACGCGGTTCATCGTCGACGAGTGGCTGTACGGTCCCGTCGAGCGGGCGCTGCGCACGGCGGCGCGCTGGGCCGGGCCGATCCAGTCGGGAAGCCCCAACGTGTACCTCGCCTACGTGCTCGCCGTGCTCCTCCTGCTGCTGGCCCTCGCATGATCGGCGACGTCGCGGTGGCCGTGCTCCACGTCCTCGTCGTGGCCGCCGGCGCGCCGCTCCTGGTGGGCGCGCTGCGCACGCTGAAGGCACGCCTGGTGGGACGTCGCGGCCCCATGCCCTGGCAGCCGTACCGCGATCTCCGCAAGCTGTTCGCCAAGACACCCGTCGTGTCCACGACGACGTCGTGGGTGTTCCGGGTGACGCCCTACGTGCTCATGAGCACGATGATCACGGCCGCGCTGGCGGCCCCCGTGCTCTCCTCGCGTCCCCCGCTCGCCTTCGCCGGGATCATCTTGTTGATGTACCTGCTGCTGGTCGGGACGTTCTTCCTCACGCTGGCCGGCCTCGACGCCGGCAGCGCCTTCGGCGGCATGGGCAGCAGCCGCGGGGTCGCGGTGGCCGCGCTCGCAGAGCCGACGATCATCCTGGCCGTGCTCGCGCTGTCCCTGCGCGCGAACACGACCAACCTCGGCGGCGTCGTCGAGGGGCTCGCCGACCAGCCGCTGCTGGCCGCCAATCCCGTCCACCTGCTCGCGTTCTTCGCGTTCTTCATCGTCATGCTGGCGGAGACGGGCCGGATCCCGGTCGACAATCCGGCCACGCACCTCGAGCTGACGATGATTCACGAGGCGATGGTGCTCGAGTATTCGGGGCGCCACCTGGCCCTGGTGGAGTGGGCGTCGGCGATGAAGCTGCTCCTCTTCCTGACGCTCCTCGCCAATCTCTTCTTCCCGTGGGGCGTGCCCGCCGACCTCGCGCCGGGGACGCTGCTGCTCGGCACCCTCGTGCTGGCGGCCAAGCTGAGCGCGCTCACCGTGGCCGTGGCCGTGCTGGAGACCGCGATGGCGAAGCTCCGGCTCTTCCGGGTTCCCGAGCTGCTCGCCGGCTCCTTCACGCTTGCCCTGCTCTCGGTGACCGCGGTGTTCCTGCTGCGATGACCGTCGCCAGCAACTTCCTGGCGTTCGTGGCCCTCGGGATCACGCTGCTGCTCGTGTGGCGGCAGTCGTGGCGGGGGCGTGTCCGCCTGTTCGTCGTGCAGTCCTGGGTGCTGAGCGTCCTCGCCGTCGTGCTCGGCATCCTCGCGCGGCGGCCGGCGCTGGTCGCGGTGGGCGTGGCCTTCGCGGTCACGAAGACGTGGATCATCCCGCGGGTGCTGCGCCGCATGGGGCACGGCACTCCGCTGCGCCCCGTCGCCCCCGGCCGCTCGGCCGGGCTGCCCGTCCTCGCCGCCGGCGCGCTGGTCGTGGTCGCCTACGCGGTCATGCTGCCGATCACCAGCGCGGTCGCGACCGGCGTGCCGACGCGCAGCGCCATTCCGCTGGCCTTCGCGATCGCGCTCATCGGGCTCTTCGTCTGCGTCACCGGGCGCGACGCGCTCGGCCAGGTCATCGGCTTCCTCGTCTTCGAGAACGGCCTCTTCGCGCTGGCGCTCCTCGCCACCTACGGACTGCCCGGGATCGTCGAGGCCGGCGCGTTCCTGGAGGTCCTGGTGCTGGTGCTGCTGATGGAAGGCGTGCTCGTGCAGATCCGGCGCGAGCACGACTCGCTCGACGTCGACCGGCTCCGCGAGCTGCGCGGATGATCGTTGTGCTGCTCGCGCTGCCGCTGACCGCCGCCGCCGTTCTCGCGCGTGCGCGCGGCCACGTGGCGACCGCGATCCACGGAGTCACCGTCGTCGGCACCCTGCTGGTGGGGCTCGCGGTGAGCCTGGCCGCCGTGCGCGGCACGGAGGCGGTCGCCCTCGACGGCGTCTTGCGCGTCGACGCGCTGTCGGGCTGGATGATCGCGGTGATCGTGGTGGTGGCCGCCCTCGCCGGCGCGGAGGCGCCGCGCTACGCGGGCGACAGTCGCGCGTTCTACCCGCTCCTGCACCTCATGGTCTTCACGATGCTGCTCGCCGTTGCCACCGACGATGTCGGCGTCATGTGGGTGGCCGTGGAGGGCACGACGCTCGCGTCGGTGTTCCTGGTGAACTTCGAGCGGACGCGCGCCTCGCTGGAGGCCGCGTACAAGTACCTGCTCATCTGCTCGGTCGGCATCGCCATCGCCTTCTGCGGCACCGTCCTCGTCTACTACGCGGAGATGATCCGCCAGCAGACGCTGGCCGAGCCCTTGGAGCACGCGCTGCGCTGGACGATGCTGGCGACGGTGGCCCCGTCGCTGCCGCCGCGCGTGCTGGAGATCGCCTTCGTCTTCCTCGTCGTCGGCTACGGCACCAAGGCGGGGCTGGCGCCGATGCACACATGGCTGCCCGACGCGCACAGCGAGGCGCCGGCTCCCGTGAGCGCGCTGATGTCCGGCGTGCTGCTCAGCGTCGGCGTGTACGCCATCGCCCGCTTCAAGCCCGTCGTGGACGCGGCGACCGGCCCGGCCTTCGCCTCCCGAATCCTGTTGGCGCTCGGCGTCCTGTCGCTGGCGGTGGCGGCGGTCTTCCTGTGGACGCCGGCGAACTACAAGCGCATGCTCGCCTACTCGAGCGTCGAGCACATCGGCCTCGTCGCGCTCGGCCTCGGGTTCGGCGGCGCGCTCGGCGTCGCCGGCGCGCTGCTGCACGTGGCCAACCACGGCCTGGCGAAGTCGCTCCTCTTCCTGCTCGCGGGCCGGATCCGCGCCGCCTACGGCACCGTCGAGCTCGGCGCCGTGCGCGCCCTCGTCGCCGCGCTGCCGGTCACCGGCCGGACGTTCATGCTCGCCCTCTTCGCCTTGCTCGGGCTGCCGCCGTTCGGCCTGTTCGTCAGCGAGGTCATGATCTTCGGCGCGGGATTCCGGGAGGGTCATCCCTGGCTGGCCGGCGCCGCGCTCGCGTTGCTCCTCGTCGGATTCGCCGGCCTCCTGCGCGCCGCTCACGGCATGCTGCTCGGCACCGTGCCGCCGCTGGCGCCGGCGCGCGCGCCGTGGCTGGGGACGATTCCGATGCTCGCCGCGCTGGGGATGCTGCTCCTCACCGGTCTCGCGTGGCCCCCGGGTCTCGGCGAGGCGCTGGCCCTGGCCGCGAAGGTGGTGAGCCGGTGAGCGCGCTCGCGCTGTCGGCGCTCGCCCGCGCCGTCCACGAGGCGGGCGCCACCCACGTGACGGAGGATGCGCCCACGGCCCGCGTCGACTGTCGCCTGCCGGCCGAGCGCGTTGCCGCCGTCGCCGATCGCCTCGGACAGCTGGGCCTCGAGCCGCAGCTCGTGGTCGCCGCCGATACCCGCACGGCGTCGGACGACTTCACGGTGCGCTATGCGTTCGCGCCGCCGACCCATCGGCCGCTGGTCACCGCGCGCGTGTCGGTCGCCCGGGGCGAGACGAGCTTTCCGTCGCTGGCCACGCGGTCGTTCGCGGCCAGCCGCTTCGAGCGGGAAATCCAGGACCTGTTCGGCCTCACGCCGGTCGGTCATCCGGATGCCCGCCGCCTGGCGCTCCATCAATTCTGGCCCGCCGACTACCATCCGCTCAGAGGCGATGCCGCCGTCCGGATGGACTTCGCGGACCACGGCCAGCCGTTCCCGTTCCGCCAGGTCGAGGGCGAGGGGCTGTTCGAGATCACCGTCGGCCCCGTTCACGCGGGGATCATCGAGCCCGGACACTTCCGCTTCTCGGTCGAGGGCGAGACCATCGTCAATCTCGAGACGCGGCTCGGCTTCGTCCACAAGGGCATCGAGAAGCTGTTCGAGACCCTGCCATTCGCGCGCGCGCCAGAGCTTGCGGAGCGGATCTCCGGCGACACGTCCGTCGGGCATCGCCTCGCCTTCTGCCAGGCGCTCGAAACGCTCGCGGGCTGCGCGGTGCCGCCCCGGGCGGCCCGGCTGCGCGTCGTTCTGCTCGAGCTGGAGCGGCTCTACAACCACGTTGGCGACGTGGGCATGATCCTCAACGACACGGGATACGCGTTCGCGCACGCGCACTGCTTCCGCCTGCGCGAGGAGCTTCTTCGCCTCAACGCACGGCTGACCGGACATCGGCTGCTCCGTGGCGCGATCGTGCCGGGCGGCGTGAGCACGGCCGTGGGCGCCGCCGGCCTGACGACGCTCGCCGGCGACGTCGCCGGCGTGGTCCGCGAGTTCCTCGAGGTCGCCGCCCTCGCCCTCGACAACACGATGGTGCTCGAGCGCCTGCAGGGCACCGGACGCCTCACGAGCCGCACCGCGCGCGAGATGCAGGTCGTCGGCCTCATCGGGCGCGCGAGCGGACTCGACGCCGACGCCCGCCGCGACGCGCCGTTCGCCGCCTACGGCGACACGGAGGTCCGTGTGGCCGTGCACGACGGCGGCGACGTCCTCGCGCGCGTGCTGGTCCGGCTCGACGAATCGCGCGAGTCGGCGTCGCTCATCCGGACGGCGGCGGCCGCGGCCGGCGAGGGCGCCACGGCGGCGCCGCTCGGCGAGCTGCGCGGCGGCGCCGACGCGATCGGCCTGGTGGAGGGCTGGCGCGGTCCGATCTGGCACTGGGTCACGGCCGCGGGACCGACCTCCCTGGCGCGGGTGAAGGTCGTCGATCCGTCGTTCCGCAACTGGCCCGCGCTCGACTACGCGGTTCTGAACAACATCGTTCCGGACTTTCCGGTCTGCAACAAGTCCTTCAACCTGTCGTACTCCGGGAGCGACCTCTAGCGTCGCCGTCGCGCGGCTGTGTTACGATCCCGCGCATGCTCGACGGCGTTCGCGTCCTCGATCTGTCGCGCGTGATCGCGGGCCCCTACTGCGCCACGCTGCTCGGCGATCTCGGCGCGGACGTGATCAAGCTCGAGCGGCCCGGCCGTGGCGACGATCTCCGCTCGTGGCGCGGCTCGGGGATGAGCGCGGCCTTCGCGGCCATCAATCGTAACAAGCGCGGCATCGCCATCGAGCTCCAGCATCCGGAAGGCGCGCGGCTCGCCGCCGCACTCGCGCAGCGCGCCGACGTGATCGTGGAGAATTTCCTGCCGGGCGTCGCCGACCGACTGGGCCTGGGCTACGACGCGGTCCACAAGGTCAATCCGAGCGTCGTCTACGCCTCCGTCACCGGGTTCGGGCAGACGGGGCCGTATGCGAAGCGTCCCGGCTACAACACGATCGCGCAGGGAATGAGCGGCCTCATGGGGCTCACCGGCATGGAGGGGCATGCGCCGACGCGGGTGGGCGGCTCCGTCTCGGATCTCGCCGCGGCCCTCTGCGCCTTCGGCACCGTGAACGCCGCGCTCGTCCACCGGTTCCGCACGGGCGTCGGTCAGTATCTCGACGTCAGCCTGCTGGCGTCCACGCTCACGCTGCTGCCGGACCCCGTCGCGCACTACTTCGACTCCGGCACGCGTCCCCGGCGCGTGGGCAACCGCAACGCGAATCTCACGCCCGCGGAGGCGTACCCCACCAAGGACGGGATGATCCAGGTCGTGATGATGAACCCGGACCAGTACGATCGCTTCTGCCGCGCGGTCGGTGACGAGACGCTGGCGACCGATCCGCGCTTCGCGACGAACGACGCGCGGCTGGCCAACTACGACGCGTTCCGAGCGCGGGTCGAGCGCGCGCTGGCGACCGGCACGACCACGGAATGGCAGGAGCGGTTCGAGCGGGCGCAGATCGCGGCCGGGCCCGTCTACGAGCTCGACGAGGTCTTCACCGATCCTCAGGTGACGCACCTCGGGCTCGTCGCCGAGGTCGAGCAGCCGGGTTATGGCAAGGCGCGGATGCTGGGCTTCCCCGTGCGCGCGTCCGCCACCCCGGCCGCGATTCGCCGCCCCGCCCCGCTCCTCGGCGAGCACACCGCCGAGGTCCTCGCCGAGATCGGCGTGACCGCTCCGGAGCTGGACCGCCTCGTGTCCATTGGAGCGGTGGCCGCGAGTCCGGGTAAGGCCGCGGGTGGCCTGAGCTAGACGCGCGTGGCTGCGGTCCGCGACTATAGTCGCGGAGCGGAGCCGGCCGGCATCTCGGCCAGGCCACCCACGGCTCGAACCGCACTGGCGCCACTCGCTACAATATTCTCGTGATCGTTCACGTCTTCGCCTGCGACTACGACGGCACCATCGCCGCCCACGGCCAGGTGGCGCCCGCGACCGCGCAGGCGCTGGCGCGGGTGCGCGAGTCCGGGCGGAAGCTGATGCTGGTGACGGGGCGCATGCTCCCCGACCTGCGCTCGGTATGCCCCGACGTCGACAAGATGTTCGACGCGGTGGTGGCCGAGAACGGCGCCGTGCTGTACTTCCCCGGCTCGCGCGAGACGAAGGTGCTCGGCGACCCGCCGGAGGACGCGCTCCTCGAGGCGCTGCGGCGACACCGCGTGCGCTTCGACGTCGGGGCCTCGATCGTCGCCACCGACGAGCCGTTCGCGGAGGCGGCGCTGGCCGCGATCCGCGAGACCGGCGTCGAGCGCACGCTGGTGTTCAACAAGGGCGCCCTCATGCTCCTGCCCGGCGGCGTCACCAAGGGCACGGGGCTGGACGCCGCGCTATCGGCCATGGAGCTGTCGGCGCGCAACACGGTGTGCGTCGGCGACGCCGAGAACGACCACGTGTTCCTCGCGATGTCGGAGCTCGGTGTGGCCGTCGGCAACGCCATCCCCGCCCTGAAGGAGCGCGCCGACCACGTCACGCGCGCGCCGAACGGGGACGGCGTGATCGAGTTCATCGACGAGCACCTCGTCAACGATTGCGTCGATCTCATTCCGCGGCTGCCGCGGCACCGGCTGCCCATCGGCGAAACGGGGGACGGCGAGCCGGTGGCGCTGCCCGCCCACGGCACGCGCCTGCTGATCGTGGGACCCTCGGGCAGCGGCAAGACGACGCTCACCGGCGCGCTGGTGGAGCGGATCGTGGAGATCGGTCGCTCGGCGCTCCTCATCGACCCCGAGGGCGACTATCAGACGCTGTCCGATCTCGAGGGCGTGGTGGTGCTGGGCGGCACGGGCGAGCGTGCGCTGCCGACGCCGGACGAGCTGCACCAGCTCCTGCGCCGGCCGCGGAGCAGCCTCGTGCTCAACTTGAGCGCGATGACGCGCGCCGAGAAGGTCGCCTACGCGACCAAGGTCCTCGGCGTGGTGGCCGCCGTGCGCTCCACCTCCGGCGTGCCGCACTGGCTGATCCTCGACGAGGCCCATCACGTGCTGCCCGCCGATGGCTCGCCCGGCGCCGAGCTGCTGCGAGGGGGACCCGAGGCGCTCTGCATGATCACGCTGGTCGTCGAGGACCTGGCGCCGGAGGCGCGCGCGCTGCCGACGGCGGTCGCCTCCACGGAGCTCGCCGTCTTCGCCTCGGCGCTGAAGGCGCTGCGCAACGGGACGGTGCCCATCGAGATCCCCGGAGGGCCGCTCGAGCGCGGCGAGGCGGCGCTGGCCTGGCTCGACGAGCGGCCGCGCGCCGTACGCTTCCGGGTGGCGCGCCGGCGGGTGCAGCACCGGCGCCACGTCCGGAAGTACACGGAGGGCGAGCTGCCGCCGGATCGGAGCTTCTTCTTTCGCGGCCCCACGGCCGCCCTCAACCTGCGCGCGGCCAACCTCACGCGCTTCGTCGAGCTCGCGGAAGGAGTGGACGAGGCGACGTGGCAGCACCACCTCTCGCGCGGAGAGTACTCGGCGTGGGTCCGCGACATGATCAAGGATCCCGAGCTGGCCACGCAGGTGGCCGCGCTCGAGGCTGCCGGTGACGCGCCGGGTGAGTCACGCCGTCGCGTAGTCGAGGCGATCCGCGCGCGCTACGCCGTCTGAGCGGTCCAGCGCACCTCGGCCGGCGTCTTGTCGGCGCGGAGACCGAGGAAGACCGGGTGGCGGAGACGGCCGTCGCCGGTGCGCTCCATGAATCCCACCTGCGCGACCAGCCGCGGCTCGAGCCACGTCACGCCGCGCTCGCGCGGCGCGTCCACGAACGGCGGCGTGGCGCGGGCGAGCGCGGCGAAGCGGCGGGCGAGGTCGGCCAGCGTCGCGGCCGTGAAGCCGGTACCCACCTTGCCGGCGTAGCGCAGACGGTCGCCCTCGAAGGCGCCGACGAGAATGGCGCCGAAGTGTGCGCGCGCGCCGGCGGGCGGCGTGTAGCCGCCGACGACGAACTCCTCCTCGGCCCGCACCTTCACCTTGCGCCACGCCATCGAGCGCTTGCCCGTCTCGTACGTCGACGCGGGGTCCTTGGCCACCACGCCCTCGAGCCCGCGCTCGCGCGCCCGCTCGAACGCGTCGAAGCCGTTCGCTGCCAGCCGACGCGCGAGCTTCAGCGGTCCGGTTGCTGCGACCTCCTTCTCCAGCACGGCGCGGCGCTCGGCGAGCGGGCGCCCGCGCAGCTCGCGGCCGCGCGCGAAGAGAACGTCGAAGACCACGTAGACGGGTTTGCGCGCGGTGTCGGCGCCGAAGAGCTGGAAGCGGGAGACGCCGCCGGCGTCGAAGATCACGACCTCCCCGTCCAGCAGCAGCGTCGGCGCCGGCAGCCGCGCGATCGCCGACGCGATGGCCGGAAAGTCCGCCGTGCGGTCGATCAGGTTGCGCGTGACGAGCTGCACGTGCCGGCCCTGCTTGGCGGCGAGGATGCGGATGCCGTCGTACTTCTCCTCGTAGACCCAGCCCGGCGCGTGGAAGGGCGCATCTACCAGCGTCGCCAGCATCGGGCGAACGCCGGCGGGCACGCGCACGCTCACGCCGGCTTGGAGGCGGAGCGGACGGGGTCGGTGCCGGCGGCCTGCTCGAGCTGGCGCGGACTCGCGCCGGCGGCGCGCGCGATCCCGGCCATGGTCCGGCGCGACACGACGGAGTTGGGCCGGGTGAGCGTCAGGTCCACGGTGGCCGAGGCGTGCTCGTCACGGTGCTTGATGAGGAGCCACTGGCGGTCGCGCATGCGGACGAGCACCCACGAGCCCTTCAGCTTCTTGCCGTTGAGCCTCATCTTGAGGTCGCCCTTGCCGAGCGCCTTGTCGACGTCGGGTGTCTGCGGCTCCCACGTACCGCGGTCCCAGATCATCACGGTGCCGCCGCCGTACTCGCCCTCCGGGATCACACCCTCGAAGTCGTTGTAGTCCATCGGGTGCGGCTCCGTCATCATGGCGAGCCGCCGCACGGTCGGATCGAGCGACGGTCCCTTGGCCACCGCCCACGACAGCATGACGCCCTCGTGCTCGATGCGGAAGTCGTAATGCAGATGGCTCGCGCGGTGCTTCTGCACGACGAACTCGAGGGCGCGGGCGCGCTTCTTGCCCGCCTTGCCGGGCGGCTCCGGCGTGACGTCGAAGCGGCGCTTGCGGTTGTACTCGGCGAGCCGCCCGTAGCGACCGAGGTCGGCGTCGGTCGAGCGGCGGCGTGTCATGGTCCCGATTGTACCGTCAGCGCGGCGCGCGCGCGACGAAGCGGCGCATGTCCCCTCGCGCGCGCCGCTCCGTCCTGTCGATGTCGAAGCCGGCCCGGGTCACCGCGGCCTCGGTGTCGCGATTCCAGTGGCAGCCGCCGGTGATCCGTGTCCACAGCGGCTGCCAGCGGTCCTGCACGCGCGCCTTGAGCCTGCCCGTGGCGCGCACGTGCTCGAGCATCCGCAGCGCGCCGCCCGGCCGCAGCACGCGTCGGACTTCCGACAATCCGCGCGCGGCGTCGGGCACGCTGCAGAACACGAGGCCGCTCACGACGGTGTCGAACGCGCCGCTCCGGAACGGCAGCGCCTCGGCGTCGCCCTGCACCAGCGGCACATCCTGCCGCCGCCGCCGCGCGCGCGCGAGCGCCGGCGCCGAGACGTCCATGCCGACCACGCGGGCGCCGGCGCCGTACAGCGGCAGGTTGCGTCCGGTGCCGCAGCCGATGTCGAGGATCGAGCCGGTGGCGCCGTCCACGAGCCAGCGCCGCCAGCGGCGGAGGCCGGCGCGCTCGCACAGCGCGCAGCACGCGTCGTACAGCCAGGGGATCTGCTCCAGGCCACGCATGGCGGTATCCTAGCGCCATGCCGGTGCCACTGCTGCACGTCGACGCGTTCGCCGACGGCCCGTTCCGCGGCAACCCGGCGGCGGTATGCCTGCTCGACGGCGCGCGGCCACCGGCGTGGATGCAATCCGTTGCGGCCGAGCTCAACCTGCCGGCCACCGTCTTCGTGGAGGCCGCGCGCGCGCCGTTCGGCCTGCGCTGGTTTTCGCCCGTTGCCGAGCTGGCGCTTTGCGGGCACGGCACGCTCGCCGCCGCGCACGCCCTCTGGGACACCGCCCGTCTGCCGCCCGGGGCGGCCGCGCGCTTCGCCGCACGCAGTGGAGAGCTCGCCGCCGTCTCGCGCGACGGCTGGATCGCGCTCCAGATGCCGGCCGAGATCGCCGCTGCCGCCGCGCCGGCCGTCGGGCTGCTGGACGCCATCGGCGTCAAGGCGCGCTGGGTCGGCCGCAATCGCCTCGACTACGTGATCGAGGTGGACGACGAGGCGATGGTCCGCGCGGTCGTCCCGGATCTCGTCGCCCTCGCCGCCATCGAGACGCGCGGGGTGATCGTCACCGCCCGTGCCGCCACCGACGGCGTGGACTTCGTGTCCCGCTTCTTCGCGCCGCGCGCGGGCATTCCCGAGGATGCCGTCACCGGCTCCGCCCACTGCTGCCTGGCGCCGCTCTGGGCGTCACGGCTCGGGAGGTCGCGTCTCACCGCGCGCCAGCTCTCGGCGCGCGGCGGCGTCGTGCGCGCCGAGGTGGACGCCGATCGCGTCATCCTCTCCGGCCAGGCCGTGACCATCGCGAGGGGCGAGCTGCTCTGAGCGTCAGGAAAGGCGATAGAGGAGCAGGTACACGAGGACGCCGGTCACCGAGACGTAGAGCCAGACGGGCAGCGTGAGGCGGGCGATGCGGACGTGGCGGACGAAGTCGCCCGAGAGCGCGCGGTACGCGGTGGTGAGCACGAACGGCACCATGGCCGCCGCCAGCACGATGTGCGAGATCAAGATCGGAAAGTACACCCATCGGATCCATCCCTGTCCCGTGAACGGCCGTGAGCCGGCGAGATAGTGATAGGTCACGTAGGACACCAGGAACAGCGTCGAGACGCCGCACGCGCCGAGCATGCACGCACGGTGGAGCGCGATTCGCCGCCGCCGCACGGCCGCCCAGCCGAGGGCGAGCAGCGCGGCGCTGGTGGCGTTGAGCGCGGCGTTCAGCGCGGGCAGCGCGGCCACTTCGGCGCTCCACGGCCGGCCCGGCTCGTGGCCGAGCAGCAGCGCGCCCACCACGAACACGATGGCGAACGACAGCACGCCGATGACGGAGATCGCCACCCGATCGCCCATGACCCGCTCATCATAAGCCCGCGCGTACGGCGACGGTCCGCGGCCCCCCGGTACCGGACAGCGCCGTACGTCAGCCGCGCCAGAGCAGCGGAGCGAGAAAGGCCACGATCACCGCCGCGAGCGCGGTGAGCGGCGCGCCGACGCGGATGAAGTCGGCGAAGCGATAGCCGCCCGGCCCGTAGATCAGCAGATTGCCGTGATGGCCGATCGGCGTCAGGAAGGCCACCACCGACGCCATGGCCACGCTCACCACGTACGGCTCGGGCGGCCGGTCGAGCGCCTGCGCGAGCGCGACCGCCACCGGCGCGAAGAGCGCGGTCGTCGCGGAGTCGGACATGAACTGCGTGACCACCGCTACCACGCCGAAGAGCGCCAGCAGGACGAGCGGCTGACTCCAGCCCTGCATCACGCCCTGGAACGATCGCGCCAGTGTCTCGGCGGCGCCGCTCGCCTTCATGGCGAGACCGAGCGGAATGGCGCCCGCGATGAACACGTAGATCCGGCTGTCGATCGCGCGATAGGCCTGGCCGCCCGTCAGACAGCCGGTCAGGACCATGGCCACCGCGCCGGCCAGCCCGGCGACCTCGAGGGTCATCACGTTGAAGGCCGCGGCGAGCACGGTCAGCACCATGATGGCGCTTGCGACCGTGGCCTTGCGTCGCACGCGGCCCTCGCCGTGGAACGGTACCAGCATCAGGATGCCGGGCGCGGCGCTCACGCGCGCGAGCGCCTCGTCGTCCCCCTGGAGGATCAGCACGTCGCCGGCGCGGAGCCGCGTGCGCGAGAGCTCGTCGTCGAGCCAGCCGTCCTGGCGCCACAGGCCGACGACGATGGCGCCGTAGCGACGGCGGAAGTCCACCTCTGCGATCGTGCGACGGGCCAGCTCGGAGCCGGGCGCCACCACGGCCTGCACGAGGCGCTCGGCCGGATCCTCTTCGCGGTCGCCGGCGTCGTCGGCCGGCTGGTACTGGGCCACGGGGTGCAGCTCGACGCCCGGCTCCTCGCGAATGGCGGCGATGGCCTCGGGCGTCGCGCGCACGAGCAGCACGTCGCCGGGCTTGACGCGCGTGTCGCCGGGCGCACCCCGCAGCCGCCGCCCGTGTCGCACCACCCCCACCACGCTCAGCTCGTACGTCTTCTCGGCCTCGATCTCGTCGACGGTCTTGTCACGGAACGGCGAGTCGTCGAGGACGGTCAGCTCCGTGAAGTATTCCGCCAGGCGGAAGCGATTCTCACCGGTCTCGGCGCCCTTGCGCTCGGGAAGCAGCAACTTGCCGGCGACGAGCACGAGCGCCGTGCCCACCGCCGAGAGCGCCAGCCCGATCGGCGCGATGGAAAACAGACCGAGCCCCGGCCGCCCGGCCTGCCGCAGCGACTCGGAGGCGATGAGAAACGCCGGGGCGCCGATGATCGTGATCGTGGTGCCGAGCGAGGCGGCGAACGACAGCGGCATGAGCAGCTTCGAGGCCGGGATGTTCTTCTCGCGCGCGAGATCGAGCGTGACCGGCAGCATCACGGCGGTGGTCGTGACGTGGTGAGTGAACGCCGACAGGACCGCCACCGACGGCATGATGACCGCGATCGCCCGTCCCCAGCCGTTGCCGGCCCAGCGGCCGATCAGCCGGCCGAGGCTCTCGGCGACGCCCGTTCGATGGAGGCCGGCGCTCAGCACGAAGATCGCCGCCACCACGATGGCCGGCTCGCTGGCGAAGCCCGACAGCGCCTCCGCGGGCGAAAGCAGGCCGCTCACGGCGAGGGCGATCACGATGAGCACCGCCACGACATCGTTGCGGAGCTTCTCGGTGATGAGGACGCCGAAGGCGGCGATGAGGATCGCGAAGAAGACGAGCTGCGACGTCGGAAGACCGCCCACGCTGTTCGGTGAAGCACGCGACGTGCCATTGCGCCCGCGCCAGGGGGGATTTCTTTGACACATCGGAGCCGCGCCACCTAAAATTTCTTTGCCGCCTGGCCCTCATGAACGTCAACGTCGAGGAACTGGATCGCCAGCTCGCCGGCCTCACCGGGCGCTTCGCCGACCTTGGCGCGAAGCTCTCGGAAGCCGCCCGCGAGCTCCAGGACGGCGGCGCCCCGCCCACCGAGTCGCTGGTGGAGCAGCTCTCGCAGCTGCGAACGCAGTCCATGGAGCTCTGCGGCGACGTCGCCGCCGCGGCCCAGGCGGTCGGGATCGCCGTCCCGGCCACCGTCGACACCGTCACGAGCCTGGCGCCGTTGCTCCGCGCCATCGCAGCCGCCCTGGAAGCCAGGCGCCGCCACGCCGCTCTGGAGCAGGCGCGCAGGGCCGTGATCGACGTGCTCGACGTCGTGCTCGGCGTCCGTCATCTGGACGAGGCGCAGTTCACGCCGCTGGTCGACTGTCAGCTGCAGGCGCGCGACCTTCACGCCGCCGTCATGGCGCTCAACGAGACGAATCTCCACCAGGCGCAGGAGCTCACCGCTCGCGTGCGGGCCTTCTCCGATTTCCTGACGATGCTGGAAGGCGCCGACCGCGTCGACGACGAGCGCTTCGCCCGGCTCGAGGCCAACGTGTCGGCGGCGTTCGGGCGGCCGCTCGCCGTCGCCGCCGCTCGCGGTCGCTTGCTTCGCCCGGGCCAGACACCACCGCCACCACCCGCCCCGGCACCGCCGCCCGTGGTCGAGGCGCCGCCGGCGCCTGTGCCCACGCGCGAAGTCGTCGTGGCCGCACCGGCGCCGCCCATTGCGCCGCCACCACCCGTCGTCGCGCCGCCACCGCCGCCATCGCCGCCGCCGGCCCCGCGCGCGCCCGCCGCGGAGCCGCGCACCATGAAGCCGAAGCCGGCCGAGCCCGTGGCGCCGGCGGCGGCCAGCGGCGCCGACGCCTCGTTCGACGAGACCGCCCAGTGGTGGCTGGCGGCCTGGGCGCGATGGTCGGGATGGCGCGGGACGACGTTCCCCGACGCCGTGCGCGAGGAGCTGTCGAAGTACTCCTACCTCTTGTCGGTGCCGATGCAGAAGAGCCACGAGTACGAGGATGGCCTGCTCGCCTACGGCTACTCGATCCTCGTGGACCACGTCGAGAAGCAGAATCCGGGCTGCGTGAGCAACGCCCTCAATCGCCTGAAATCCGCGCCCGGAGCTTCGGTTGGCGCGCAGATCTTCGAGTACCTGCTCACGGACGGCCGGCTCGCCGATACCTATCCCGATTTCATCAAGAACGTGCTGCTGGCTGCCCTGCCCGACGCCGGCCCCTGGGTGGACGCGCGCATCGTCCACACCAAGGACGACACCCGCATCTTCCGCCGCCCCACGGCGCGACTGGGCGACAGCGACCAGAAGCCGCAGCGCCTGCTCGCCGACAAGGAGCGCTTCGCCGAGCACAAATTCTCCTTCAAGCTGCCGGCGCTCACCACGCGCTTCGTCCAGCTCTCACCGGAGCTGAAGGACGCGCACGGACTCGAGACCCGGCTCAGCGTGGATGGCGTGGCGGCGGAGACGGGCTGGGTGGTGACGGTTCCGCAGCCGCACCGGACGTCGGCGAAGATCGAGGCTCGCCCGTTCACCGCCGAGGGCACCGCTATTCCCGGGATCGGTCGCGACTTCGTGGCGATATGGGTCGCCGTCTTCAACCCGCAGCCGCGCGTCGAGGCAAAGTACGACCTCACCCTCGTGCTGCGGAAGGATACGAAGGGGATGAAGAAGTAGCCTAGTCGTGCGGCGCCGCCGGGGCGGCGGGCGCCGGCGCGGCGGCCGCGGGCGGCGTGGCGGCCCCCGTGCGCGCGAACGGGCTCTTGGTGACGCCGAGCTTCTGGGCGATCTGGTTGGTCGACTGGAACGTCTCGAGCAGCCGCGCGAAGGCCTGAGCGGCCTCCTCCTTCTCCTGCTTGAGGACGTCGTTCTGCTTCTGCAGCTCCGCCAGCCGGTTCTGGACGTCGCCGTGCGCCTTCTGCCGCTCGCCCGACTCGTCACGGAGCTCGGAGATCTCCTTGCGCAGCTCGTGGAGCTCCTTGCGCAGCACCTCGGTCTCGTGCTCGGAGTGCTGCAGCTTCGCCGTCACGCGCTGGCTCGACTCGACGAGGCCGGCGAGGACGGAGAGAACCTCGCGGCTCTCGTCCATCCAGCGGATCAGTCGTTCACGTGCGTGGGCGCCGGCTGACTCGTCCATTCCCTGACGAATCTAGCACCCGACACTGGCGGACTGGAAATTTTGGCCGAGGGTGATATACCTTTGGCACGCATCATGCCAGCCGCGTGCAACATCGGAGCGAGCGGGCAGCACCGCCGTTATCTCATCGGTGGCGTCGCCCTGCTGATCGGGGTCCTGCTGGCAGCCGCCCTCGTGCTCGGCGACGCGCCACAGGGCGCCCGCTTCCTCGTATTCCTCCCCTTCGCCGTCGGCGCCCTCGGAATACTCCAGGCGCGAGGCCAGACGTGAGTACGGCTGGCCGCGCGCGGGGCGCGCGAGACCGAGCACGGCGTGGAGCCGGTGACCGACTCCTGGCTCACGGGACAGCTTCGCCGTCAGGCCCGGAGCATCGTCGTCCAGGCCGTGCTGGCGGCGACGGTGCTGACGGCGCTCACGCTGCTCCTGCCCGCCCGCGCGGTTTGACGGCGCGGCGGAGGACGATGTCCCGGCACGGTCGCACGTCGGCGTCGAGCAGCGTGCGCATCTGCGACAGCGCCAGCCGGTTCGCGGCGTGATCCAGTGACGCCACGCCGTCGCTCGGCACCACCACCCGGAAATCGCGGAGGTAGGCATCGCTCGCCGTGAAGAGGACGCAGCGGTCGGCGGTGAAGCCGCCGATGACCAGCGTGCGCGTCCTGAGGTAGCGGAGCAGAAGATCCAGCGTCGTCGAGAAGAACGCCGAATGCTTCGGCTTGAGGACCACGTAGTCGGTCTCGGTCGGTCGAAGCCGCTCTGCGATGGGTCGGCCGCGCACATCGCGACCGAGCACGCGCGTCAGCAGCGCCGAGAAATCCGACCGCCAGCGTCCGAAGTTGTCGTTGGCGTAGATGACGGGAACTCTCGCCCGCCGGGCGCGGGCCACGAGGCCGGCAAGCCGCTCGGACGCCGCGAGCGCCGCCGGCAGCAGGTGGTCGCCCCCCTCGAACTCCAGGTCGTTGATGACGTCGATGAGGAGGATGGCGACATCCGCCTCGTCGGGCACGTTGCCGTGCAGGTCCTGGTTGCGTGCTGGCGGCATTCCACGGCCCCGAACGTGCAACCGCCATACCGCGGATCGGGCGGACGGGGCCGGCGCAACCCGGCTATACTTCAGGCAGCATCGATTCGACAGACGAAAGGAGCCAGAGCATGTCCGTGAAGCTGTTCGTGGGTGGTCTCTCGTTTTCGACCTCGACCGAAGGGCTGCGCGCCGCGTTCGCGCGCTTCGGCGCCGTTGATTCCGCGGCGGTGATGACCGACCGTGAAACGGGGCGTTCTCGAGGTTTCGGCTTCGTCGAGATGGCCACCACCGAGGAGGCCGAGCGGGCGATCTCCTCGCTGAACGGATCGCAGCTCGACGGCCGCATGATCCGCGTCGACAAGGCCACGCCGCGCGGCGCCGGCGGGCCCCGGCCCCCGCGCCCGGCAGGTGGTCCGCGGCCCTACGGCGACCGGCCTGGCGGCGCCGGCGGCGGATACGGCGGACCACGGTTCGGGGCCGGCGGCGGAGGCGGCTTTGGCGGCGGCTTCGGTGGTGGCGGCCGCGGACCGGGGGGTCCCGGTCGTGGGCCAGGCGCCGGGCCCGGACGTGGGCCGGCTGGGCCAGGTCGGGGTCCGGGAGGCGGCTTCGGAGACCGCCCCGGGGGCGGCTTCGGGGACAAGCCGAGCCGAGGCCAGAGCCGTCGCGGCGCGGGCGCCGGGGGAGGCTGGGGCGAAAACAAGCCGGGTGGCGGCCGCAAGGGTCCGGGCCGCGGGAGACCGAAGCGCGGCACTGACCAGGGCGGCGGCGGCGGGCGCGGCCGACCGGGATCGGACGGCGAGTATCGCTGGGGACGCTAGAGCTTCGGAGGGGGCCTCGGTGGCCTCCTCCGATGCCTCCCCCAGAGCGAAAGCAGGATTGCGGCGGCGAAGCCGCCGCTCGGGACGTGTCGCTCTAGTAGGCTCGCAGTTTCTCTCTCCTACTCCCGCCACCGTCGTCCACCCAACCCTCCGGTGTTAGCGTTCTCGACCGGCTCTGCTATGGGAGGGCGGGGCCGGGGGTGATGCTGAGGCGGTCCCACACCTGCATGACGAGGGGGTAGAAGAGGAGGAAGACGAAGAGGCCGGTCGCAAGCCAGATGGCGACGCGGACGAGCTTCATTCGCCGAGCACTCCGGAGAGGTCGCGAACGATCCGGTGCGGCGTGACGGCGGCGTTCGACGGCAATCCGGCCCCCGCGCGATCCACCCAGACGCCGCGCAGCCCGAGCCGTTGCGGCGCGCCGACGTCGAATTCCAGGTGGTCGCCGATCATCCACGCGTCGCCGGGCGCGACGCCCAGGTGCCGCAGCGCCTGGTGGTAGACCTTCTCGTCCGGCTTGCCATAGCCCATCTCGCCTTCGATCAGGATCACGTCGAACCAGCGCGCGAGGTCGTGGCTCGCGATCTTGTCGCGCTGGTGCCGGGCGTCGCCGTTGGTGACCAGCGCCAGCGGCACGCGCATCGCGTGCAGTCGCCCGAGAAACGCCGTGGCCTCCGGGAACAGCCGCCACGCCGCGCGGCGCCGCGCCGCATAGACCTCCGCGATCGACGCCGCCGCCCGCGGGTCGGCCGCTCCGCACACTTCGAGCGCGCGGGCGGCGATCTTCGTCCACGCGCCCAGCATGTCCACGCGCTCGCGCCGGTGGCGCTCGGGATCGCTCCAGAACCACTGGCGC
The DNA here is from genome assembly GCA_036556545.1 of Candidatus Methylomirabilota bacterium. Classification (GTDB taxonomy): domain Bacteria; phylum Methylomirabilota; class Methylomirabilia; order Rokubacteriales; family CSP1-6; genus AR12. Next base: position 34,874 of record DATBJF010000030.1, read on the forward strand.
GACTCCAGGAGCGCGGCCAGCAGCGCCACGCGCTCGACGCCGGGCGCCGCCACCTCACAGGCCGCCTCCCAGCAGGCGTCGACGCCGCCCGAGTAATCGAGCAGCGTGTCGTCCAGGTCGACGAGCAGGGCCTTCAGGCGCTCGTCTCCACGAGCGCGCGGGCGTGGCGCGGCTCGCGCACGCGGAGGGCGATCGTCGCCAGCGCGAGCGCCCCCGCCACGGTGGCGGCGGCGAACACGACGGTAAAGCCCGCGCGATCGGCGAGCAGGCCGGCGACGATCGGGGCCACGAACGCGATCGGCGTGATAGCCGTGTTGCCGACGCCGATGTAGAGCGGCTGCGCCTCCGGCCGCGGCGCGAACTCCAGCAGCACCGTCGGGTACGCGATGCGAAACGCCGCCTCCTGCAACCCGGCCAGCAGGAAGGCGGTGCTGAAGGCGGTGAGCGATGGCGCCGCCAGCGCGACGACGTTCGCGGCCAGCGCGGCCACGATGCCGGTCATGACGACGACACGATAGCCGGCGCGGTCGGCGACCCAGCCGAGCGCGAGCAGGCCGATCATGGAGCCGCCGAGCAGCAGCGCGGTGAAGAGGCCGACCGTCGCCGCCGGCGCCTCGAAGGCGCGCAGCGCGTGCACCGCATAGAAGCCGGAGGCCATGCTGCCGACGATCGAAAACCAGCGGACGACGAGGAACCAGCGGAGATTCCGATCGTCGCGCAGCAGCGTCGGCACGCGCCGCAGATACGAGCGCAGCGCGGGCCGCGCGGGCGGCGGTGTGCTGGCGGCCGGCTCGCGGACGAGCATCAGCGCGGCCATGGAGGCGAAGATGCAGACGGTCGCGCAGAGAAAACAGAGCGCATACGACGTCGGCGCCGGCACGCGGGCGAGGATCTCCGTCGTCAGCGCGCTGCCGGCGAGGCCGGCGGCCGCCGCCGCCACCGCGGTGAAGGCGAAGAAGCGGCCGCGCATGGTCACCGGCACCGCGCGGCCGACGATGTCCATCCACGCCGGCGTCAGCGCGCCGCCGACGCCGGTGATGACGACCAGCATCGCGAGCAGCACCGCGAGCATCAGCACCGGCCACGCAGGCGCCAGCCACATCGCGGCGGCGGCGAGGACGGCGAACGGCACGCGCTCCCACACCGTGTAGCGCAGGACGAACGGCAGCTTGCGGGGGAGACTCTCGGTGTGCGCGGCCGCGAACAGCGGCGGCAGGAACCAGCCGAGCGTCATGACGGCCGGGATGGCGCCGATCACGACGTTCGGAGCACCGAGCGAGGCGGCGAACGCGGGCAGGATCGTGGCCGGCGACGCGAACGACATGGCGACGAGGAAGAGCCCGTAGTCCGCGCCCAGGGCGATCATGTTGTGGCGGAGGTCCGGCGGGCGCATGACGCTCCATGATACCGCGCCGGCGAAGGCGTTCCGCGCGCCGCCCTATTCGGCGGCAAGCCGATAGCCGACGCCGGGCTCCGTGAGCAGGTATCGCGGCTGCGCGGGATCGACTTCGATCTTCCGCCGGAGCTGCGCCATGTAAACGCGCAGGTAATGCGCTTCCTCGGTCTGGTTCGGCCCCCACACTTCCTTCAGCAGCTGACGATGGGTCAGCACCCGTCCGGCGTGACGCACCAGCGTCGTCAAGAGGCGGTACTCGGTTGGCGTCAGCTTCACCTCCTGATCGCGCACGAACACGTGGCGGCGCCCCAGGTCGACGCGCAGGTCGCCCGTCGTGAAGACGGCGTCCTCGCGGGCGACGCCGGCCTTGTGCCGGAGCGCGACGCGGACGCGCGCGAGCAGCTCGTCGGCGCCGAACGGCTTGCTCACGTAGTCGTCGGCGCCGAGATCGAGTGCCACCACCTTGTCGGCCTCCTGGCCGCGCGCCGACAGCACGATGATGGGGATCGTGCTCCACTCGCGCAGGCGCCGGATGACCTCGAGCCCGTCGATGTCGGGCAGTCCGAGATCCACGATGACGACGTCGGGCTGGCGCGAGGCCGCCTCCACGAGGCCGTCGACGCCGGTGCCCGCCTCGAAGAGTCGATAGCCCTGGCTGCCGAGCGTCGTTCGAAGAAAGCGGCGGATCTGCGGCTCGTCCTCGATGAGAACGACGACGGGGTCACTCATGGGCCGGACGCACGACCGGCGGCGCCTCGGTCAGCGGCAGCGTGAAGAGGAAGGCGACACCGGCGCCCGGCAGATTCTGGGCCCAGATGCGCCCCCCGTGGGCCCGGACCACCCCGCGGCAGATGGCGAGCCCGAGGCCGGCCCCCCGGCCGTCGCCCGGCTGGCCACGGTAGAACTTCTCGAAGACCTTCTCTTCCTGGCCGGCCGGAATCCCGGGGCCACGGTCCGCGACCTCGACGGTGACGGCCTGGTCGGTGGCGGTTGCAATGACCTCGACCGGACTGCCGGCCGGCGTGTACTTGAGCGCGTTGTCGATGAGGTTGACCAGCACCTGCTCCATGAGGACATCATCCATCGCGACCAGCGGCAAGTCCGGCAGGACCCGCGTCGTGATGCGCCGCCCCGCCAGTCGCTTGCCGAGCCGCCGGAGCGCGGCGCCGATCACCTCTTCGATCGAGTGCCACTCCTTGCGGAGCTCGAGCGCTCCCGACTCGAGCCGCGTCATCTCCAGGAGATTCTGGACGAGCCGGTTCAGGCGATCGGCTTCCTCGCGCACCGACTCGAGCAGATCGCGCTGGGCGGAGGCGTCCAGGCGGGCGCCTTGCTCCAGCAGCGTGCTCGCCGCACCGGTGATCGTCGCCAGCGGCGTTCGTAGATCGTGCGACACCGAGCTGAGGAGCGAGTTCCGCAGGCGCTCGGTCTCGACCCGCACCTGGGTCTCCTGTGCCTCTTCGGCCAGGCGCGCGCGCTCGATGGCGAGGGCCGTCTGGTTCGCGAACGTCTCCAGCTGATGGAGCTGCTCAGGCGTGTCGAACGCATGAGGGTCGCGCGGCCGGATGCCCAGCGCGCCGACACACCCGCGCGACGCGAGCATCGGCACGTACAGCCGGGCAGCGCCGGGAAGCGTCGTCGTTCCCTGCCCCGCCGGCTGGCGATGCTCGAACACCCAGCGCGCGACGCCGACCTCGTTGGCGTCGAGCGGCGCGTCCATGTCCGGCTCGCCGCGCGTCGTCAGCTTGCCGTCCGCGGGCAGTAAGATGACGGGGCGCGCGCGGAACACCTCGGCGACATGGCGAACGGCGATGCGGACGAGCTCCTCCACGCCGCGCGTGCTGGCGAGCTCGCGGCTCATCGCGTAGAGGGCCGCCGTCCGCTGCTCGCGCTCGCGCACCGCCTCCGCTTGCGCACGAATCCGGATCGTCATACCGCTGATGACCAGACCGACCAGGAGCATCACCAGGAACGTCACCACGTAGCGGACGTCGGACACGGTGAAGGTGAGGTGCGGCGGGACGAAGAAGAAGTCGAACGCCGCCACGCTCAGCAGCGAGGCGAGCAGCGAAGGCCCCCGTCCATGACGCCGCGCCACGAGCACGATGCCCAGGAGGTACACCATCACTAGATTTGACAGCTCGAAGCGCGGGACGAGGAGCCAGGAAAGCCCGGTGGCGACCATCACCGTCGCCACCGCCTGGCCGTAGCCGGACCAGCTGGTCGGGGCCGCCATGCGCCGCCGCACCGGCGCCGGGGCCGGCTCGTCCTTGTCGCCACTGACGACGGCGATGTCGATGTCGCCGCTGCCCTGGACGAGCGCGTCGACGATCGAGCCGAGCAGGATGCGCTTCCACAGCGACCGCTGCGGCTTGCCGACGACGATGCGCGTCACGTTGTGCTGGCGGGCGAAGGCCAGGATCTCCTCGCTCATCCGGGTGCCGCTGAGGGTCACCGTCTTCGCCCCGAGGGACTCGGCGAGCCGCAGGGTCAGCGCGACTCGATCCTTCACCTCCGGCGGGAGCCGCAGCTGGGCCGGCGTTTCGACGTAGGCCACCCACCACTCGGCCCCGAGGCGATCGGCCATGCGCTTGGCCGCGCGCACCAGTCGTACCGACAACGGGCTCGCGCTCACCGCCACCAGCAGCCGCTCCGAGGTCGGCCAGACGGCGCCGATGGCGTGATCGCGCATGTAGCTGCGCATCTGCGCGTCCACCCGCTCGGCGGTGCGCCGGAGGGCGAGCTCGCGCAACGCGATGAGGTTGCCCTTGCGGAAGAAGTTCTCCAGCGCCTCCGCCGCCTGGTCCGGCACGTACACCTTGCCTTCGCGGAAGCGCTCGAGCAGGTCGTCGGGTGGCAGGTCGATGAGCTCCACCTCGTCGGCGCGGTCGACCACGGAATCCGGAATCGTCTCGCGCACGATGACGCCCGTGATCTTGGCCACGACGTCGTTCAGGCTCTCGACGTGCTGCACGTTCACCGTCGTGAACACGTCGATGCCCGCGTCGAGCAGCTCGAGGACGTCCTGCCAGCGCTTGGTGTGCCGGGAGCCCGGCGCGTTGGTGTGGGCCAGCTCGTCGACGAGGAGCAGTTGCGGCCGGCGCGCCAGCGCGCCGTCGAGGTCGAACTCACGGAGCGTCGCGCCGTGGTACTCGAGAAGCCGCGGCGGCAGCACCTCGAGCCCCTCGAGCAGCGCCTCCGTTTCGGCGCGCCCATGGGGCTCCACGTACCCGACCACGACGTCGACGCCGTCCGCACGCTTCTCGCGCGCGGCCTCGAGCATCGCGTAGGTCTTCCCGACCCCGGCCGCGGCGCCGAAGAAGAGCTTCAGCTTGCCGCGCGACTCGAGGGCCTGTTGCTCCTGGACCCGCGCGAGGAGCGCATCGGGGTCCGGACGCTTGTCCGTCATCGTCGGCCTCCGGGCAGCGGCCTCATTTTATGCCTGGAGTGAGACGGCCGCCGCGGCCGGAGGGACGTGCGACTTACCGCCCAGCGTGGACGGTTTCGTCCAGCGCCAGGTTCACCGCCAGCACATTGACGCGCGGTTCGCCAAGAATGCCCCACTGCCGTCCCTCGATGTGTCGCTCGACGAGCTCGCGCATCTTCGATTCGTCGATCTTGCGGACGCGGGCCACCCGGCCCGCCTGGTAGAGCGCCGCCGCGGGCGTGATGTGCGGATCGAGCCCGCTGCCGGACGCGGTGACGAGGTCCACGGGGACCGGCGCAGTGTTGCCGGGATCGGCGGCACGCAGCGCCTCGATGCGTCCCTTCACCGCCTCGGACAGGGCCGGATTCAGCGGGCCCTGGTTGGAGCCCGACGACGAGCCGGGGTTGTACGGGAACGGGGCTGTCGCGGACGCACGGCCCCAGAAGTATTTCGGATCGTCGAACGGCTGGCCGATGAGGGCCGAGCCCACGACCTTGCCGTCCTTCTCGACGAGGCTGCCGTTCGCCTGCCGGGGAAACACGACCTGGGCGATCCCGGTCACCACCAGCGGGTACGCGAGCCCGGTGACGACGGTCAAGACGACGAGCATCAGGATCGCGGTTCGAAGGTGGGTCAGCATACGGGCCTCCTGTGCCACTCGCTCACGCGAGCCCCAGCGCGACCAGGACCATGTCGACGATCTTGATTCCGGGGAACGGAATGAGAATGCCGCCGACACCGTAGATCCACAGATTGCGGCGCAGGACGGCGGCGGCGCCGATCGGCCGGTAGCGCACGCCGTGCAGCGCCGGCGGGATGAGCGCGATGATGATGAGCGCGTTGAAGATGACGGCCGAGAGGATCGCGCTCTGAGGGGTCGCCAGCCCCATGACGTTCAGCACGCCGAGTGCCGGGTACGTGCTCGCGAAGGCGGCGGGGATGATCGCGAAGTACTTGGCGACGTCGTTGGCGATGCTGAAGGTCGTGAGCGCGCCGCGGGTCATCAGCATCTGCTTGCCGGTCTCGACGACTTCCAGCAGCTTCGTGGGGTTGGAGTCGAGATCCACCATGTTGCCGGCTTCCTTGGCCGCCTGCGTGCCGGTATTCATCGCCACCGCCACGTCGGCCTGCGCCAGCGCCGGCGCGTCGTTGGTGCCGTCACCGGTCATGGCCACCAGCCGCCCCTGCGCCTGGTAGTCCCGGATGAGCTTCAGCTTCGCCTCGGGCGTCGCCTCGGCGAGGAAGTCATCCACGCCCGCCTCGGCGCTGATGGCGGCAGCGGTGAGCGGGTTGTCGCCGGTGATCATGACGGTCTTGATGCCCATCCGGCGCAGCTGCGTGAATCGCTCACGGATGCCGCCCTTGACGACGTCCTTGAGCCGCACGACACCCAGCACCTGCTTGCCGTCGCAGACCACCAGCGGCGTGGCGCCCTGCTTGGCGATCTGGTCCACCGTCGCGCGGACAGCCGCCGGCATGGCGCCGCCCAGGGCGCCGATGTGAGCCTCGATCGCCTCGGCCGCGCCCTTGCGGATCTGCCGGCCGTCCATGTTCACGCCGCTCATCCGCGTCTGCGCGCTGAACGGCACGAACGTGGCGGCGAGCCGCGCGATGTCGCGCTCACGGATGTTGTACCTCTCCTTCGCGAGCACGACGATCGAGCGTCCCTCCGGGGTCTCGTCGGAGAGCGAGGCGATCTGCGCGGCGTCGGCCAGCGCCTGCTCGGTCACCCCCTCGGCGGGCAGGAACGCCGTCGCCTGCCGGTTCCCGAGCGTGATCGTGCCGGTCTTGTCGAGCAGGAGCACGTCGACATCGCCGGCGGCTTCGACGGCCCGACCCGACATGGCGATGACGTTCTTCTGGATCATGCGGTCCATGCCGGCGATGCCGATGGCTGACAGCAGCGCGCCGATCGTCGTCGGGATCAGGCACACGAGGAGGGCCACGAGCACGGTCACCGTCACCGGCGTCCCCTGGCCGGCCGCCTGTACGGCGAAGATCGAGTACGGCAGCAGGGTCGCGGTAGAGAGCAGGAACACGATGGTCAGGCCCGCCAGCAGGATGTCGAGGGCGATTTCATTCGGCGTCTTTTGCCGCTTCGCACCTTCAACTAGGCCGATCATGCGGTCGAGAAACGACTCGCCGGGGTCGGCCGTCACGCGAACGACGAGCCAGTCCGAGAGCACGAGCGTCCCGCCGGTGACGCCGCTCCGGTCGCCGCCGGCCTCGCGGATCACGGGCGCACTCTCGCCGGTGATGGCGCTCTCGTTGACGGAGGC